>JAPPMB010000033.1 GCA_028819255.1 Bryobacterales bacterium | reverse complement strand
GCCTGACATAGTGACATTCTTATCCGACCGATCACCAAAAGTCAAGTCGATTCCGACCTCAGCGAAAAAGACGCAAGTGCTTGACAGTCAGGAGGTTGCCTGATAACGCCGTCGATGGCCCGATCTACGATGTTCGGAATTCAGAGACTAGCAACTCGTTCGCCGTTGGACTTGCATAATCAACTTATGATAAATGTGATATATTCGTGTTTTGATTGGACTGTACGCATGAGTGGCGAAGTCCTCACATCCAGGACTTGTGCTTCCAAGGTGGGCACTGCCGTGTCAGCGAGCGGAGTCTTCCTGTCCCTGAATCCTCCAACCGCACCCATGCGCCGCGAAGCCGTCTCAGCGGGTTTCTACAAGTCATCCCAAGGGAATCATCCGCGCATCCAGATACTTACGATTGAGGATCTCTTGGGCGGGAAGATCGTGGACTACCCTCAGACTGGCGATGTGACTTTCAAGCGAGCGAAGCGAATTCGATCCGGGTTGTCGAAGAAACAGAATCACCGACCGATGAAGCCTGACCGGCATGTCCTTGGAGAGTAATTTCGAAGGAGAAGCAGAAAACCATGATGGCTGAAGCGAAACTAGACGAGGAGTTTGCCTGCAAATTACCGAGAGATCACTTGGCAGAGTGCGGGGTATCCAGATTCCAATGCACAGTGAATGTGGCTGATCCTCCAGATCTTGTCGTGACATGGGACAACGACATCCAATGGGGCGTGGAAGTCACTCGGACCTACCAGCAGGTCACATCGTTCGATGGAAAACAGCAAGTTTCCTCAGAACAGATTGGTGCGGATCTCCGGAATTTTGCTGAGCGACTTAGGGAAAACACTAAGAATACACGTAAGCGCAGCTATACCATATTCTTAGAGGGTCCTAGTCGATTCAGTTCATGGAAAAAGTCAGCTTCCAAGAAGGAATGGGAAGAAGAAACCGAAAAGGCAATCTGGCAACACATCGTTTCTGACAAGCGGTCCCCCCTAAAGGTCCCCGGTGTGTGGCTCAGACCAAGTGAGCTAGGACAACGCTGGACAATCGCCATAAGCAGTGGTAGCGGTGCTGCTGAAACCAGTTGGGCCACTACCAGAATGGTGCGACGCACCTTGGGCGACAAGACGGAGGATCTTTCGAGATGGAGCGGTAGCTTCGCCGAGCGATGGCTGTTACTTCTGAACTTCTATCCACAAGCTGAAGATCCTTCCCAAGTGGAAGAGATTCTCCGCCGACTTGTCTTTGCGCATCCAGATGTGTTGGCTGGATTCGATGGTATTTTCTACTCGAATGGGTATCCCTGCGATTCACTGGACCGGATTTCATTACGGTCCAGCGGTGGGTAGAGAGACCCTGATATTCAAGAGGATCTCGCCGGGATTGGCTCCCGACGCAGGTCATTGCGAAGGAGGGGGAAGGTGAGTTGTTGGCTCCCCTCTATCCACTCTAATTTGGGGACCTACATACAAAGCTTGACAGGCGTTGTAGTCTCTAGGCATGGAGACACTGAGCCTGTGTGACCTCTTCGCCAAGTTCCCGGACGAGGAAACGGCCGCCCAGTGGTTCGAAGAGCAGAGATGGCCGGACGGCGAGATCTGCTGTCTGCACTGCGGGTCGGACGAAGCCGTTCAGCATGTCCCCAACTCCAAGCCAATGCCCTACCGGTGCGCGGACTGCAAGCGCTACTTCAGCCTGCGCACCGGCACCGCCATGGAGCGCAGCAAGATCCCGCTGCGCAAGGGGGCCATCGCCTTCTACCTCGTCCTGACGCGCCCGAAGGGCATCTCCAGCATCCAGCTCGCCAAGGATCTCGGCCTCACACAGAAGTCCGCCTGGTTCATGGGGCACCGCATCCGAGAATCGTTCGCGGACGGCCCGGACCTGTTCGCCGGCCCCGTTGAGATCGACGAGACCTACATCGGCGGCAAAGAGAAGAACAAGCACTGGGGCAAGAAGCTCAGAGCGGGCCGCGGCGCCGTGGGCAAGATTCCCGTGGTGGGCATCCTTGATCGCGCCACCAACACCGTGACCGCAGTGCCCATGCCGGTCGTCAACCGGGAGAACGCCGAGCGGCTGATCGCTGTGACGGTCAACCCCGAAGCCGTCTTCTACACCGACGACTCCAAGGTGTACAATCGCCTTGAGAATCACGAGTCCGTGAACCACAGCCGCAAGGAGTACGTCTGGGGAGATGTCCACACCAACGGCATCGAGTCCTTCTGGGCGCTCTTCAAGCGCGTCTACCACGGAACCCACCACTGGATGAGCCCCAAGCACCTCCACCGCTACTGCAACGAGTTCGCCGTCCGCCACTACCTGCGGCGCTTCGGAGTCCTAGAGCGCATGAGCTGGGCTCTCCTCGGCATGGAGGGCAGGCGTCTCACCTACAGGGAGCTGACAGCGTAAGGCTATGGGTTTTCCTGCTCGAAGTGATCGCGAGCGATGTCCGCATTGCGGAAAAGGTCTAGATGGATCTCAATTAGCCTCCTCCGCAGGGGGAGAGGCACTCCGGGATGGCTGCGAAGCCACTCCCGAAGAGCATTCCCGAGTTCTAGGTCAAGACGTTGCACATGCCGTCGACGTCCTCCGCCCTCTTTTAACCAGCGTCCAAGGAGGACGCCCAGTATTCCCCAATACCGCTCAACGGCTTGAAGCTTGATCTCCTCCTCGGTTAGTGGCTGCTTCGGCTTCACTCTCCGAGTCCTTGAACAATCTCAGACGTGCTGATTAGCGAGTTGCGGGCATTCCACAGCCGCTGGCGAATGTAGCCGGTGGGGTCGATGTCGTTGGGCATGTAGGACGAGATGTCATCTACCCATTGAGCCTTGCTCCGTAGGACCAAGACCAGATACGTCCTGCGCTCGCCCGTCTCCCACTCGTTGAACGTGCCGAACAGCTCGTACAGGGACGGGCGAGGATTTGAGAGAACAACCTTGTCAACATGCGCTTGATGACTTTCCTGCACGGTCATCGCGGCATCCATGAAGCCATGCGCCAACGCGCTGTCGCCGAGGATCGTGGCCCAGGCCCAATTCACTACGAGCTCAGCCCACCCGATCGTCTCGACCGATAAGCGGACCGTCGCTCCCAGAGCCTCCGCTTCAATGTTGCGCACCTTCTCAGCCACGTCGCTGGAATCTCTAGTGTCCAGGTAGGGGGTTCCGCTCCGGAACAGCCATTCGCGGTAGCCCGCCAAGTCCAATACGGCCTCGGCCCCGGTGAGAACGTTGCCGTTCGATTCGACGGGGGCCTGGCGCCGCTCAGCCAACTGTTCCCTAATCCATGGCCGGAACGCTGACACCCGCGTGTACACGCTGTAGCGAATGCTGTCGTATTCAGATTCGAAAGTTCCTTGGGAGGTTACCCCGACCTGCATGTGACCGCTGTTCTCGGCGATCAGGAGCGGCCCCCCTGAATCCCCGTAATTCGGTCCCTGTCCGATCGCGAGCGTGAAAAGCGTGGAGCCGCCGCCGTAGCCGTACTTGACGGGGTCCAGTACGCGCAGCCGAACCTTGTTCATGCCCGTGGCTTCCTGATTCCTTTCCATCGCGCCATAACCGACGATGGTTCCGACCTCTCCCACGCCCGACCAGTCAGCAACTCCAACGGGGGCGGCTTGGAATGGTTCGCCGATCTTGACGACTGCGATGTCGTTCTCTCCTGTGTGTGTGTCGTAGCGTGGATGAACAGTTAGCCGAACAGCGGGCCTTCCTTGCTCGGTAGCTTCCGTTTCGTGCCAAACGAACACCTGGTCTGTCCTTGCATCCTCCACACAGTGAGCCGCTGTTAGGATCCAGGCGGGCTCAATGACGGTTCCCGTACACTTGCCGATGTTTCGCATCTCCAGCAAGACAACGAAGGGGAATTCCTGCACGGATGTTGCCTCCCCGCCGATGATGTCTCGAGGCAGCTTCCCATCTGGCAAGGTGTTGCCACAAAGAGTGGCGGCGAAGAAAGCAGCGGGGATCCCCTTGTGCATGGCCCCTCCTTCGGGCCCGCGTAGTGGCGCCGGGCCCTGGAACCGCCGTACGGGGACGAGTGGCCTGCGTATTCACCGCCAGGCGAGGTGGCCACCCTGCCTTGCAAGCGGCTGTTGTATTCGGCAGGAGGCCCGACTCAGGCCCCCCGACGACGGTTCCGGGGATGATCGTAGCACGGAAACCGGCCGACTACAAATGGACTACGCTTGACCTACGCATCGGGTATGCTGGTGTCGTGAGCCCGGAGCTGATCGGGATCCTCGGCGTTGGGGCGGCCTTGGGCTGCCTGATGTGGAAATTCTCCAGCAGGATCAACCGCCTTGAAGCCGCACACTACGACCTAGCCAAGGAATTCGCTGAGCTTCGCGGCGAGATCAGGTGGCATTTCAGAATGCATCCTGTTTCGGGAGACTGACAGGGGGCACCGATGAAGAAGCAACCCACACACGAACAGGCCGTCAAGGTCGCGGTCTCCGGGATGTTCGACAAGGCGGACCGGAAGCTGTCACACAGGCTGAAGCGTCGGGGCAGGCGAGCAGCGGCCAAGGCTGCCGAGCGCCGGATCGAGCTGCGGCACCATGCCATCAAGGCAAGTACGTAGGTCCCCTAATTTGAGCCACAGGAGAAATCCATGTCCAACAATCTTGCGGGCATTAGAGATGCAGCTGGCCGTGTGAACTACGCCTACACAACCACGCAAAGCCAGTACGACAAGTATCCCCCGAACGCAGACTTGGTGCCTATCGCTGAGGCCATCAACGCTTGGACGCTTATCTGCGGTTGCTACATGGGTATTGAGCAAACAACGAAGCTCCTGATTCGGATACGCAGCGGCACTCCGGGGAGGACGCACGACTTGGAGCACCTCTACTCGTTGCTCGATTCAGAGGATCGAAGCGTAGTTGCCATCTACTACCGTGTCTACCGCAGCCTCCACAACTTCGACAGTGGCAGCATTGCTTTGGACACTGCCGAAGAATTCATCCAACACATAGGGAAGGGCTACGAGGCGTGGCGCTACATTCTGGTTGAAAATCCCGCAAGAGTACCCAGGGTGCATTTGGGGACGATGCTTGAGACATGGCGAGCGCTGGTCGATCTCGTCAATCTTCGAGTATCGGGGCGCACCTCCTATCGAACCCTCGCAACGATCCTAGAACAGGATTACATCGTAGGAAGCGTCTACCGTGACGCGGAGTCGGATCACGAATGGCAGGCAGCTTCGGAGGATGAAAACAGCGGAGTGAAGTTCCAAGACCTCTCCGATTGGTTCCAACACAAGGGAAGATTCCTAGAAGGGGGAATCGATCTCTTTACCCATCATGCGCGAGGGACTGGAGACTCTATACGAGTCTCGCCGTTGTTGCGCCGCGTACTCCTCCGGGCAGCGGATAAGGCAGCGCGTGGCCCATTTCCTACCCGGCGACAGGCTGACGTCGCCATGTTCCACCATCGAATCCGCACTGGAGGTTTGGCCTGGGACGCCAACAACGGAGTATTCAAGTAGTTGCTCCTGTAATCCTGATCGGATTTTTCTTTCTCTCAGAAGGGGTATCCCTCGTCTGCTGTGCCGATCCGGTTCCCAGCTAGATACGAATAAGGTGCTTTATCGGACCCTGATCCGATCCCAGAGGGTCGCGGCTTTCCTTCCGCCGCCGCGCCGCCTATTGGGCGAGTGAGGGAACCGACGGCGGGGATGGCTCGACAATGAGTACGCCTTACGCTAGGCCGTAGTCAAGCTCCGGCCAAACGTACCCGGTCGGCTCCGAATGTACTCCCCCAATTTCCGGAGCGCGCAAGCTCTTCAAACATTGGAGTCGCGCCTCGAAACTCGTCCATGGAGGCCAAAGACCTCCAATACGGTCGAATGGTATCCCGTCTAGAACGTGGGACGCAATGAGGGAACCAGTTCGGGATAATATATCCTAACTCTATTATTATCAGATACTTAAGAGAACGACTCCTACCGCGTCAGTATCCATCTGTCAAGGGAGGGGGGCCGTTGGGCCGTTGGCGCTCCTCCTCGCCCCTCGACCCCCTCGACTCGGCGAATTCCGAGGCACTGGAGATCAGTAGATCGCGACCGGCGCGACGGTGGATCCCGTGCCACCCTGGATCTTGAGCGGTTGGACGACGAAGGCGAACTCGTAGACGCCGGCCGCGGCTAATTCATACAGCTTCATCCGCTCCACCAGATGGATGCCGTGGACCACTAGCATGATCTGGTGGACCGGCAACGACACCTGCGGATCCGGGTTCGGGGAGACTTCGACCGGTTGGTTGTCCGCCCCAAGCAGCATGGGATCCTGTTCCGCAAGCCACTGCGCGGCCGCGACGCCGATCCCCGGGTTGGTCGCCATGAAGCGCTCCGCGTTGGTGTCCCAGAGCACACCCCAACCGGTGTGAATCAGTACCGCGTCGCCCGATTCCAGCGTTACTCCCTGCCGGTTGAGTGTCTGCTGCAGGTCGTCGACCGTGATCTCGTACGTGTCGGGAAGCATTTCAACGCCCTTGAGGGCGGCCACGTCGATGAGCACGCCGCGGGTCATGAGCGTGCCGACGTTCTCGACGCCGAGCCGAGTGAACCCGTCTCGCGTCATGATCTCGTTCTGATCGACGCAGTTGTACAGGCTGCCGCCGATCGTCTGGTGCGCGAAGCCGTCGAACTGCGTGCCCACCTGACCCATCTCGGCAACAACCAGCTCCTCGTTCGAGCCGCGCTGGTTCGAACCCACGTTCGGGCCGGTTGGCTTCATGTAGAGGTCGAAGTGGCGGGCGCCGAGCGGCATCGACCCTCTCAGGACCTGTCCGAGCTCGATCACCCGCCCCTCTCGTATCAGACGCGCTGCCTTGAGCACCGTCTCGGGAGCCATGTGGTTGGCCGCGCCTCGCTCGTCGTCGGCCCCCCAGTGGCTGGGACAGCGCTCATCGGGCGACGGCGGGATCCACGACTGGCCGGCGGCGCGGGCAGCGGCACCCGCGACCAGGACGGTGAACGCGGCTGCGGCGGGGGCGGCAACGCTGGGGAATCGCATGACTTTCCTCCCTAGGCTGTGTCTGCTGCTGCCGCAGATTCTACCGGAACGCGCAACCCGGCCGATCCGGCGGTCGACGCGCCGGGTCCGGTTGCCGGTGCCATTCACGCCAGTTCGGCCGATCCGTCATGGACCGGGAAGAAGGTCGGATTTTCGGGCAGACCCCCTGCGGGAAGACTTCCGAGTGCATCAAGGGTCGCCGCCCCGCCCGCGCCGGCCCCGGCATCCGCCGTACTGGTGCAGCCATGCCTGGACCTGGTCGCGCCCCTCGTCCCGAAGACTCTGGCGCGAAGGGCGAGACGGTGCGGCAATCATCCCACGCTGAACGGTGCGGCTTGCACTGGCGGGCGTTTGACCACGCGACAGGTCAGAAGATAGGCGCAAGCGTCAAGCCCATTCGCAGGAGCGGGCGGGTCCGACTCTGGGTAGTGGAAGGTCTCTCGGCCCGCCAGCCGAGTGCCGTCGAGTGCGCAGGTTCACGGTCGGGGCGTGCACGGCCAGGTCACGGAGCCCGGTGGCAGGCTCATCCCGCATGCGCCTACGGATCCGACCCGGCGCGGCGATGGGGTCGGGATTCAGAACCTTTGCGGCCTCACCGCAATGGCGACGCTGATCTCGCCGACAGCCGCACAAGGGCGCCGATGCGCTGGAGTACCGGCGGGTGCGAATAGTGCAGGAAGACGTCCATCGGGTGCGGCGTTAGGTTGCTGAGGTTGTCGGCCGCCAGCTTCTTCAGGGCGCCGACCAGAGGCGCACCGCTGCCGGTAGTCTCTGCTGCGAAACGGTCGGCCTCGAACTCGTGCCGCCGCGAGAAGACGTGTACGAGGACCGACAGGACCAAGTCGACAGGCCTGAAAAGGAGGCTGAACCGAAGTTCGCCATTTGGCGACTTGGAATTCTTGTAAGTTAGTGACCGGAAACGGGTTGCGCGTGTGATCCCTGCGCACTTGGCACTACATTTTGCGGATTTTGCGCGGCCCTTGGCCAGATCCGACGCTGATTATCGGACCTTCCCGTCTTGGCGAACCGAGCGGGCAAGGGGTAGCCATGGCCGGGCTGACCGGTGAGGACATGGGTCTTGGTGGCCCGGATGAGCACGAGAACTAGGGTGGCAGAGGCGAGAGGGTGAAAGCAAGCCCATCCGGCCAATTCGGCCATCCCTTGGCACTACACAGACCTCGCAAGAATCAATACGTATAAACTAGAAATAAATTACGAATATAAGAAAATTATATTTACAATATGTGACGCACATCGACCGGATTCTGCGCAAAATCAACGCCAAAAAAGACCGCCGGTCAGCTCAGCCTCTACAAAAGTGGCGAACTTGGGTGAAGCAGACGAGCCCGGCGTAGACAGAGGGTTCGGCGACATCGAACGCAACGTAAAGGCCCTGCTGCCCCAGGAAGAGCGACAAGATCCACAGCATCGCCGCGATGTGGCCAATCGACAGCGCCAACTGCAACCAGACGTGGCGCTTCTTGTAGTGGCCGATCTCGTGGGCCACGACCGCCACCACCTCGGCTACGGCGTACTCTTCGACGAGGGTGTCGAACAGCCCGATGCGCTTGTGCTTGCCGAAGCCCGTGAAGAAGGCGTTCGGCTTCGAAGACCTCCGCGAGCCGTCGACCACGAAGATGCCCTCGAGCGGAAAGCCCGCTGAGCGGGCGTATCCCAGAATGGCGTCGTGCAGCCTGCCGTCATCGAGCGGAGTGAAGGTGTTGAAGAGGGGCATGATCCACGTCGGGCCGATGAACTGCACGGCGAGCGTGAACGCGGTTACCGCAATCCAGCACCAAATCCAGGCCGGCGGTCCCGCAGCCTCGAAGAATGCGAGGATGGCAGCGAGCAGCGGACCGCCGAGAACGACGGTGACAGCCGCGCCTTTCAAGAGGTCGGCGCCGAACGTTCCCGCCGTGGTGCGGTTGAACCCATAACGGCCCTCTATCACGAACGTCGACCACGCTCTGAACGGAAGCTGGAAGAGGGTTCCGGCGAGCATGATGGCCCCGATGTAGAAGAGACCGGTGACTACCGGGCCCTTGCCGAGTCCGCGAACCACGCTATCGAGCCACCCGAAGCCCCCGGCGAACCAGAAGGTGAGCATCGCCGCGAGACCAAGCGCCCCGCGGACGAGGCCGAACCGGGCGCGCGTCGCGGTGTAGCGCTGCGCCCGGGCGTACTTGTCGTCGTTGAACACGCCGGTGAACTCGACCGGCACTCTATGGCCGAACGAGCGCGAGCTGAGCAGTCCCGAGACCGCGCCTAGCAAGTACTCTCCGACGAGGGCGACCAGGATGACGACGGCGAAGGTGTTCAAAGCTCCGAGAGGGATCCCAGCGAGGATTCTCTCCCTACACTACCGCCAACCGGGCGATTGGGACGCCAGGCAAGGGAATCCTGCCCATGTGGTGCGACGCCCTTGCCTGGCCGCCGACGGGCGACATGGTCGGATCCGAAGCGGCCAGAACCGAGATCATGAAGAACTCGGAAGGCCCTCACCCTCAGCGCAGCTCCTGACTGCAGGGTTGCACCGCCCGGAAGAAGAGGGCTGCGTACTTGCATCGGGGCCTGAGAGTGGTCCGTGGCAGAATGGGTGCGCTCCATGGACCGGCGCGATTTCTTTCTTCGCCTCGCGGCGGCTGCCGCGCCGGCTCCCTGCATCGCCGCCACGGGCGAGGGCCGGGTGGCGCCGGACAGGCTCAAGATCGCCCGAGTGGACCCATACGTCATCCGGATCGGTTCCCGCAGGAACGTCGTTGTCTGCCGGGTCGAGACTTCGGACGGCCTGCACGGCTGGGGAGAAGGCACATCCCCGCCGAATGTCGCCCCCACCGTGGCGCAGATCCGGTCGCTGGGCAAGCTGATCGCGGGGGAACGTGCATGGGATACCGAGAAGATCTGGCGTCGCATATACACGGTCGAGGAGAACACCCTCGGAGGCACGCTCTACGCCGCGATGTCGGCGATCGACATCGCCCTGTGGGACATTCTGGGCAAGCATCTTGGCGTGCCGGTGCACGACCTGCTGGGCGGGCGCGTCTGGGACCGCCTCCGGCTCTACACCTCGTATCGCTGGGGCGATATTCCCCGAACGGCCGCAGCCTATCGCCGGCGGACCGAAGAACTGGTGGCGCTGGGGGCAACCGCAGGGAAGTACGATCCGTTCGGGCCCTACCCTCAGCCCTCGCGACAGCTTCCCACCTCCGTGCTCAATGAGGTCCGGGAGATGGTCCGGGGCATTCGCGAGGCGAGCCCGGACTTTGACATCTGCATCGAGTGCCACGGCAAGTTCAACGTCGCATCCGCAGGCCGCATCCTGCGTGCAATGGAGCCCTACGACCCGTTCTTTGTCGAGGAGCCGCTGCCACCGGAGAACACTGCCGCGCTGGCCGCCCTCCAGCGCTCAACGAACATTCCGATCGCAACGGCCGAGGGCATTCAGGGCCATTTCCTGTACCGCGACCTGCTGGCCCGCCAGGCCGTTCGCATCTGGCAGCCTGACGTTGCCAGGGCCGGCGGCATCACGGCCATGAAGAAGATCGCCGCGCTGGCCGACACGGGCTACATCACGATCGCCCCGCACAACCCGAACGGGCCAGTCTGCACGGCCGCCAGCATCCATGTCGCCGCATCCATACCCAACTTCCTCATCATGGAGGAGGGCAACAGGGAGACCGGTCAGTACGACGAGATCTTTCTCGACGGCTGGAGTCAGGGGCTCGACGAATGGAGCATCCCTGCCGGCCCCGGTCTCGGGATCGACCTGACGCCCGAATTCCTGCGCGAGTACGAAGTCAAGGCCTGAGCCAGACACCGCGCAGGATCTGGAAGCCGGGACGTCACCGGCGATTCCAGCGGCCCTCGCAGCCACGCCTTCCAAGCGAGTCGCTCAGAACGCAGGGGCGTTCAACGCCCTTTCCAAGGCCTTCCACGAGGCGGTCGCGCCGCCAATCCGCGCTTTCTGGCCCTCTGCACGTCCGAGATGTGCTCGTGGGGGGCGGTGCTGTCCCCGATCGACTCCGGACGCACTCCCATGCGGTCCAGCAGAGTGCCGTCAGCCTCCCCGGCCCCCTTCAGCTTGTCCAGGAAAGCGGCGACCTGCGCGGCGTGGCAGGTGTTGATCCGCGTCACCTTCTCAATCGGATCCGGGTTGCCTCCATGGTGGGTCAGCGGATGATCAATCGCGATTCTAGACGGAAGCGTCTTCATCGCCCAGCTCAGCAGAGTCGTGCAGAGATTCGTTCGTGCGGAGAAGTGACGCACAGGACCTCCCAACAACCGGCAACAGCGTCCACTGATACGCCGCAGCTTTCCCAAGCCCACGCCGAAGACCGCACCTCCACCCGAAACGCCAGCGGCACCCAGGCTGATGAAAGGCGTCCCAGCTCTGCCGTGCGGCATTCGACCGCCTTGTCCGGCTACAGTACCCAGCGATCTCGCACTGCGAATCGGGCAACCGGTCTCCCAACTGAGGAACGCGTTCCTGCGGAATCAAGCAGGGCCATGGCCAGGGCGCAGTTGTGCACGACGTTGTAGAGTCTCCGGGAGTGCTCGCCCGCGGACCACCGCCGAGGCGAGGCCTCCCGGATCGAGTTCCGCACCGAACGCCCCGCGCTTCCTTCCGCCGCTGCCAAGCCTTCCTCCGGATTCCAGCGTCCACAGGCCGATCGCTGCGAGAGGGCCGTCCTTGCTGTTGCCGACGAACTTGCGCCGCGTGCCGCCCGCCTCGGCGCCTTGCCAGGCACAGTGCCAGCTGACCGGGGCTCGAAGAAGTGCTCGCGCCACAGCCTGATGACTTCGCGGCGAGTGTCGAGACAGCTGGCGATGGCGTGATTGCAGAGGCCTGGGCGGCGAACAGCATCATCCAGGCGCAGGTGACCTGAGGTGCTCGTCAATGCTCGTTTTTTCCGATCCTGGGATAGTCCTCTGCGGTGGCCGACACACCTGCCGCGGGGCGGCGTGGATCTGAACACGATTCGGGCATGGCTCGGCCCAGTCAAGCTCGACACGACCCACTTCATTGAGATGGTTCACCTGGGCTCGCGGAAGGAGGTCAACAGGCGCGGCCATTACCGACACAACGGCCGGCGACTCCATCGTAGGACCCAGCCCCGGATTTTGGGGCGGAGGGCCTGACGTGCGGACGGCTCTCTGAGGGCTTGCGGCAACACTCAGCTCTTGGGTGACACCCGTGGCTTGCCTTGTTACGCTTGGGCTCCGTGTCGCACCCTTGCCTGCTCTTCCGCTCCTACCTTCCCATTTCGCCGAATGAGCGGATTGCATTTTCCAATTGGGAGTTGGGATCGCTAGCCCGGCTTGGTGAGCGATGCGGGTAGCCCGTGACCTCGCAATGCGGGCCATCCGGGTTCGAATCGGCCTATTCTTCGTGGCCGTCATAGCATTGGTTGCGGGGACCGTCCGGTTGCCCAGCCAAGGTCCGGCTCTGCATTGGTACAAGGGAAACCTGCACTCCCACACGATCAACAGCGACGGAGACAGTGCCCCTGATGCCGTCACTCGGTGGTACAAGGAGCGCCGTTATCATTTCCTCGCCTTAACGGACCACAACTATTTCACTGATCCACAAGGCCTTGACGCGTTCCTAGGGGCCAAGGATCGCTTCCTGCTGATCACCGGGGAGGAGGTCACCTCGCATTACGGTGACGCCCCGGTCCACGTCAACGCGTTCCGCTTGCAACAAACGATCGAGCCGTTCTTCGGAGAGGACATCCTGTCGACTCTCCAAGGAAATGTCGACGCCATCCAAGCTGCCGGAGCAGTCCCTTCGCTGAACCACCCCCAAGATGCATGGGCTATCGACGCCGCCACCCTCGTGCGGGTTCGGAATCTGGGCTTGTTCGAGGTCTATAACAGCCATCCGGACACGAACAACGAGTGGGGTCTGGAAGAAATGTGGGACAGCGCACTAACGGCCGGCAGGAAACTATACGGGATCGCCGTCGACGATGCCCACGAGTTCAAGCAGTTCGGACCCGGACGGTCCAACCCGGGTGGAGGTTGGGTCGAGGTGCTCGCGCCGGAACTCTCAGAACAGGCGATCCTCGCTGCCGTTGGAAGAGGCGAGTTCTATGCTTCCACCGGGGTGAAACTTGAAGCGATGCGTCGCGGTGCGGGGCAGCTGCGGGTCAAGATCAAGCAGGAAAGTGACCGCCAGTACCGCACTGTATTCGTCGGCAAGGCAGGACGTGTCCTGGCTCGGGAAACAGGCGTGGAAGTAAGCTACCGGCTCCAGCCGGGGGATGGCTACGTGCGGGCCACGATCACCGATTCAAACGGACGGAAGGCCTGGGTTCAGCCGGTCTTCCCCGTGCCCGGTTCATAGCACGGAGACAGACGCCAAGAGACGCAAGGAAGCTCAGCGACGCGGCAGCGCCCCTTGATGGCGATCAAGCATGCTCTGGCGCCCGGCTCCAAACCATCGTGATCGGCCCCCCCTGCAACAGCAGCCCATCGTCCCCATCTTCCGGCGGCCATCCACCGACGGCTGGCTGTCGAGGAAGCTGACGAAGGCCCTTGCGTCGGTCACGTGGGTGCTTGGGTTCAGCGATGCCATCAGGGGCCTGACCGTGTCGCGCACTTCCGCGAAGTTCGTGCTGTTCACGATAGGTGCCCTCTGCGACCTGTAGTACTGATTGACGACGAGGACCGAGTATCCCGATGCGGCGAGCCGCTTGGCCGTCTGCCTCATCGCTGGCCGCAGGCCGAACCCATCGGGCCAGATCAGAACGCCGGGGTGGCTTCCGCTCGAGGGATGCACGAAGTAGCAATCCGCCACGCCATCGGGAGTCTTAACGTCGAGATCGGATTCGGTCACGGCCTGAGCATGCGCGGGACGGGTCAACAGCACCGCCAGTCCAGCTCCGAACTGCCGTCTCGTGATCTCGTTCCTGCTCAGGTACTCTTCGCTGTCGATGACGGTTCTCTCATCACACATGTAAGCTTCCTTGCCAAGATCCTCCCGGGGGCGGAACCTTCTTCGGTAGGCATTGACTCTGCGCAAATGCTCGTCCTTGGCGGCGGGAGCGGCCGAAACGGACTGAATCGAGTCTTGAACGGTCTTCTCTGTCCCCGGACGTATTGATCCAGTAGTCGCCAGATCTCGACGCCGTTCGTAGCCGTCGGCTGAGGTCCCCGGTCCAGCGGAGTCCCGCCCTAATTGGACGGGCCAGTGGCCGAAGAGTTGCTTGGTGATGCCGGGGGACGCGGCCCGACGGTCGTCCTCAATGGACGCGCGCTCATTGCTCAGCTGAATCGTTCAACAGTTCGTGCCATGGCAAGCGTCGCCGCCACGGACACAGCGAGGCGGGCACCGGCACGCGGCACCGCCGCCAAAGCGCACAGACGCCGGATCCCTTCCAGCTCAAGAACGCTTCGTTGTATGCCCGAATCCCTCCGGCATACCAGTCACGTAACCGACCACGGGTTGAAGATCTCGACTCCCATGGCCACAAAATCGCGGACGTTTCGGGTTGCAACTGCCATGCCGCGCGAGCGAGCAACAGCGGCAATCTGGCTGTCCGCGAGCGAGGCCGGACGCCCTGCGGCTCGGCGAGAGGCCACGATCTCGGAGTAGGCTCGGGCTGCCGGACTGTCGAAAGGCAGAACGCGTCCCGGGAACAAATTGCTGAAGGTACGTTCTGCGGCTCCGGCGAGGCGCCGTCGGCGCCTGCCTGGCTGAAGCAATGCTATTCCGGCGAGGATCTCTGCTTCCGTGACAGCCGTCACGAAGAGCTCGCGTGACGCTCGCTGGTCAATCCACACCAAGACCCCTGGCCGCGGTTCATGTCGCATGACTTCGGAAACCACGTTCGTGTCCAAGACGATCAATGCTTGGGCCTCAATCAAATCGCGGCGGCTCGCGCATGGCCTCGCGCGGCGGCAATTCCAGGTCCAGGCCGCCCAAGGGCTTGAACAGTTCATGCACCGCTGTTCCTAGCCCCTTCGCGGGCACGGGCTCCCGTTCGACCGCCTCACGCAAGATGATCCGCGCTTCCTCTTCCATAGAGCGGCCATTCGAGGCCGCCCGAAGGCGTAGGCGGGATTTCACCGTGTCGTCGAGTCTTCGAATCGTGATGCTAGCCATCCCAAGGCCTCCTTCCCGCCAGTGTCGATCATACAGTATGATTGCACTGCAATCACGATCGAGTCCCAGATCTTTTGAAGCCTGACAGCCGTGAGTTCGCTTCGACTCCATGAACGCGCCCGCCTCCACTGGACGCGGCATGCAAGGGGCAGTCATCCGATGCCGATGCCGCCTGCTTTCGCACAATTCAGAGTGTCCGTTTGAGATCCCGGACTACTGCTGGTGACAGTCGGTGCGTTCTCCGCGCGGGCGGATCTTGAACTTGCGAACCAGGCGAACGAAGGCTTCCACAACCGCCTCGAAAATCGGCCTTCCCTTCTCCGCCGTAGCGATCGTGGGATCTCCATGGGTACCGCTCTTGCTGAAGCGTGTCCGTTCGTCCATCAGATGCACTGGAGAGCCCTCCGTCAAGTCCATCCAGATGAATTCCGAATCGGGCATGCCAATCTCCCTGACCGCTTTTTCCATCTGCACCTTCTCCGGAGCCAACTGCAGATACACGGAGGTCTCCAGCTCGCCGCCGTGCGCCATGCCTCCGCGCCCGGACTCGCGCCGCCTACGGACCTCGTCGAGCGCCAGGCTCTGAGTTCCGAACGTGGATCAATTCCGGGGTGCCACCATCTTGCGCAGCGGGGACGGGCCGGCAGAGCCGCGGCCAGACTTCCCCCATGGGGCCGGGATCGTGTGGGAGGATTTCGTAGACCAAGCACCGACTGGTTCCCCGGGGACAAAGTCGGCCGGCTGGAGATCGATGGTTTGGGGAACACCGGAGTGATGGGAGGGAGGAATCTGGCCTTTCATAGTGATAAGAGCAATTGGCCGGCCACTCCGAGTCAATCCAGATGTGGCCGCAGCAGGAGTGGTATAAGTGCTTGACAATCAGGAGGTTGCCTGACAACGTCGTCAATGGCATGATCTGCGATGTCCGGAATTCAGGGCGTCCAGACGATTGAAGCGGAACCGCACGTCAGTAATGAGCGCCGGCCTCTCCATGCGCCTGGTCCAGCCCTCGTCTCCGGGAGCGGGCTGCGGCCGCGCGGTCGGCGGCAGCCCGCCGTTCCGCGCCGGGAGGCCCTCGCAGATCCTTGGGGCAGGCAGCGCGATGTCCCGCCAGCCCGCATCCATCCACGGGCGGATGTGCCGGGCCTCCCCCGCCAGTCCGGTGGGGAGGCCGAGGCGATCAGCTCGACCGATGGGTCGGGGCACCCGTCGGTCCAGACAACCGCCTCGAACGGGTCCGACGGTCTGGTCCGGTTTCCTTCAGGGGAGATCCGGAACCTGTAGATGGCACTGACGGGAAAGCAGTGCGGCAACTAGGGCACTCAGGTCCGAGCCGCCTGCGCCGCAGCGCTCGAGGCGGCGGGCGCGAAGATGCGGATGCCGTGTCTCACCTTCACCGATCGTCGACGTTCGGCCCCGTCCGGTCCAGCTGCAGGCAGCCGCCCGTACTGCGACGCGGGCGGCTGCGCCCGCCCGCAGGCCGCCCCTAGGCAGCCACTTTCTCAGGCTTCCGGCGGGCAACGCGCTCCCGAGCCGGAGGATCGGAGTCGCCACGCCGGTGCCTGCGGTGGAGCTGGTAGGCTTCGAACAGAATCTTCGCGAAGCTCTCCCGGTTTTTCCACAGCAGGGAGATCCAGTGCCGCTTCGTCATCTGCGGGAAATAGATGCCCCGGAACGCCAGGCGGGTGAAGAACATCACCGCCCTCTCGTGGAACGGCCGGCCCTCGATCTGCCTCAGGGCCCGCGCGGTGCTCTCCGGCGAATACGACTCTGTCCAGGCCTGGTCCACCTCGGCTTCGGCCTGATCGATGCTGATGTTCTCTGGCGTGTACGCCATGCGGAACGGACGGAAGTCGAGCCAGTGCTTGGGCCGCGTCAGCCGCCCCTGTTCGAACAGCCGGTCGTACAGCGGCGTGGCCGGGTAGGGCGTCATGAGGCCGTACACCGGCAGCCCGGGAGGCCATTCCGCGATCGCGTCCAGCGTCTTCTGGGCGACGCCCGGCCGGTCCCCGTCCATCCCGAAAATGAACGACGTGATCGAGTAGATGCCGCGGCGCGCGAGCCGCTCGAGCACATCCTTGTACAGGTCCGGCTTGTTGAAGCCCTTGTTGACGTCTTTGAGGCTGGCGGCGTCGATCGACTCGAGGCCCATGAAGATCCAGCGCCCGCCGCTCTCCTTGATGAGGTCGCAAAGCTCCTCGTCCTTGAGCAGGTTCATGCTGATCTGGGCCACCCACGGCACCTGGGCCCCGTTCTCGATCATGGCCCGCAGCAGGGACTTCGTCCGCTTCTTGTTGATCGCGAAGTTGTCGTCGATGAAGAACACCCCGACCTTGCCGCCCTCCCTGGCGGCCCGGGCCTTGAGACGCAGGATCTCGTCAACCACGCTCTCATTGGACCGGAAGCGGATCGAGTCGCCGAAGAAGCCGGTCACCGTACAGAAGTCGCAGCCGTACGGGCAGCCGCGACCGGACTCGATCGGCACCACATACAGGCTCTTCCAGGTGCTGCCGGCCTTCTCCAGCAGGTACCGCGCCCACGCCGGAACCTTGGCGACGAGGTCGAACTGCGTCAGGTCCATCGTCTCCCAGGGAATGACAGGGTAGTCTTCGAGGGACGGCTTCACCTCCACGCCGGACTCGTCCACCGGCTTGTAGACCTCCTGCAGGTTCCCCGCCTCGGCGTCGCGCACGATCCTGGGCCAGAGATAGTCCGCCTCCCCCAGGGCCACGGCGTCGGCGTGGCGGGGCTCCCCGTCGAGGCCGATCGGCTCGTAGGGCACCTCGGTGACGTGCGGGCCGCCCATCACGACCTTCGCCCCAGCCGCGCGGATCGCATCGGCCATGCGGTAGGCCCTCGCGGCCATGCGCGTCATGGCCCCGATGCCGGCCAGCTCGATTCTGTTTTCCCGGACGAACTCGGCGATGCTCTCCTCCGTCATGCTCTGGGCGTTTCCGTCAATCAGGAAGACCTTGTGCCCAGGGGGCGTCACAGCCTGCAGGACGAACATCCACAGGTGCGGCATGTAGTTCTTTGTGACCTGGTTGTCGGGATTGTAGAGAAGTATGTTCATGAACCGCCCGCCGTCCCGGATGTTGAGGGCGTCAGGGTCCGAACGTCCGCTATCCGAAGGTGCGAGAAGAAGTTTCGCGTGGCAGAGGCAAGCCTAGCACGGTTTGGGCAGCCTCTGCGCAGGTTCCGACAATTGGCGAAGGTAGTTGCGACGCGAGGCGGGAACTTACCGACCGGTCGGCGGGCCGAGCGGCCGTTCCGCCTGGGCTGCAAGGCAGGGCGTCCATGGGACGCGGAGGATGCAGCCCTGAGGTCGCTACTCGATGCCCAGCCTCTCTGCGGATTCGCCGAGCTCGTCGAGAAGGGCGGAGGCATGGCCCGGGACGCGGACGCTGTGGTGGGCCGCCTCGACCACTCCCTTCTCGTCAATGACGAATGTCGCCCGCCTCGGCCATGCGAATCTGATTCCGAGCAGCCTCCTCTCGCCCAGCGCCCCGTAGGCCCGGGCGATCTTGCGGCCCGGATCGCTGAGGAGCGAGAACGGCAAGCCGTGCCGTGCCTTGAACCGGCGGTGGGACCGCTCGCCGTCGCCGCTGATTCCCAGCACAGTCGTGTTCCTGTCAACGAAGTGCGAGTGCGTGTCGCGAAACGAGCAGGCCTCCGCGGTGCATCCGGGCGTGCCGTCCATGGGATAGAAGTAAAGCACCACCTTCCGGCCCCGGAGATCCGAGAGCCGGACACTGGTGCCCGTCTCGTCTTTGGCCTCGAAAAGCGGAGCGGCGTCCCCGATCTTCAGCATGGAAAGCGACCGGTCCTCGCGGCGGATCCGACCTTGCGCATTCTCGCACAGGCATTGCCGCGGGGACACCGTCCGGTTTCGAGCACACAGTCCCGATGCGCCCGTCGGCCCGCGAGCGCTCCCGTTGAGACGAGACCCGGACGGCTTGCAGCCGCGGGCAGCCGCTATCGGCCCGCCTTGCCGAGCGCTTCGGCCTCCAGCAGCCTGGCCCCCCGAAGGATCCCGCCGAACGAATAGTTCGCTTCGTGGCAGGCGTACTCGTAGACCCTGTTCTCGCTCGCCGGCCACACATACTCCCCGCCCCAGGGCCCGGTCCACACAGTGGGATCGTTGACAGTGAACTGATACAGCAGGGTGTCGGCGTCAATGCGACTGAACCGTTCGACGACATGCAGGTTGCGGGAAGCGCCTGACAACGCGGGGCTGTCGTTGAAGTTGATTGTGTCAACCACCAGCGTGTCGCCCTCCCAGTGCCCGACGGAATCCCCAAGCCAGCTGCGGATGTCGCTCGGAGCGTGCTCGTCGTTCATGCGAATGACGCGCACGTCGTGGACCATCTCGACAAGGATCATGACGTATTCCTCGGTCTGCACGATCCGCTTGAGGTTGTTGTAGGAAACAGGAAGCATCGGGGGACCGCCGGTCGAGCCGAAGCCCAGCAGGCACCGTTCCGCCAGGGGCCTGATCTCCGGATCGTCGTAGGGTCCCGGGTCCACCCCTTCGCGAATCCACCACGCCGTCCCCGTATTGACGTGGCCGCGGAGCCGGGCGCGCGCCTCGGCGCGGTCCCGGGCTTCCCGCGTCAACGGCGGCTTGCGGCCGTCCTTCGGCAGGGTGATGATCGAGGTCCGCCACTTGCCGTCGATCCGGAAGGCTCCGCTGCCTCTATCCAGCCAGAACGCGTTGTAGCCGCCGACGTTTCCCTTCGAGCCCGGCGAACCGTCGCCACCCTTGGGCGGAGCCCCGCGGTCGGGATCCGAGGCCGCGTTTCTCTGGGCCAGGGTTTCGGCGGCCTGATTCCTGAACGAGGCTGCCTCCTCGTCGGTAATCGTCAGCTTGTCGCCCTGTTCCTCGGGCCGCTCCAAGGGCGTCAGCGTCTTGATGTCGTAGGTGCCCGAGAGATCCGGCCGTCCACTCGGCGTGCGGGGTGTCTCGGCGGCGGCCGATGCGACCGTCACGAAGAGACCGGCTGCAAGAAGAGCGAAGGTTCCCGCGCAATGCGTTCTGTCCGGAAAACGAGATTCCGGCGAGCGGGAGGTTGATACGGATCGGAACTGGCTTGGCATGAGACCTCGTGTGCCCTGACAGGAAAATACCACCTCGCGGGCAGCCGGCCGAGTGTGGCCGCCTACGCGTGCCGACCCTCCCACATGCTCGTCAGGCATGCGCGGAATGGGTCAAGGTGCGGCTTTCGGACCGAGAATCGCCGGGCGCCACAACGCCGCACCGGCGATCTCACAGGCCTGTCCGCTCCTCTCCCCGAGTTCCGAAGCCATGCTGGCGCGGCGACTCCTCGCCGAGAAGTAGAGCAACTCGTCCGTCCGCGACAGCGGGGGCGAACCTGCGGATCACTGGACCGGCGCTGGCTACGGTCGCCTGCGGGCCGTCGATGCGCCCAGATTTTCCTTCCGAACTGTGCGCTGCCGGGCTTGCGCCGAGGACATCCTGTTGGCGCGTGAGGCGCACTTCACCGCGACAATCGACAATCTGGACGCCGCCGGCCGATTGCCCGGGAATCTCCGTGCTGCCCACGCCCGAAACGACGAGGTGCTCGAGCGCGTTTACATCGGCCGGCGCTTCCGGAACGACACGGAGCGGCTGGAGAAGGTCTTGGAGCCATACACGAAGATGGTAGGTAGTGGGACGGTGACTTGGCCGCATTGGGTCGCATGGGCCGCGCCGGCATGACGCGATACGCTGCACACGAGATACTGGAGGCTCGGATGAAGACACAGAGCTTGACGCTGCATGTTCCTGTGGACGCCGAGATCAGGCGGAAGGCTACGGCTGCGCTCGCCGCAATGGGGCTGACGGCTACGGACGCAGTGCGGCTGCTGTTCCATCGCATCGCGGTCGATGAGGCCTTTCCTCTCGAACTCAAGGTGCCGAACGCGCAGACCCGCAGTGCCATGGCCGAGGTGGACGAGATGGTGAAGGCGCGCGAGGCGCGATTCGCCAGCGCGCATGAGATGTTTGCGGAACTTGAAGGAGCGAGCGGCCAGTAAACCGACCAGCCTGCCGCTCCGGGCTGACTACTCCCGGCAGTTCCTGGAGGACGGGAACCGCCTCTCACGTTCGGGCCAGTACGATATGACTCGGCGGAAGGCGGCCATGCTGCGTGTCGTTGCCAACGAAGGCCCGCTGGGTCCCGAACGAAGGGACCACCCACCCAAAGGCTCTTGGGCGCGCTACCGGGAATGCCATGTCGGCGGCGACTTCCTTCTGATCTACCGCATCGAGGCCTCGGACGGGCCGAGTGGTTCCGTTTACTTCGCCCGCGCCGGCACTCATTCCGAACTCTTCAAATGACCACCGGCAAGGGGCTTCCTTACGTCTCGCTGAGCGCGACCCGGTCCAATGAACTTGGGATGAGGACAATGAGGGAAATTCGTACTGCCATTCCCCCTCAATTCGGATTCGCCTGCCGCATCGGCTGGACCTCGACAGGCGCTGTCCATGAGGCGGCGACCGGTTGCGGCTGGACGCGAACATGGCGCTGGAGGAACTCATGGGCGTCCTCGTTCGCCTGGCGGGCCTTGCGCGGGTCGCGCCCCCTTCCCCAGTAGAATCCGTGCGGCTCGCCAACGTACATGTTGACCGTGACAGGCTTGCCGAGCGCTTCCATCTCAGGGACGAACAGCCCCAGGTTGAATTTCTTGATCGCATGCACATCGCCATGCAGGATGAGCGTCGGCGTCGAGAGTCCCTTGAGCTTGTCGCGGGTGCGGTTCCGAATCGCGTCCGTGTACAGTTTCCCGGGATCTGCGTTCATGACCTCCCAGCGACGGTCGCCGGCTGGCCGGCCGTTCTCGCCCAACACGATGTGGTGCTTCGAGAACATTCCCATGTAGATGATCGTCGCCGGCTCCCCAGCAACAATTGCCGCCAGGTCGCCGCTTACGCTTGCGACCTCCAAGGCCAGTGTTCCGCCGCCGCTGCCTCCGTACAGGCAGATGCTCTGACTGTCTACGGACGGCAGGTCACGGACGGCGCGGACGACCGCGCGCGTGTCCTCGACAACACCCCGGTCCTGGGGATCGTGGCGGATGGCGCGCCGTGTCGCGGTGACCGTAACGTAGCCCCACGCGAGGAATCGCGCTTGCGTGGGCTGTCGGAGGGAATTCGTCCGCAGGTCTTCCATCGAACTCTGCCCCAAGCCGCCGTGGAGGAAGACGACCGCCGGAAAAGGCCCGTCTCCGGGCGGCTTGCGGACTGCGGCGTAGGAGGTCTCGGTCAGCTCCAGCTCGGTGACCGGAATCCTGTCCTCCGGGATCGTTGGGAAGGTAACACCTCCGGTGCCGACGAGCAGCCCGCACGCCGCTGCAAGCATGGCCAGTATTCGGAACAAGATGCCCCTCATCACGCCAGCATTCTATCCCGGCCGGACCTCGGACCGAGTCCTCGAAGCCTTCCGCCCCGCCGAGAGGCAGGCCCCAGGGCCGGGCTCTAGGCCCCGGGGATCCCTCCTCGCCAATGGCTCCGCTGTGTCGCCCGAACAACTCGGCGGCCGCCAAATCCGCAGCGACGGCTGGAGCCAGGAAAGACATTCGTCGCATCCACGGCACGTTGCCGTTGCCGCTGAACGGTCAGCCGGTCGTTCGCGCGCTCCAATTCCGCACGGAATGGGGACGCGAACGCACGCCGCCGCCCTCCGCCGCGCTACGCTTCTGTCGCTGGCTTGAGAGCTTCCGGGTCTGATCGGTCGCCAGCGCACCGGAGTTGCGGAAAGGCACTCATTCCATTACGCTTGCAGTGTGCGGTTGGCACTCCCCACTCTGGGAATCGCAGGTTTTCTGTGGGCGGCCGGCGGGAATGCATCAGTCCTGATCGAACCGGAAGGCATCCGCCTGCAGAGTCCGGGCGAGTCCCAGCGCATTGTAGTCTCGGGTGGTTCGGGCTGCGCGCTCTCCAGCAGCGACCCCGAGGTGGTGGCCGTTGACCCGGACTCGGGACGACTGGTCGCCCGCGCTCCCGGCAGAGCCCGCATCGCCGCGAAGTGCGATGAGGGTTCCGGCGAAGCCACGGTCGACGTTGGCGAATCGACTGCAACGGTCGGTATCGGATTCGAGAGTGACCTGCTCTCCATCCTCACGACAAAGGGCTGCAATTCCTCCGCGTGCCACGGCTCGCCCGCCGGACAGAACGGATTCAGGCTGTCCCTCTACGGCTCGGATCCGCGCTTTGACCACGACATGATCGTCAACCTTCACGAGGGCCGCAGGATCTCCCTGGATTCCCCCGAGGAATCCCTGCTGCTTGCCAAGCCGTCGTTTCGAATCGCCCACGGCGGCGGACAGCTGATGACCGAGGAATCGGACGAGTTCGCGACGATCCTCGAGTGGGTGCGGCAGGGAGCGCCGTACGGCGCGTCCGGCGTCCGGCTGGAGCGACTCGAGGTGCATCCCGCCGAACAGGTCCTTGAGGGTTCCGGAGCGCAGCAGCCGGTCGTCGTCGTCGGGCGCCTGTCCGACGGCACGACTCGCGACATGACGGGCGAGGTGCGCTATGCGGTCAACGACGAGGCGGTCGTCGCAATGGCCGGGGACGGCCTGGTCGTCGCCAGGGACCCCGGCATGACCACCGTCACGGCAAGGGCCGTGGGCAAGGCTGCAACGGCGCAGTTCATCGTCATCGAGAGCGCCGCCACCGCCGCCTTCCGTCATCCGGAGCCGGCGAACCTGATCGACGAGCATGTCTTCCGCAAGCTCCGCGACGTCAACGTCGAGCCCTTTCCCGTGACCGACGACCGGACGTTCCTGCGCCGGGCGCATCTGGACGCGGCGGGCGTCCTTCCGACACCCCGGGAGGCCCAGGAGTTCCTCGCGGACACCGATTCCCACAAGCGGTCCGCACTCGTCGATCGATTGCTGGACCGGGACGAGTACTCCACCCACTGGCTCGTGAAGTTCGAGGACTGGTTCCGCAATTCCCAGTACTACTCGCAAGGTCGCACCAACGGCGCGTTCAAGCGCTGGCTTCACGACTCGATTCGAGAGGACTGGCCGTATGACGACACCGTCCGTGCGATGCTCACCGCCGAGGGCGACACCACCGTGCTGCCCGCCGGCAACTTCTGGCACCCGGCGATCGACTTCATGCTCAAGAAGTTCGAGGTCGAAAAGGCGGTTCCCACCATCACGCGTCTGTTTCTGGGCCAGCGGCTTGAGTGCGCCCAGTGCCACAACCATCCTCTGGAAAACCTTACACAGGACGATTTCTACGGCCTTGCGGCCTTCATGGCCCGCACGCGCGTCAAGCACGGCTACGGCCAGTACCGGCGGATCTGGTACGAGGACCGCCACGGCGAGATTGAGCACCCAGTGACGAAGGAGCCGGTGGCGCCGCACTTCCTCGGAGGCGGGAAAGCCGAGATCCCGGCCGGAACGAGCCGCAGGGAGGTCCTCGCGGACTGGATCATCGGGACACAGGAGCTGCAGTTCGCACGCGCCACGGTCAACCGCGTCTGGCACGAGTACTTCGGTCGCGGCATCGTCGAGCCCTTCGACGACTTCCGCTCGACGAACCGGCCGTCGCACCCGGAACTCCTCGACGACCTCGCTCGGTTCTTCATCGACTCCGGATTCCGGTTCAAGGCGCTGCACCGGCTGATCCTGAACTCGAAGACCTACCAGCTCGCAGCCCACACTCCGGACCGTGCCGGGGGGGAGAACCCGCTAGAGGACGCCCTGTTCGCTCGCTACTTGCCGCGCAAGCTTCCCGCCGAAGTCCTGCTCGACGCGATCTCGCAGGTCACCGGCGTGGCCGAGGAGTTCCCGAACTACCCCGCCGGCACCTCCCCCAAGGAGCTGATCGCCAGCATCGGCGCAACCCACTTCCTGACAACGTTCGGGCATCCGCGGCGCGACATCATGGAGGCCCGGTCCGGCGATCCGTCGCTCGGCCAGGCGCTGCAGATGATGAACGGGGACGTGCTGGCGAACCGCATGCAGTCAGACGGGTTCGTCGTGGACAGCCTCCTCGACCGCGGCCTTGACCAGGCCGAGATCGTCGACGGCCTCTACGAGCGGGCCTTCTCCCGCAAGCCCGACGCCGCGGAGCGGACGACGGTGGAGGCCTATCTCCGGGCGGAGGCGGAGGCGGGGAGGAGCCGCCGCCAGGCGCTCGCGAACCTGCTCTGGGCGATCCTCAACACCAAGGAATTCCAGATGAACCTCTGAGGAGGATCCTATGCAACTCTCCAGCATGCGCACCCGCTACAGCCGCAGGGACTTCCTGCGCGTCGGAGGGATGTCGCTGGGAGGAGTGTCGCTGCCGCGCCTGCTCGCAGCCTCCACCGGCCGCAGCGACGTTTCCTGTCTGGTCTACTTCCACACCGGCGGCCTTTGCCAGCACGACTCGTTCGACCCGAAACCCGAGGCCCCCCGCGAGATCCGCGGCGGCTTCGCGACGATACCGACGTCCGTCCCCGGCGTGCGCTTCAGCGAACTCCTGCCCCGCTGCGCCGCCGGCTTCCACCGCTTCTCCGTCATCCGGTCGATGTTCTCGCTGGAGGCCATCCACGAGAAGGCGAAACAGTACGCGTTCTCCGGCCAGCGCCCCAACAACGCGTACAAGCACCCCGTCTACGGGTCGGTCGTGGCGAACGAGCTGGGAAGCCGCAACGGCCTGCCTCCGTTCGTCGTGATCCCGCGCAAGGACATCTGCGCCGACGCGGGCTTCCTGGGAGCCGCCTACGACCCGTTCATCGCAGGGGACCCTGCGAAGGAGGACTTCTCGGTGCAGGATCTGTCGCTGCCCACCGGGCTGGGTCTGGAGGAGGCCAGGGGGCGGGCCGACCTGCTGTCCGCTCTCGACGCGCGGCTCGAGTCCGTGGAGCGATCGGGCGTGGTCGAGAGCATGGACCACTTCTACCAGAAGGCCCTCGATCTTGTGAGCTCGCCCGAGGCCAAGCGGGCCTTCGACCTCGGCGCCGAGCCCGAGCGGCTCCGGGATGCCTACGGACGCACGACGGGCGGACAGGGCGCACTGCTGGCCCGCCGCCTGATCGAGGCCGGCGTCCGCCTGGTGACGGTGTTCCACGGCGGGTACGACACGCACACGGACAACGACAAGACCAACAGCAAGCTCTACCCGGAATTCGACCAGGCGTTCTCGACGCTGCTGGAGGACATGGACTCCCGCGGGCTTCTCGAAAGGACGCTGGTGCTGGCCATCGGGGAGTTCGGGCGCACTCCCGAAATCAACCACTCCGCAGGCCGCGACCACTGGCCGGGCGTGTTCTCGATCGCGGCCGCCGGTGCCGGCGTGCCGGGCGGACAGGTCGTCGGCTCTTCGGACGCGATGGGAGCCGAGCCCCGGGACCGTGCGGTTTCCATCGAGGACCTTGGAGCGACGGTCTACCGCAAGCTCGGCATCGACACGCACAAGGAATACCACGCGCTCGGAAGACCGATCAGGATCAACGATGGCGGGCAGCCGATTCGCGAACTCTTCGCCTAGAACAGGGATGCGGTTCCTCACGTTCGCGTCGGCGCTGGTCCTGGCGTGCGCGGCCACTGCGGCGGAAGACCCCGCAGACCCTTGGATCGACCGCATCGAGCCCTTCGGAGGCCAGCGCGGCGAGGTCATTGAAGTCGCGCTCGTCGGGAAGAACCTCTCGCTCCCCGCGACGCTGGAGTTCGACGATCCGCACCTTTCGTGGGAGGCCGTGTCCCTGGAGGACGACGGAACGCTCCGCGGCCTTGTGCGCGCCGATCCCGCGGCGCCCCCCGGACCGCACATCGCGACGCTTTCCACGTTCCTCGGAAGATCGAACTCGCGTCTGTTCTACGTGGACGAGCTGCCTTCGTCCCGGGAGGTCGAGCCCAACGACACACTGGGAGCTGCGCAGGCCATCGATCTGCGGCCGCAGGTGCTCCATGGGGGCATGCACGGGCTTCCTGACCGCGACTTCTTCGCCTTCGAGGCCGGCGCCGGCGAGCGCTGGACGTTCGACGTGCGGTCCCTGGAATATGGCGGATTCCTCGAGAACGATCTTTCGCTGCTGGACGCCGCCGGGAACACCGTGGCCTTCAGCGACGACCGGGACGACTACCTGGAGACGCCGTTCCTCGAGCACGTCTTCGAGCGGTCCGGCCGGTACTTTCTGAAGCTTGACCAGTACCGCGGACCACAGCGGGTGAACTGCAGCAGGAACTGCGGCTACATGCTGCGCATCGGCGACCTGCCGGTCGTCGAGGCAGCCTATCCGCTCGGGGCAAGGATCGGATCGAGGATTGAAGTCTCGCTGCGCGGAAGGGCCCTGGACTCGGTCGAGAGCGCCTGGCTCGCGCCGGTCCGGCGCGCCGAGTACTACCGGCTCACGTTTCCCTTCACCGTGCCGCTCGGCACCGGCCGGCGCCCGGACGGCCGCATCCACGGCGAAATCGCCGGCCGCGGATACGGCGAGGCCACTGTTCGGTTCGGGATCCCCGAGGACGCATGGCTGGGCCTGTGGAGGCTGTGGGTGCGCTCGCCGGGCGGCATCTCCGACTCGGTCAGCCTCGAGATCTCCGCGATGGACGAGCCCGACTGCCGCAGTATCTCGCCCATTCCGGAGGGCGCGGCGTGCAATGGCGTGCTGGAGAAGCCGGACGAGGAGGACGAGTACTGGCTGGAGCTTTCGGCGGGCCAGCCGGTCGTTGTCACCACGCTTGCCGCCCAGCTCGGCATGCCGCGCATCGACACGGTGCTCGAGCTGTTCGACATCGACGGAAACCTCGTAGCCGAGCACGACGACCTGATGACCGGCCAGGGGACCGTGATCGGGAATCCCGACTCGATGCTCCGCTTCCGGCCCGAGGACGCCGGGCGGTTCAGGCTTCTTGTCCGGGACCGGACAGGACGGGGCGGGCCCGACATGGCGTACCGCCTCCGCATCGAGGAGCGCGAGCCGGGTTTCGTGCTGCTTTCCGATCCGGAGAACCTCAATGTCCGGCCCGGCGAGACTGAGAGGGTCGGTGTGCTGTTGGTGCCCGAGCCCGGATTCGACGAGGCCGTAGAAGTGTGGCTGGAAGATCCGCCGGGCGGAGTCGCGTCCCAGCCGGCCCGCTTCCGGGCAGGCCAGTTCTTCGGGCCTTCCGGGGACGGCGACAACGTCGTCATCCCTGCGGCGTTCCTGGACATCCTCGTCGACTCCGGTCTGGCGCCGGGGGACTATCCCTTGCAGATCCTGGGACGCGCCGAGGGACGCGAAGAGACGGTTACGACGCTCTCGACGCTCTGGATTGGGCCGCCCCGGAAGCGCAACGACGTGCGGCGGCCGCTGGAGAGCGTCCGTCTGACCGTCGTCGGCCAGACTGCCCCTCCAGACAACGATCCCAAGGGCACCTCGCTGTCCGGAGGGTCTCGCTAGGTTCCTCAGTAGAACCTGTAGCGAGGCTGTATTGCGGCAAGTTCGGATGCGCAAGATCCAGAGCGAATTCGCATGACCTGCGGGATCGGAATCCGTGCCCTTTCTTGAGGGAGACACTGGCTCTGCCGATTAGGCCATCCGCCGCGCGTGTCGGGAAGGCCTGCCCGGGGCGGAACCGGTTCAGCACCAGCGCTCGAGGAACTTGTTGGCTTGCGTCGGCGAGCGGCAGTCTCACAGCAGATGGAAGTTCTCCGTCAGCGGGTAGGCGCGCTGCTTGCACAGGTCCAGGCAGCCGTCCGCGGCCCGTGTGCAAGAGGCACACGAAGGTCAGGAATCGATGCCCGCCGTCCCACGCGATTCGGTGCGGGGCTGAACGCCGCGCTCCATTCCTGTCTTGACGGACTCTCTCTGCGCCTCCAACCACGGTGGCGCAACTGCTGCGTCTGAGGGAAAGAACCCTACCGCCCAAGAGAGCTACCAGCTTCTGACCCTCAGGTCGTGCGGAAGAGGCTCCGATTCGAATGGACCCGCCAAGGAAACAACGTTCGGTAGGATGGGAAAGGCAGCGTCCAGCGGCCAGATCACGGTTCGGATTACCGGCTCTATGGCGACAGTTCACTACCACACGGGTCGATTCCCTCCCGATGACCGGCTGGAATGGCGGAGCCTGGTACCGCTGATCGGTCCGGCGGTCGCCGCCGTCGCGCGCTACGACGGGATGTTAGGAGCGATTCGTAATCCTAGTGTTCTCCTGTCACCGCTAGTCACTCACGAAGCTGTGCTTTCTTCGAGGATTGAAGGAACCCAAGCAACGATGGGGGAAGTATTCGAATTCGAGGCAGGAAAGGAACCCCGTTCCGTGGCACGCCGGGACGATATCCGCGAGATTCTCAACTACCGCGCCGCCATGATGCGTGCAGCACAGATGCTTAAGGAGCTTCCCTTGAGTGGGCGCGTCATCCGTGAGGCACACTCCGAGTTGCTGTCCGGTGTTCGGGGCCAGGGCATGTTTCCTGGCAGCTATCGGCGCGTGCCCAACTGGATCGGTCCGCCCGGATGCACGATCGAGGCAGCCCGCTTCGTGCCCATCAGCGCGGCCAGGCTTCTCGATGCGATGACCACATGGGAGCGCTATATCCATGAAGATGCGGCCGACAAGCTCGTCCAACTCGCGATCTTGCATGCCGAGTTTGAAGCATTGCATCCATTCTTGGACGGGAATGGCCGACTCGGAAGGTTGTTCGTACCTCTGTTCTTGTGGCAGTCCGGTCTGATCCGGGCACCTCGGTTCTATATAAGCGCCTATCTTGAAGCAAATCGGGAGAGCTACTACGAGAGCCTGCTTGCCGTTTCACGCGATGATGACTGGACCGGATGGTGCCGGTTCTTCCTGCAGGCGGTTCGGACACAGGCGGAAGAGAACCTTGAGAAGGCTCAGGGCATCATCCGACTTTACGAAGACGTCAAGGGCCGAATCGGGCACCTGACGCGTTCCCGGTACGCCATCCAGGCATTGGACTTCATCTTTGAACGTCCGATCTTCGGGAAGACTGCTTTCGTGTCTGGGATCGGTAGCGCGGAGAGGACAGCACGGCGGATTCTCGACACGCTTTGCGAAAGCGGGATTCTGCGTGTGCTGTCTGAGGGAAGCGGCAAGCGGGCCGCTGTGCTAGCGTTCCCTGACCTTCTGAACATCGCGGAAGGCCGCAACGTGTTCTGAGCGGTCGCTCAAGCAAGGGAGTCTCCGTGTCTACGATGAGTTGTGGACGCGCCCTGCCGCACCCCGCGGGTTTCTGCGGGAATTCTGAGGACTGACCGGTTTGTCGGTCACGGATGGCAGACGAACCCCGTAGCCTGCCACTTTCGCCGGATTCTGGCAGACAAGGCAGTTTGTCGGTCACGGATGGCAGACGAACCCCGTAGCCTGCCACTTTCGCCGGATTCTGGCAGACAAACCGACCCCTGGCATCCAACGCCGAACTGTGCATTCGGGGTGGGGCGCGGACCGGACGCCGGAAACCAAGTGCATTCGGTGGTTTGGCACATGGATTCCTCAGGTGATACCAAGTCAAGCTCCACTAATGAATTGGGCTAGCTTGCGGCCGCCGTGGCCCTCTCGCGCTGCAGGATCGAAACGGTCCGCTCCGGTGTCGAGCACAGCCAAGCCGAAGCCGCCTTGCAGGCCGCCAGCAGCGCCGCCGCGGTCGCGAACACATAGTGGGCGGAACACTTCGCCTTCAGGTACTGGAACACCTGCGCCATCGGGTTCAGTTCCGGGTTCTACGGCGGTCGTACCAGCGGACGCAGCCCCCGGTCACTCCGAAGTCGCCGTTCCTGTGCCAGCCCTCCCTGCCCAGCACGGCACCACCGACGCCAGCCGCGCCGCACACGCGACAGTGCCCGGAGCAGTGGTCCGCTGGAAAGCGTCCGGCTGACCGTCCTCGGCCCGACTGCACTGCGGGACAGCGAGCCCAGAGGCACTGCGCTCTCCGGAGGGTCCCGCCAGGTTTCCCGGCAGGCGAGGGAAACTACTGAATCGGCAGCGTGGACTGTCCGGAGCGCTTGGTCTCCTCATCGTGCTGGTCGATTTCATCGGTGCGGGGCACGACGACCGCCGCCGCAACGACATCGCCCTTCTCGAGGTTGACCAGCCGGACTCCCTTGGCCGACCGCCCTGTGGCCCTGATCTTCTTGGAATCGATGCGGAGAATCTTGCCGTTGCGTGTCACGATCATGACCTCGTCGTCGGCCAGCACCTTCATCACGGTCACGACCTCGCCGTTGGCCTTGGTGATCTTGGTCGTCTGGACGCCTTTGCCGCCGCGGAGAGTCTGGCGGTACTTGCCGAGCTTCGTGCGCTTTCCGAAACCGAACTCGTTGACCGTCAGGACCAGATGGTGGTTGCTGGCGCAGATCATGCCGACCACCTCGTCGTCCGGCAGCAGGCGAATGCCGATCACGCCGCGCGCCACCCGGCCCATCGCGCGCACCTTGCTGTTGGCGAAGCGGATCGCCTGGCCCTTGCGTGTCGCAATGAGGATGTCCGGAGTGCTGTCGCTCAGCCTCGCCCGCACAAGCTCGTCATCGTCGACCAGGACCAGGGCAATGATTCCGCGCGATAGTGGTCGCGAGTACTCTTTCAGGGAACTCTTCTTGATCCTGCCGTTGCGAGTCGCCATGACCACGAACCGGTCCGGGTCGAATGTGCGGACGGGAAGGAATGCCTGCACCGTCTCCTCTGGCAGGAAGTTGAGGAGGTTGACGATGTTGCGGCCCTTGCCCGCAGCGGCGACCTCGGGAATGTCGTAGATCTTGAGCCAGTACACGCGGCCGAGGTTGGTGAATACCAGGATGTAGGAATGGGTCGTGCCGATGAACAGGTTCTCGACCAGGTCGCCGTCCCGCGTGGACATGCCGATCCTGCCGCGCCCGCCCCGGGACTGCTTGCGATAGGTGTCGAGGGCAGTGCGCTTCAAGTACCCGTTCTTGGTGACCGTCACGACCATGTCCTCGTCCGCGATCAGGTCCTCGATCGAGATCTCGCGGACCTCTCCCCCGACCTCGGTCCTGCGCTCGGATCCGAACTTCTTCTTCACCGCGCGCAGCTCCTTGATGATCAGCTTGTTCAGCACCTGATCGGAGCCGAGGATCTCCAAGTAGCCGGTGATCCTCTTCTGGAGCTCGCCCAGCTCCTCGAAGATCTTCTGGCGCTCCATCGAGGTGAGGCGCTGCAGCTGCAGCTCGATGATCGCCTGCGCCTGGCGCTCGGTGAATCCGAAAGGTATGGGGCTGACCTCGGCGTTGGGGCGCAGGTACTCCCTGAAGTCGATCTCGATCTCGCCCATCAGGCCGGCCTTGGCCTCCTTCGGGTTGCCAGAGGCTCGGATCAAGGCGATGACCTCGTCGATGCGGAGGAGCGCCTTCTCGAATCCGAGCAGGAGGTGCTCCCTGTTGCGGGCCTTCCGCAGGAGGAAGTTCGTGCGCCGCCGCACGACGTCCTGGCGGTGGGCGATGAACAGCTTGAGGTACTCGATCAGGCCGAGAAGCTTCGGCCGCGCATTCACGATTGCCAGCACGGCCACGCCGGAACCGGACTGCAGATCGGTGTGCTTGTAGAGGTTGTTCAGCGTCACCTCGGGCTGCTCGCCCTTCTTGAGCTCGAAGACGATCCGCATGCCCGCGCGGTCGCTCTCGTCGCGGATGTCGCGGATGCCATAGATCTTCTTGCGATTGACAAGATCGGCGGCCTTCTTGATCAGCCGCGCCTTGTTCACCTGATACGGGAGTTCGGTCACGATGATCGCGTGAGTGTTCTTGGGCCTCTTCTCGATCGCCGTCCTTGCCCGCACCACGATGTGGCCGCGCCCGGTCTTGTACGCCTGGATCATGCCGGCGCGACCGCAGAGGATCCCGCCAGTCGGAAAGTCCGGTCCTTGGACGATGCTGATGATGCGCTCGAACTTGGTGTGCGGGTGCTTGATCAGCTGGATCGTGGCGTCGACGAGTTCCACAAGGTTGTGGGGCGGAACGTGGGTTGCCATTCCGACCGCGATGCCATCGGAACCGTTGGCCAGCAGGTTGGGGATCGCGGCGGCCAGGTACTCAGGCTCCCGGGCTGACTCGTCATAGTTCGGCCGGAAGTCGACCGTGTCCATGTCGATGTCCTCCAGCAGCGCCTCCGCGTACGGAGCCAGACGCGCCTCGGTGTACCGCATCGCCGCCGGAGGATCCCCGTCGACAGAACCGAAGTTCCCCTGTCCGGTGACCAGCAGCTCGCGCATGCTGAACGGCTGGGCCATGCGGACGAGGGTGTCGTAGATCGAGGCGTCACCATGGGGGTGGTACTTGCCCATCACCTGACCAACAATCCGGGCGCACTTCCGGGGAGGCCGATTGGAGCGCAGGCCCTCCTCGCGCATCGCGAAAATGATGCGTCGCTGAACGGGCTTCAATCCATCCCGGACGTCGGGCAGGGCGCGCCCGATGATGACCGACATCGCGTAGTCGAGATACGACTTGCGCATCTCGTGCTCGATGTTGATGGGTTGAATGTTTGTGGCCGGGGCCTTGTCTTCCAGAGGCAGCAAAGGGGCCTCGCCGGAATAGTCTTCTGCCATAGAACTTATTGCAAGGAAAGAACTTTCATTATACGGGAACGGTCCGGCTCCGCGCTACCGCGTTGCGCTGGACGGCACTGGATCCTGCGGCTCCCGGGATAGCGGGCCGTCTCGCCACCGCACTCTGGTGATGCTGGGTTTCCAGGCGCACGGGACCGCAATCAGGAGTGGTGGCGCCATGGAAGAGGGGCCGCGACCGACGCCTGATGAGGGACTTCAGCCACCAAGTTCAGCGCGGGAACAACGCGGTCCGCCTCTGCGTGCCGCTGGGGACGGAGTAGTGCGATTCAGATGTCCTTCGAGGCACAGCCCCACGATCCGGGCGCACGATGGCGGCGTTCGCTTCAAGGCCGGTGAAGAAAGTGCTGGAATCGGTCCGATTCCACCGGGTGGCGCCGCGGGCCATGCGGCGGATGGTGAGTTCGATCCGGATGCCGGTGACGGCGCGGGCACTTCCTCCACAGAGAGTGGGCGCCTGCGTGGATGAATGCCGTGGTCGGGGACAGCAGACGCACTTGACCGGCCTGGAGTCCTGTCGGGAGGCTCGGAAGCCCAATGCGCTATTGGGTCCTGGAAGGTCAACTCGGGTTGACCCGGCCCTATTCGCTGGCGTTCAAGGATGTCACTGCTCCAACCTACATTCGATCGATGATTGCGGCCATGATCCCTCGAAGCAGGCAAGGAAACACCCTTCCGAGCGTCTCGAGCGACTGGGGATCCGCAAGGGACGAGGCGCTCCTGCTTGCGAACTTCAACAACATCCCGTTCGACTGGGTGGCACGCCAGAAACTCCAGGGCCAGCACCTGAACTGGTTCATTGTCGAGCAGTTGCCCGTGGTTCCGCCGGGAGTTTTCCAGTCGGTCAGCTTTGGGGCCAAGTCCGCGGCGGAAGTTGTTCGGGAGGCTGTCCTGGAACTCACATACGTGGAACTCACATACGTGTCGCGCGACATGGCGCCTTTCGCCAGGGACATGGGCTTCGTGGACGTATCCGGCGAGCCCAGGCCCCATACCGTTGGGACGCATCAAGGCGTATCGCACCGCGCGCCAAACTCGATGCGGTGTTCTTCCATTTGTACGGAATCACCGATCGCAACGACGTGGAGTACGTCTACTCGGCCTTCTCCGCGGTCAAGTCGCAGGAGATCCAGGCTTTCGGCTCGTTTCGCTCGCGCGATCTTTGCCTGTCCTACATGAACGCCCTCGCCGCCGGCCAGCCGGACGCAAGCATCCAGTAGTCCTTGCGCGGTAGCGGCAATCCGGTCCGTTTCCGGGCAACCAGCCGGACAGCTCGATTCGGTCGTAGCTTGGGTGCCCCCCTTCGTACCGATAAGATTTCGTGCGCCGCCGCCGAAACGATTCCGCAGTGCGATTGCCGACGCACCGAGCCTGGTGGAGGAAGCACCCCCTCACAGTCCTCGCCTGTGGGCGGACCCGGCCGGTCGCCGCGACTGCCCGGAGGGATTGAGGGACCCGGTCGGGCCTACGCCAGCGGAACCAGGATCGCGGCGATCTGGGTCACGATGTACCCGACGACGCCCATCACGGCAAGCAGCGGAGTCCAGGTCTGCAGGGCCTCCTTCTCGGTCAGGCCCGACATCTGCTTGTACACCCAGAAGCCGGAGTCGTTCATCCACGAACCGACGAGCGACCCGGAGCCGATCGCGCACGCCACGTAGACCGCGTGGAAGCCGGGAGGCGTGTCGATGACCAGCGGCGCCATGATCGACGAGACCGTGATCATGGCCACCGTGCCCGAGCCCTGAGCGATCTTGAGCAGCGTTCCCAGAAGGAAGCTCAGCATCAGGATCGGCACGCCGAACTCCTGGGACATGTCTCCGATTGTCTTGCCGACGCCCGCCTGCACCAGCATCTTGCCGAAGGACCCGCCGCCGGCCGTGATGAGGATGATCAGGCCGCCGCTGGCAAGCGCCGTCTCAACGGGCTTCGCGAGCTGCGCCAGGGTGTAGCCCTTCTGGCGGGCGAGCACGGCTAGGGAAATCGCCGCCGAAGCCAGCAGGGCGAGATTCGGATTGCCCAGGAATCCGGTGACCGCCTGGACGCCCGCAGCGGCCCCGACCGCTCCGGCCAGTGTGTTGGAAGCAATCAGAACAACCGGGAGGACGATCGGGAGCATCGCCATGAAGAAGCTCGGGAGCCGCGCCTCCTGGCGCTTCGCCAGTGCGTCCAGTTCCTCCAGAGTGAGGCCTGGCGTTTCCCGGAGCGGCACGTCGAGTTGCCGGTCGCGCAGGATGCCGAACAGCCAGCCGGCGATCGACATCGGCACCGCGATCACCGCCCCGACCAGGATCATCACGCCGAGATCGATCTTCAGCGTCGCCGCCATCGCCAGCGGGCCGGGAGTCGGAGGCACCATTGAGTGCGTGACGGCGCCGCCGGCGCAGATCGCCATCAGAAACAGCAGGTAGTTCTTGCCCATCCGCACCCGCATCGCCCGGGCAAGCGGGACCAGCAGATAGAACACCGTGTCGAAGAACACAGGCACCGAGAGCACGTACCCGCTGCTCAGCAGCGACAGCGAGGCGCGCTTTTCGCCAAGGGCGCGTACGAAGACCCGGACGATCTTGTCCGCCGCTCCGCTCTCCATCAGGCACTGCCCGATGAGCGCCGCCAGAGCGATCACGATGGCGATGCTGCCGCAAACGCCTCCGAACTCCCGGGCCACGCTGGGCATCACCTCCCCCAGCGGCACGTTGGGCGACAGGAGCCCGACGGTGGTCGCAGCCGTGATCAGCGCGATGAACGCGTTAATGCGCAGCCTGAGGATCAGGACGAAGACGACCGCAACCGCGATCACAAGGATGACAAGGGGGTCCAACTGCATTGCGGCCGTAGAGCGTACCAGACTGTGGCCGGCGCGGCGGCGCCGTCAGTCGAGACGGGCGGCCCTGACCTTGGCTGCCTGGGCCTGGCGGAACTCCTTGAGCGCATCTCGTAGGGACTCGTCCCCGGTTCCGAGAATCGCCGCCGCCAGCAGCCCGGCGTTCTTCGCGCCCGCCCGGCCGATCGCGAGGGTCCCCACGGGGATGCCGCCCGGCATCTGCACCGTGGAGAGCAGCGAGTCCACGCCGTCCAGCACGCTGGGCATCGGGACGCCCAGCACCGGAAGGACGGTGTGCGCCGCACAGACTCCCGCCAGATGCGCCGCGCCGCCGGCGGCGGCGATGATCACTCGAATCCCGCGCGACTCCGCCGCCGAGACGTACTCCGACGTAAGGTCCGGGGTGCGGTGGGCCGACATGACCCGGCACTCGTGAGGAATCTCGAATTGCTGCAGAATCTCGGAGCAGGGCTTCATGGTGGGCCAGTCGCTCGTGCTGCCCATGACGACAGCAACTTGCGGTACGGATGTTTTCATAGCAGGATCACTCCCACAGGGGGCGCACGCACGCGAGAAACCCCTGGAAGTGTGGTATTTTAGCATCTTATGCTGCATCAGCTGGCCTTGTGATGCGGCTCCACCCGAAGGCGAATATTCTAGTGGCTTTGCTGCATCCTTCTCGGACTTTGCTGTGTCTGAACAAGGCCGGCGGGAGGCAGGAGGGCGATGAAAGACCGTCTTCCCGCCGCATCAGCGTGACAGTCGCACTTCTGGTGCTGACCTGTGCGCTGCTCGCCGGATGCTCGCGGGGCGCGCGCACGCGGGACAGCGGCCTCGCACAGGCTCCCGTTGCCCTGCCGCCGGCGCCTGACCCCGCGAGTCCCGTGCCCGAAGAGGCCCTGTTGCCTCAGGATGCCGAGGAAGAGGAGGAGCCGTTTCCGGAGATTGCGTTCGATCCGGAGGAGCCGGCCCTGAGCGACGACGAGGTCGCCCTGCTGGATGAACTCATCGGCCTGGACCTGCCGGACTCCCCCCCGGAACCGCTCACGGACGAGGAGGAGATTCTTCACACCTCCTCGGCCCTGCCGCTCGTGATGAACGCCGACGTGAAGCGCCGGGTGAACTACTTCACGCGGACCAGGAGAGGCATGGCGACGATCCGCGTGTCGCTCGGTCGCAGCAGCGCCTACCGGCCCATGATCGAGAGGATCCTGATGGAGGAGGACCTCCCCGTTGAGATCTTCTACCTGGCGATGGCGGAGTCGGGATTCCTCCCCAAAGCCCGCTCGCACGCGCAAGCGGTGGGCATGTGGCAGTTCATCTCCTCCCGCGGCAAGCAGTACGGGCTTCGCCAGGACCGCTACCAAGATCTGCGCTACGACGCCGAGACAGCCACGCGCGCCGCCGCAAAGCACCTCAGGGACCTTTACATCGAATTCGACGACTGGTACCTCGCGATGGCGGCGTACAACTGCGGCCCCAACCGGGTGAAGTCCGCGATCAGGCGGACCGGGAGCCGCGACTACTGGACGCTGGTCAGGCGGCGGGCCCTGCCGGGCGAGACGCGCGCCTTCGTTCCCATCATTCTCGCGATGACCTACGTCGGCAAGAATCTCGATCTGTTCGACCTTGGCGAGATCGACTACGCGCCGGAACTGCGCTACGACTCGGTCCGCACGGACGAGGAAGTGAGCTTCGAGCTGATCGCGGACGTGACCGGATCGTCCGTGGAAGTCATCAAGGACCTCAACAAGTCCCTGTTCCGGGCCGCGACGCCGCCGTACGGATACGACCTCAGGCTGCCGCCTGGAACAGAGGAGCGGTTCGCCAGAGAGATTGCGCTGGTCCCCCCGGACAAGCGGAAGGATTGGCGGCGCTATGAGGTCCAGGAGGGCGAGACGCTCCAGGCGATAGCGCGCCGCCACAAGGTCAGGCCCGACGAGCTCGTCGCGTTGAACTCCCTGCCCGAAGGGGCTGCATTGGCCCCGGGAACGCGACTGACGGTTCCCACGACGACCACGATCAGGATCTACCGCTACTACGGGGGCGGTGGGGCCGGCGGGCTGCTCGAGCCCGGGACGGGCCGCTACCGGATCGCCAGCGGCGACACGCTGGGAGGCATCGCGCGCAGGTTCAGGACAACGGTTCAGGCCCTGATGTCCTGGAACGGCCTTTCCAGCACGCGCATTCGTGCGGGCCGGTACCTGATCGTTCAGCAGCCGGGGACGGAAGGGACCGCGGTGGCCGCAGCCTCCGGATCCGCTCCAACCGGCCGCTACACCGTGCGGAGGGGAGACAGCCTTTCCAAGATCGGCGCCCGGGTCGGGGCCAGCGTCAGCCAGCTGCGAGCCTGGAACGGCATCAGGGGCTCGACGATCGTGATCGGGCAGGTGCTCAAGGTTCCGGGCCCGGCGCCCGCGGCGCCCCCGCCGGCAGCCAGGGCCTCGTCAGGGGCCGCTCCCAGACGAGCCGCAGCCAGCAAGCCGGCTCCGGGGCCGAACCACTACCTGGTCCGGAGAGGCGACAGCCTGGCGCTGATCGCTGCGCGATTCGGCGTCTCGGTTTCCGACATTCAGCGCTGGAACGGCATTAGGGGCACAAAGATCACGGCCGGCGAATACCTGCTCGTGAGGCCGCAGACGGCGACCGATCCGGCCAGCACTACCACGGGATACTACCTCGTGCGGTCGGGGGACAACCTCGGGCTCATCGCCCGCCGGCACAACACCACCGTGGCGGACCTGATGCGCTGGAACGGTCTCAGGAGCACGCGCATCAACCCGGGCCAGAGGCTGGCCGTGGGCGGGCCGGCAGCCAGCGTGGACGAGATCCAGCACTACCGCATCCGCAAGGGCGACAACCTGGCCGTCATCGCCCGGCGCTTCAACGTGACGGTGGACGACCTCAAGCGGTGGAACGGCCTGCGATCGACGGTCATCCATGCAGGCCGCACGCTGGAGATCCGGCGATCGGGATCTTAGGGCACGGGGCGGCCCCGCGAATTGCGTTCAGGCGCCCAGCCGCGCCAATGCCGGTTCGCGAACGCAATCCGACGGCGAGCGGCTCTACCTCGCGAAGCAGTAGAGCGCTTTCTCCGTCCGGATGAACAGCCGCCCGTCCATCACCGCCGGGGTGGCGAGAACGGCTTCGCCCATGGCAATGGTGCGGATCACGCTCCAGTCCGCACCCGGCCGGATCACGGAGACCTGCCCGGTCTCATCCGCCGCGAACACCTTGCCGTCCGCTGCCACCGGCGACGAGAAGTACCTCCCCATGGCGTCCCGGAGACGCCCCTGCTTCAGGACGCTCCCGTCCTCCGCGCTCAGCGCCGTCATGACCCCGCCGTCCTTGGTCAGGTAGACCACGCCGTCGTAGAGCAGCGGTGACGGAACGTTCGGGAGGCTCTTGTAGTAGAGCCACTGCACCGCCCCTTCGGTCATGTCTCCCTTGCCGCCCAGCCTGATCTTGCGCACGGCGTTGACGGCAAGGCGCTTGCGCCGGTGATGCTCCCAGTCGCGCTCCTCCATGAAGCCGGAGTTGTCCAGGTCGTAGCTGTCAAGGCCGTTTCGGACCCTCCTGCCGAACAGGCCGCTGACTTCCTGTGCCGACAGTCTGCCGTCTCCATCCGCATCCAGCTCGCCGAGAGCCTCCGCGAAGGGCGCCACTTCCTCCTGCTGGCCCAAGTCGGCGTTGCCCGCCCAGCCAAGCACATACGCGTTTCCCTTGCCGTCAAGGACGGGAGTCGGCTTCATCTGCCAAGTCAGGCCCTGGACCCACCAGACCCTCTCCCCGCTCTCGACGTCGTAGGCCGAAAGCTCGTAGGATCCCGCCACCAGCACCTGCATGCCGCCGTCCCGGGCCTGATGGAGCACCGGCGTCGAGAAGCCGCGCAACGAGTATGGCCGCTCGTTCCGCCATGCGACCTCGCCCGTCTCCGCGTCCACAGCGAGCATGAACGAGTCCGTCTCGGAGTCGCAGACCTGGATCACCTTCCCGTTCGCGTAGACGGGCGAGGCCCCCATGCCCATCGGGTTGTTGAAGGGTCCGAGGGGAAGTCGCCAGAGCTCGTTCCCGTCGGGCCCATAGGCGACGAGACCGAAGTCCTGGAAGAACGCGAACACGTTCCGCCCGTCCGTTGCGACGCTGGGCGAGGCCGGATTGTTCGGCGACCGGAGGCTGCCGGCGCGTTCGCGGACGATCTCACGCCGCCACTGGATCCGGCCGGAGTCTCGATCCAGCGAGAAAGTGATGAGCCTGTCCCCCTGGAACCCGGTCAGGAAGATGCTGTCGGTGCCGAATACCGGGGACGAGAGCCCGTCGGGCAATGGCGTTCTCCAGACGACGTTCGTCTCGGGTCCGAACTCGTCTGGGATGCCCGGTTGCGTGGAAACACCGACCCCGTTCGGTCCGCGAAACCGGTCCCATGCCAGCTCCGCGGCAAAGGCCGAAACGGTCGGGAGTAGCAGGAGCAGAGCGATCCCGGAGAGCATAAGCCGCAATATATCATGCAGCCGCGAATCTCCGGCCGCCGGTACGGCGGCCGCCTTCGGAGGCTACTTGCTCAGCGAGCCGATCACCTTGCGGAAGTCGCCTTCCGCCGCCGCCGCCGTCCTGGCCGGCGCGGTCAGCTTGAAGAAAATCGGCGCGTCCGGACCCTGGACGATTGCCGCGAGCATCCGGTAGCCGGGCATCGGGGTCGCCCTGGGAGCCATCGGGAAGGGCTTGAACAGGTAGGTGCCGCTCACGTCCAACACGGTCACTCGGAGTCCGTTGACCTCCTCTTCGCTGCGTTCGGCGGCGTCGGCCGTCATCGGGCTGCCGTCCGCGTTGACGAACTGTCCGAGCCAGCGGCGGACATTCGCCTCGACGCCGCCGCCCTGGCCGGGCCCGAAGTAGAACACGGCAAGTTCCCCGTCCTGGCTGTCATCCGCCACGGCCGGAATCGTGTAGTTGGCGGACCGCATCGGCTTCGGCGTCGAGGTCCAGCCGGCGGGAGCGTCAAAGCTGATTCCTCCGACCTCGGCCGCCTGGAGGCCTGGAGCGGCTCCTGCGCAGGTTGCGAGAAGGACCAGTAGAGAGGCGGAGAGGACAGGTCGGGCGAGCGGCATTGGAGATCTCGGAAGCAAGACTCCAGTCTACAGCGTGGTTGGGCCGCGAGGGTCGAGCCGGCGCCAGGGAGGACACGATTGATTCCTGTCTTCTGGCCTTTGAGCTCGAAGCCCGCTTCTAGCCGCCGCAGAGTGCCGGTTCGGAAGAGCCGTGACATGGACCTGCGGGCCGTCGGCAGCCGGCAGCATGGGCGCCTTCAGCGTGCGGACCTTGGGCCGCTTCGGCCCGGCTCTTCTTGCCCGCATCTCCGAGCAAGAGTAGATGGCTCGTCGGCACCTGCTCGACTGCGGCGGCGATCATCGCCATGCCGGAGGGATCCTTCGGGGTCTGAGGCAGGTCGCGAGGGGGATCCTGCGGATTGCCAAGAGGTTCTGGAACGAACCTGTTAAGTGGCTCGCTAACGTTCATCTGCCTTCTGGCCTAGTGACGCACCCACCACACCGAGAGATTGAACGTACCGCCACGTGCCGCGAAGGCGCTAAGAAGAGCGGAGGCTCTCTTCGGCACCCCTCTAACACAAAAAAGGGGGAGAGGCCCTGGAAGCCGCTGTGCAGGGGCGTGGCGGTGAGCGGGACGGGAAACGGCAGGGCAGAACCAGTCAGGCGAGAATCCCGGACTCGACCGCGAGTGAACCGCTGTGGGGGTGTCGAGACAGCCGCCGGCAGTGTTCCTCACACAAGTCCGGACCTGCGTACCGCGGCGCTTCGCAGCCAGTCGCGGCCTGGCCACACTGGGCAACTGGCGGCTGCCCGAGCGGACCATGGCGATTCTGGGCGGCCGCCTGCATTGCAAGAACACGGCTCTCCCCTGGCATCAGAAGACCAGAAAGGCTGGACCATCATGGCCGAAGCGCGGGCACTCGAGGACTGCCTTGAGCCGACACAAGTCGCCCTTGGGAAAGAGCCCTGAACCGGCCTCATGGCGCGTCGGCGGTCCGCAGGTGCATGTCTGCGAAGTCCAAATAGCGGTCCCAGTCGTACGCGGTCACGTCGTGCTTGCCGGTTCGCAGGTGGTAGCCGACGGTGCCCGTCAGCGGCTGGTTGGCGGGAGGCATTTCAGTTGCCCCCAGATCCCGCTCGCCGAGCAGCTCGTAGACCTCGCCGGCGTGCATTGCCGACAGAAACTCTCCCCTGGGGTCAGCCCACCGGTCGTCCTGGGCGCTCGCCACATACAGAGGTCTCGGGGCGACCAGGGCCAGTAGCATGTGCTGGTCGACCGGCAGGATCTCCTCCCTGTCGCTGTAGGCGTGGAAGTTCCTTGCAAACCAGTGGGGAAACCGGGCGTTGATGCGCTCGACGGTCTCGCCGAACCGGCGCCGGCTCAGCGCGGCTCCGCCGCAACCGGAATTGTTCGAGATCACCATCGCAAAGCGGTCGTCCCTCGCACCCGCCCAAAGGGCCGTCTTCCCGAGCCTGGAATGTCCCATGACCGCCACGCGCCCGCCGTCGGCGTGGGGATCCGCCTCGAGATAGTCCAGCGTGCGGCTCAGGCCCCACGCCCACGCGGCGATCGCGCCCCAGTCCCCGGGAAGTCGCGGCGGGGCCAGAGGATGCACCCCGTTCTCGAAACCGTCGTCGAAGTCGGGATCCAGGTCGCCGCAGTAGACCGTGGCCAGCCCGTAGCCGCGACTGAGAATGGTTTCGACCGGCCAGCGGCTCGCGCTCCGTCCGCGCGCCTCCTCGGTGGCCCGGTTCCGGACAACGCCTTCCCCGTCCCTTAGCCACGCCTTTGTGAGACGGATCTCCGGGTCGGCCCGGACGGTGTGGTTGCCTCCGAAATTGAGGCCGGCGAACACCGGCACGGGACCGTCGGCGGCCTGGGGAGTATACAGCAGGATCTCCATGCCCGGACCCGTGGATTCGCCCGCGAACTCGACCAGGACCTGCTTGCGTCGAGCCAGCCCGCCCACCGCGTAGCCGTCCTCCTCAAGCACCTCGAACCGCATTTCGGCCGGGGCATCGGGTGCCTTGCCGTAGACGTGCTCCTCGAAGAGAGCCAAGATCTCCGCTCTGCGACCGAGCCACTGGTCGGGGCGCTCGACTGCCGTCCCGTCGGCCGTCTGAAGAATGGCCGGCAGCGAATAGTCCGGCACTCTGGACTCGTCGTAATTGGTGCTGTCGGGCTCGCCGCAGCCGAGCGTCACGAGGACCCCGAGCGGGATCGCAAGGAAGAGTCTGCAGGCGGGCCGGAACGCGACCCGGGTTCTCCGTCTGTGTGTTGTTGCGTTCATGTCCATAGAGAGTATCCTCGCAGTCGCGGCCCACGCGGAGCGGCGGTCCACTCCGGGGCTCGCTCTCCCCAGTGGCGTGCCAGACGAACCCGATGGTCCATGCCCAGGCGGGTTCCGTTCCGCTCACGGTCGTGCCGGCGGTCCACGGGACCCGGTCCGCCCGATAGCTCTCCAGTTGCATCCGTCGCCGCAGAGGACGCTTGGCACCTCGCGCAGACGCCGGTCTCGGCATCGAGGGCACCTGGACGAGCCTGTAGAATGCAACCTGTGGACACGCAGCCCGCACCGTATCCGGCTCGTCTGGAGATCGATTACCCGGACACGCTCAACCGGCTCACAACCGCGCTCCGCCTCGTGCTGGCCATCCCGATCCTGATGGTGATCAGCCTGGTCAGCGGAGTACGGCCGACGGTGTTCAGCGGCGGAGACGGTGACGACAATCGGGTCGCGATCGCGGGGATGATCGCGCTCGCCACTGCCCTGATGATCCTGTTTCGCAGGCGCTATCCGCGCTGGTGGTTTGACTTCCAGTGCGAGCTGGCGCGATTCGCCGTCCGAGTGGGGGCCTACCTGGCGCTGCTTACAGACCGCTATCCATCGACGGTCGAACGGCAGGGAGTGCATCTGGAGATCGACTACCCGGATGTCCGGGGAGACCTGAATCGATGGCTGCCCCTGGTCAAGTGGCTGCTCGCGCTGCCGCACGTCCTCGTTCTCGCGCCGCTGGCCGTCGCCTGCCTGGTCGCCATCGCCATCGCCTGGTTTGCGATCCTGCTCACGGGCGGCTACCCGAGGGGCCTGTTCGACTTCGTGGTCGGCTTCGCCCGGTGGTCCCTGCGCGTCAGCGCCTACGCCATCCTGCTCGTCACCGACCGGTATCCGCCGTTCAGCCTGAGGTGACGGGAGTACTTGGCGGCAACGCCGCGAACGGACGTGCGGAGCGGTCTGCCAAGGCGGAACTCGGGGCCAGGGGCCTCCGACAGACGGCGATCCGCAGCCGTCATCCCCTGAACTGACCCGTGCCGGAACTTCCTGACATCGTCGTCTACATCGAGGCGCTGGAAGCTCGGGTAAGAGGCCGGATACTCCACTCCGTCCGCATCGCTAGCCCCCTGCTGCTCCGCACCGTGGACCCGCCGCTGGACGAGTGCCTCGGCAAGCGCGTAGTCCGGTTCCGCAGGCTCGGGAAACGGATCGCGTTCGGCCTCGAGGACGATCTCTGGCTGGTGCTGCACCTGATGATTGCAGGGCGCCTGCGCTGGCGGCCCTGCGGAGCGAAGATTCCGCGCAGGCTGGGCCTCGCCGCCTTCGACTTTCCGAACGGCACTCTCGTCATGACCGAAGCCGGCTCCAAGAAGAGGGCTTCCCTGCACGTCGCCCGGGGTGAGCGGGCCATCGAGAAGCTCCATCGCAGAGGCCTCGAGGTGCTCGAAGCCTCGCTCGAAGAGTTCGAGCGGGCGATCTCCGCCCGGAATCGAACGCTCAAGCGCGCCCTCACGGACCCGTCGGTCTGCAGCGGCATCGGCAACGCCTACTCCGACGAGATCCTGCACCGCGCCAGACTGTCTCCTCTGGCCCTGACGAATCGACTCGACCGCGCGCAAGCGCGGAGGCTCTACACCTCGACCCGCCAGGTGCTCCTGGAGTGGACGCGGCGCGTGCGCGAGGAATGCGGGGGCGGGTTCCCCACGAAGGTCACCGCGTTTCGGGAGGGCATGGCCGTGCACGGACGGTACGGGAAGCCGTGTCCGGAATGCGGCGATCCGGTGCAGCGCATCCGCTACGCCTCCAGGGAAACCAACTATTGCGCCCGCTGCCAGACCAAGGGGCGACTCCTGGCCGACCGGTCTCTGTCCCGGCTGCTCCGCTCGGACTGGCCGCGGAACCTGGACAAGGTCTCGAAGCGATAGCGGCCCGCCTCAAGGGCCGCAATTACCGCTGATTCTGAGCCGTACCGCATGGCACCTCGAACGCCTGCCGCCGCCCGTTCGGGTCCGGACTCTCCTTAGAGAGCGCCCCCTTCCCGCTCGGCATTGGTCGGGTTGGTCACAGGTTCACAGGTGCGCTGCGTGCAATCCATGTGGTAGTGTCCCAGCATGTCGATGGGTGACGGATGACAGTCCTCGCTGCTGCCGGTGCGATCAGCGCGACGCTGGGCGTCGGGTCGTGGTCGACCAATGTGCGCATCGACGACGTGAACGCCGGCATTGACGATGTGCAGGCAGACGTCCGGGAACTGCGGGCGCTGGTCATCGACGTCCTCAAGCGCGACGGCCCGGCCGATTGACCGTCGCTCCATGGCTCGCGTGTTCTGCTACATCGTGGCCGCCTCCGGCAATCCCGACAACATAGGGTGCGCCGTTCCGTACAAGGTCGACGACGGCGAGATCTTCTACGGACCGTGCAAGAAGCTGCTTCGTGAATGGCTGCGGCATCGCTATCTCGGCGAGGCGACCGAGAGCGCCGATCCGGCGGACGATGTCTACGTCGTCGGCTTCAACGGCTACAACCCGTCGAAAACGCGCAAGATCGTCTGGATCGGCAAGTTGATCCGGGTCATGACGTTTCGTTCGGCGCATCACGCCCTGGACGGGTCCCGATACGAGAGAATGCGGAAGGCGAGACACTCGCCGCTGCACGTTGAGCCCATCGTCAGGGATGGTCGGTTCCGAGGGTACTCACATCGCAGTCAGATGCACTCGAAGAACAATAATTGGGTGACGGATCTCGTGAAATCCCGGCAATCGCCGGACGTGACCCTGTCGGGTCGCCGCCTCGTGCTGCGACCGGGCGTATCGGCATGGCGGGGCTTCCCGAGAGACGTTTGCGCCCTCTTCGAGAACATCTTCTTCGCCGCGGGGCGCGGACGGGACATCGACGATGACCTACTTGCGATTCTCCAGGCCGCGCAGCTCGGCCGGAACGTCGATCGATACGCCGTCTTCGGGTACCGCAGGGATGGGACCGCGGACGGGAGGACCGGCAACCACCTGGAGTTGACGGGCGGTCACGCTCGTGCGTGCGTCGACTGGATTCAGGGAACGCCTTCAGCACCGCCGCCCGGGTCCGGGAAAGCCCGACCGACCGTGACGACGGCTTCGGGCAAGTGTTGATGAAGCTGTACGTTGCGAACGTTGGAGTGAACAAGACTCATGCGTGTGCGCGGGGGCTGCGAAGCCCTGTTTTTCCTGACGGCGCCTTTGAGTTCGTTCCGATCAAGGAGGAGTCCCGCTTTTCGCAGGTGAACGGGATTCCAAGCTACGGGGAAATGCCTTCGTGGACCGGTCGGACCGGTTCCCTGGCCGAGTTTCTACCGAAGCGGATTCGCCCGTATCGCGCGCATGCGGATCCCGAGTTCGAGACCTTCACCTACGGCGACATCCGGAGTTCCCGCGCCAGCAATCTGAAGGACGTGGCGCCGGGAGACCAGTTGTGGTTTCTTGCGCGCCTTTGGAACCACGACGGCGCCCGTTGGACCGGCGGCAGTGACTTCTACTTCGTCGGGTTTCTCGAGGTTGAGGGGAATTGCTGCTTCGCCGCCGGCACCCGTGCGGAAGACATCGGACCGGACCTTCGCGAGCGGATCCGGAACAACGCGCACTACCGGCGCCTGCGCGCTGGCGACAAGGCGGCATTCAGAATCATCTGCGGAGACAGAGGGAAGTCGCGACGCTTCGACAGGGCCCTGCGGATCACGCCAGAGGTGTCAGGGCACCTCTTTTGCGGGTCGTATGACGAGTCAAGCGGGTCCTTCAAGCGGGAGGGCGTGGTCCTCACGAGCAAGAATGGTTCGCCGCGACGGTTCGATGCATTCGGCAGCATCACGAGGACGATCCAGAGCTTCCTCGATTCCGGGCTCGTGGAGGAGAGGGACTGCGTGGAGAAGCTGAATCGGCTGGCGGCGAAGTGCGCGGGCTGACTTCGCAGAATGCGGGACATCCTGACGGCGCTCGATCCCACCCCCGGCGACGGAGGGCAGGAATCTGCGGGAGTTCCGGCTGAAAGCCTTCGAGGGCCCGCCGCAGGGGCATGGCCTGGGCCCGCCGACATGTCGCCGTCGGGGGTGCGGGACTGTCACCCACGCCCGACAAAACGCCTTTTCAGATCCGAAGGCTGGCGATTCGGGGAGTTCGATGTCCGTCACGAGTCGGTTGCGGCGTAGACAGGACCTCGGCGATGGCGGTCCGTCACAGGGACTCCGCGTGCGGTTCATGTGAGAGTGCCGAAACATGTCGATGGGCGACCGGATCACAATCTTGGTTGCTGTCCGCGCGATCAGTGCGACGCTAAGCGTCGGGTCGTGGTCGACTAATGCGCGCATCAACGCCGTGAACACGCAGCTCAACACGCCCGTCAATGGCGCGAGTTCGCGTATCGACGGCGTGAGCTCGCAGCTCAACGCCCGCATCGACGATGTGCAGGAACACATCCGGGAACTGCGGGAACTGGTCATCGACGCCCTCAAGCACGGCGACCCGGCCGATTGACGATCGGACTAATGGACGGTCGCTCAGTCGCATCAATGAGTCGGCGCCGTTCCCCGAGAGCCAGTCGCACCGCGACCTGCCGCGCCGCCGTTACCGGATTCGTCAGGCGTTCTTCCCTCATGCATCCGCACATTCGCGACTCCGATCAGGAAACCCGGCTCCTCGGCTGACTCGCTGCGAACAAGGCTGCACGGCCGGAACAGGAAGCAGCCGTGGGACCGCAATGCGGGAACCAGGCATCAGGTCCAAGTCGGGTTAGAATGCGGAAAGTGCCGCAAATCCCGAGCCATTTTCATTTCGGTTCCATGCGGATTGAGCCCGCGGTGGTCCTGGCGCCGATGGCGGGCGTCACGGACACGGTGTTCCGGCGCTTCATCCGGCGTCTCTCAGGCTGCGGGCTGATCATGACCGAGTTCACGAGCTCCCACGGCGTCGTCGCCAACCACGGCGACGGAAAGGGCAAGCCGCGGCGCACCCCGTTCAACTACCTCTACTACGAGCCCGACGAGCATCCGATCGTCGCGCAGCTGTTCGGCTCCGATCCCCGGGTCCTCGCGGACGCCGCGCGGCTCGTCCAGGATCTGGGCTTTGACGGCGTCGACATGAACTTCGGCTGTCCGGTGAAGAAGGTCGTAAAGTGCAACGGCGGCTCGGGGCTGCTTCGGGACCTGCCGCTCGTCCGGCGGATTCTCACGGCCGTCCGGGCCTCGGTCGACATCCCGTTCACATGCAAGTTCCGCACTGGCTGGGACGACCGGTCCATCGTGGTCCGCGAGATGGGCCGGATCGCCCAGGACTGCGGCCTTCAGGGCGTGTCGCTCCACGGTCGCACCCGCAAGCAGGGCTACGGAGGCAGGTCGGACTGGGACCGCATTGCCGAGCTGAAGGACGAGGTGGACATCCCCGTGATCGGGAACGGGGACGTCTTCTCCCCCGAGGACTGCGTCAGGATGTTCGACTCCACCGGTTGCGACGGTGTCATGATCGGGCGCGCCGCCTCGACGAACCCATGGATCTTCCGCCAGATCCAGCAGTACGTCGCCACCGGAACCTATGAGCGCCCCACACTCCGGCAGCGCTACGAGCTCCTGGCCGACTACTACCGCATGCTCATCGAGGACGCCGGCAAGATTTCGGGCCGGCCCCTCGGCAAAATGAAGCAGTTCGCCACATACTTCACCCGCGGCATGCCCAACGGTGTCCGACTGCGCAAGCGGATCCACCGCTCGGGGTCCACGGCAGAAGTGCTCGCCGGCGTGGACGACTGCATGCGGGAGCACCTGGCCCGCGCCGCCTGAGCGGGCGGCGTCTCAGGCCGGTCTGGAAGCGTACCGCACGCCTCTGCTGCGCAGATCCTCGGCCACCCTCGCGCCGAGCCGCTCCGCCTCGTCCGCTCCGCCGGAGCCCTCGACGCGCAGCATCGAGCCGACCGCGACCTCGGCGGCGGCGATCAGGCGCAGATGCCCGCCACGGGAGATTGCGTGGGCGCCCAGCGGAATGTCGCAGCCTCCCCCCAGGGCGCGCAGCAGGGACCGCTCGGCCTCGACCTGCGCCGCGGCGCACGGGTCGTGAAGCGGTGCGAGCGCCGCACGCACGGCGTCGTCGCCCGCACGGATCTCAATGCCCAGGGCTCCCTGGCCAATCGCGGGCACCATCGCTTCCGGGTCCAGGACCTCGGCGGCCTCGCCCAGCAGGCCGAGCCGCTCGAGACCGGCGGCGGCGAGAATGATCGCGTCGTAGTCCCCCGCCTTGAGCTTGCGGATTCTCGTGTCGACGTTGCCGCGGATCTCGGCCGGAACCACGTCCGGGCGGAGCCGGAGCAGCTGTGCGGCCCGGCGCGGAGAGCCGGTGCCGACGCGGTCGCCCGGGCGGAGCTCGTCCAGCCTCCTGCCCAGCAGGGCGTCCCGCGGATCGGCTCGACGCGGGACGCAACCCAGCGCGAGCCGCTCGTCCAGTTCCGTGGGCAGGTCCTTGAGGCTGTGGACCGCCATGTCGATTTCCCCCGCGATCAGCGCCTCCTCGATCTCCTTCGTGAACACGCCCTTGATTCCCTGAAGCTGTCCGAGCGCCGAAAGGGGCACGGAGGCGGCCCGGTCGCCCGCGGTCCTGATGACCCGGATCGCGATGCGACAGCCCAGGCGCTCCAGACCGGCGCCCACCCAGCGGGCCTGGCGCAGGGCGAGCTGGGACCCGCGAGTCCCGATCGTCAGCGCTGGCATGGGTTGCTGACCGGCTAGTCGAGGCCGAACATCCGTCGGAAGTCGTCCACCGTGATCCGCGAGCGCGGGTCCGAGGCGCTTCGCTTGGCTTCGCGGATCGGATGGTGGGCCACCTTGTTGATGATGCCTCTCGTGAGCGCCTCCACGGCCTCCCTCTGCTCGCCGGAGAGTCCGCTCAGCTTCGACTGGAACCGCTCCAGCTCCCCCTTGCGGATCGCCTCGAGACGCTTGTTGAGCGACACGATGGCCGGCTTCGCATTCCGGGACCGGATGCGCGAGAGGATCTTCTCGACCTCGTCATCGACGATCCTTTCCGCAATCTCCGCCTCGCCCTGGCGGTGCCGCATGTTCGCCGCGGCCACCTGCTGCAGGTCGTCGACGTCGTAGACGAACATGTTGTCGAGGTCGTTGATCTCCGGGTCGATGTCGCGCGGCACCGCGATGTCCACCAGGAAGATGGGCTTGTTGCGCCGCGCGGCGATGACGCCCTGCGCGGTGCCCCTCGACAGGATGTGGCCGGGAGCGCCGGTCGAGGAGAGCACAATGTCCACGCGCTGCAGCAACTCGAGCAGGCGGTCGAAAGGCACGGCCCGTCCGCCGCAGGATGCCGCGAGCCGTTCGGCGCTGGCCATCGTCCGGTTTGTGACGTAGAGGTGGGACGCCCCCGCGCCATGCAGGTGCTGGGCCGCAGCCTCCGCCATCTCTCCGGCGCCGATCAGCAGCACGGACAGCCCTTCGAGGTCGCCGAAGATCTTTCGCGCCAGCTCCACGGCCACATAGCTCACCGAGACCGCCATCTTTCCGATTCCGGTCTCGTTCCGAACGCGGCGGGCGACGCGAAACGCGTGCGAAAGGAGCCGGTCCAGCTGGCCCCCCAGGGCGCCGGCGTCGCGCGCCCTCTGGTAGGCGTCCTTGACCTGTCCCAGGATCTGGGGCTCGCCGACGACCATCGAGTCGAGACTCGCGGCGACCCGGAAGACATGGCGCACAGCGTCCCCTCCGGTGTAGGTGTAGAGTGCGCCCTCGTCGATCCCGGCGCCGTTGGTCGGCGCCCGGAGGCGTCGCAGGATCTGCTCGCGCAAGGCGCCCCGCACGCCGCTGGCGAGAAACTCAACCCGGTTGCAGGTTGACAGCACGAGCGCCTCGTCCAGCGTCGGAGCCAGCGTCAGCTCGCGGGCCAGCTCGGCCGCGTCCTGTTCCGAAACCGCCAGGCGCTCCCGCACCTCGACCGGAGCGGACCGGTGGTTCATGCCGATCAGCTGGATGCTCATTGGCCCATGAACGTGTGTGCGCCGCTGTTCACGACCCACGTGAGTGCCGCGCAGGCGCAGCCGGCAATCGAGAAGTACGCTCCCTTGCGGCCGCGCCAGCCGATGACCAGGCGGCCGAAGACCATCGCGAACGAGATCCCCCACGTGAGAAACGCCAGCGCAATCGTCGGATCGACGAGCCAGTTGGAGCCCCACTTGGCGAACGCCCAGACGGAGGCGGCGATCAGGCCCAGGGTCACCAGCACGAACGCGGCCGCCAGGGCCTGGTAGCCGATCTCGTCCAGCTTCCCGAGGGGCGGGAGGCGGTAGTAGAACGCCCGCGGGCGCTTCGACTTCAGCTCGCGCTCCTGGATCACGTACATGATGCTCGCCACGCAGGTCAGAAACAGCGCGGCGTAGCCAAGCAGGAACAGGGCGACATGCAGCGAGATCCACCACTGCAGCATTGGACGGCTTGCCGCCCCCGACTCCCCGCCCAGCGCGCCGGCAAGGGCGAGCAGAAAGACCAGCGGGAACACGAAGACGGCAAGACTCTCGTACTTGAAGCGCGCATAGACGGTCAGGAACACGGCGGTCATGAAGAAGGACGCCATCGACGACATCTGCTGCAGGGTCTGGACAGGGAAGCGGCCCTGCTCGATGCTGGAGGCCGCCAAGGCCAGCGCATGCAGGATCGCTCCCAGCACAAAGGCGTAAAGGGCGGGCCTGAACAGCTGGCGGCGCTGCTTGACAACGCTGTACAGCGAGTCCAGCAGGCCGAACGAGTACAGCCCCAGGGCAATCCGCAAGAGGAGCGTGGAGTGTCCCTCCATGGGCCGAATTATACGGAATCCCCCGGGATTCCGGACCCGTGCCGGCGCTGCACCGGGAGGCGCGGCGCCATCACGCCCTTGTCCGCGCGAACTCCGCGCGCGCCCGATTCCATGTATCCTCGAGTGACTCCGGATGGACCCTCGTCTCCCCGATCACGGTGGCGAAGTTCGAGTCGGCGATCCAGCGGGGCAGCACGTGCATGTGAATGTGCCCGGCGACGCCTGCGCCGGCGGCGCGGCCAATGTTCATCCCGACGTTGACGCCCTGCGGACGATACAGAGACCGCAGGACGAGCTCGAGGCGACGGGTGAGCCGCATCATCTCCTCGGCCGTCTCGACAGGGGCGTCCGCAAGCCTGGCGAGATGGTCGTACGGGATGACCATCATGTGACCGTTGGTGTAGGGGAAGCGGTTGAGAATGATGAAGTTCCGCTCGCCTCGATGCACGATGAGGTTCTCCTCATCGCTGCGGCCCGAGGTCAGAATCCGACAGAAGACGCAGCGGGCCGGATCCTCGTTCCCGTCCTTGGGCTCGGTTACGTACCGGTATCTCCAGGGCGTCCAGAGGTAGTCCATCGGAAGCCCGGGAAGCGGCCGCTTCGTCAGCTCTCGGTCGGATTCGCGTCCAGGACGGCGTCGCGGAGCTGTTTGCTCGGCTTGAAGAACGGCACGGTCTTGGGCGGAACATAAACGCTTTCGCCCGACCGCGGATTTCGGCCCGTTCGAGCTTTCCTTGTACGCGTCCGGAAGCTGCCGAATCCGCGGATTTCGACTTTCTCGCCCTTACGCAAAGTGTTCACAATACTCGAAACTACCGTTTCGACAATCCTGTCAGCTTCCCTGCGCGTAACCAGGACGTCTTGAGCGACCTGCGCAACCAATTCTGCTTTCGTCATTGAAGTTGAACTGCAATCTCCTTGAAGTCGCCATTGTATCGAACGATTCTGAGGCTTGGCGGGCGGGCGGCCCGGATCTTGGACCGAATCCTGCGCCTTTGTCAGCGTCACCCCCATGGCCCAGGCAGCGCCAGGTCCCCCCGGCGTGGAAGTGCGGGAAGGCGGCGGCCCATTGAGCGACCCGCAGCTGCGGCGCACCGGGTTCGACGCGATGGAAACAGGGCCGAGCCGCACTCGCCGCAAGCTCCCAAGCCGACGGCCGCGACAGGCGTCGCACTCCGTGACGCCATCAGCTCAAAGAACGGAGAGATCGAGGCAACGCACAGCACCTGCCGACCCACACGGGCCGAACTGCGCGGCGACCGTCACGCCGACGCCACCTTCGCCAAGGTCGGTGCAACCCTCGCGAAGCCCGAGAAAATCTGCCGCGTCACGCCTCGGAACCGTAACCACGGGATGTTGGCGCTTCGCCACCTTGGTAGCCGAGCCCCTGCACGAGCCTGACGAGGCGGATTCCACAGGACCGAACCGCCGTCGGCAAGCGCCGCTGGAGGTCACGCGGGTGACGCGATCGAGCACATCGGCGTGCCTCCGGATCCGCCGATCGGTTCAATCGGGAGCAGATGAAATGATCAGCCATTACTTGAGAACGATCAGGCCCACGCGCCGGGCCGCGCTCGCCGCCGGAGGGACCGCGCTCGCCTCGCTCGTCGCCGGTCCGGAATTCTCTCGCGCCTCCGAGTGCGTCCTGACCTCGAGACAGGTCGACGGGCCCTACTACATCACTGGCACCGAAGATCGCCGAGATGTCCGGTCCGGCAAACCCGGTGTGAGCCTCGCGTTGCGAATGCGAGTCGTGGACGCAGGCAGCTGTGAGGCGATCGCGGGCGCGAGGACGGAAATCTGGTCCTGCGACGCCTTCGGCACCTATAGCGGCCATCCAGACGTCGACCCCAACGTGCCGCCCCGGTTCGGCGGAGGAGGCGGTCCGGGCTCCGGCGGCGGCCCCGGCGCCACGGGAGCGGACCGGACGGACGGTCCCCGGGGCGGATCGAGAAGCCCCAGGCTGGGCGGCCATCGGGTGCCCACCGGAGCCGGTCGGTTCCTGCGGGGCTCGCAGGCGTCCAGCGAGCAGGGGGAGGTCGAGTTCCTGACCATCTACCCGGGCTGGTACGCGCCGCGCGCCGTCCATGTGCATGTGAAGGTGCATCTCGGCGCCAATGAACTGCTCACGACCCAGCTGTATTTCCCCGATGACCTGACTTCAACGATTCATCGGACCGAGGCCTACGTTTCGCGTCACCCGACCCCGTATCGGAATTCGAACGACCGGGTCAAATACTGGGGTCTCGGAGGCAGTGAGCCTGTCGGCGTGTTCCCCACGATGACGACCGAGGGCGACCTGCAGGTGGGCACGCTCACCATCGGAGTCAGACGGGCCTGAGGGCCCGCGTTCGCGGCGGACCTGCGGGGCCGGGCGCGCTCCCGGATGGCCCCGGGGCCGATCGCATGCCTGGCCCCAAGCCAAGTCTCGGCCCCGTCGACGGCCGAGGTCTCGCCGCACTCCCGGCACGTCCCAGCGACGGAGGCTCCGCGATGTCGCCGTGCACCTCGCGGTGCCCGATCGCGTGGCCGAACGACATTCCGCGCCCGTCGTCGAGGCCGCATTCAGCTCTCACCTGCTCGACGCCGCAGGATCGGCGTCGCGAGGGCCGCCGAACCGCTCCAAGGCCGTCCGTTTCGAGGAACGGGTAGGCGGGAAGCCCTTCCCGGGCACCGTCGAGCCCGTGTGACCGCTCGGTGGAATCGACGTCGCGGGCGGGAGGCGACCGCGCGATTCCGTCGGAAAGACGCTCCGGCGCCTTCGGGCAAAACAGCGCGACGACGTGCCGGGCGGCGTCCCGTGGCTCGTCGGCATCAGGAACCGTGTGAGAGTCCGGTGGTGTCGGATCCTCGGCGGCGTGGAAGGCCAGTTCGCGGTCGCGCCGCATCGGAGAACGTCCTCTGTGCGCGGAAGCGGGGCAATCTCAACGCCCTCCGACAGGTGTGTAAGGTCCCCCGAGGCCCGGGCGACGCAAATCGAAGCGTCCGGCAGTCCGATCCGCAGGCCCTCCCCGCAATGCGCCCGGCCGGAGTCAGGCCGGGAAGCGGTGTTCGGACGAATCGCTTCAGTCGGCCGCTTCAGTGGGCTCCGGCAGGGGGACGGCGCGGTTGCAACGCAATCCGATCCGCCGGGCCCGTTCGTTCACGTCAAGGATCCGGAAGGCGTAGCGATTGCCCACGCGCAGTCCGCCCCTGCCCTGCGGGGACTGAGACCGGTGACAGAGCGCTTCGACCCCCGGAGCGAGCTCCACGAACGCACCGAACTTGACGAGCCGTCGCACCAGTCCCGGGACAGTGTCGCCAACCGCGTTCTGGCTGAGGAAGGTGTCCCAGGTATCGGGCTCAAGCTGTTTCACGCCCAGCGAGAGCCGGCGGTTCTCCGTGTCGACCTGGAGGATGACGGTGTTGATCTTCTGCCCCTTTTGCGCGACGTCCCTGGGGTTCCTGAGACGGGTGTCCCAGGACAGGTCGGATACGTGGACCAAGCCCTCGATGCCCTCGACGATCTCCACGAACAACCCGTAGGTCGTGATGCGCCGCACCACACCCTCGACGACGAGGCCCACTTCCAGACTGGTGCCGTACTGGTCCCACGGGTCCGGCGCAAGACGCTTGAAGCTAAGCGAAATCCGGCGGTCGGCCGGCTTCACGCCCAGCACGATCGCCTCAGTAAGCGAGCTTGGCTCGAACGTCTTCGATGGGTGCTTGGTGCGCCGCGACCAACTGATCTCAGTGACGTGGATCAGGCCCTCGACGCCAGGCTCAAGCTCGATGAACGCACCGTAGTCGGTGACGCTGGCGACCTTGCCGGTCACTCGGTCTCCCTCCTTGTAGCGCTCCTCGATCGTGACCCAGGGGTCGGGTCGCATCGCCCGTAGACTGAGCGCCACGCGCTCCCTCTCGGGATCGATCCGCAACACCTTCGCGGTCACCTCCTGGCCCGTCTCAAGCAGGTCGGAGGGGTTGGCGACGCGACCGTAGGAGAGCTCCGTGATCTTGATCAGGCCGTCGATGCCGCCGAGGTCGACGAACGCTCCATAGGTGGTGATGTTCTTGACGACGCCTGTGGCAGGCTCGCCCACCTTCAGCGTGGCGAGCGTCTCGGCCATGCGCGCCTGCCGCTCGGCTCTCAGCAGCTCGCCTCGCGAGACCACCGCGTTGGAGCGGCGCCGGTTGCATTCGACGACGACGACCTCGACGGTCTTGCCGATCCAGGCGTCAAGATTGCGTACCGGCCGTATGTCCACCTGGGATCCCGGCAGGAAGGCGGCGACGCCGATGTCCACCCGGAGACCGCCCTTGACGCGCTGCACGACCCGAGCCTGAAGCGGCAGGTTCTGGGCGTGTGCAACCTCGATCTGCTTCCAGGCTGCGGCTTCGCGCGCTCGCCGGTAGGACAGGACGGCGTACTCGCCGGGCCGCCCCAGGCGCTCGAACAGAACCTCGATCTCCTGTCCGACCTCGGCTCGGATCTCGCCCGTCGGATCGCGGAACTCCTCAATTGCGACGCGACCCTCGACCTTGGCGCCGAAAGAGACGATGACACCGCTCCGGCCGAGCGCGACGATGGTCCCCGTGCAGCGGCTGCCTGGGCGCATCTGGGGCGCCGACGGCGAGTCGCCCCTGACCAGCGCGTCGAGCTCGTCAGGGTCGAAGATCTCCACGCCGGGATCGTCCTCCGGCGCGTCCGGGTCGGGGATTCCGGGCATGGGCGGGCCGGGGATCCGCCCCCCATCGGGCGAAGAAGCCGGTTCCGCCGCTTGCTCCGTAACGGATGCCTCTAGAGCCTCGTCTGCCTTCGCCTGCATCGCTCAGTCACACCGGCCAAGGCAACCGCACGGTGAGCGAAGCAAGCAAAGCCGAGCGTACCTGACCCGCCAGCTGCGTTCTGCGCGGCACCGCCTCTGGGCTACCCCAAGCCCCATCCGGATCGGCACCCTAAGACCGTATCTTCGGCCCTCCGATCCAAACCCGCGGCCTGCTAACTATAGCCGAGGGACCGCTCGATGTCAATTTCAGGCCCGTCCGCCATCGGGCGGCGACCGGCGCCGTTGCTTTTCCGCCCCCGGGAGTCAATGGGCATGAAGAGCCTCGCCCGGCCCGGCCCGCACGGTGAGCGAGCAAGTATCCTAGAGACTGACCGCCCGGAGGCGGGACGGAGTGCCGATCAGCCCCGACTTGCTCGAAATCCTCTGCTGCCCAAGTACAAAGACGCCGGTCGAGATGCTGGCTGCCGACCGACTAGAGCTGCTGAACGCCGCCATCGCGGCCGGCGGGATCCGCTATGCCGACGGCGCGGCAGTGGAAAGGCCGCTCGAGGAAGGGCTCGTGACGGCAGATGGCCTCACCGTGTACAGGATCGACGAGAATATCCCGGTGATGCTCGTTGACCAAGCGATCCAGACTTCGCAACTGCCGGACTGGTAGGACCAGCCCGCGGGAAGAACGACATGCCTCTCGCCAGCTTTACGAGAGCGACCTCCCGAGGACGACCGTCCACGTCCTGCATGCCATGCGCTACCCGCAGCGTGACACAGACCAAGCAGGTCGGAAGCCCAACCTTTCTCAGAGGCCCAAAGCATGGAAGAAAGCCTGGTTTCGCTGCTGAGCCCGTCTGAGGAAAGCCCGGAAGTCAAGAACCTCGACGTTCATGTTGAGGCCCCCCAGCGCACCATACCAGCGCCACTCTTTCTCAACCTGCTTCATCTCTCCGGGCCCGTCGCGAAGCACAGACTCCATCTGCGAACTCAGCGTGACGACTGCGTAGCCATCGATACGGACGTCCATGCTGATACCTGGGAGCGTGACGCCGTTGGCGTCCATGGATCCACCGTCTCGCAGCCGTCGCGCGTAACCGGCCAGCTGAACCACAGGGTTCTCGCTGTCCGGCCTGTCCGGCCTCTTGAACTCAACGATCGAGACATGCTGGAACGGATCGCCTGTCTTGAAGGCCAAGATGTCTGGCCGCTTCAAGCTGTCGCTAGGAGCAGCAGCGTTCTTCGCCAGCGAAACGTCCGAGCTGATGAACTCGTAGAACGACAGTGTGTCGTCAATGAGCCAGAGATTGTGGTCCTCATAGTTGACCTCCTCATTCGTCGTCCTCAAGGGAAAGACAATTCTGTGTATGTGCTCCTCCAGAGCACGGGTCTGTTTCGATATCAGCTTGCCCAGAAGCTTCAGCACGGCACGACGCTTGACAACGTAACGCACCAGATCGTCCTGGGCGGCGAGGTTGTTTTGTGAGATACAGAGATAGAGCTGCTCAGCCAATTCGTCGACTCCAGTCTCGCTCTTGACCAGTCTCTGCTCGACGGCCGATTGCTGTTGCCGAATCTCGAACTCCCAGCCTTGCTTAACACGATAGAGTGCCTCATCCATGCGCCGGGAGTCCTCAGTCCACTTGATGCGTGCGAGTTCATCCCGCTTTTGGTTGAGAAGTCGAGCGTACTCGGGCTGCTTCGTTCGGATGTGGTGTTCTACCTTGTCGAGTGTCGCCAACCTCTGAGCTTCCAAGACGTCCTTGAGCCGGTCATTGACAGCTTGGCCAAGCTTCTCGCGGACGGTCTTCAAGTCCAGTAGTCCGCTCGCTTCCCCGATTGGTTCCCCATCCGGGAGCTTGAAGAAGGTTCGAGTGGAGTCGGCGGCCGAGTCAAGCGCTGCGCCGCCGGCGTACACATGATGCACGAGCGTGGTACACTCTCTTCTACGGATTGGATCTGCACCCAAGTCCGACACCTCAGCGAGCGGAAACGACGACACGACGCGGTTGTTGGCCAAGAGATGCCCGAGGTGCTTCCGCCCGGAAGCGTAAGGTTGCTCAACGTGACGCAGGTCCAGAACATGCCTGCCGACATTGAGTCGCTCCGCCTCGCTGACTTCAAGTTCCCGTATTCGATCGTTAACCACAAGCTCCTCGGTGGCATCCGAGCGATGCTCTATGAGAGTGATCGTCGGGCACTTGCCAACTGCGAAGTAGTTGAAGCAGTGTTGGAACACTCGATCAGCAATAGCCTTCAGGCCCTTCCTTAGCGTCTCCTGGTAGCGCTGTCGCACCCCCAAGAGGCAGACCCGCGTCTCGACCGTCTCCTCGGATTCCAGAATCTTGTCCGAAAAATCCGTGATCCCGGTTTCTGTGGGCGAGAAGGTGAAGGATTTGCACCGGGGCCGATCTTCGTTGTCTCGAAATCGGCTTTGGATCTCGGCCCTTTCAAACACGGCCAACCATGTGAGCCGACCAATCCCCTTACCGCCGCGGCTTATCTTTGCCATGCTGTCCGCAGTCTCGAAGGACTTCACATTCGGATCGGTGAAACCGACCCCGTTGTCGACGACGGTGAAGCTCTCGACGTGGCCAGCAGGTGGCCTTCCAGCAATGCCGGGCAGCGGTAGCTGTTGCGTTCGATGCACATGCACCTGAATCTGGCCCTTGTCAGCCGCCTCCTCGATGCCGAAGCGATCCTCGATCGAGTCGATACTGTTGACGATGGCCTCGAAGACCGGCAGAAACGCGTCCTGCGTGGCTACTCTCGTGTTCCTGAGCCGGCCCTGAAGGTCCATGCGGATTCGGTGCATCGTAGCGATCGGCTCTCTTGTCATCGTCCTTGAGGATTCTCGCAAGCCGTCGACGGTGAAGACCAGACGGTCGGATCCTCTCCCCCTTTCACATTCTCCGATACATTCTGCATGATGCCAGACACCGGCTCGTCCGCCTAGTTCCTCGATCGGCCCTGCAACCGACACTGGTCGGTCTTCAGTCTGGCCGCCGACTCCTTCTTCTTGATCATCTGAGGCAACCGTTCGGGTTGCCCGCTATGGACGGACGCGGAGGCACCGCGTGAGAATAACTCTCCAATCGCGGCCGAAGAATGTCGGAGGAGATGTTCGAGATAGGTTGGATCCAACCTATCTCGAACTAACGCGTCAGCATCCATGTGTCAAGCGAAGGGCGCCCTTGGGGCGCACATGGCGCGTCTTCGGCTGGTGCAGCGCAGGTGGCCGGGAAAAAGGTGACGGAGGCAGCAGCAATTCTCAAAGTACGGAATCTGGCAAGGGCGTGGCGGCCATGACGGGGATTCGCACTCGCCTTGGGCAGCCTGTGAGGAGCCGTGCAAGCGCCTCGCGATAGCCGACCGGCCTGCCAACAGGCTGCGTCAGGGCGGAACAGCCAGACGCCGACCCAGCATGGTTTGCAGCAAAGCGGTCCAGTCTCCGAACCAGAACATTTCCATGAGCACGCGCAGCTTCTCGCAGCAGCGGCGGCGTGTGCCGGCCGTGTCCCGGTACAACCGGCACGAATCGCAGACGCGGTCCAGGACCGAGTGCAGCGTGAACGCGGGCAGATTCAGTGTGGCGAGCAGGTTCGCCAGGCCCCGTGCCTGCCGCGTCCGAAGTTGTGCTTGCTGTTGCAGCTGCGGATCCAGCCAGTGGACCAGATTCCGCGACCGGGGAGCTGTTTGTATCACGTCTTGTGGCTGTTGAGTTGACCACGAGGCTGCGGTCGTGCGACGGACCTAGCACAGGCCCCCGCAGAGGTCGCACGCCGTGTCGTGTTGGAGCAGTTGGGCGAGAGCGGCGCTCAGTGCAGGGCTTCTCTCGACACGGTGGCGGCCGCAGGCCTCGGTCGATGGATGGAGGCCGATCAGAGCGGCGGCCTGGCGGTCGGCGCCGTGCCCGCGTCCCAAGGGGGTCAGGTCGGCGAAGAGGCGGCGGTGGCGTTCGTCGAGCAGGTCGACGAAGGGTTGTCGGGCCATGGCGATGTCGGGACGTCGCTGGGCGCGGGCAGGGGGGCGGATAGGGCGCGACGGGGCGGAACCTGTAGGTGACGGCGCTTGGCTTGGGGCGCACAGCAGAGGAAGCGGCCGTCGAGCTTCTTGCGGGAGAGGCGGTCGCTGAGCACAACGTGGCGAATGGCACCGCCACAAGGGACATGCAGGCGGACCTTCACTTCGGGGATGAAGCGGCCGACGTGGGCGGAGCACACAAGAGCTTCCTTCGTGGCGCGCAGCGTACCGTGGGAGGAAACGCGGACGCCCTGAAGGGACCACAGGCCGTGCCGGTCGAAGTGCGCGGCCGCAGGCAGGGCGTAATAGCGACGGGAGTGGGGATAGCTGGTGGGGTGGGGAATGAGGGCGAGATTCCATAGGATCGGCAGACTTCAGGCATTCTGGGCTGAAGCCTCCCCCCTGCCGAAGACCGCGGAAACCGACTGCCCGGTTAGCCGAAGATACATGGCGTCCGGGCAGAGGTCGAAATCTTCGCCCCAGCATATTGCACCGCATGGTCCGATACTGACCGATTCGAAGAATCTGCGGTCGGTCTAAGCCGCGAAGACTCCGTGACCGAAAAGATCCGACAAGTCAATCTCGCCGTTGGTGCCGTCCGAGTATCGCAGCCAGATCCGGAGTCCGTCTCGTGGTTCGACTTGCGTGGGTCTGGTGAGGTCTTCTCGCGCTCTTGGCATCTAGAGGCTCTGAGTTCGCAGACGGAGCACAGCCGTGCGGTGTCGACGACGCGCCATCTGTGATCGTACCCCAGACATAGAGGTTTCGCGCCGGTCTTGGAATCCCTTCGTCAACGCCCATGGCCCGCGCATCCCGTGCGCCGAGGCAAGAAAGCGCAATCCCGAAGCCGGGATAGAAGACGTCAGGCGGCCAGCCGGGCTTTCCGTCGCTGTCCGATGTGGGCTCCAAGAAAAGGGGGCGACACCGGCTCGCGCCGGGTCGCCCCACGAGTTGAATCGGGCAGCGTCCTACTCTCCCACGCCGTTGCCAACGCAGTACCATCGGGGCTGAGGAGCTTAACTGCCGTGTTCGGGATGAGAACGGGTGTGGCCTCCTCGCTATGGCCACCCGAAAGGGTCTCGGACCTGGTCAAGGCCCGAGGGGCGCCCCCCTCAGGGGAGCGCGCAACCGAATGCAGAAGGTCCGGCAACCGCCCTGTCCGGGCGCCGCGCTGCCCTCCCTCGCCGGGAGGCCTCGCTGCGGGTAAGCCTTGCAGTCAAGCCGAACGGGCGATTAGTAACGGTTAGCTCGCATGTTGCCATACTTACACATCCGTCCTATCAAACTTGTAGTCTTCAAGTGCCCTTCGGGGAAACCTTATCTCGGGCTGGGCTTCGCGCTTATATGCTTTCAGCGCTTATCCCGACTGAACTTCGCTACCCAGCTATGCCACTGGCGTGACAACTGGATCACAAGAGGTTCATCCGCCTCGGTCCTCTCGTACTAAAGGCAGCCTCCCTCAAGTTTCCTACGCCCACCAAGGATAAGGACCGAACTGTCTCGCGACGTTCTGAACCCAGCTCGCG
>JAPPMB010000114.1:64997-214639 GCA_028819255.1 Bryobacterales bacterium | reverse complement strand
GGGGGGGGGGGGGGGGGGGGGGGCCCCCCCCCCCCCCCGCCCCCCCCCCCCCCCCCCCACCCCCCGGGCGGGGCGCCCGGGGGGGGGGCCGTCAGCGCCCTGGATCCGAAGACGCACAAGACGGCGGTCGTCGACGAGGCGACCGCGTGGGGCCCTGCCGGAACCGTCGTCCGGCTCGCGCACTCCCGCGTCAGCGAGGTGTCGGTCAAACAGAAGGACGGCACCGCCGTCGCCAAGGCCGACTACGAGATCGACGCCGAGGCCGGCACCCTGACGGTGGCCGCCGCCGCGACGTTCACGACCGCCGCCGAAGATGCGGCCAAGGTCACCTACAAGTGGCTCGATCTTTCGAAGGTCACCGCCGCCGACATCGCCGCGGCCGCCCCGCTCCTGTGCGAGGCCGAGGAGTCGACCGGAAGGACCCCGGACGTGCTGATCGCCCCGGGCTGGACCTCGAAGGTCACCCGGGGCGCCGACAACGCCATCGCGTCGGCGCCCGTGGCGACCGCCATCGCGGCCGTCGCGGGCCGCTGCCGTGCGGTCGCCGTCGCGGACGCGCCGGGCACGACGCGGGCCGACGCGCTGGCCTACCGCGCCACCCAGGCGTCGCGCCGCGTCTACGTCGTCGACCCCAAGGTCAAGGTCCTGTCCGCTGACGGCGGCACGGTCTCGGCGCCCGCCTCGGGCTACGTGGCGGGCCTCATCGCCCGCATCGACGCCGAGGTCGGCTGGTGGGCCAGCCCCTCCAACCGCGAGCTGCGCGGCATCGCCGGGACCTCGCGCTTCGTCAGCTTCGGCCTCGGCGACACGGCCTCGGAGGCCAACCTGCTCAACGCCTCCGAGGTGGCCACGATCATCCGCGCGAACGGCTGGCGTCTGTGGGGCAACCGCACCTGCAGCGCGGACCCCAAGTGGGCCTTCCTGAGCGTGGTCCGCATCGCGGACCGCATCAACGGGCAGATCCTCAAGTCCCACCTGTGGGCGGTCGACCGCAACATCACGAAGACCTACGTCGCCGACGTGGTCGAGAGCGTCAACGCCTACCTGCGCGGCCTGCGGTCCCGGGGCGCGATCCTGGGCGGGCGCTGCTGGGCCGACCCGGACCTCAACCCGAACTCCGAGGTGTCGGCCGGCAGGCTGTTCCTGGACTTCGACTTCACGCCGGCCAGCCCTGCCGAGCGGATCACCTTCCGCTCGAGCCTGGTCGACGACTACGTGGAGACCATTTTCTAGCTTCTAGCCAGACCGCACAGGAGGAATCCGACCCATGACGAACCTGCTCAGAAACGTCAGCCTCGAGGTGGACGGACGGAAATTCCCGCGCCGCATCAGGATGCTGCAATTGCCGAAGCTCACGATCAAGACCGAGGACTACCGCGCGGGCGGCATGGACGCGCCCGTGAAGATCGACATGGGCATGGAGCCGCTCGATGCGGGACTGTCCATGTCGAGCATCGACGCCGAACTGCTGAAGACGTTCGGCATAACGGGCGACCTCACGCCGCTGACGTTCCGCGGCGCCGTCCGGGACGAGGCCGACGGCGCCGTGAAGGCCGTGGTCGCGACCATGCGCGGGAGGGTGACGGAGGTGGATCCGGGCGACTGGACCCCCGGAGAGGTCTCCGAGACGAAGTACACGGCGTCGCTGCGCTACTACAAGCTCGAGCACGGCGGCTCCGTGCTGCACGAGATCGACATCGACAACTACGTCCGCGTCATCGACGGCGTCGACCAGCTCGCCGAGATGCGCACGGCCCTGGGCCTCTAGCCGGCCCGGCCCCCGGAAACGAAAGGAGTGATCCGACCATGCTGTACGAAGACCTGCCCCGCCACGAGAAGACTCGAGCGATCCTGATCGAGAAGGCGGAGTTCCCCATCGTCTATCCGTTCCTGACGCCGGCGAAGATCGGCGGCGTCGAGCGCACCGAGATCGAGCTGACCGAGCCCACCGTCGCCGACCTCAAGACCGCTCGCACGGCGAAGGACTCGATCGACTCCACCGTGCGGCTGCTGTGCTGCGTCTCGGACATTACCGAGGACGAGGCGCAGAAGCTCGCGACGCGCGACTTCAAGCGGATCAGCGACACGCTGGCCCCTTTTCTCTAGCCTTCGGCGATCCGGCCCTGCTGCGCAATGTCGTCGCCGACCTGGCCGCCGTGTTCCACTGGCAGCCCTCGGAGTGCGGCGCGCTGCCGGTCCGCGAGGCCCTGGCGTACCGCCGCGAGGCGGTCCGGCGCGCGAAGGCGCTCGCCAGGCTGCGCGGGTGACGGACGGGGTCAGGCCTCTCGGCGAAACCCCAGCAGATCCCGCAGGAAGTCCCATGCCTCCAGGACGCGGACATGGGCGGCCAGGGCGACGCCCGCGAGGAGCGCAACGACGAGAAGGCTGACGATGTACGCGGGGATGAGGGAGAGCCCGAGGTCGAGGAAGCCGGACTCCGGGTACAGGTCCCGCGACAGCCGCCCCCACGCGATCGTCGGCGCCAGGGCGAGGCCGAACACCCACCGCCAGAGAGTGATTTCGCGCACGCGGGCAGAGTAGCATGGCGGACCTGAAGGCGAAGATCGAAATCCGGGCGGAGGACCGCTTCAGCGGGATCGCCGGGAGGATCGGCTCCGCCAGCGGCAAGCTGGCGAGCCGCGTCGAGGGGGTCGGCCGGGAGCTGGCCGCGCTCGACGCGCGAGGATCCGCGGTCCGGCGGCTGGGCGCGCTGGAGGCCCGGCTCGGCGGGACCGGGCAGAAGATGGACGCGGCGCGCCGGAAGACTGCCGCGCTGGGCCGCGAGATCGCTCAGGCCGCCGACCCGGTGGCGAAGAAGCTGCAGCGCGAGTTCGACGCGGCCCGGCGGACGAGCGACCGCCTCGGGCGCGCGCACCGCGCCCAGCGCGACGAGGTGCGGGGCCTGCGCGGGGAGCTGCGCTCGGCCGGGATCGACACGCGCAGGCTGGGCGAGGCGCAGCGCGGGATCGCCGCCGACATCGACCGCGCCACGCGCCGCATGGAGCGCATGGCGGAGGCGGCCGACCGCGTCTCCGCGGCCCAGAAGCGGGTCGACCGGAGCATGGAGCGCGCCTCTCGCGGAGCGCTCGTGGCAGGCGGCCTGCGAGAGGCCGGACACGGCGCGCTGGGGCTCGTGGCCTCGCCGCTCGCGGCCGCCCGGGAGGTCGCCGCCGCGCGGGGCGAGCTCGCCTCCCTCGACATGGACCGGGCCGGGATCGACCTGGTCGTGCGGCGCGGCCGCGACCTCTCGCGCGAGGTGGCCGGGATCGACGCGGCCTCGTTCGCCGCCGCGGCCTACGACGTGCGCAGCGGCATCTCCGCGCTGGACGCCTCGGGCGTGGCCGACGTGACGGAGATCGCGGCGCTCACCGCGCGCGCCACGAAGGCGGACGCGGCGCAGATGACGTCGATGTTCGCCGCAGGCTACGGATCGTTCAAGGACTCCCTGTTCGCCGACTCCTCGGACCGCGAGTTCGCGGCCGCCTTCGGCGCTCAGGTCGCGAAGTCCGTCGAGCAGTTCCGCACGACCGGATCGGAGATGCAGCAGGCCGTGCGCTCGATGGGCGCGGGCCTGGCGCAGTCCGGCGTGGCGCTCGAGGACCAGCTGGCCGCCCTCGGCATGCTCCAGGGGCAGATGACCGGCGGCGAGGCCGGCACGGCGCTGGCCGGCGTGGCGAGGACGGCCGCGCAGGCGCAGGAGAAGTTCGCGGACATGGGCCTCGACGTGCGGACGCTGGACGCGCGCGGCAATCTTCTGTCGCCCGCCGAGCTGCTGCGCGAGCTGCAGGGGGCGTTCGGGGAGGATCTCACGACCGAGGAGGCCGCTCGGATCCAGCAGGCCTTCGGGTCGGAGGAGGCGGTGCGGTTCTTCACCGCCCTGTGGGGCCAGCAGGATGCGATGCAGGCCAGCGCGGACGCCCTGCGCGAGGCCTCGCGGGAGGGTCGGAGGAGGCGGTGCGGTTCTTCACCGCCCTGTGGGGCCAGCAGGATGCGATGCAGGCCAGCGCGGACGCCCTGCGCGAGGCCTCGCGGGAGGGAGAGCGCTACGTCCGCGCGATGCAGCGCCGGCGCGACGACAACATCGACTCGCGCATGCAGGTCATGCAGCAGCGCTGGAACGAAATCAAGCTGCGCATCGGCGACGCGCTGGTGCCGGCCCTCGAGAGGGCGATCCCCTGGGTCGAGAGGATCACGGACGGGGTCGCAGGATGGATCGAGCGCTTCCCCGGAGTGACCGCGTTCCTGGCCGGCGGCGCCGGGGCGCTGGGCCTGCTCGCCCTGGCGGCCGCTCCGGTGGTGACGGCCGTCACATCCGTCGCGCTGGCCCTGGACTACCTGCGCAGGCGGGCGGTCGTGGCTTCCGCCGAGCTCGCCACGCGCGACATCGGGACGCCTGGACGCAAGGGCGGCCGACGCAAGGGCGGCCGGGGATTCGGCCGGGTCCTCCAGGGCCTGCGCGGGGGCAAGGGCGGATGGAAGGGTCTCGCCGGAAAGATCCGAGGGGCCGGACGCTCGACGATCCCGAAGGCGCTCGGATTCCTCAAGGGCAAGGGCGGCATCCTCGGCGGCCTTCTCGGCGCGGCGGCCATCGGCGGCACGCTGCTGGACAGCGAGCTCTCCGGAGCCGAGAAGGGCGCCGCCGTCACGCGGGACGCTGGGGGGATCGGCGGCGGCCTTCTCGGCGCGGCGGCCGGAGCGGCCCTCGGGTCCGTGGTCCCCGTCGTCGGCACGGCGATCGGCGGCATCCTCGGCGGCATCCTCGGCGGACTGGCGGGCGACGCCGCCGGCTCGCTGGCCGCTCGTGCGATCCACGATCCCGGCGCGGCGGCCGGGGCGCTCGAGAGCGCCGGCGCCGAAGGGGAGGCCGTGCGGAAGAGCGCTCGCGAGCTGCGCGGCCTGGAGCGCAGGGCGGCCCCGGCCTCCGCGCCGGCCGCAGCCGGTTCCGCAGGCCTGGTCGAGGCGCTGGAGACCGCGACGCCGCAAGCCGCGACGCCGCCGGCCGCTCCGGCCGGCGCAAGCCGCAGCCGGAGCGTAAGCATCGTCAACCACATCACGCTCGAGGCGCGCCCCAGCGAGACCGACGAGGCCTTCATCGCCCGGCTGCTGCGGGCGCTCGAGCGCCGCCAGGCCCTGGCCGGCAGGGAGGCCCTCGGCGATGCCTACTGAGTCCCTGATGACCCTCGGCGGGTACGTCTTCGGGACGGATTCCGCCGCCTACGACGAGATGCGGCGGGCCGCTGAGTACCGCTGGGCGGCGCAGGACCGCATCGGGCGCCCGCCCGCCCGGCAGTGGCTCGGCCCGGGCGGGGAGACCGTCGAGCTGAGCGGGACGATCTATCCGGTCCGCCGGCGCGCCGAGGAGGAGCTGGCCGCCCTGCGCGCCGAGGCCGCGAAGGGCGAGCCCCTGCGCCTCATGCTGGGCACCGGAGAGGTTCTCGGCCTGTGGACGATCGAGCGAATCCAGGAGACCGGCACGGTGTTCCTCCCGGGCGGCGTGCCGCGCAAGGTCGGGTTCAGTGTTCGGCTGGCCTGGTACGGAGAGGACGGTGAGAGCTAGCCGATGGCTGTCTGGATCACGACCGACGGCGACATGCTGGACGCCGTGTGCGAGGCTCGCTACGGTTCCCGACCGGGAGCCGTGGAGGCCGTGCTCCAGGCGAACCCGGGCCTCGCGGACCGCGGCCCCGTGCTGCCGGCCGGCGTGCGGATCGAGCTGCCCGACCTCGAGGAGCGGCCGGCGTCGAGCGGCGCCGTGAGGCTCTGGGACTGACCTCGCATGCGACCCGCATTCCGCATCGTCATCGACGGCCGCCAGGACGTCACGGACCGCTTCCGGGACCGCCTGCTCTCGCTGCGGGTCACCGACGAGGCGGGCGTCCGGTCCGACGCCGTCGAGGTGCGCCTGGACGACCGCGACAGCGCCATCGAGCTGCCGCCCACCGGCCGCGGGATGGAGGTCTCGCTGGGCTGGGAGGACCGGCGGGAGACCGTCGACGGCACCTACGTCGTCGACGAGGTCGAGCTCTCCGGACCTCCGCAGACGCTCGCCGTGCGGGCGAAGGCCGCCGACACGCACTCGTCCCTGAAGGCGCAGAAGACGCGCTCCTGGGACGACGTCTCCCTGGGCGACCTGGTCGCCTCGATCGCGACCGACCACGGCCTGAAGCCGCGCGTGGGTGGCGCCCTGCGAGCCGTGCGGATCCCCCACCTGGACCAGACCGAGGAGTCCGACCTGCACCTGCTCACGCGCCTGGCGCGAGACCACGACGCCGTCGCCAAGCCGGCCGGAGGGTTCCTGCTGTTCGTGCCCCGGGGAGATGCCGCCAGCGCCACGGGCCAGCCGATGCCCGTCGTCGACGTGCGCCCGGAGGACTGCCGGCGCTGGAGCGTGACGATCGCCGACAGGGAGGCGTACCGCTCCGTCCGGGCGCACTGGCACGAGCCCGAATCCGGCGAGCGCAGGACCGAGACCGCCGGCGACGGAGAGCCCGCCTGGACCCTCCGGAGAACCTGGGCCAGCGCGTCGGAGGCTCGCGAGGCGGCGCGGGCGAAGCTCTCCGCGCTCGAGCGGGGGACCGTCCGTCTGTCGCTTGAGCTCAGCCCCGGCAACCCGGTCGCCGCGGCCGAGGCGGAGCTGCGCCTGAGCGGATTCCGGGACGGCGCGAACGGCTCCTGGACCTGCAGCCGCGCGGTCCACAGGCTGGACCGGAGCGGCTACTCAACGACGGTCGAAGCGGAGTTGAAGGGGGGTTGAAGCGCCCTTCAACGAGCCTTTCAGGCCGGTTCAGAGGAGCTCGCAAGGCCCTTGGAAACGGCCCCCGCAGGCCCGTTTCGATGCAAAGTTGACATAATCCCCGACCACAACATGTTGTGGTCGCCATTCTGCTCTCAATTCGGCCGTTACCCAATCAGCTGTCGCAAAATCACCAATCAGCTTGCTGCGTACATCGGAGCGGCAGGCGAGTCTCCGGCTAGCGGCGGCGGCGACAGTTCCTTCGCTGATTCGTCCCGAAGAACGATCAATTCCATACCGGAGAGCGAGTAGGCGGAACTGCTTCTGCTGCCTTCCAACGGCGACGTCCATGTGGCCGCAGAGGTTCGCGGCAGGATTCGCTCCCCTTGGGCCGCCGAACAAGGCGAGTCCAAGGGCAAGGGCCGCACGGTGGCGGAGCTTCGCGGACGCAGTCTGGCCGTGCGCGAGGAGCGCAGAGCCAAGGAGGCCAAGCGAAAGGAGGCGGAACAGCTTCGCAAGGCAGAAGAAGCCAAGCGGGCGCAACGCGCGCGCATGGATGTCCTCAAGCTCCAGGGAACGCGAGTCTGGAACGAGGTCGAGAGGGAAATCAACCGCATGCACGCCAGCGGCTACGACCGGGCCCTGGGCCTTCTGGTAGATCTGCGGGCGCTCGTGGAAGAGTCCCGCACCGGCAACGATTTCGCAGAGCGGATTCAATCCATCCGGGAAAGACACTTTCCCAAGTGGAAGTTCATCGAAAGGCTGGACTCGCACCGACTCGGCCTGGGCTGACCCCGGAGTCGGACTTGCGGGAATCGGCCAATCCGCCCTATCGGAGGCCTGTCCCGGGATTCTCCATGGTCGTCGAAGGACCATCGGATCGGAAAGGCCATGCGAACATGAATCCATGGAGGGGAGAGTCGCCGTCTTCAACAAGGCCTCCAAGTGGTCTCTGGCGAATCTCGCCTGTTTGGCGGACGAGCCGCTGCGGGCGGCGGGCGCAGATCGGGCCGTAGCTTTCGGCTCCTACGCTCGCGGCGTCGCCGATGCATGGTCCGACCTCGACCTCGCAGTCGTGATCGAAACTGACCTCCCAAGACTGGAACGAGGCCGATTGCTTTGCGACCTGTACGATGCGCTTCCGGTTTCCCTCGACCTCCTCGTCTTCACTCCATCGGAATTCGAGCGAGGCGTCCAGGCGGGTCTCGATGTTTTTGCGGCCATCGCAGCGGAGGGAAAGACCATCTTCCCCGTTGGACGCGACATCAAGTGAGATCCTCCGACCGCACCTCTCACCGGTGGCTCGACACTGCACGCAAGGATCTCGACTATGCGCGGTTCGCCGCCGCTGCGGGGTTTCACGCACACGCCTGCTTCAACGCCCACCAGGCTGCAGAAAAGGCGGTCAAGGCGATCCACTATGGCAGGGGCGCGCGGGCGGTCCTTGGTCACGGCATCCGGCAACTCGTCGAACGCCTGGACATGCCGAGCCTTGAAACGCTGCTTTCGGCCGCGCGCCAGCTTGACCTGTACTACATTCCCACACGCTATCCAAACGGGCTGGATGACGGAACGCCTGACGAGGCCTTTTCCGAGGACGAGTCGACGCGTGCGATTGGTCTTGCCCGCGGCATCGTGAGGGCAGCTGCCGAAGTCATTGACGAGCCGACTCGGAATCGGTGAGGCCGATGGCCTATCCCGGATCGGATTCGGTCAGCATCAGTGTCCAATGGTCGGAACTTGGTGCCGGCTTGGTGCCGGCAACCGCAATATGTTGGGGCTATTGTCGTAGATCAGGATTCCCCAAGCTTATTGGGTGAATTCTTGGTTGAGGAGGCGGGACGCGAGTGTCTGGTGCGGGTCCGCACGCGTCGAGGCGCCGCGACGAACGCCCTGCGACCCGCGAGAGCCCTCGGCAATCCCGCTCCGCTCCAGCCCGGACCCTCAGATGCACAACTGCGAATGTCAGGACCAACGGCTGAACTCGGGCGTAGATGTGGTAGCGGCATGACGGACTCGAGGCCGGCCAGAAGGCCGCGATGGCCCTGGCTCCGTCGGGTGGCGGCCAACGCGGCCGCCTGGCTGCTCTGGAGGCTCGGCGACCCCGAGGGCATCAGTCCCGCAGCGTCGGTTGCGCTCGGGGCATTCATGTACTTCGCCACCGGAAGTCGCAGTTGGGCCAACAGCGGTGACCGAGCCACGCGGGGTCACGGCGCTGAATTCACCCCGGGCCGGGGTCTGTGCCAAGCGGTACCGTAAGCCGGAGATGCCGAGCCGACAGGCCGGGGAGCATTCCGGCGCGAAGGGGTAGGCCGTGAGTCAGTCGCGCCCCAGATCTTCGGACGAGGGCCGCCGCATCGCAGAACCGGTGGCGCAGCCGCTCGGATAAACTCGTCTGCGGAGGAGGCGACGGAATTGCGGCTGTACGGACTGGCGGTGTTGGCACTGGTGACGGCAGCCCATGTCGATGCGGCCCCTTCAAGGCCCAACATCGTGCTGATCGTGACGGACGATCAGGGCTGGTGGGACATCGGCATCCATGGCAATCAGGACATTGAGACACCGAACCTGGATCGGCTTGCGTCCGAGGGTGTTGAATTGACCCGCTTCTACGTGCAGCCGGTTTGCGCTCCGACGCGGGCCGGCCTGATGACAGGCCGCCACTATCTGCGCACGGGCCTCTACAACACACGTTTCGGCGGGGACACGCTCCACGCCGGCGAGCGCACGCTGGCGGAGGCCCTGCAGCAGGCCGGCTATCGGACGGGCATCTTCGGGAAATGGCACCTGGGAGAGTACCGCCGCTGTCACCCGGAGCAGCGGGGCTTCGATGAGGCGATCTTCTTCTCGGCGGGGCACACGGAGCGCTATTGGGAGCCGGACGCACTGCTGCGGGCCGGCCGCCCGGTCCGAGTTCGAGGACACATTACCGACGTCCTGACCGACGCTGCGTCGACTTTCGTCCGTTCGAGTGACAGCCGACCGTTCTTCCTATACATGGCCTACAACGTGCCCCACACGCCCTTGCTTGTTACCGACGCGCTGCACGAGAAGTACCGGACGAAGGGAGTGAGCAGCTACGACGCGCGCATCTACGGCCTGGTGGAGCAGTGCGACGCGGCCATCGGGCGCCTACTCGACGTCATCGACTCGGAACGCCTGACGGAGGATAGCGTGGTGCTCTTCATGAGTGACAACGGCGGTGTCAGCCGTCACTTCCGTGCCGGTCTTCGGGGAGGCAAGGCTTCCGTCTACGAAGGAGGCGTGCTGTCTCCGTTCTTCGCGAGGTGGCCGGGTCGATTCGAAGCGGGGCGCAAGACCGATGCCAGAGGATCGCACCTGGACCTGTTTCCCACGCTGCTGGACGTCGCGGGCGTGGAGGAACCGTCGGATCGGCTCCTGGACGGGAAGAGCCTGCTGCCTCTTCTGAGAGGTGAGACCGACGAGAGCCCGCACGAGAGGCTCTTTCACATCTGGGATCGCCACGGACCCAGCATCGACTCGCGCTGGGCGGTCACCGGCCCCAGGTACAAGCTGGTCGGGGCCGAACTCTACGACTTGGAGTCCGATCCGGGCGAGCAGCGCGACATCGCCTCCCTGAGACCGGAGATTGCCGCGTCACTCCGACAGGAGTTCGTCGCATGGCTGGCCGATGTCACTGCCGGCAAGAGATTTCAGCCCGTTCCCATTCCGGTAGGTGACGGGCTTGAGGATCCGGTCGACCTGCTGCCGAGCTGGGCGCGACACAAGGGACAGCACGCGAGCGTGGTCATGGCTCGCCACCGAGACCCGGTGGAGCCGGCTCCCCTCGGCGACCGCCCGGTGGAAGAATCGACGGTCTACACGTTCGGGGCGTACTACTGGGACACGATCGAGGGGTGGAGGGAGCCGGGCGAGTCGGTGGCCTGGACGATCGATGTCGCGGAGGCTGGCGAGTACGACGTCACACTGATCTACGGTTGCGATCTGGACGACGCCGGCGGGCGGTTCTCGGTCGCCGTCGGCGGGAGCGAGCTGACGGGAACGGTCCGTTCCACCCCGGGCCGCACGTTCTTCGAGCCTCATCGCGTCGGTGCGCTGCACCTCGCCCAAGGCGTGGCGGAACTGCGCATCCGCGTCGTTTCGGCGGCTGGTCGGGATCTGATGGCTCTGAATCGCGTCCGGATCGGAACCAAGAGGCCCCCCGCCGCCGATCTCGCCGACAACTGAGCCGGTTTGCAAGACAATGACGTGCGGCTGGAATGATCGCCTGCCAGCCGCTGCTCAGTCAGACATCCTGGAACTTTCCGGTTGGGGGTTCCCGGCCGGTTCGATCACGTTCCGTTCGGCTCGCCGGTTTGCCTGGGAGCCGCGACCGTCCGGCGGTATGCGCCCGACAGCGATCAGAAGCTCACACCCACTCCGCTGACGAGACCGTAGTCGTTTCGTTCCACCCCCTCGACCGGCCTGGTGTGAAAGCGGTCGAAGAGGCTCAGGGAGTAGGTGAAGCGGCCCGTGATCGGGACCCGCAGGGTGCTGTCAAGCTCGGCGCGAATGTTGCCTGCATCGCGGGCGTCCGGGTGCAGCGTGAACTGTGTCGAGAGCTCGATGCCGCCCGCGAGCGCCGTGTCCCACTCGATGCCCACGAATCCCTCGCCGGTGACCCGGTTCGCAGCCTGGCGGCTGTTCTCGTGAAGGAACGCCAGGCCGCCCAAGAGCGCGACCTCCGTCGTCCGACTCATTCGCAGGCGCCAGCCGAGCCCCCCGCCGAGGCGCGTTCGCAGGTCGAGCCGGCGGCGCTCGTTCCGCTCGAGGCCCGCAAGCCCGTAACTGAACAGGCGGGCGTTCACGATGTGTTCCACGCGCGCGTTCAGAGCATGGCGGCTCTGGGAACGGGCGCCGTCCTGCCGGGCGAAGAGCGAATTGAGCCGGCCGCTGAACGTGTACCCGCCCACGGCCGCCTCGGCGCGGGCGCCTAGGGACGACTGCATCTGGTTCTGGTTTCCCCGAGCCAGGCTGTACCCGATGTCCATGGCCCCATCGAGCGCCGCCAGCAACCTGCTGGCGCCCCCGCCGCTCGTGCCCGGAACAATCCGCATGATGGACGGCGACGCAACCGCAACCTCGTCGCCGCTGTCCGAGACGATCGAGACCTCGTCGCCCTCCCTCGAGAGGGTTCCGTCGTGGCGCGCGCCGTCCTCCATCAGGACCGAGAAGCTCGAGTCGCTCTCGACGGACTGCACCTTCGACCACGACACGCGGACCGCGCCCAGCAACTCAGAGTCCAGCGCCAGCTTCCCTTCCTCCAGCCGCGTGATGGTCCCGGTGAGGCGATCGCCGTTCACTAGGATGACGGCGTCCTGGCCCTGCGCGAGCAGGGCCGGAGGCAGGAGCGTGGCAGTGATGAGGAGCAGGAAGCGAATCGAATGCACGAGCATGGCCCAGGACTGGCCGCCGCAGACGGTGCGGCGCCAGTCTTCACTCTACGGCGGACCGAGCTGAAGCCGCCGGGTGTTACCGGGAGGCGCTCGAGTCCGGTGCGGTCGGATCGCCTGGCTGCGGGTACCGCGGCGGAGCCGGGATGAGACCCTCAGGGTCGAACAGGCGTCCAGGCAGATAGTCTCTGACCCGAGGGCCCTCGAGGGCGCGGACCTTGATGTTCCGGTACCAGACCGGATGGTTGTGGTGCGTCAGGGCGATGTGTCCTGGGCCCTTGAATCCGAAGCCGGGCACGCGCCTGAATTTCGTCTGCTCGACCCGCGACAGGAAATCCGGCGAATTGAATTCGTATTCGAGGATCTTCTCGCCGTTGAGCCAGTGCTCCCCATGTGTTCCCCGAACCACAATGCGGGAGGTGTTCCACTCGCCTGCCGCCCTGAGAGGCTTCCCCTCGACCGGCTTGTACAGGAGATAGAGGGAGCCGCAGCTGGAGTACTCCCAGCCTCTCCTGCGGCGGTTCAGGTTGTCGTCGTCGAGCAGCTGGTATTCCGGACCCGTGGCCCGCAGCATCGCCCGCCGCTTGGCGTCGGAAGTGAGATGGGGTCGATAGCCCGGACTGGCCCAGGCCTTCTGGACCAGATACTTGACGCCGCTGTTTCCGCCCTTGACCAGTTTCCAGTCGAACGCAAGCTCGAAGTTCTCGAACTCGCTCACCGTGACAAGGTCGCCGCCGCTGTTGTCGGAGAGCGTGCGGATCGTGCCGTCCTCGATGGCCCAAGAGGTCGCCGGAAACGGGGTGTTCTGAAAACCCTCCCAGCCGGTGGAGGTTTCGCCGTCGAACAGCAGCTGCCAGCCGGCGAGCTTCTCGGCATCGGAAAGGCGGTTGTGGGCCGGTCCCGCAAATCCGAGACTCACGGCAAGGATCGAGATCCCTAGCAGGCGTACCATCGTCAGGCCCTGCGGTACAGAATAGCCGATCGGCGCAGACGCGGGCCCGTGCGCGGACGCGCGGCGGGGACGCAAGGCCGCCCTACCGGACAAAAAGGAATTCGGCCGTGTTGAACATCGCATGCGCCAGATCCGTCCAGACTCGAGGGCTGTCGCCGGCGGGAACCCCGCGCGCCGCCGCCTGGCTTTCCAGGAACCGCTCGATCTCCTCGACCTCGCTAGTCAGCGGCCGCCGGCCGAACGCGCGGACGTACATGCTCCGGATGCGGTCCGCGGACCGTCCGTGAGCATTCAGCTCGCGATTGGCCCAGATCGCAGCCTGCTCGCTGATGAACTCGTTGTTGAGCATGAGAAGCGCCTGGGACGCCACTGCCGACACGCCGCGCCGGCCCGCCGTTGAGATCGGCAGCGGGTAGTCGAACGCGAGGAAGAGAGGAGGCAGGAAATTCCTCCGCACCTGCAGGTACACGCTGCGTCGGCCCATCCCGTCGAGAGGCCCGGATTCAGGCTTTCCCCGTCCGTCCTGGTAGACGCTTATGTGGGGCGCCACGCCCCGGCCGCCCACTGTCGGGTCCATCGTTCCCGCGACGGAGAGCACCGAGTCGCGGATGGCCTCCGCCTCCAGGCGTCGAACCGGGAAGTGCGAGAGGAGGCGGTTCGAGGGATCCTCCTCCCTCGCTCGGTCCGACCCGGCGCTGCCGGCGCGGTAGGTGCTCGAAGTGACGATCATGCGATGCAGGGCCTTGACGGACCAGCCCGACTCGACGAACCGGCGGGCCAGGTGGTCCAGCAGCTCGGGATGGGTCGGCTCCTCTCCCATGCGGCCGAAGTCGTCGGGCGTCGGGACGATGCCCCGGCCGAAGTGGTGCTGCCAGACCCGGTTCGCCATGACGCGCGCGGTGAGCGGATTCGAGTCGCTCGCGATCCGTCTCGCAAGCGCCAGGCGCCCGGAGCCGTCCCGGAACGGCTCCTGGTCGGATCCCGCAATGACCTGCAGGAACTGGCGGGGAGCGAGTTCGCCCGGGTTCTTGTGGTTGCCCCTGACGTGGATGGGGGAATCCGCCGGCATCCAGTCCCGGCTGGACAGGGCGAACGCGGACTCGGGCACGCTTCCGTCGAGCTCCTGCCGCCGGGCCGCCAGTCGCTGCAAGCCCGGCCTCTCGGTCTCGTCCAGCCACTCGGCCGCGTCCTCGCGGTCCGCATGGCCAAGGATTCCGGCCAGCAGCGCCTCGTTCCCGGAGCCGGGATTCTCGAAGGCCGCAAGCTCCTCTGCCAGCTTCTGATAGGCCTCTGCCAAGTCGGCAAGCGTCCGGATGGCCGGGTCGTCGAGCAGGGCGAGCACGCGGGGGTTCACCGGACCGGCGATCGGCGGCGGCTTCGGGCTGGAGGAGAACACGATCTGGTCCACCGCGATCGATCCGGCGCGGTCCCGGTCGATGATCTCGATGGAGCAAATCCGGCCGCGCTCTTTCGTCATTGCAATCGTGCGCCACTGCAGCCGACCGCTGCCGTCGGCCATGGCGTGGCCGGACTTGTGCTCGTCGGCAATCACCGTGAATCGCACAGGAGCGTTCTCGCGGAGCGCTCCCGCGTACTTGGGTCCGGCAAGGCGGACGTGGACGAACCGGGCCGGCATGCGGAACTTTTCCGTCGTCAGCGTCCCCACCAGCGAGTCGGCCCCGCCGCCGAAGGATGCCGCGAGGGCCTGACCCGAGATGCCGCCGAGCCGCTGTCCCGGGGGCGCCCGGCGGACGGGACGGTCGCCGAATGCGGCCCCTGTCGCGGTCCAGTTCGCGAAGCCGCCCTCAAAGTCCTCGTAGATCTCGTCGCCGCGCTCATCCCAGATCGGATGGGAGCGATCGGCCTTGGCGCTCCATTCCGCCATCTCCAGCCTCAGTGCGGCGATCCGGTCCGCGAAGCCGGGGCCGTCCAGCTTCGCCTCTTCCTCCGCCGCCCGGGCGAACGGATGGAGCGGGTGGCCGGGCTCGCGCAGTGCGTACTGCACCGCCTCTCCGAGCCCCGACGGCTCCGCCTCGGCGATCTCGCCCGCGGCCGCTAGCATCCGCTCCGCTAGTGTGCGGGCGGCCCGGGCGCGAGCAGGCCCGAGCTGCTGCCGGATGCCGTGGTTGACCTCGGCGATCCTGGCCGACAGGTCGAGGATCTCCCGTTCGCGCTTGGGGGAGTCGATGCAGACCTCGCTGACGTGCGTCGAGCTGAGGATCCCGAACAGCGAGTAGTAGTCCGCGGTCGGGATGGGGTCGAACTTGTGGTCGTGGCAGCGGGCGCAGGCCACGGTCAGCCCCTGGGTTGCCTTCGCGAGCACGTCAAGCTGGTTGTCGATCTGGTCGGCACGGGCCTTGACGGAATCCGTGGGAGAGTTGAGCACCTCCCAGAGCCAGTAGATCCCGGAGGCAATCGGGTTGACATGGTGCGTTCCGTCAGCGGAGAGCCTGGGAGGAAGCAGGTCGCCTGCGATCTGCTCGAGGAGGAACCGGTCGTAGGACAGATCCGCGTTGAAGGACTCGATCACATAGTCCCTGTAGCGCCAGGCATCGAGCTTGTTGTTGTCGAACTCGTGCCCGTTGGTCTCCGCCCAGCGCACGAGGTCGAGCCAGTGGCGGCCCCACCGCTCCCCGTACTGGGGTGAGCTGAGCAGCCGCTCGACGACCCGCCCGTAGGCGCCGGGAAGGCTGTCCGCGACGAAGGACTCCACATCGTGCGGCGTCGGGGGCAGGCCGGTCAGGTCGAACGCCACCCGGCGCAGCAGAGTCAGGGGGTCCGCATCGCCGACAGGCTGCAGGCCCGCGGACTCCATGCGCGCGAGCACGAACCGGTCGATGTCGTTCCGCACCCACGAAGGATCCCTGACTTGCGGCAACGCCGGATCGCTGACAGGCCGGAAGCTCCAGAAATGCCGGCCGGCCGCTAGGTCGACGCCTTCGCGCTCAGCTTCGGCACTTTGGACATCGCCCCGCGGATCGAGCGCCCCCATGCGGATCCAGTCGCGGATGTGGTCGATCTCCGCGTCCGAGAGCTTGCCGGTGGGAGGCATCTTCAAGTCGAGAGAGTCGTAGGAGACCGCCTTGACCAGCAGGCTGCCCGCGGGATCCCCCGGGATCAGCGCCGCGCCTCGGCTGCCTCCCCGCAGCAAGCCTTGCTTCGAGTCGACCGTCAGGTCACCCTGCGCCATCGTCTCGGCGCTGTGGCATGCGTAGCACTTCTCGGCCAGAAGCGGCCTGATGTGCTTCTCGAAGTGCTCGTAGCCCTCCGCCGCCTGTCCCGATGCCGCCGAGGCCAGCAACGCCAGTCCGAGTCCGATGAGCACAGTGCGCAGCAATCTACCAGCCCCACTGCAATCATACGGGGTTCTGCCGCCCTCCGGAACGCGGATCCGATGGATGGACAGCCGTCCCGGCGATTCGGCGCGGCGCGTCCAGGCGTCCTGTACGATTGGGGCTGTGCTGATTGTCCGGGCCGTTCTGATCGCTGTCGCCTGCGTCTCGCTCGCTCCGGCGGAGGACGAGGGCATCATGCCGCGCTGGCAAGTGGAGGAGCTTGCGCAGACCATCGCGAAGAACGTTGACACGGCGGCGCGGGTGGTTGAGGAACTCCGTCCCGGAACCTGGGTGCAGGACGGCGCGCCGGAGGCCTACATCGAACAACAGGCAACGCTCCTGCAGGAGATGGAGCACGTCAGGCTGTCGGCGATGGCCCTCGAGAGGGAACCGGAATCCCTCACGTTCGCGGTCGACACGTACCTTTGGCTCGACCGGGTCGATGCGCTGCTCTCATCGGTCACCGCCGGAGTGAGGCGGTACTACAACAGTGCGGTGGCGGACCTCCTGGACTCGGTGCGCAACCGAAACGAGGACGGCTTGGCGAGCGCGAAGGTCTACATGCGCCAGCTCGCCGTCCATGTCGAGTCGTCAATGAGGGTCGCGCATCAAGAGGCCCAGAGGTGCCGGGCGGAACTCATCTCGCAGCCGCGCCGCTAGTGCGCGCGGGCCGCAGCCCCTGCCGGACGGAGGGGGTGCCGGGGTTCATGGCTTCGCCCGCACCCCCCGGCGCGGCGCGTCCCCGAGCGGGAACGGGCTAGAACTCGCCTTCGCGCTCCTCGAAGTGCGTGGGCTTGCCCAAACTTGCACCTCCCTGCAGCACCCATTCGGCGACCCGCTCGACCATCGCGTCCGGGTGGACCCTCGGCGGCCCGAACAGGGACCGGCAGAGCGAGGCGTCGCTGAGCAGGGCCGTGGGCGTCTCCGTTCCGGCGAGCACGGGCTCAACCCCGAACGCCTTTCCGAAGCTCTCCGCCAGCGCCCGGACGCTCAGGCGCCGGGGCCCCGTGACGTTCAGCACGAACGGCGGCGAGGAGCACCTCTCGAGCAGCCGCAGGGCGACGGAGTTGGCGTCACGCTGCCAGATCACGTTGACATGGCCCATGCGCAGGTCCACGGCCCGACCCGCAAGCACCCGGTCGGCGATGTCCCTCAGCACTCCGTAGCGCGGCTCGACGGCGTAGTTGAGGCGCATGATTGCGACCGGCGTGCCGTTGGCGCGCGAGAAATGCTCCAGCAGCCTCTCCCGTCCCAGCACGGACTGTGCGTACTCGCCAACCGGCGCGGGCGGATCGGTCTCGCTCGGCCCTCGACCGGTCGCATCGCTGAACGGATACACGTTGCCGCTTGAAAACGCCACAATCCGGGACCGCGCGAAGCGCTCGGCGACCAGGGCGGGCATGTAGGCGTTGGCGGCCCATGTCGCGCTTGGAGCGCCGCTTGTCCCGAACTTCTGGCCCGCCATGAAGATCACGTTCCGCATGGACGGCAGGGCCTCGACCTCGTCCCTGTGCAGAAGGTCCGCCCGGATCGTGTCGATGCCCCAGGATTCGAGCCTGTGGCGGATCTCGGGGCTGCTGAACCGGGCTACGCCGACGATCCTCCGCGGCACGCCGGCCAGATCCGCCGCACGGCGGGCAAGGAGGGCCAGCGTCGGCCCCATCTTTCCCGCAACGCCGAGGATCAGGATGCCGCCCTCGAGACGCCTCATCAGAGCGAGATCCTCTTCGGCCGGCACCGAGAGTTCTCGCTCCAGCCTGGCGGAATCCAGGCCGTCGCCGGGCATTCGCTAGAGAGCGGGCAGCTCTTCCGGAAAAAGCGCGACGCCCTTGGGCGGCGGGAGCTGCGACCTGAGCAGGTTGAGCCTGTTGCGGATCAGCCTGCTGGGAAGCTGCATGGGACCTTCGTCCAGATGGATGTCGCAGCAGAGTCCGTGCAGGTAGAGCATCAGCGTGTCTTCGAGAGCCTGGCGGCGGTACCGTTCGAGCACGTCCGCCCTGCCCTCCGAGTCGCCGCTGTAGCTGAGCAGATCGTTCTTGAGGCGCCACGAAGTCTCAAGGACCTCGCCCCGGGTCTGGCGGGAAAGCTCGGAATCAATCATGTCGTAGAAGGGCTCACAAAACCCATCGCCGGCGACGGAAATGATCTTGTCCGCAAGGCTGCGATAGAGCAGGATGTGGACGTCAGGGAGATCTTCGTCGCGGATTGCGAGAAACAGATAGTTGTCCCCGTTGGCGGCGTCAAAGGCCGCCAGGCATCTCTTGTTGTCGTCCGGCGGGCGAAAGACGATCGAGTGGCACTGGTTCCCGTTTCCGTCCGCGGAACCGGACTCCAAGTAGGGAACCAGCACAAGGCGGAGGTTGGGAATGATCTCGGACAGGCGCGGGGGGAAAGCGCTGGCCGGGTCGAAGATCAGGCGCTGGGTTTCCCTTTCGTCGATCGGGATGATTGAGAAATAGGCCAGCGACCCCGCGAGAGGAATCATCGTGTCGCGACATTGGGACACGAATTCCGGGGTCGTGAGCCTCGCCGGTTGGCTTGAATCGACCAGCCGCGCCGGTTGGGTGGGTTGGTCCGGCATTGGCAAGAACTGTCCCGATCTTATCAGACGCCCGAGCGCCGGACGGGGCTCGCCGGGCGGGGAGACTCCGAGCGCCGATCATCTGTTAGCCTGTGGCACGGCTCGGCTTGATCCGGCGCCGTGCGATTGGGGAACCATGATCAAGAGTGTCGAATCAGACGCAAGTGCGGTGCCGGAGCAGATGTACAGTCCCGGCGCGGACGAGCGCCAGCTGACGAAGAGGTCCATCGTCGCGGGCTGCCTGCTGGGGGGCGTTATCTCCTGCATGAACATCTACATGGGCCTCAAGATCGGCTGGTCGTTCGGCGGCTCCCTGATCGCCGCGATTCTCGGATTCGGGCTCTTCATGGCCCTCGGCCGGTCGCTCTCGGTTCTCGAGTGCAACATCACGCAGACCTCGGGGTCGGCGGCAGGAACCATGGCCTCGGCGGCGGGGCTGCTGGCCGCTGTTCCCGCCATGAGCCTGCTGGGGTTCGAGATTCCCGTCCCCGGACTGCTCCTGTGGGGCCTGTCCGTGGCATACCTCGGGGTCTTCTTTGCGGTGCCGCTCAGGCGCCAGATGATCGAGGTGGACAGGCTGCGCTTCCCGACAGGCACGGCGACGGCGGAGACGATCCTGGCGATGTTCGCGAAGGCGCAGGAAGCCGTCGACAAGGCGCGTGCGCTGCTGTGGGCGGGGGCGCTGGCCGGCGCGTTCACGCTGATCACCTATTTCGCCCCGCAGCTGGAAATGCCGCCCGCTCAGTGGCTCGGCGTTCCGGCGCTTGCCGCCGCCGCGGCGTGGGGCTTTCGGATCTACTTCGGGCCCATGCTGTTCGGGGCGGGAATCCTGATCGGTCCAAGGGTCGGCGCAAGCCTGGCCTTGGGGGCGATCGTCTCGTGGGGCCTTCTCGGGCCCTGGGTGCAGGCCAACGGATGGGCTCCGGGAGAGGTCATGAGCTACACGGACGGTCCCCGCGGCTGGCTGCTGTGGCCAGGCGTGGCCATCATGGTTTCCGAGGCCCTCACCGCCCTCGCACTGAACTGGCGCACCTTCGTCCGCACGTTCCGGGGCCACCGGATCCTGGGGTCGAGCGAGTCAGGCAGCGGGCGGATTCCGACCGCATGGTGGCGGAACGGCTTGGCGGCGGCCGCCGTCGGCACGATCGCAGCGGCCTGGTTCCTGTTCGACATTCCGCCGCACCTCACCCTGCTCGCCCTGGTCCTGTCGTTCGCGCTTGCCGCCGTGGCGGTCCGCTCCACCGGAGAGACCGACATCAATCCGGTCGGCGGGATGGGCAAGGTCACCCAGCTAGCCTATGGGGGGCTCGCACCGGGAAGCATAGGCACGAATCTGATGGCGGCGGCAATCACGGGCGCAGGGGCGTCGCAGGCGGCGGACATGATGCAGGACCTCAAGACCGGGAGGCTGCTTGGAGCCTCTCCGCGGCGGCAGTTCATCGCGCAACTGTGGGGCATCGCGGCAGGAGTGCTCTTCTGCGTGCCCGCATACCTGCTGGTCACGGCCGCATACCCGCTCGGCGGAGAGCAACTGCCGGCTCCGGCGGCCTTCTCGTGGAAGGCAATGGCCGAGCTGCTGACGCAGGGGCTGGGATCGCTGCCGCCGCACGCCGAGGCCGCGGTAGCCGCCGGATGCGCCTTCGGGGCGCTCCTCGCAATCCTGAGGCGCATACCGGCCCTCGCACCGTTCCTGCCGAGCGGTCTCGCGGTCGGCATAGCGTTCATCGTCCAGGCCTTCTATTCGCTGGTGATTTTCTTCGGCTCGCTGGCATTGGTCGCCTGGCAGCGGATCAGTCCGTCGAGCGCCAAGAAGCTGAGCTTCGCGATCGCCTCCGGGCTGGTGGCCGGAGAAGGCCTGTTCGGGATCTTCAAGGCGGCAATGACGCTTCTGGGCGTGCCGACGCTTTAGCGACGCGCCGCAGGCTGTGTCGGGGTGTTGCAGCGACCCGGCCGCTGCGGTACACTTCGCCCGCCCCACCACTGTTTCGAACACCTCGTCCAATGCGCCCCCGCCTGCTTCTCGCTATCGTTTCGGTCTCGACGCTGACAGCCCAGTCAGCGCCTGAAGTCCAGCCCCCGACGAGGCAGTTGAGCCAGTATGTGATCGAGCGGCTCATCCCGGCGGACAGGAACCTGTTTCGGAAGCTCGCCCGGGCCCCGCTCGAGGCCGTCTGGTCGCAGCTGGAGGCGAAGGGCTACGAACACAGCTTCATCAACGAGCTGCAGGCGCTCCATCCTGATCGCCGGCTCGTCGGCCGGGCCAGGACCATGCGCTACCTGCCGACCAGACCTGACCTGCGCGAGGAGATCTACTCGCAGCGCAAGCAGCTGAACTACGTCTCGGCCGAGGAAGCGCAGCCGGGCGACGTCCTAGTCTTCGACGCCGGGGGCGACACCCGATCCGCCGTTTCGGGCGAAATCACCACCGTCCGGTTCCTCGCGCGCGGCGGGACCGGACTTGTGGTGGACGGCGCTCTCCGCGACGTGCCCGAAATCGCGGGCATGCCGCTGCAGGTCTTCCACAGGCGCGGCCAGGCGGCGGCGGTGAGGCCCAACCTGATGAGCGTGGACTATCAGGTGCCGGTGCGCATCGGCAGCGTCACCGTCCGCCCGGGCGACATCCTGCTCGGCGAGCGCCACGGGATCCTGGTCATCCCGGCGCCCCTTGCCGAAGAGGTCGTCGACGCTGCGCTTGCCAAGCAGGGCCTCGAGAGCTTCCAGAGGAAGCTGCTGCTGGAAGGCCGGTCGATCTACGGGGTCTATCCGCCGAACGAAGAGGTTCGGCGGGAGTACGAGGCGTCACGCGATCAGGAGAGCGAGGAGTAGAGGCGCCGCTTCCGTCAAGGCCGGGACGTGGTACCGACGGATGGAGTCGAACCATCGACCTCCTGATCCACAATCAGGCGCTCTAACCAGCTGAGCTACGTCGGCACGGTCACGCCGTCGCGAAACGGCCCGGTCGCTCGCCGCGACGAACGCGGATCGGGCCCCTCCTGCCTTCAGAATACACGAACCCGTGCGATTCGGTGCTGCACAATGGTTCCGTGATTTCCCGGCGTCGCTTTCTGTGGGCCAGCGCGGCCGCGCCTGTCGGGTGGCCGGCGTGGGCGGCAAGCGCGGACTCCGCACCGGGGCTGCGACTGGAATACGAGGCTACGGCGCCGCCGAAGGTCCCGTCGCCGCTCGATGTCCGGAGTCCGGCCAGGATCGTGGTCGAGATCGGCGGGTCGGGGGCCGGCGGCCGCTGCTGCATCGGGCTGCAGGTCTGCCTGGATCAACAGCCCTGCCTCCTTCCGCTGGCCTTGTGGACCGGCGACACGCCGGCCTATTTGCGGCACAGGGAGGTGTTGCGCCTGCCGACGTACCCGGGCAGGATCGGGAACGACGGAAATGGCTGGTCGCTTTCCGTCGATGGCCGCGCCGCGTACTCGGTGCGCACTGCGGGAAGTATTCCGGAGACACGCGGGAGCAGTCCCGGACTGCCTTGGGTCACCTACCGACACACTCTCCATCCGGACTGGAGACAAGGACCGCTCGACGGTCCGTCCGAACTCTGGATGCTGCCCTCGGCGGCGCATCCGAGACCCGGGGACCTTGGGGTTGAGGAAGTCACGGCCAGCGGGTCGCTGGACGGGTGGCTGACGAGGCTGGGGGCCCTCGGCCCCGTGGCCGCCAGCGCCGTGGACCTGGCGGACCTGCCGTACGGCGAGTTCGTGCGGGAGGTCGACGCCCACTCCCTCGAGCCGTTCGCACTGAGGAAGTACCCCGGAGCAGCCGCGCAGGCGGGCGCTTCGGATCCGATGCACCTGAGCGCCGCCGATCTGGCGTCGTACCGTGGCCGCCGCGAACACCGTCTGTCGGGCATCATGCTCGTTGCTGTTGACGCATCCGTGTCCAGGGACTCGGTGGAGCGGATTCTCCCGCCCCCGTGTGAAGCCCCCGAGACGGCGGTCGTGCGGGTCATGGCCATACGCGGCCTCGACGACCCGGGCCTCGACGAGGCTTGGCTCTTCGCGAACTGCCTGCTGGAGGGCCGTCGGGCATGGTATGCGGCCTCCCACATCCGCGGAACCGTCGCGGGATCCGAGTTCGGGAGGGAGGTTCTGGGGTATCCCACCAGGGCAGGTTCGGTGGCCGCCACCGTCGGGGCGAGCCAGTTCTCTGCGTCGATCTCCCAAGGCGGCGCAGGGCTGTGCTTTGCCACCGGCTTCTACGGAGGTTTCTCCACTGGCACGTCGCTGGGGGACATGTCCGTGGTGACCTTGCGCCTGGGCAACGGAGCGGGCGGAGGCAACCCGAAGGGCGAGATCGTGGTCCAGCCCTGGCGTTTCCAGGGGTTGCGCATGCCCATACGGCGGGAGAGCCTTCACACGTCGTTCCCTCCTGCGGAGCGCGGCTCCCGGGCGACCGTCTGGAACCGCATGGGACCGGCCAACGCGTACTGGGCGCTGGTCTTCGACAGCGCGACCATGCAGCGGCTGCCGGCCGCCGTCATCGCCGAAATCGAGAACCCCGCTCCGTACTACCGAGACCGCTGCGGCGGCCGCCTGCCTTGGATGCGTACCGAGTCCGCCGAGGATCGGGACGCCAGCGACTAGCCGCCCTCGCCCGGCGAGGTCCCGGGCCGCTGCCCCGATTCCGCCACCGCTGATGTCGACCGTCTCGCCGGCAGATGCGCCGGGCGCCTGCAGCCGAGTGCGGCTGCCGCGTCGGACAGGGACCCAGCCCTCGGAGCCGCCTCCACCCGGCAGCTCCCGTCCAAGGCTCCTCGCAGGAGACCGGTGTGCTGCGGGCCGGAAGCCGCTCGCGAAGGAACTTGATCCGTCGACGGGGCGGCTGGGAGACCGGCTGGAGCCGGGCGCATTCCCGATCCCAAGCTGACAGAGGCGGGAATTCCGGCCAGCCGGGGACCGGCATCGCCGGACCGGGCGGGTGAAGGAACAGGCCCGGACTAGCGGTCACCCATGGGGACAACGTCCGTCCTGTCGGGGCCCAGATAGATTTGGCGCGGTCGGGCGATGCGCTTCTCGGAGTCCCTCATGAACTCCTCCCAGTGCGAAAGCCAGCCGGCCGCGCGCCCCAAAGCGAACAGCACCGTGAACATGTCACGGCTGAAGCCCATCGCCTGGTAGATGATCCCCGAGTAGAAGTCGACGTTCGGGTAGAGCCGCCGCTTGATGAAGTACTCGTCCTCGAGGGCGATCCGCTCGAGCTCCATCGCGAGGTCGATCCTGGGATTCCTCTCCGTGACCTCGAAGACCTCGTCGGCAATGCTCCGCACGATCCTCGCCCGGGGATCGTAGTTCTTGTACACGCGGTGGCCGAATCCCATGAGGCGGCGTTCGCCGGCCTTGACCTGCCGCATGAACGCCGGGATGGCGCTGATCGATCCGATTTCGTCAAGCATCCCCAGCACGGCCTCGTTGGCTCCGCCGTGCAGAGGACCGTAAAGGGCCGCAGCCGCCGAGGCGACGCTCACGTAGGGGTCGGCGTTCGAGCTCGAGACCTGGCGCATCGCCGATGTCGAGCAGTTCTGCTCGTGGTCGGCGTGCAGGATGAACAGTCTGTCGAGCGCCCTGGCTAGGACCGTGGCGGCGCGCGGGCCGGGTTCGTGCCGGGTGCCGCTCCAAAGCGTGCGGATGAAGTTCTCCGAGTACGACAGTTCGGGATCCGGGTCGGGATAGGAGCGCCCGCGGCTCTTTCGGTACACATACGCCGCGATCGTCGGCAACTGGCCCAGCAGGCGGACCTGCTGCAGTCGCCGGGTGCTGGCGCAACCGATCTGCTTGGCGTCCGGATAGTACGTCGACAGGGCGGCGACGGCACTCACCAAGACGCCCATGGGATGGGCGTCGGGAAGGAAGCCGTCCAACAGCTGCCTGACCTTCTCGTGGGGGTGCGAGTGTCCGGCGAGCTCCCTGTTCCAGGCTTCGAGCTCGTTCTGCAAGGGCAGATTGCCGTTCAGCAGCAGGAAGGCGACCTCGGTGAACGTGCAGCTCTGGGCCAGGTCCTCGATCGGGAACCCCCGGTAACGGAGGATCCCGCGGTCGCCGTCGATGAACGTGATGCGGCTTGTGCAGGACGCCGTGTTGGTGTAGCCCGGATCGTAGCTCAGCATTCCGAACTCGTCCGGGTCCTCCCGGATCTGGCGCAGTTCGATCGCCCGGACCGAGGAGTTCTTGATGGGAAGTGAGTATTTTTCGCCTGTGCGGGAGTCGGTGATCGTCAGCTTTCCCTCGTCCAAATCCGCCTCCTCGCCGCCCACCAGAACAGGGGTCCGAATGCCAAGCATACCAGAGGCGCGCGGATCCCACTTCGCGCTCTCGGAGGCCGGATTCCGGGGGTATACTCGGGACCGGAGGAGCGACCCCATGAAGGCAAAAAGACTCACCCGGCGAGGCCTGATTCGCTCGGCAGCCATCGTTCCGTTTTCCGCAGCGGCCGGAAGCGCGGCGAATTCCGCGGTCACGGTCGGCATCATCGGGCTTGGCGGCCGCGGAAGCAGCCACGCACGGCATCTGTCAGGGCTGCCGCAGGCGCGGCTCGTCTCGGCTGCCGAAATCTCGGACGCGTCGGTCGAGCGAGCGAGGGAGAAGGTCTCACTGGATGGCGTCAAGCTCACCAGGGACATGCGCGAGGTCCTGGAGAGCGATGTGGACGCGGTGATCATCGCAACTCCCGTCTACCTGCATCCCGATCACTTCGAGGCGGCGATCCGGGCGGGAAAGCACATCTACATCGAGAAGCCGGCCGCCGCCGACATCGCCGGCGCCAAGAAGGTGATGCGCCTCGCGGACGCCGCCCCGCGCCACCTCAACATCACGTTCGGCTACCAGCAACGGCACGGGGACGTCTACCACGCCGCAAAGAAGCTGGTCGACTCGGGCGAGGTGGGCAGGATCAACCTTGTCCACTCGCACTTCCTCAAGAGCGGAATGACAGGCAGCGAGCCGGTCCTGCCGCCGCCGGACAACGAGCGGGAGAGGCTTTCCCAGTGGAAGCTGTGGCGCGCGACGTACGGGGAGATCATCACCGAGACGTTCTGCCACAACATCGACGCGATGAACTGGTTCGTGGGCGCGCATCCCGTCAAGGCGATCGGCACCGGGGGCCGGTCCGTGATGAAGGCCGGAGACCTGCTGGACCACTTGAACGTGACTTACGACTATCCCGGCAACGTCCAGGGCAACCTGGTGGGCTCCTACCTGTCGCCGTCGTTCTACAGGGAGGTCTACGAGCGCTACTTCTGCCAGGACGGAGTGGTCGAGACGGCGCGAGGCTACTGGAAGCACTACCGGGGCCGGAACGACATCGTCGAGGAGCGTTCTCCGCACGACATCACGATCGACGCCCTTGAGGAGTTCTTCGGCCGGATCCTCGAGGACAAGCCGGACAACACCGGAGTTCGCGGCGCGGAGAGCACGCTGACGGCCCTGCTCGGCCAGATGGCGATCGACCGCAGAACCGAGGTCACCTGGGACGAGATGATGGCGAGCTAGAGGGGCCCGGAACGGCTGTTCAGCCGCGAATACGGACTTGGTTGGGCTCCGGGCCGCCGCCCGGCGGGCTCCGGCGGAGCATCACTCGCTCGTCGCCAGCACGGCCAGCCGGTCGATGTCGAAGCGCTTGAGGAGGCCGAAACAGAACAGGTCGGGGGCCGCCGGGTGCGAGACCGGCGCGTCCAGGAGTTCCCTCAGCGTCTCCAGACCGTCCCGGCTCGCTGTTTCCGAGAACGAACCCGGGGACAGCGCGGCCGCCGCCAGCCCGACCACCTGACTGCGCATGCCCTGCGTCTCCAGTCTTGCCGGCAGGCCCAGCCACCTCGTCAGTGCGAGCAGCTGGGCGGCCTCGATGCCGAGGGGGCGCTCGCCGACCGCCGCTAGGACCTGGATGTTGCGCTCCGGCCTTGCGCCGGGCAGCGCGGCGTCTCCGGTGAAGATCAGGTTCGCAGCAAGCACTCTCTCGCCGCGGTTGACGCGCTCGGCCGCATCCGCCGCCGCCGCCTCCCTTCCGTCGTCGTGGAGCAGGACCGTGACCGGCCGGGGCTCGGCAGCCCCGTCGATCGCCGCCAGAAGGACTCCCGTCGCGCTGAGTCCGTCGTCGAAATCGAAACGGTACGACCGGGAGTCGAGACCGTTCATCCTGGTCCCCGAAAGGAACCACGCGCGCTCAACCGACACCGGGCGGAAGCGCAGCGTCTCGCGGAGAGCCTCGCGCCGGCTCGCGGCCCACGCCTTGCGCTCGGCCGGGTCCGAAGGCAGAGGCTCCCGCTCGATGCGCCCCGCGAGCCTTTGGGCGACTCCGAGAATGGTTAGGTTGTCGTCCGGCAGGCCGACCTCGAGTTCGGTGGCGGTCTTCAGCTCCGCCCCCGCGGGCAGGTCGCGCTCGACGTCGGGCAGTCCGAAGTGGTCGGCGAAGAACCGGTAGGCCTGGAGCCGGTTGTCGGCCTGGTAGTTGTGGTCTCCGGGATCAAAGTTCTCGTGGAACCGGAAGTCGGCCCGGGCCCCGAACAGATCCCACACCGGGGCGAGCGCGTCGTAGGTCCCCGTCTTGACCCTGTGGGACCGGAAAATATCCTCCGCGTTGTGGATCTGCAGCAGGGGCCTCGGCGCGATCAGGGCCGTCAGGTGCGTGTACTCGGCCTCCGACAGCAGGTCGCTGCCCTTCTGCTCCCAGTCGCCGATGTCCCCTGCCCCGAAGTCCTCGATGCGGGAGACCAGAGACGAGTGGCCCGCCACGGGCACGGCCACCCGGACGCGCTCGTCCAGCGCACTTAGGAGCACGGTCTGCCAGCCCCCTCCGGAGAGGCCGGTCATCCCGATCCGGGCCCTGTCCACGGAGGGGTGCGCGTGGAGGAAGTCCAGACCCTTCCTTGCCGCCAGGTAGAACAGGCCGATCCCGTTGGCGCCCACGAGGTCCAGATGGGCGCCGAACCAGTGCTGGTTCTCGGGATGCGTGAGTTCGCCGAAGTAGAGCCAGTCGAGATTGAGAGCGTAGATGCCCTGCCTGGCCTGGTTGATGCAGCGCTTCTGCTTGTACTCGATCTCCTTGCCCATTCCGTAGATGTGGCCGTTGACGTTGAGGATCGCGGGTGCCGGGCGGGGAGATCCCTCGGGCTCATACAGCAGCGCCGCGATCCAGAGGCCGGGAATGACCTCGATGCGAAGCTTGCGGATCCCGTAGCCGGGGCCTCCCGCCAAGAGCCCGCGGTCCTGGAAGGCAAGAGGCGTGTCAACCCACTCCGGGGGCCAGCCCGCCAGGATGGTGGATTTCAGCTTCGCGCGGATAGTCTGCGAGTCGCGGGTCCACTCGTCGGCGGTCGCCGGACTGGGCGCGGCCGGAACCCGCTCGATGAGATACCGGCTCAGCTGGTACTTGACGACCTCCCGGGATATGAGCGGCTCCCCTAGGATGGGCTCCAGTCCCGATGCGCTGGTCTGGCCCGCTGCGGAAGGCACAGCCAGCGCCAGGGCGGCGGCCGCCACGGCGGCACGCAACCAGGGTCTCCGATGTGGGCCGAAGAGAGCGGGAGGCGCGCACGGATTCCTACACTGCGTCACGGGCATCCGCCAATATAGCGGCAGGGGAGCCGTCGGGCCGGGGCTTCACGGCTATAATCCAAGGGGCTCAGAGCCCACGGAGGTATTCAGTGACCCGAGTTCGCATCTCCCGCACATTGCTCGTCGTGGCGTTCTCGCTCGCGGCGGCTGCGGCGTACCAAGGGGCCAAGACGGAATCCCTGATGGCGGATGCCGCCAATCGCCTGCTTGAGTCCCTCGACCGCATGCAGATCATGGGAACGGTGTTTCCGATGGGGGCCGAAGAGCGGACCAACTGGCACTACTTCCCGGAAACAGGCTTTGCCACGGAGTACGGCTACGTCCGCAACGGCATCACCTTCAAGGACATGGATCCCAAGCAGAAGCACCTGGCCTACGGGCTGCTCAGCACGGGGCTCGGGCGGGCCGGATTCGTCAAGACCATGAACGTGATGGCTCTCGAGGAGATTGTCCGGGTGATCGAGGACGACCAGACCGGCTACCGGGACACCGAGCGGTTCCACTTCACGTTCTTCGGCAAGCCGTCCATGCAGGGGGACTGGGGCTGGCGCGTCGAAGGCCACCACGTGTCCCTGCACTACGTGATCCGGAACGGAGAGCTGGTTGCCGCCAGCCCGACCTTCCTGGGAGCCAATCCGCACGAGGTGCCGCAGGGCCCGCACAAGGGCATGCGCGCGCTCGACCGGGAGGAGGACATGGCGCGGGCGTTGGTGAAGGCGCTCGACGATGACGCCAGGAAGAGAGCGATCTTCGACAAGCAGGCCCCGTACGACATCGTCACAATGGCCGACAAGCGGGCGAAGCTGGACGGCGATCCGCAAGGCCTGCCGGCCTCCTCGATGACGGACGAGCAGTACTCGGACTTCCTCGATCTGATCGCCGAGTACGCCAACACGATGCCGCCGGAGATCGCCGCTCGCCGCATGAAGGCGGCCCGCGAGACCCCGCGGAACGAGCTGTTCTTCGGATGGGCGGGCGACATCGAGCGGCCGCAGGCCCAGCAGATCGAGATCGGCACCAAGACTACGGAGAACAGGCACCTCGCGGGAAACTACTACCGCATCCAGTCGCCAACATTCCTGGTCGAGTACGCGAACACCCAGAACCAGAGCAATCACAGTCACGCGGTATGGCGCGAATTCGACGGGGACTTCGGCTACGATGTCCTGGCGGCGCACTTCGGGGGCCGCAGCCACGGCGGAGGCTCCGCGCTCGCCGACTGACGAGTCCGGCTCCTGCCCGCACTCCCCAGCCTCCGAAACCCCGGCCGGAGGTTGTGCGAAACTCTCAGTGGCCGGTGTTTCCGATGGGCCGGCAGGTCGATTCCCATGTCTCCATTGCGCTTTGACGAAGCCCGCTCCGTGGTGTTCGCGCGGGTGCGCGAAATGCTGGGGGACCCTCAGCTGGAGACGGTCTCCCTGGACGAGGCCCATGGACGCGTTCTGGGGCGGGACGTGCGGTCGGACCGCGACTACCCCCCCTTCAACCGCTCGGCGCGCGACGGCTTCGCCGTCATCGCCGCCGATGTGGCGCAGGTGCCGGCCGAGCTCGAGCTGATCGGCGAGACGCGGGCGGGCGAGCCCTCGCTCTTTGCGCTTGAGCCGGGCCAGACCGTCGAGATCATGACCGGCGCACCCGGCCCGCGCAACGCCGACGCCGTGGTGATGGTGGAGCATTCGACCCGGAACGGGCCCCGCGTCACGCTGCACAGGTCCATCGCTTCCGGGCGGAACCTGATCATGGCCGGATCGGAGACCAGGCGGGGACAGCTTGTGATGTCCGCGGGCCGACGCATCGGCTACGCCCAGACTGCGCTGCTGGGCACGGTGGGCTGTGCGGAGGTCACTGTCTGCCGGCGCCCGGAGATCGCGATCCTGTCGACCGGAGACGAAGTCCTGCCGGTGGACTCCCAGCCGGAGCCCTACCAGATCCGGAATTCCAACGCCCACTCGCTGGCGGCCCAGATCAGCAGGCGCGGCGGCCTGCCGCGGATTCTTCCCGTCGCCAGGGACAGGCTGGACGAGACCCGGGAGCTGATCGAGGACGGCCTGCGGAGCGACCTTCTGATCCTGTCGGGCGGCGTCTCGATGGGAAAGCACGACCTGGTCGAGGAGGTGCTATCGGACCTGGGCGCCGAGATCTTCTTCACCAAGGTGCGCATCCAGCCGGGCAAGCCGCTGGTCTTCGGACGCGTGGGCGGCACGCCGGTGTTCGGACTGCCGGGCAATCCCCTTTCCACGATGGTCACCTTCGAGGTCGTCGCATCCGTTGCGGTGGACCTGCTGGGCGGAGCGACGGACTCGCCGCTGCGCTTCCGGGGCGCGAGGCTGGCCGCCCCGTTCCGTCACAAGCCTGTCCTGACGCGCTTCATCGGGGCGGTGCTCGAAGGGGATTACGGTGACGCGACCGTCCGGCCCGAGCGCGGGCAGGGGTCGGGGGACGTGGCGGCCTTCGCCAGGGCGAACTGCCTGATGGTGGCCTCGGACGCGCAGGCGTCGTGGGACGCCGGGGACTGGATCGAGGTGATGCGGCTTTGAGCGGCCTATCCCACTACGATGAGACGGGTGCCGTGTCCATGGTGGACGTGGGCTCGAAGGCCGCAACGAGGCGGTCGGCGACGGCCCGGGGATTCGTGAAGATCCGGGCGGAGGTGCTGGCGGCCCTGCCCGACAACCCGAAGGGAAATCCCATGGAGGTGGCCCGAATCGCCGGCATTCAGGCCGCCAAGAAGACCGCCGACCTGATCCCGCTGTGTCACCCGCTCCCGCTCACCCATGCCGATGTCTCAACGGAGCTGCGGGGCGACGGCGTGGCCATCACGGCCACGGCGTCCACCTTCGGCGTGACGGGCGTCGAGATGGAAGCCATGACCGCGGTCGCCGTCGCCAGCCTCACCGTCTACGACATGTGCAAGGCTCTCGACAAGGGAATCGAGATCCGGGAGGTCGTCCTGGTCGAGAAGACCGGAGGGAAGAGCGGCCGGTACTTGCGCGGGCCGGCCTCGGAGCCGGACCGGACGATTCCTGCCTAGGGGACACTGAGAATGGCAACCGCGATGCTTCGATCCCGTTCCGGCCGGAGCCGCCTTCCCAAACGGCTCCTCACGATTCTTCTGACCTTGTCCGCGCCCGCGCTGCACGCGCAGGATGAGGCGGACCTCTTCGACCCGGAGACGCTGTTCGAGTCCGACCAGCCCGCGATCTTCCTGGAGGACATCGACGAGGTCACCGTGCCGCTCTCCGTGCGCAGCCGCAACGACGTGTACATCCACGACATGATCCAGGAAGACTTCTCGATCTACGACAACGACGTCAGGCAGGAGATCGTGGGCTTCGACGTGAGCTTCCTCCCGATCTCCATGGTGATCTGCGTGCAGACCAGCGACAGGGTGGAAGGCATTCTGGGCGACATTCGCAAGTCGGCGTACCTGTTCACGGAACTGGTGCTCGGCGAACACGGCGAGGCGGCGATCCTGACGTTCGACAGCCGGGTCAGGCTGATGCAGGACTTCACCAACGACACCAAGAAGATCGACAAGGCGCTCAAGGACATGCGCATCGGAACCTCCGCCGTAGCAATGGGCGACGTCACCTACAGCGCGATCCGCATGCTGCTGAAGCGGCCGGACAGCCACCGCAAGATCATCGTGCTGATTTCGGAATCGCAGAACAACGGCAGCCGCATCGGACTGGGCGAGAGCCTTCGCACTGCGCAGCTGTACAACATGTCGATCTACGCCGTCCGGCTGTCCACCCTCTCGGCACGGCTGCGGCGCAAGCCCGTGGTGCGCCCCCCCAACATCCCCGCCGGCGTCGTCGTGCGGCCCACGATGCCCGGCACTCCGAACACACCCACCGCCCAGCAGCAAAGCGCCTATTCCGTCACTCCGAACATGATCCCCATCATCATCGACCTGGTGCGTGGCGTGAAGAACCTGATTTTCGACAACCCCTTGGAGGTTCTCGCCGACGGAACAGGGGGCCGCGACTTCAGCCCGAGGACGTCCAGCGGCGTCCAGGAATCGATCATCCGGATCGGCGAGGACATCCGCAGCCAGTACCGGCTCAGCTACCGCCCGAACAACCTGAACGAGCGCGGCATCTTCCACCGCATCCGGGTCGAGGTCCCCTACGACAAGCTGCGCATCAAGCACCGCGTGGGCTACTTCCACGGACCCACGCCCGTCCCCGACGGCGAGCCCGCCGAGCCCGATGCGGCATCCGGGGACAGGTAGCTGCATCCGGGAGTCCCTCAGCCGCCAAGAGGCCGAGAGGGGGACGGTTTCGCCGCGGGCCGCTGCGCCAGTCCTCGGATGACCGTGGAGCCGGACCGGACGCGATCCGCATCGGAGGCGCAGGTACGGTCCCGGGGCGAGTGGCGAAGCCCCCCGGCAGACGCCGCCCTCCCCTTCCCGGCGGGCCTGCCGACCAAGGCGCATGGGCCGAACGACGCGACCCGAAGGAGTCCGGCAGGCCCTGTGATAGAGTCGGAGGCAGCCATGGGGATTCCAAACACGAGGAAGTACTCGATCTATCACCCCGACACCGGGGAGCGGGCAACGATCGTGGCAGTCCTTCCGAAGGGTGCCGACGTGAAGGCGTATCTGGACGATGCCACGAGGCGCTTCGACTGGAGAGCCTGGGCGGATCAGAAGGCGTCGCTGAGAAGGGTGCGCATCGGCCAGCAGAAGCAGCGCAGACGCTAGATCGCCCCCCTCGAACCGGGCTCGCCCGAGCAACCAAACCGTCGGAAGTCTCGCCTTTCCTGTTTCGAGGTCATTTCATGCGAAGAGCAACCGCCGTCCCGGCGCTCACACTGATTCTGGCAGTGGCCGTCCAGCTCGCCGCCCAGCCCAGCGAGGCAACCAGGCGCCTGCTGGAACGCAACCGGATGTTCGAGCCGACCGTCACAAGGGTCGCCGAGAACGTCTACACGGCGCTCGGCTACCAGGTCTCTGCGAACTCGATGATCGTCGGCGACGAAGGCGTCGTCATCATCGACCCCGGCCAGCTGCCGGCCGCCGCGGCGCAGGTCCGTGCGGCCTTCGAGAAGGTCACCTCCCTGCCGGTGAGGGCCATCGTCTACACCCACGGCCACGGGGACCACACCAACGGCGCGCCGGCATTCTACGAGCCGGACAAGGGCATCCAGGTGTGGGCCCGGGACAACTTCGGTTCCGAAACGGCCCTCGTGCGGGAGAAGGGCCTGGGGGGCGGCGTTCGGCCGTCCAACTCCCAGGGCTTCGACCTGCTCCCCGAGCAGAAGATGGGCATCGGCATCGCGATTCCGCCGGAAAGGCGGCCCGCCGGCAACATGATGCTCGACGGAGTGCGCGGGAGGTCGGCGCCGCGGGGCGGAAGGCCGCCGATGCAGGTCCAGCCGACGCACCGCTTCTCGGGCGAGCGCGAAAGCCTCGAGATCGCCGGGGTCCGCCTCGAGCTGGTCGCCGCGCCGGGCGAGACCGCGGACCAGCTCTACGTCTGGCTGCCCGAGCAGAGGGTGGTCTTCGCGGGAGACAACTTCTACCAGTCCTGGCCGAACCTCTATCCGCTTCGCGGCACGGCGAGGCGCTCGCTCCGGGACTGGATCGCCAGCGTCGACAAGATGGTGGCCGAGGACCCGGCACATGTCGTCGGGGGCCACACGGCGCCAATCCTGCATGACGCGAAGGAAGTCCTGACGAACTACAGGGATGCGATGCAGTGGGTGCTTGACCGCACCCTCGAGGGCATCAGGCAGTTCAAGACGCCCGACGAGCTGGTCGAATACGCGAGGCTGCCCGAGCGTTTCCGGAACCTCGACTACCTGGCCGACTACTACGGCACGGTCGAGGGAACGGTCCGGGACCTCTATGCCCAAGATCTCGGCTGGTTCGACGGCGATGTTCTGAGCCTCCACCGGGAGAGCCCGCAAAGGCAGGCCGAGCGGATCGCGGACCTGGCAGGCGGCGTTGACGCCCTCATGGACAAGGCGCGGAACGCTATGGCCGCCGACGATCCGCTGGGAGCGGCGCAGTTCGTCCGCCACGTGATCAGGCTGCGGCCCGAAGACCGCGACGCGAAGATCCTGATGGCCGACGCGCTCGCGATCGTTGGTGAGCGGACGTTCAACGGACCCGTCCGCAACTACACCATCTCGTCGTCGAACCGCTACCGCAGGGAGGCCGAACAGGGCCCCTAGCGCAATTCCCGCGCCGTTGCCGAAACGGGCGGCGAACCAAGATTCGGGCTCCGCGGGGCGCTCCACGCCCGGGACCGGCCATCGCACGACCGTTCGTGATCCCGGAAAAGGCCGGGGCTGAACGGCAGGTCCGCTCCGCACCGCCGTGCGGCGAGCGCTCTGCGCGGAGGGGCGGCGGCCCGCCGATTCGATTCGAGCCCGCCCGGCATGGATCTTCTGGGGCGGGAGGTGCCCTACAGGCGGGCCCTCAGGTTCCGCAGGGACTCGATCGCCTCCGAAGCGACCTGGTTGTTGCTGTCGTTCATCAGGCTCTCCAGGTAGGGAACGCTCTCCGACGTGCCGCTACGCGCGAGCACGACCGCGAGGTGCCGCCTTTGCGGAGGCGTCCCCGTGGCCAGGGGAACGTAGAGCTTGGACAGGACCTCGGGGTCGCGGGCTAGTTCGACAATCAGGGGCCGCGCTTCCAGGCGATGCACCTTCGAGTTGAGGCCCTCGATGAGGCGGGCCAGCTGAACGTGGTCGCCCAGCATCACGGAGGCGAACGCCATGGAGAGCCTCGCCCGAAGGGATTTCTCCTTCGCTGCAAGCTGCTCGATGAGTTCCAGATCCGCAGGAGTGCCGATCCGTGCGATCCCCTCTGCCGCTGCGGCCCGCAGGCTGTCGTCCTTGTGGCGGAGATAGCTGATGAAGACTTCGCGCTGTCCGCTGTTCGGAATCTTGGCGAGCGCCAGCAGAGCCTGGGTTCTGATGTTGGCCTTCCTGCCCTCTTCGACGATTCTGACCAAGTCGGGCACAGCCTCGCGCGTGCGGAGCTGGCCCATTGTCTGGACCACGGCATTGAGCAGGACCGGATCGAGGTCACGCAGAAGAAACACGAGTTCCGGTCCCACCGACACGTCCTGCAGCTTCCTGATCGCGAGGACGCACTCGAGGATCAGGTCCCCGCTCCGCGAGCGGACGCCTTCGACCAGGGCGTCGATCTGGCTTTGCCCGCGCAGGATGCCGATGGCCCTGGCCGCATTGGCCCGCGCCCCGTCGCTCTTCCCGGCGCGGACAACGTCCCCAATCGCCTTGATGGCCGACGGACTGACGTCAACGTAGGCCGGGACAATCAGGGGGCTTGGCTTGGAGAACCGGTTCTTGAGTGCGCCTCCCAGCCCCGCGGCGGTCAGCCTCGATCCGAATTTGAAGTATCCCGGGATGTAGAAGTCCACGAGGCCGTCGACCGCGATGGTCTGCACAGCCGGAGAGAGGTCCCCCGCGGCGTCGACCAGCAAAGGCAGCGCGTCGACGACGCGCATCTTGAGGATGGCGGTGACCGCTGCCACTCTCACTTGCTCGTCCGAGTCCCGCAGCAGCGGGGCGAGAAGATCCAAGTACGCATCCCCTCCCGGCATGTCGCCGAGAGTGCGTGCGGCCCGGGTCCGCGCCTTCGCGGAAGGGCTGGACAAGCCCGCCCGCCAATCCGGCTGACCGCTCGCCACGGCAATGGCCAGCAGAGAACATCCAACGAGTCGTTGCCACGAATGCATTGTTCTTCCCCTGGGCCCGCGAGCCGAGCGGCTCGGCGCCGGGCCGGCTATATGTACTCCAGCTGGACGCTCCGGGGAATCAAGCCCGCGGAGTGCCCCATGTCAAGCAGGCGCTGGCCCGCCGCAAGGACCGACGGCGCCATCTCTGTCGTGAAACCGTTGACGTACATTCCGACAAAGCGGTCCGCCAGGCCGGTCTCGAGGCCGCGTGAGAACTGAAGCGCGTATTCCAGCGCCTCGCCGCGGTGGTCCAGAGAGTACCGGATCGTCTCGGAGAGCTTCTTGCGAGCCTCCGCCTGCACCTCGACGGGCAGGTCCCGCAGAATGCAGTTGCAGCCGAGAGGAAGCGGCAGTCCCTGGGTGCGCTGCCACCACTCGCCGAGATCGGCCACGCTGCGGAGCCCGGTGTCCGCAAAGGTCAGCTGGCCCTCGTGGATCACGACTCCGGCGTCCACCTCGCCTCCCGCGACGGCTTCCAGGATCGCGTCGAAGTCGTACACCACCGGCTCGATGTGCGGTTCGTACAACTTGAGGGCAAGGTAGGCCGTCGTCATCAGGCCGGGCACCGCCACGCGGCTCCCTGCGAGGCTGCCGGGCGCCAGACCGGGCCGCGCGACGACGATGGGGCCGTAGCCGTCCCCCACGCTCGAGCCCGCCGCCGTCAGGACATACCGGTCCGAGACGTAGGGATACGCATGGTAGGAGATCGCAGTCATGTCGTAGCGACCCGCCCTGGCATCCTGGTTGAGCGTCTGGATGTCCTTGAGCACGTGCCGGAACTCGAGCAGATCGGACTCGATCTTTCCTGTTGCCAAAGCGTAGAACATGAACGCGTCGTCGGCGTCCGGACTGTGGGCGATGGTGAACTCGCGCTTGGCTACCATGCAGTTGCTAGACTCAGACTACCAGAACGACAGCGATTCCGGCGGGTTTTGGAAGCAAAAAAGACTAAGAATGTTCTAGCCGCGATTCCGGACCTGTTCTTCGGATCGAAGGTCTCCGGCACGGCCCGCCCTCTTGGCGTGGAGGTGCGATTCGCGACGACGCGGCAGGCATTGCTGGAGGGCCTGCGATCGGGTCCGGACCTCGTGATCGTCGATCTCGACGCGGCCCATCTCGATCCGCTGGGGGCGATCGGCCAGGTCCGGCCGCCGGGCGGGCCGCACGTGATCGCGTTTGCCAACCATACCCGGGTCGACCTGATCGAGCGGGCGCGCGCCGCCGGCTGCGAGGAAGTTCACACGCGGGGAAGCCTCTCGGCCAGCCTGCGCCGCATCCTCGCCTCGCTATAGCCCGGACGCAGGTCAGATCGCCACCGGAGTGATCGGGATCGCCGTCCTGGATCCCTCCACAACGACGATTCCGTCGCTCGACAGGTGGTGGCGCTCGCGGTCGCTCGCCTCGTCATACCCGATCCTCGCGCCGGGCGGAATCCGGGCGTTCTTGTCGATGATGGCCCTGCGGATCTTCGCTCCGGCCCCGACGTAGCAGCGGGTCATGACGATCGAGTCCTCGATAACCGCCCCCGATTCAACGTGTACGCTGCGTCCCAGCACCGAGCGGCTCACGGAGGACCCGTTGAGAACGCATCCCTCGGAGACGATCGAGTCGACGGCCTCTCCGTGGCGCCCCGCCTCGTCGGTGCAATAGCGCGAAGGGGCGGCCGGGTACTCGGCGGTCCGCAGCGGCCAGCTCGGGTTGTGCAGCTCGAGGTTAGGCCGGATCGACCGCAGGTCCATGCTGGCCTCGTAGTAGGACTCGATGGTGCCGACATCGCGCCAGTATCCGCGGTTCTCCGGTCGCTCGCCCGGCACCCTGTTCGTCAGGTAGTCGTACGCGTAAATGGGAAGCTCCTCGACCATTTCGGGCAGCATGTTCTTGCCGAAGTCGTGGTCGCTCTCGGGGCGGGCCGCGTCCCTCCGCAACTCGGACACGAGCACGTCCGAGGCGAACGTGTAGTTGCCCATCGAGGCGAGGCACCATCCGGGCCTGCCGGGAATCTCGGGGGGGCTCGAGACCTTCTCGAGGAAGCGGACGATCCGCCAGTCGGAATCCACCTCCACCGTGCCGAACCGGCCTGCCTCCGAGACCGGGGTCGGCAGGACCGCGACGGTGCCCTTGGCGCCCTTGTCCCGGTGGTAGCCGATCATCTGCCGGATGTCCATGTAGTAGATGTGGTCCGCACCGAACACTGCGACCATCTCCGGCTGCGACAGCTCGATGAGGTGGATGTTCTGGTAGATCGCGTCCGATGTCCCCTGGTACCATTTCTCGCCCTTGCGCATCTGCGCCGGCACGGGAATGATGAACTGGCTGGTGAGCAGATCCGAGAACTGCCAAGCGTTCCGCAGGTGCTGCAGCAGCGACTGGCTCTTGAACTGGGTGAGAACGTAGACCGAGTAGATTCCCGAGTTGATGAAATTGCTCAGGGCGAAGTCGACGATGCGGTACTTGCCGCCGAAGGGAACGGCGGGCTTGGTCCGCTCCTTGGTCAGGGGGAACAGGCGGGTGCCCTTGCCGCCCGCCAGAATGAGTCCCAGAACTCTCGCGTTCTGCATGTGATGAGACCTCCCGCGGCCCGAGCTCCGGGCTCGGGCCGCCTCTAGGCTCCCCGCTCCAGGCGGCCGTCCACCAGCTCCGCGCGCTCGGGGAAGCGTGCCGCCAGATCGACGCTGTGCGTCACGGCGATGAGCAGGATGTCCCGCTCGCGCTGCAGTTCCAGCAGCAGGCTGCCGACCCTCCTGGCGCTGCGGCGGTCCAGGTTTCCCGTCGGCTCGTCCGCGAGCACGACGGGAGGGCTGTTGATCAGAGCTCGCGCGATCGCCACGCGCTGCCGCTCGCCTCCGGAGAGCTCCGACGGCAGGCGGTCCATGCGCTCGGCAAGCCCGACCCTGCCCAGCAGATCCTTCGCCCGAACGGCATCCTCCGGCGAGGCCCCCCCGCGGGCCAGCGTGGGCACCAGCACGTTCTCCAGACTCGTGCACTGGGGAAGCAGGTGATGGTCCTGGAAGACGAAACCCACGCTCCGGTTGCGAAACCGGGCCAGACCGGCCGGGCCGAGCGCAAACGGATCCTGTCCGCAAATCTCGACGGCACCGGCAGTCGGGGACTCCAGCGACCCGAGAATGTAGAGCAGCGTGCTCTTCCCGGAGCCCGAGGGGCCCATCACCGCCAGCGCCTCGCCCCGCGACATGGCAAGCGAGAGGCCGTCCAGTACGACCAGCGTGCCGGACGGGTGGGGATACTCCTTGCGGAGCGCGCGAACGACTAGGTCGGAGGGCATTGCGGCGTCGCCGGCGTCTCGGCTTCGCGCCTGTTCCCAATTGTTTCACATTCGCCCCGGCTGCGCCGCGAACGGAGAGTGAGAGAACATGGAACGCTGCTTGCGGCCGTTCCCCGGGCCGGCCCGGAAGACGAGGATGCTCACGTGCTGCTGATCGGCCCACCGGGAAGCGGAAAGACCCGACGCGTGCTGGGCGCGGTGGAGGCCGCGATCCGGGCGGACCGCAGCGAGGAGACACTCCTGCTCGTTCCCACATCCAGCATGAAGCACCATCTCCTCAATGTCCTCGCCGGGAACGGCCTGCTGGTTCCGGCGCGCGCGGTCAGGACGATGTCGGAATTCGTCGGTGAGCTGACGCCCGGCGCGCGGGTGGCCCGGGGCGCCGTCGAGACCAGACTGCTGCGGGAAGTCCTCCGGAGCCCCTCCACGCGCGCTTTCGGTCCCCGGTCGGACTCGCTGGGCCTGCGCATGCGGATCGCAGCCCTCATGGGCGAGTTCTGGGCCGCCGGGGCCGACAGCCTGCAGGTCGAGCCGGCCGCGAGAAGCCCCGGCCAGCGCGCGTTCCTGGAGGTGTTTCGCGAATACGAGGGCTTGCTGCGGAGGCTCGGACTGCTCCACCACAACCAGCGCATCGCACAGGCGGCTGCCCGCGTGCGGGAGGCGGGTCTGGGAAGGATCAGGCAGGTGCTAGTGGACGGCTTCGACCGGTTCACGCGCCAGCAGGAAGCGCTGCTGGAGGCGCTCGCCGAACAGGCTGACGAGATTGTTCTTGCGATGCCAGAAGGGCTTTCCGCCTACCCGCTGCAGCGGCTCCGACCGGTCCTCCTTCCTCCTCCGGCGGGTTCGGGCCCGGCGACCGAGGTCGTGCGGGCCGCATCGCCCAGAGAGGAGATCGTCGAGGTGGCGCGGCGGATCCTCGCCAGCGGCAGACCGCTGCAGGAGCACGCGGTCATCCTCCGGTCGCCCGACGCCTATCTGCCGGTCATCCGGGAGGTGTTCGAGACGCTGCACATCCCCTTCAAGCAATGGGCGCGGACGCCCCTAGCGGATCACGGAATCGTTCAGCACTTCAGCGGCTGGCTGCGGGCAATCGAGCGGCGGTTCCCGGGCGAGGAGACGGCAGAGGCGCTTGCCTCGCCGCTCACGCCGTTCCGCGAGGCGCCCGGATGGGACCGGCTGGATTTCGAGCTTCGAAGCCGGCTGCCGGCTGACGGACTCGACTTCTTCCGTGACGCGTCAGTGGACTTCCCCGCGCAGGCACGCTTCCTCGCAGGGCTTGCGAACGCGGCCTCGTGGCCCCGGCGCAGGCACGAGGCACCCCGATGGAGCCGGGAGCTCCTCGCCCTGCAGGACCACGTGCAACGGCCCGACCCACCCGTTTCGCCCGGGCCGTTTCAGCGCACCTGCGACTGGCGCGAGACGCTCGAGGCGCAGAGAGCCCTCCGACACGCGATCGAGAGCACCGCAAGGCTGCCCGAGTTCAAGGGTCAGCGCGTCGGCTTCTCCGACTTCACGGGAGCCTTGGGCGACGTTCTCGGGTCCGCCGTGCTGTCGGTCCGGGACCAGCGCTACGAGGTCGTGCACGTGCTGCCGGCGCACGAGGCAAGACAGTGGTCGGTGCCGGTTGCCTTTGTCTGCGGTCTGGTCGACGGAGCGTTTCCGCGCCGACACCCACAGGATCTGCTCTTCGACGACGAGGACAGAGCGCAGCTGAAGGCCCGGGGCATCGCGATCCGGACGGCCGCGGACAAGGCGGCCGAGGAACGCTTTCTGTTCCAGATCGCCTCGAGCCGCGCGAGCGCGGGGCTGGTCCTCACATACCCCCAGTTCGACAGCCGGGGCAAGCCGGTCGCCGCATCCGATCTGCTGGCAGGGTTCCAGGACGCTGCGGAAGCCCATTGGGCACGCCCGGGCGACGCAGCCCCGCCACGTGTCGCTCCGTCTTCCGAGACGCTGCCGTCGGACCTGCTGGAAGAGGTGGCGGCGTCCAACAGGAGGTTCAGCGTTTCGGGCATCCGGGACTTCCGGCAATGCCCGTACCTGTATTTCTCGGGGAAGACCCTTAAGCTCCGCGGCAGGCCGGTCCTTCCCGACCAAAGACTGGACGGAGCCGCTGTGGGCTCCATCGCGCACGCCACACTGGAACGGTGGAATTCCGGAGGGGGGCCGATCGGCGAGGTTCTCGACCGCGTGTTCCGGAAGACACTCGCCGGGCTCCACCTGCCTGAGAGCTTCCGGACCGAGCAGCTGCGGCTGTCCCTGCGGTCCGACCTGGTGCGCTTCGCGCACGAGCAAGGGGCGTCGATGCGCGTCCCCGAGGGGCGTCGGGCGTTCTTCGAGGATGTCTGCACCTATCGCATATCGGAACTGGAGGCCCGCCCGGAAGTGAGGTGCAGGATCGACCGGTTCGATCTGGACGAGGGTCTGCGCTGCGTCGTGACCGACTACAAGTACGCGAGTCCCCGTCGTGTTCAGGAGCTGATCCGGGAACACCTCGCAGGTGACGAGATTCAGCTCATGATCTACCTCGCCGCGCTGGAGCAGGGAATTCGCTGCGAGCCGGGCGGCATGGCCCTTTGCGGCATTCGCGGCCGGACGAGCTACGCGGGCGTCGCCGTGGACGGGACCGAGGGCCTGCATCCTGTGGACAGCGGCGAGCTCCGCACGATGCTGGAAAGAGCGCGCTCGGAAACGGCCGGGGCCGTGGAGAGCATTCTCGGCGGCAGGATCGCCGTGCTGCCGAAGCGCGAGTCCTACTGCGAGAACTTCTGCGAGTACGGCGGCGTGTGCCGGGTGCAGTGGCACCGGCGGCGCAGTCGCCAAGGCCTGCAAGGGAGCTCTTCACGGTGAAACTGACCGCCGAGCAGGACCGCGCGGTGCGCAGCTGGGGCCGGGGCGACATCTGCGTTGTGGCCGGCCCGGGCTCGGGCAAGACCAGTGTGCTGGTGGAGCGGCTTCGCTGGCTGATCGCCGACCGGGAGGTGGCGCCCGAAAGCGTGCTGGCCATCACTTTCACGGAGAAGGCCGCCAACGAGATGCGCTCGCGGCTGCTGGCGGGCTGCGACGCCGGTTCGGAGCGGCGCAGCCTCCTCGAGCGGGCCCAGGTCTCCACGATCGACGCGTTCTGCAACCGCCTGCTGAGAGAGAACGCACTGGAAGCCGGCGTCGATCCGGCCTTCGAGATTCTCGACGAGGACGAGTCCCGGGAGCTCCTGGGAGCCGCAATCGAGCAGGTGCTGGACAGGGCGTACGCCGAAGATGGCGAGGCGGTCCGGACCTTCCTCGCCTCGTACTCGCGAGGGGGGGCCGCGTCAACGAGGCCGAACTCGGCGAGCCTCCAGAGCGACCTCGCGGCTCTGGTCCGCCGCATCCGGAGCTACGGCCGCGAGCCGGCCCTGAGCGATCCGGCGATGCCGGTGGCGGAGCTATGCGACGCCCTCCGGGAACTCGCGTCGGCAAAGAAGGGGCGCGACGACCTGGCCGACATCGCCGGCCGCCTCGCGGATCAGGCGGAGGGCGACGCCGCAGCGCTGCAGGCAACGCTCCGCAGGGCGGCCCGGGCTCTCAAGGGAACCCGCAAGGCCGGTGCTGCCAAGTCCGTGGTAGCCGAGATCAAGGACAACCTGCTGCCCGCATGCCTCGCGGGAGCCACCTCCGCCGTACACAGGGAGTCGCTCCAATGGCTCCTCGAAACGGTGCGGCAGATTCTTGCCGCCTTCGCAGCCGCCAAGCTTCTGGCCGGCCGGCTCGACTTCGAAGACGTGCTGGCGACAGCCGCCGGACTGCTCGGCTCCGACGCCTGTCCCGAACTCCGCTACCGGCACATCCTGATCGACGAGTTCCAGGACACCAATCCGCTTCAGGTCCAGCTTGTGGAGCTCCTTCTGGACGCGCATGCGTCCGACCGGCCCGTGCGCTTCGTCGTCGGCGACATCAATCAGTCCATCTACGGGTTCCGGCACGCCGATCCGACCGTCTTCCGCCGGTACCGCGAAGGCCTCGAGAGGCGCGGCGGAGAGGTCATCCGGATGCTCGACAACTTCCGCAGCCGTGCCGAGGTGCTTGCGGCGGTCCACACGGTGCTGCCGGGAGGGCCCGGAAGCGGCGTCGAGGCCCATCGGCTGGCCGCGGCCAACCGGTTCCCCGACAAGGCGGGAGCCAGCATGGACGTGCACGTCATCGCCAAGGCGGACACGGAAGCCGCCGAGCGGGAGGCCGCATGGCTGGCGGCACGCCTCGGGGAGCTCAGGAACTTGCTGCGCGTGGCGGCACGGTCGGAGGGAGAAACCGGCTCGCGCGCGCTTGCGTGGGGGGACATCGCGGTCCTGGTTCGGACCCACAGGCTTGGCGCCCGGTTCGCCGCAGCGCTGCGCCGCTTCGGGCTGCCCTGCCAGGCGGGCGGAGGGCAGCGGCTGTTCGCAGCCCCGGAGACTGCGGAGATCGCCGCCTTTCTGCGAGTTGCGCGAAATCCGAGGGACGAGATCAGCCTCGCGGCCGTGTTGAAGTCGCCCTTCTGCGGGATCGGGGACGAAGACCTGCTTCGACTCAGGCGGTGCCACGGGAACCTTGCCGACGCCGTGTCCGAAACAGTTCGGGGAACGACCGGACTGAACAGTGCTTCGATGGGGCGGCTCAGGAGCTTCTGGAAGCTCCTCAGGGCCACGCGGGCCGACAGGGCGTCGACGCCCGCCCGGATCCTGCTGGCCCGGGCCGTCTCGTCATGCGGCTACCGGAGCTACTTGGCGAGCCGCGAGGACGGGCAGGGGGCCCTTGACAATCTCGACCGGCTGCTGGAGTGGATCGGGCGCCGGCAGGTGCAGCGTTCGGAAAGCATGGACGAGGTCTCGGCGGCGCTGGACAGGGCGCTGGATGCGGGCGCCGGGGCCGCGGAGGCGCCTGACGCCGTCGGGAGCGGCGATGCGATCCGGATCCTCACAATGCATGCGGCGAAGGGCCTCGAGTTCCCGGTCGTGGCGCTGGCCTCGCTCCAGAGCAGGGGGGTTGGCGGCGCGCCGGGCATGCGGTTCTCCCCGGAACACGGCATCGGGGCGAGGTGGAGGGATCCCGCGGGCGGAGATCCGTCCATGGACCACGCCTACAGGCTCGTCGCGGCTGAAACGCAGCGGAGCCGGGACGAGGAGGAGGACCGCCTCCTGTACGTGGCCATGACCCGGGCCGAGGACCACCTGATCCTGAGCGCGTCGTTCAAGGGAGCGCCGAGGCGCCAGCACTGGTGCAAGCCGGTCTTCGGCAGGCTTGAAATCGATCCCCGCAAGGAGCAGGAGGGCGGTCCGGAGGAGAGGTCGGCGGGCGATTGCCGGTTCACGTACCGGCGGCCCGACGGAGCGCCGGAGAGCGAGGGGCCCGCCGGCGGAGCCCGGGCCGCGCCGGCAACCCTCCAGCCGCTGCCGCCCTCGGCCCAGGCCGACTACGGGGCGGCCGTGACCGCAGTCAGCGCATTCGCGGACTGTCCGCGCCGGTACTTCCTGTCGCACTATCTGGGCCTGTCGGCTGAGCGCCGACGGGCGGAGCGTCCGACCCGGCCGGCGGACGATGCGGACATGGACGGAGACGGCCGCCGGGAGGGGACCGACGCCTCACAGTTCGGCACCGACGTGCATCTGCATCTGGCCGGGGAAATGGACGACCCTGCGCCGGCGGTTCGCCGACTCGCCGACCGCTTCCGGAACCACAGCCTGGGCAAGCGCGCTTCGGGTGCCGACCGGATCCGCAGGGAGCTCGCATTCGTGTTCGCCGTGGGAGGCCACCTGCTGCGGGGCACCGTCGACCTGCTGTTCGAGGAGGGCGGACAGAGTGTGCTCGTGGACTACAAGACCGATCGCGTGCGCGCCGCGGAGATGGCTCGGCACGTCGAGAGATACGCGCCTCAGATCCAGCTCTACGCTGCAGGCCTGGCCAAGTCCGGACGCCCGCCCGCGGAGGCGTACGTGTTCTATCTGCGCCGCGCCGTGGCGATGCCGATCGACATCGGCGAGGCCGCGCTCGCGAAAGCACGGACCCTGGCACTGCGGTTCTTCGAGGCCCAGCGCCGCCAGGAGTTCCCCACGCGGCCGGGCCGGCGCTGCGAGAGATGCCCGTTCACCGGGGGCGCCTGTCCGGAACGCGCTCCGGCGCCAGCAGGCTGAGCGAGCTACGCTGCCATCTCCCTGGCGGCGGCGGCAATGTGCCGCGCCGAGATCCCGAACCGGTCCAGCAGCTGTGCGGACTTGCCGCTGCGCGCGATTCCGCGGACGGCGAGCTGCCGCACCCGCGCACCGTCCTCCGCCAAGGCGGCCAGCACGGCGCTGCCGAGTCCGCCGTGAGCGTAGTGGTCCTCCACGGTGACGATGTTGCCTCCGCAGTCGGCGGCCGCCCCCCTCAGCGTCTCCGTGTCGATGGGCTGGACGCAGAATAGGTCGATCACGCGGACCCGGATTCCCTCAGAGGCCAGTTCGTCGGCGGCCTGCAGAGCTTCGTAGAGCGTGACGCCGGCTGCCACGACCGCCACCCGGTCCTCGGCGCTGCTTCGCAGCACCTTGGACTTCCCGGTCTCGAAGACCTCGTCGCGGGCATAGAGGATCGGCGTCTTAGGCCGGCTCGTCCTCACATACACCGGGCCCTCGATTCCGGCCGCGAGCTCGATTGCGCGCCAGGCGCTCGTTGCATCCGACGGGTAGAAGACGGTGTAGTTCGGCTCGGCGCACGTCATGGCCAGATCCTCCAGGCCCATTTGCGACGCCCCGTCCTCGCCGATCGAGATTCCGGCGTGGGTCCCAACGAGCTTCACGTTCGTCGAGCTGATTGCCGCAAGGCGCATGAAGTCGTAGCCGCGGGCGAGGAAGCAGGCGAAGCTCGAGGCGAACGGGATCTTGCCGCGGCAGGCAAGGCCCATCGCGACCCCGACGAGGTTCTGCTCGGCGATGTAGCACTGCATCAGCCGGCTGGGATCGGTCTTCACGATGTCCGTGGTGAAGGTCGAATTGCCGACATCACCGTCAACGCCCACAATCCGGCTGTCCGCACGCGCCAGAGCCTCCAGCGCCGCCCCGTACGCCTGGCGAGTCGCCACCACGGGACCGCCGATCCGGTACGGAGGCGGATCCGCGGGTGCGGTCTCGATGGACGGCGGCGGGGCTGACGGGGGAAGATTCGGCTGCCACGCCGCGGCCGCGCCACTCAGCTCGGACTCCAGCGATGCGATCGCCTCGTCCGCCAAGGCCCCGGCCGGGATCGGCTTGCCGTGCCAGCCGTCCTTGTCCTCGGCGCATGGGATGCCGCGCCCCTTGTAGGTCTTCGCCAGGACGACCGTGGGCGTGATCGACGAGGACCGCGCCTGGCGGTAGGCCTCCACCAGGGCGCCGACGTCATGCCCGTCCACGATCAGCGTCTCCCAGCCGAACGCCTCCCAGCGGACCCGGTACGCGTCCATGTCGTGCTGCAGCATCGTCGGGGCGCTCTGGCCGAGCCGGTTGACGTCCACGGTGGCAACCAGGTTGCCGAGGCCGTCGTTGGCCGCCATGGACGCCGCCTCCCAAACGGCTCCCTCCGCGACCTCGCCGTCGCCGAGCAGCACCCAAACCCGCCGGTCGTTCCCGTCCAGCCGGCAGGCGTGCGCCATCCCGACGCCGACGCTGAGGCCTTGGCCCAGCGAACCCGTGGCCACGTCGACGAACGGCAGCGTGGTCGGAGGGTGCCCCTCCAGGTCGGAGTCGATTCGGCGCAGCGTGAGCAGGTCGTCCTCGGCCAGGTAGCCCGCTTCGGCCCAAGCGGCGTAGAGCACGGGGGCTGCGTGGCCCTTCGAGAGGATGAAGACGTCATTCGCCTCGCTCGCCGGGTCTTTGGGGTCGAACCGCATGGCGTCGAAGAAAAGGGCCGACATGATGTCGGCCGCGGAGGCGCAGGTCGTGGGGTGGCCGCTTCCGGCGAGGGTGGTGGTCCGAACCGAATGGATCCGCATGCGGGTCGCCCTGTCCCTCAGGGCTGCGAGCTGGTCCTCTTGAAGCGCAACTGGCATGGTCGTTACCTTGGGTCCTCCTTCTGGCATGGGCCAAGGCGCCGGTCCGGGCAAGGGATTGAGTCGAGCGGACTGACAACGCTCCCGGCGCTGGGAAATCAGGCCGCCGGAGACCAAGCAGGCCCCGCCGTCCCGAGATTCCATCATACAGGCCCGTGCCGCAGGCCGTTGGCGTGCACGCAACCCTTCACATGTCGCAACCTAGAAGGAAGGCAGGAGCCGGCGAATGAGCGTCACGATGTCCCTTGCGCGATTCGACTCGATCGAGCTTGACTGCGGCCGGGCCCTGCGTCCGGTGGTCGCGGCGTACGAGACGTACGGGGAACCCAACGCCGACCGCTCGAACGCGATCCTGATCCTCCATGCGTTCTCGGGCGACGCCCATGCGGCGGGCATCAGCGCGGAGACCGGCAAGCCTGGCTGGTGGGACAGCATGATCGGGCCCGGCAAGGCCTTCGACACGCGCCGCTATTTCGTCATCTCGTCGAACGTCCTTGGAGGCTGCAGCGGAACAACGGGACCGAGCTCGACCAACCCCGCCACGGGCCGGCCCTACGGATCGGCGTTCCCGCCGATTTCGATCGCCGACATGGTCCGCCTCCAGCAGATGCTGACCGAGTCTCTGGGCATCCGGCGGCTGCTCTGCGTGTCCGGCGGGTCGATGGGCGGCATGCAGGCACTGCAGTGGGCGGTGTCCTACCCCGACCAGGTGGCCTCAGTGATCCCGATCGCCTCGACCCACCGGCATTCGGCCCAGCAGATCGCCTTCAACGAGGTCGGCAGGCAGGCGATCCTGGCCGATCCCGACTTCAACCACGGCGACTACTATGGCGGCAGGTATCCCGAACGCGGCCTCGCCGTCGCGCGAATGGTTGGCCACATCACCTACATGAGCGACGACTCCATGCGCCAGAAGTTCGGGCGCCGGCGACGCAAGAGCCGCGACCAGAGCGACATGTTCGAGGTGGAGAGCTATCTGCGGTACCGGGGCGGGAAGTTCGTGAACCGCTTCGACGCCAACTCCTACATCGCGATCAGCCGCGCGATGGACACGTTCGACATCACCGAGGCGGGCAGCCCGCTCGAGGACTGCTTCGGCCGGGGCGACGCGCGCTTCCTCGTTCTGAGCTTCACCTCGGACTGGCTGTACCCCAGCTACCAGTCCCAGGAGATCGTGCGTGCGCTGCGGACACGCAACCGCGATGTGGCCTACATCGAGCTTGAATCCAACTACGGGCACGATGCCTTCCTTCTGGAGGTCGGCGAGCAGACGGCCCTGATCAAGGGCTTCCTGGAGAATACGTTTCAGCGGCTGGCGGCCTGACGTCGCGGCGGGGTGACGCTCGGGCGCCGAATGTAGTTCGCCTCGATGGCTTCGGGCACCCCGCCTGCGCCGGCCTCGATGTCCCGCCGCGCGATTTCCGCCACAGTCGCGGCGAGCATGCGGGGACCCGGCGCGCGGCGCCAGCCGGAGGCGGCCTCGGCGGGACCGCCGTCCTCGAAGATCTCCGGCTCGTTCCACACCAGGACCGGGTCCAACGACCGCAGGCGCGGAGCCAGATCCTGCCACCCCCCCACAGTCTCGGGCAGCACCGGAAGGGAGTCCGCTCCGTAGCAGCCTGCAAACAGCTCTCCTCTGCGGGCGTCGAGCAGCGCGACACGGGGCGCCTCGCCCGGACAGGAGCGCGCAAGGGCTCTCAGGCTGGACACGCCGACCACGGGATGCTCGCCCGCCTCGGCCAAGGCCTTCGCCGCCGCGATCCCGACACGGATTCCGGTAAACGAGCCCGGCCCGGTCGCCACGCCGATCGCGTCCACGTCCGTCACGCGCAGCGAGCAGGCGGACAGCAGGCGCTCGATCTCGAGAAACAGGACCTCGCCGTAGCGCGGGCCCGCACCGAGCGATCTGCTGCGGGTCCCCGACCCTCCCTGCATCAGGGCCACGCTCCCCTCGCTGCGGGCGGTGTCGATGGCAAGCAGGTTCATCATGCTGCGCCGCAGACGGTCACGACCGCCTCGTGCGCCGCCTGCGCTTCCTTCCCCCCGCGGCCCTGATGCGCTCCAGACGCGCCCGCAGCAGCTCGACGGCCCGGACCATGGTCACATCCTTCGGAGCCTCGGCCTTGGGAAGGGATGCGTTGATCTCCCCGTCCGTCACATAGGGTCCGTAGCGCCCGGAAAGCACCTTCAACTCCCTGCCCGTCTCCGGGTGCGCGCCCAGAACCTTCAGCGGCTCCGCCTGCGCCCTCCGCCCCCTCTTCTTCTCCTGGGCGAGCAGTCTCAGCGCCTGCTCCAGAGTGATCTCGAACGGGCTCGTGCGTGCCGGGATCGACCGGTTCTCGTTTCCGCACTTGACATACGGACCGTAGCGGCCGTTCGCGGCGAGCACGTCCGCGCCGGTCTTCGGATCGCTGCCCAGCTTGCGCGGCAGGGACAGCAGCTTCAGAGCGGCTTCAAGATCGATGGCTTCCGCGACGTCGCCCCGCATCAGCGATGCCCGCTTCACATCCCCGTCCTTGGCGTTGTCTCCGAGCTGGACGAACGGACCGAAGCGACCCTGCCTCAGATAGACCGGACGGCCCGACTCGGGATCGTGCCCGAGCGGCTGTGGGCCCTTTCTGGCAACATCCAGCATTTCGCTCGCCTTCGCCGCGGTCAGCTCGTCCGGCGCGAGGTTGTCGGGGATGCTGCAGCGCGAGGTGCCGTCGGTCAGGAACGGTCCGTAGCGTCCGATCCGGACCTCCGCTCCCTCCGTGTCCGCGGTGTGGCCCACCGGCAGCCTGCATACCTTGCGCGGATCAATGCGCTCCTGGCCCTGCTCGATCAGAGCCCGCAGTCCGGAGTGGCCGTTGCCGAAGTAGAATCCCTTGAGATAGTCCAGCCGAGCCAGTTCGCCACGGGCGATCGCGTCCAGCTGGTCCTCCAGCTTCGCCGTGAACGCGTAGTCCGCCAAGTGCGAGAAGTGCTCCTCGAGCAGGCCGACGACCGCCATGGCCGTGAATGTCGGCACCAGTGCGCCGCCGCGCCTGAAGGCATAGGACCTGGACTGCACCAGATCGACTATCGTCGCCCAGGTGCTCGGGCGCCCGATGCCGCGCCTCTCGAGCGCGCGAATCAGAAGTCCTTCCGTGAACCGCTGCGGAGGCTGTGTCCGCCGCTCGGACGCGTCGACGGAGACCAGGGCCGGCTCATCCCCCCGGTCGAGCTGCGGAAGGACCCTCTCGGCAAGCGGGACGCCGGCCAGTCCGCTTTCCGCGTCGTTCGAGTACGCCCTGAGGTAGCCCGCGAAAGCGATCGTCTTGCCGGTCGCCCGGAACTGGGCGTCGCCCGCATCGATGAGCACGGTGGAGTTCGTCCCCCGCGCATCACGCATCTGGCTGGCCAGCGTCCGCCGCCAGATCATCTCGTACAGCCTGGCCGCCTCGACGCCCAGCCGGCTCCGCACCTCGCCAACGGCGCGGAACATTCCTCCCGCAGGACGGATCGCCTCGTGCGCCTCCTGCGCGTTCTTGACCTGGTTGCGGTAGAACCGGACCTTGGGCGAGAGGTAGTCCTCGCCGAACCTCTCCTTGATCAGCCTGCGGGCCGCCGCCTTGGCCTCTCCCGAGAGGACGGTCGAGTCGGTCCGCATGTACGTGATGAACCCGTTCTCGTAGAGCTGCTGGGCCAGGCGCATGGTGTGGCGGGCCTGGAACCGCAGCTTGCTGTTGGCCTCCTGCTGCAGCGTGCTGGTGACGTACGGGGCCTTGGGGGCCTCCCTGAACTGCTTGTGCTCCACAGAGGAGACCTGCGCCTGCGACGACCGCGCCACGGCCTCGACCTGTCGGGCGCCGTCGGCGTCAAGCAGCATAGGCGGGGCTCCGCGCCGTCCGCCCCGCACCTTGAGTTGCCCGGTGTCGGGGTCGAAGTCCTTCCCCGTCGCGATCCGGCGTCCGGCGACGCGGACCAGATCCGCACCGAACTCGGACCCGTCCTTGGAGAAGCGCGCCTTCATGCCCCAGAAGCTCGCTTCCGTGAACCGGATCCGCGCCCGCTCCCGTTCCACCAGGAGCCTCACGGCGACGCTCTGGACCCGGCCCGCGCTGAGGCGGGGCGCCATCTTCTTCCACAGCAGCGGGCTCACCTCGTAGCCGAAGAGACGGTCGACGATGCGCCGTGTCTCCTGTGCGCTGACCAGATCCTGGTTGATGCCGCGCGGCTCTTGGAGGGCCTTCTGGATGGCGTCCCGCGTGATCTCGTGGAACACCAGCCTCTGGAACGGCACGCCCGGGCCGAGCAGGTCGAGCAGGTGCCAGCTGATGGACTCGCCCTCGCGGTCCTCATCGGTCGCGAAGAAAATGTGGTCCGCCTTGCGGACCGCGGCCCTGATCTCCTTGACGAGGCTCTTCTTGTCCTTGGGAACGACGTAGATCGGCTTGAAGCCGTGCTCGATGTCGACCCCCAGGCGGGCCCAGGGCAGCTTCTTGATCTTTGCGGGGATGTCCGCGGCGCTCTTCGGCAGGTCACGCACGTGCCCGACGGAGGCCTTGACAACATAACCGCGGGGCAGAAACTTCTCTATCGTCCGAGCCTTGGTGGGGGACTCGACGATGACGAGAACATTCGAACTCGTGGGCGAGGGCATGGTGCTTACCTAGTCTCTATAGCCTCTATAGCACTTGTGGCGCCAAAGGTGGGGTTTCTTCCGTCAGACGCTGTGCACCTGAAGCACTTGGGAGTCGGCTTCCCGGACGGCGAAGGCCGGATCCTGTCAGCGGTGGTTTCCGAACTCGTAAACGTAGATCGTCTGCTGGGCCCCGCTGACCGGGACGGTGAAGGTCTTGGAAGGATTCCATCCGGGGATCTCCCACTTGTAGCTCGCGACCCGGACGCCCGGCCGAAGCTCCCGGTCCAGCTTCGGACGCAGCTGCCTGTTGGCGGAGGTCATCAAGACCACTGTAACGACTGTGGCCGGTCTCAGGTCGGCTTTGAAGATGTCCTGCTGGTGGATCTTGACGCGGTCCTGGACGCCGGCCGCGCCGATCGCCTCACGCGCATCCCGCACCAAGTCCTCGATGATCTCGAAGCCGACGCCGCGCGCGCCCCGGTCCCTTGCCGCCCGCAGGAGGATGCGGCCGTCGCCCGAGCCCAGGTCGTAGACCACGTCGCCTTCAGACACCGCCGCGGCTTCCAGCATCCGGTCCACAACATGCCAAGGGGTCGGAACGTAGGGCGCCACGCTGCGAGGATCCAGAAACGGAGCCGTCGGCTGAGCCGCCAGCTGGATCGCGGTCGACAGCACGCCCGCCACCAAGCAGGCGGCCGCGCCGACCGAGGAGCCCGATGCCAGAGTCATTCCTCCACCTCGCCGCGCCAAGCCATACCCATAGTTACTATAGAACGCCCTCAGGGCGGGGCCGCGGGCATTACCCCGATCGGCATTAGCGAGCCTCGCCTGCGAAACCGAATCGTCCGGCATCCCGTCTGATTGACCTGAGGAAACCGGGCTGACGCGCCGAGTCCGCGTCCTGCTCCGGGATTCCCCGGATCTGATAGGGTCTTGATGGCGTTAATGGGGGGGCACATGGCATCGGGTCGAGATACTGCCATGAAGCAGAGTTCCTGTGTGCTGGCAGCCGCGCTCGTGCTGTGCGCGGCGCCGGCATTCGGCGTCGACGACGAGGCGGACTGGCAAGCTGCGGACGGCTCGTTCCCGGACCACGGGGGCTGCACGTACTTCGGACCTCGGGACGGGGTGGGGCCCGTCTACAGCGCAGGCGACGACCTGCGTGCGATGCGTGAACGCACGGCGGCAACCCGCCACGCGCTTGCGATGATCCCGCAGCCCCGCCGCGGCGGGGTCTTCGCAAGGCCCGCGGCCGCATCCATGCCCGGGGCCTCGACGCCCTGTGCCGGCATCGACGACTGCATCCAGAAGACGGCGGAGGCCGCGGGCGTGCCCCTGACCTACCTGACGACCGACGCCGAGTTTGTCCGCCGGGCGACGCTCGACCTCACGGGGCGCATTCCCACCAGGGACGAGGTGCTCGGCTTTCTCGCCGACACCTCCGCCACAAAGCGCCAGGATCTCGTCGGCAGGCTGATGGACACCCCGCAGTGGGCCGACCGCTGGACGATGTTCTTCGGCGATCTGTTCCGGAACACCCAGGTGACCGCGCTGGTCAACCGGTTCCCCCACGGGCGGGACTCCCTCCATCTCTATCTCCTGGAATCCCTGCGGGCAAACAAGCCCTATGACCAGATGGCGCAGGAGATGATCGCCGCCGAGGGAACAGGCGACGGCCGCACCTATCCCGACCGCTACACCAGCTTCAGCCATTTCCAGAGCACCTACGGGGACTTCGTCGGCAATCCGGTGAAGGCCTCCCCTGTGGGCTATGTCGTCGGGGGCAGAACGACCGGCGGACCGATCCAGGACACCTACGACTCGCTCGCCTTCTTTGTTGCGAGGGACTTTCTGGGCATCTCGACGATGGATTGCGTACTCTGCCACGACGGGGAGGGCCACCTTGAAGCGCTCAGCGTCTGGGGCACCGCCGCCAAGCGCCTCGAGGGATGGAGCCTGGCCGCCTACTTCTCCGACATTCCCCGGTTCCAGGCGTGGAGGGTGCCCGGCAGAACGCTGCCGATGGACCCCGAGCGGATGCGGCGCGTGAACGCGAACTACTACTTCATCCACGACCTGCCGGCGGGAGCGGAGCGTCGGGCCGGGAACGGCGACACGGCCGGCATCTATCTCGGCCAGACGCAGGGAGGGAACCGCCCCGACCGCCTGCACCAGACGCGTGCCGTGGAGCCGGACTACCCGTTCGAGAGCGATGCGACGGTCGGGAGCGCGACGCGGCTCCGAGAGAAGCTCGGTCTCCTCCTGACGGCGGACCCCCAGTTCGCCCGGGCAGCGGTGAACTACGTCTGGCGCGAGTTCTTCTCGAGGGGGCTCGTCGAGCCGCCCGACCAGTTCGACCTCCTGCGGCTGGACCCGGCGTCCCCGCCGCCCCAAGGCTGGAGCATCCAGCCGTCGCATCCCCACCTGCTCGAATGGCTCGCCGAAGGCTTCGCCGAGAACGGCTTCAACCTGAAGTGGCTGATGAAGGAGATCGCCACGTCGCAGACGTACCAGCTCTCGTCGCGGTACGAGGGCGTCTTCAACCCGCTCAACGAGCAGTATTTCGTCCGGCGGCAAGCCAAGCGCCTGACGGCGGAGCAGATGCACGACGCCATCGTCGTGGCGAGCGGCCGTCCGGTGAGCTACAACGCTTCGCGCAACCTCCGCAGGCTGGGCTACGCGATGCAGTTTCCCGATGTCGTCAACATGCCTCCTGGGAACGGCCGGTATCCGCGAAGAGCGAGGCAGTTCCTGCAGGCCTTCTCGCCCGGCGACCGAGAGGGGGCGCCGCGGAGCGGCGCGGGCAGTCCGCTGCAGGCGCTGAACCTGATGAACAACCCCTTCGTGCTGCTTAGGACGGACCCGCGGGCCACCACCGGCACGCTGTGGGAATCCCTGCAGCTGTCCGACGACGCCCTCGTCGCCAACCTCTACCTGAGCGTCCTGAGCCGCCACCCGACCGAGCAGGAGGCGGCTGCCGGCCTGCAGTACGTCCAGGGCGGAGACCGGGCGCAAAGGGCGTCCAACCTGATGTGGACGCTCTTCAACAAGACCGACTTCTACTTCAACTACTGACGGGAGGGCCAAGGCACAGTGGCCGAGCGGCAACGATTCGAAAAGCTCATCAGCAGGCGGCAGCCGATCCACCAGTGGTTCTTTGAACGCCCCCACGTTTCGCGGAGGACCTTCTTCCGGGACTCGCTAACAGGAGTGGGCGGCTTCTTTCTCGCGAACGGGACGGCCAGCGCCGCGACGGAGACGACAGGGAGCGTGACGCCGCAGAACTCGGCGAAGACCGTGATCTTTCTGTTCATGCGCGGCGCGCCCAGCCATGTCGACCTGTTCGACTTCAAGGACCACACCGGGGTCACACCCCTGGATTTCGCACCCGAGACCTTCAGCGGCGTGACCCTACCGACAGGGCTGCTCGGGAACACCGCCCGCGTGATCGACAAGATCGCAATCATCCGCTCCGGACTGGCCTGGGCGCGGGCCCACCCGCTGGCGCAGACGTGGCTCCAGATCGGGCGGAGCCCGGCCTCGGCCACAGGTCGCATCGCACCTCACATCGGCAGCGTGGTGGCGATCGAGAAGGAGCCCGAGCGGCTGCCCGGCCAGGCGTTTCCGGCATTCATCTCGCTCCAGGCGAGGAAGATCTCGGGCGCCGGCTACCTTCCTTCCGAATTCGGACCGTTCCAGACGTTCGCTTCCGCGGACGGACTGGCGAACGCCAGCCATCCCGGGGGAATGGAGCGGTTCGCCGACCGCTGGAACCTGCTGCAGGAGACCGACGGCGCGCTGCGCGGCACGAACTCTCCGCTGGGTCCGCAGGCATCGGCCATGGGAAAGTTCTATCAGGGCGCCCGGCGGCTGATGCAGAGCCCGGCCGTCGATTCCGCATTCGGCTTCACGCCCGAAGAGAGCGCCCGGTACGGGGGCAGCGGCTTCGGCAACGCCGTCCTCACGGCAAGGAAGATCGTCGAGCAGGACCAGGGCACCCGCTTCATCCAAGTCGAGTCCAACGGCTGGGACCACCACGCGGACATCTACGTTGACGGCGACAACGGCAACAACCTCTACCGGCGAACGCGGGAGTTCGATCCGGCGTTCGCGGCGCTGATCGAGGACCTTGACCGTTCAGGCAAGCTCGACGAGACGCTGGTCGTGGCATGCGGCGAGTTCGGGCGGACGCCGGGACCGCTCTCGGCCGGACGCAACGGACGGGACCACTACCTGCAGATGTTCTTCGTACTCGCCGGCGGCGGAGTCCAGGGCGGTCAGGTGATCGGCGCGACGAACGATCGCGGAGGGCGCGGCCCGGGATCCTTCACGACGGAGTTCGGGTGGTCCCGCGACCGCGACATCCGGCCCGAGGACCTCGAGGCGACCATCTACTCCGCCCTGGGAATCGACTGGACGACGGTGCGGTACGACGACCCGCTCGGACGCGGATTCTACTACGTGCCGGTCTCCGACGACGACGCCTACGCCCCGGTGGACGAGCTCTTCGCAGCCTGAGGCCCGAAGGCCGGCTACAGCCGGCGCTTGCCCGGAAGCCGCGGTACGGTGCTGGCTTGCCGGACAGGCCGCATGCCCCGGCCGGACAGGGAGAGTTGAAGCCGATGCGCAAACCTGCGGTTCGACTGCGCATCCGGGATCTGCCGGGCGGACCTGTGGCCTGGGTGAGCATCGACAACCAGTCCAAGCTCAACGTTCTCGGCGGCGGGCTTGCCCGCCGGCTGTCCGCGGCGCTCGACCAGCTGGAGGCTTCCCGGTCCATCCGGGCGCTGGTCCTGCGGGGCGAGGGAAGCCGCGCGTTCATCGGAGGAGCCGACCTTCGCGAAATGGCCGAGCTCGACGCCGCCAGCGCGCGAGCGTTCATTCTGGACCTCCACGGGGTGTGCAGGCGGCTCCGCGATTTCCCGGTGCCGACACTGGCCCGGATCGAGGGCTACTGCCTCGGGGCCGGAATGGAGGTCGCAGCGAGCTGTGACCTGCGTGCCGCGTCGACGGACTCGCAGTTCGGCATGCCGGAGGTCCGGGTCGGCGTACCGTCCGTCATCGAAGCAGCCCTGCTGCCGCAGCTCGTGGGCTGGGGACGCACCCGCGAACTCCTGCTGACGGGCGACATCGTCAACGCTCAAGCGGCCCTGGACATGGGCTTCATTCAGAGGCTGGTTCCGGCCGCGGATCTCGACGACGCCATTGAAGGCTGGCTCGAGTCCATTCTGTCTGCGGGCCCTGTGGCCGTCCGGGATCAGAAGGAGCTGTTCCGGCTTTGGGAGCGGGCGAGTCTGCCGCGCGCGATCCGGGAAGGAGTCCGCTTCTTCGCCAGGGCCTATCGGACCGACGAGCCGAAGCGCATGATGCGGGCGTTTCTCGACGGGAGATCCTCGCAGCGCCGGGACTGAGCCGCCGCACGGCGGCATGCTGCTTCCGTGCGGCGAGGGTTCAGCGGGCGCACGTCTCGCGGAGGGAGCAGGACCGCACGGATCATCCTGATCCGGCGGGCCGACCGATGCGCCAGCGTGATCCGGATCAGTTCGCGCGGACGACCGCCCAGTGTGCCGCAGCATCCACCAGGGCCCGTCTGTGCGGCGAGTCGGGCAGGGTTTCCAGTCCCTCGAGCGCCGCATCGCAGAACCGCATGGCGCGCTTCCGCACCTCCGCAATCGTCCCGTGCCGGTCCAGAATCTCGAGAATCCGTGCGAGCGAGACCGAACCGTATCCGCGGTCGCGGATTACCGTCTCTACCAGCTCGCGCTCCGCCGGCGTGCACTTCCGCAGGGCGAGGATCATCGGCAGCGTCACCTTGCCCTCCTTGAGATCGTTGCCCACCGGCTTCCCGAGCACCGACTCGGTGGCCTCAAAATCCAGCACGTCGTCGATCAGCTGGAACGCCATGCCCAGGTTCCATCCGTACGCCCGGAGACGCTCCTCCGTCTTCTCGCCCTTGCGGGCGAGCAGCGCCCCGAGGCGGGTGCATGCTGAAAGCAGGCAGGCCGTCTTCCGGTGAATCAGATCGTGGTACTGCTGCTCGGAGACATCGAGGCGGCCGATGAGACCGGCCTGCATCAGCTCGCCCTCAACCATCATCCTGGTCAGGTCGATCAGGATGTCGAGGATTTCGAACTCGCGCTCGCGCAGGGCGATGCTGAACGCCTGCATGTAGAGCCAGTCGCCTGCCAGAACGCTGATCTGGTTGCCCCACGCCCGGTTGGGCGACGGGCTTCCGCGCCGCACCTCGGCGTTGTCGATGACATCGTCATGGACTAGCGTCGCAGCGTGGATGATCTCCATGACCGCTGCAATGCGGATCGGGGAGTCCCCACGGGCGCCGCATGCGCGCGCCGACAGGAGGACGAGCGCCGGGCGCAGCCGCTTTCCGCCGCTTGAGTTCAGGTGGCGGCTGATCGATGTGACGGCATCCTCGGAGCAGACCGTGTCGAGAGCAATGACCTTGTCAACGCGACGCAGGTCGGAGGCGACAAGGGAGAACAGTTCCACCTTGGAGAGCGGGGCGGGGCGGGACGCTGCCATCAATCGAACGGGACCCGAGCCTTCAGTCTATCGACTTCCGCCGGTTCGCACCCGTCTGCGGGGGGACCGGTCTGCCAGTTCCTGTCCCACTTCGCAGGGCCACATCGCATGCCAGCTCCCGGCCTAGGCCGCCTCGGCAATCCTCGTCTCGTCCGAGACCTGACCGTCCGGGTCGAACTTGATCGGTCGAGGGGCGCCAACGACCTCAATGAGCGGGTCACCCCGCAATTCTTCGAGAAGGTTCTCGCTGACGCGCATGCGGCCAAGTTCCATGGTGTTGCGGATCCAGACCACGCCGCAATCGGCGGAGTCGGCCTTGCCGCACGTTGCGAGGATCTTCTCGATGCACTCGCGGTCGGTCGGGAAGTGCGGCGGGCACATGCACCCGATGGTGCTGGACGCGGTGAAGGAATTGATCCACGTCTTTGGAAAGTCGACCGCCTCGTAGAGCCGGTCGTGGATGATGTCGCATAGGCCGATCCCCACGGCGTTGCCACCTCCGTGGGGCGTGATGCTGCGGGCGTAGATGCGCTCGATGCGCGGGAGGCCGGGCCAGCAGTTGCGCCCGAGAGAGGAGCGATTGATCACCTTGGTGTCCATGCCCGAGCCCGAAATGTTCTTTCCGATCTCGTCCACGACCAGCAGGTCGATCGAGGAAACCGGGATGTTCGCCTTCCAGCCCTTCACTAGCGCCAGCAGCTCCTCCTCGCGGGGAACCATGCCGGACGCGCCGACGGCGTGCACTTCGGCGGTACCGTGGCAGGCGTCCTCGAGAATGGCGAGACCGCCGAGCATCCGGCCCGTATCGAGCATCACGCGGCCGACCTCGCGGATGACCTGCTCCAGTCCCAGACGGACCGCCCACATGTGGTAGCGCCTGGCACCCTCCCACTTTCCAAGGCCGATCGCCATCATCTTGTGAATGCCGCTCTCGATCCTTCCTTCGAAGCCTGTGTGCCACTTGACACGGCTGCACAGCATGACTCCGTCGGCCTCCCACGCGGACTTGTCCATCGAGACGGCGATTCCCTGAGGCGACTCGCCGATCGGCACTACGTCCAGCGAGCTAACCACCGGTGCGCCCATCGCTCCCTCGGTGATCCCATAGTGCGCCAAGACCTCCTCCTGGCCCTGCGCGGTACCGCCTCCATGGCTGCCCATGACCGGGATGATGAAAGGCTTGACGCGGCGATTGCGCCACGAATCGATCACCGCCCGGACGATCGTGTCAAGGTTTGCAATGCCGCGGCTGCCGACTCCGACTGCGATGCGACTGCCTGGCGGCACGCTCGCGACCCAGTCCGCCGCATCCATCTCCGCCCGCACCGCCTGGTAGACATCGGGAAGGGAGCGGTCGGGAAAGTTCTGGCGAATCTCGATCAGTCGGGGCAGGCCCATCGCAAGGGATTATACAGGCACCGTGCGAGGACGTAGAATGTTGCCGATGGGACACCCCATCCTCTGCAGGACCGTCTCGAGGCGCGGAGTCCTAGGCCTTGGGGCCGCCGGCGTGGCTGCGGGACTGGCCGGATCGGAAGCAACGGAAGTGAACTCGACACTGACCGCCGTGCGAGGAGTCCGGGTGGGACACTGGACACACCGGTCCGGCTCGACCGGATGCACCGTGGTCCTGGCCGAGGGCGGCGCGGTCGCCGGAGTGGATGTTCGCGGCGGCGCCCCGGGGACAAGGGAAACCGGCCTGCTGAGCCCCGAGATGACCGTGGGATCCGTCCATGCGGTGCTGCTGACGGGTGGCAGCGCCTACGGCCTTGCGGCGGCCGACGGTGTGATGCGGCATCTTGAGCGCCAGGGGAGAGGCTTCACCGTGGGAGAGTCCGTGGTGCCGATCGTCCCGGCGGCGGTCCTGTTCGACCTGGGCGTGGGCGATCCGGAGATCCGCCCGGACGCAAGGTCGGGCCGCCTCGCCGCAGTGGCGGCTTCGGGCGGGCCCGTGGAGATGGGGAGCGTCGGCGCGGGTGCGGGTGCGACGGTCGGCAAGATGCTCGGCGCCGGCCGCGCGATGCGAGGCGGCCTGGGGTCGTCTGCGGTCTCCCTCGGAGACGGACTCGTCGTGGGAGCCCTTGTCGCGGTGAACTGCCTGGGCGACGTAGTCGAACCCTCAACCGGGGAGATTGTGGCGGGCGCCCGCAACGAGACTGGCGACGGCTTCGCCGACAGCATGAAACAGCTCATTGCAGGAGGCTGGCGCACCATTGCCGAGGGGAGCGGCAACACCACGATCGGCGTCATCGCGACGAACCTGCTCTGGACCAAGTCGCAAGCGACGAAAGTCGCCCAGATGGCTCACGACGGGCTGGCGCGGGCGATTCGCCCCGCCCACATGCCCTTTGACGGCGACACCGTATTCGCGCTGGGACTTGGCGGAGGGCGACCGGATGTCCGTCTGCTCGGGCTGGTCGGCGCAGCGGCTGCCAGCGCCATGGCAAATGCCGTCGTGGCGGCGGTGAGAGCGGCATCGAGCGGCTTCGGACTGCCAGCAGCACGGGATCTCTAGGTCGAACCCAGGAGCGATGGAGCAAGGGCTACCCACTGGGCCGCTCGAAGACAGGAGTGACTGACCGGGCTGTTCATGCCGCGGACCAGGCGACCCGCAGGCGGAAAGGCAGTTCCGGGCCGGAATCCCGAGTCCCGCTACGCGGCTGCAGTGTTGCGCGTCCGGATCGGCCAGGCGTCCCCAGTCGGCGCAGCCGGGGCACTCGGGCAACGCCGGCAAGTGTGGCGGAAGGGGGCGTTGCGACACGAGCCACTGGATCCTTGCCCGGCTCAACGGCGTCCGCAATGCAGGCCGGAGGGACAGCCGGGGCGTCAACGCAAGCGGGTCCTAGACAAACGGTGGTCCGAACGCCATGCGTTCCCACGCCTCCTTCGTGAAGTTCTTGTACCGCGGGCGTCGCCTGCACCGCTTACACACGGTGTTTCGTCGTCTGAAGTTTGCCTTCCTGTACCACCCGCACACCTTGCAGAACTTGATGTAGCGCGATGGAGCGAAGTCTACGTAGTGGCACCTTTCCGCAGTGCAGCCGATCGCGCGGGCCTTCTCCCTCCACACCTTGTCGTGATGGTGGCCCGGACCCGCCAGTGCGTGGGCGATCTCGTGGAGGATGGTGTCTCGGACATCCGCATCCGACGCCTTGAGGCAGTACAGCCGAGACAGTGTGATCACCTTCGTGGCAAACGAGCAGGATCCGGCGCGCTTCAGCGCATCGTCGAACTGGAAGCTCCAGCGCTTGAGACCATGCAGCGAAATGAGACGTTCTGTCTGCCTGGTCACACTCTGCAGATGCCTGGCGTCCCGTCTGAAGCCCTTCCATCCCACATGTGTGAGCTGTCTGTAAGGCACCAAGTAGGTCTTCTCGCCCTCGGCTGCGACAACTGCTCTCTTCGGACCGAAGCGCGCAATCACACCGTGGAGTGTGCCCGAGCCGTGCCGAAACTTTACCTTGTCATCGGGGCGAAACTGCGCCTTCTCCTCGTCGATAGCCGCCGTCACACGCTTCCGCCGGCCCTGCCTGTCGAGCGACAGAAATCGCCACGGGACATACAGATTGTCGTCATCCGCCGTCACGACGACTGCTTTCTTGGCTTCCTTGCGTGCGATGTGGCCGAGGTGGTCCCTGGCGCCGCCGAGGTTGACTTCCACGGGGTCGTAGACTGCAAACTCCGCCGACTTGCCCATTCCTGTTCCCACTATCAATTTGCCACATCGGGGCGTGGCGGTTCCGCGAGGTAGGGAGTGGGCGAGGCACACCGGCCGCAAGCCGGGAAGCCCAGCACGCATGCGCTGGCAGCGTCAGGCACACCGGCGGGCTTCGACATGGGCATTCCCAAGGGTATGACCTGCTCTGACGGAATCCATCGCAAGCGCGGCAAGCGGAGGGCGGATCTCGCCCGGGGACGGAACGCCTCTCTGCAGACAACGCCGATGATCATTGTCACAATGAGAAAGCGGCCGTTGCTTCCACGTTGGTGCGGCCGTTCCAGCGAATTGCAGCTGATTATCGCCAAGTCACCAAGCCAATTGCATATCTCCAAACGAATCCAAATCGGACCTAATGCGACTCTTCCAATCTGCCTTCTATGGAAACTCAAAATCACCCCGTACTCCGAAGTGGTCCGAGAGGTATAGCTTTGTCGGGCCGGGACACGTCTTCTTCCAACCCTTCTCCCATTTTTTCATGATGGCTGGCTCTAGCTTCTCTAGCTCGTATTTCTTCCGCAGGGCGTCGTCGTTCTTTACACACTTGGGCCAGATCTTGATGCTGTCCCCGGCCAAGGCCAGGTCCGGGGTGTGCGCGATGTGATCGATCACGCTCAGGTCACCGGGCAATTCTCCTTTAGTCGCGAACCGGAAGTCTTCGAACGATCGCAAGAGCGCGTCGTGAACTATTGGGGGCACGAGTTTCTTGATCTTCGGAATCCTCTGGTTAAAGTCTCCCAAGACAACGGTTCGCGACTCGGGGAACCGGCACCGCAGCTTCCGGAACCCTGCTATCCACCGTTTGTGATCCTCCCATGGCAGGAGGTTTTTCTGGCAGATATTCACATGCGAGCCCGACCAAGGGATGCAGACGCCAATGACGGTCAGGCGCGCCCTTGAGGCGGTTTCAGTGGTGCCCGCGACGAACCTGCCCTTGTGGAACTCTTCCGAACCCAAGGCATGGGTGTGAGGAGTCCAGGGTTGCTTGCTCCACAGCAGCACTTTCCTGCGCCCTTCCTTGATCGGACAGCCCCAATCCTCGCCGGCGTCGATCACATGTCCTCCATTTGGGAGAATCCCCGCGAACCCCTCGGTCACGCACAGGATGTCGCACTTGGTCGCGGCGAGCTTGTCGCTAATGATCTTGTCTCTTGGTATCTTGGCACCTGGCTCGGCCCACTCCGTGTTCCAAGTGCCGATCCGGATCATATCCTTCATTCGATAGAGGATTATATCGAATAGTGACGAAAACCGTTTCTTAGGCACGTGGCGACCGGTCTCACCTCCGGCGGCTCCTCGGCTTGCCCACCCAGCGAACCCCGACCGGCTTCCACACGGCTCTTGTGATCTGCTCAAGCTTCAGGCCCTCGGGCGCGTCCCATTCCACTTCCATCTCCGCCTTCGTCGGCTGGTAGCCGGAGTAGTCCCACGGTTCGAGGCTTGGATTGGTTCGTGACGAGAGTCTCCAGGCAAGATCCAGCGTTGCGACGCTTCCGTTGGTCTTCATATGCACTCTTCCTCGCCACTGATAGCGGTCCTGGCCGCATAGCGCCTCGTACGGCCCGGCGCTGGCTGTCAGCAATCTCGTTTTCGGGCGGCTTTGTGATTGCGATGCCGTCATTTGTAGCAGGTGCGCCAACGCCGCGATGATCATCCTGGCAGCCGGGGCTCTCGCCGCCGGAGCGTCAATGCGGGCCGTTGGGAGTCGCGTCGCTCCGGAACGACGGACAAGAGGTGCCTGACCAGGCACTCTCGAAGCACAAGTCCCCTCTGATACAATCCCATCGAGCGGAATCGAGATGCCGGACCACAAGCCCCTGAACCGCCGCAGCTTTCTCAAAGGGACGGCGACGGCCGCAAGCCTGACTGCCGCAGCAGCCCCGGCGAAGTCCCAGGACGCGGCATCCCAGCGGCGGGTTCTCGGCTCGAACGACCGGATCAACGTCGCCCAGATCGGGGTCGGCGGCCGGGGCGGCAGCCTGCAGCGACTGATGCTGGGGATGATCGAAGGCGGCCAGAACTTCAAGATCACCGCAGTCTGCGACGTCTACGAGAAGCGGCGCCGGCTGGCCCAGGAGAACTCCAAGGCCGAGTTCTCGACGCTTGACTACCGTGAGGTCCTCGCTCGGCCTGACGTGGACGCCGTCGTCATCGCAACTCCCGACCACTGGCACGGAACGATGGCCCTTGCGGCGATCGCAGCCGGGAAGGACGTCTACCTCGAAAAGCCGATGACCCACACGATCGAGGAGGCGAAGGCGGTGGCCCGCAAGGTCCGGGAGACCGGCGCGGTGCTCCAAGTCGGGTCTCAGACGACCTCCGCCGACCAGTGGTGGAAGGCGCGCAAGGCCATCCGGGACGGCATGATCGGAAAGCTTATCTCGAGCCAAGGGTCATATCACCGCAACTCGCTGAGAGGCGAGTGGAACTGGACCCCGGAGCGAGGCCGCGGATGGGTCATCGAGCCCGACGCGGGACCGCACGGCCAGGGCGTGAACTATGTCGACTGGGACATGTGGCTGGGTCCGGCGCAGAAGCGTGAGTGGGACCCACACCGGTTCTTCCGCTTCCGCAAGTACTGGGACTACTCGGGCGGCATCGCGACGGATCTCTTCTACCATGTGGTCGCGCCCCTCAACATCTGCTGGGGGCAGCCCCAGTTTCCGTACCGGGTGACCGCCACCGGCGGGAAGTACGTGTTCAACGCGCCCGGTGACCGCGAAGTTCCCGACACCTTCAACCTGCTGGCCGACTTTGCCCGGGGGCACTCCCTGGTGCTCAGTGCGACGATGGCGAATTCCCGGCATATCCCCGGCCTCATCCGGGGACACGAGGGCACCATCGTGATGGTGGAGCATGGCCGCTTCGAGGGACGGACCGACTACATCACCGTCGAGTCGGAAGCCATCTACCGGGACGCATTCGTCCGCAGGTACGGAACGGAGAACGTCCAGATCAAGGTCGAGAACCGTGGGCGCGATGCGCACATGAAGAACTTTCTCGAATGCATGCGCACGCGCGATAGGCCCAACCTTGACGCCGACACGGCCTACCGCGCACAAGTGACGATCACGATGGGCGTGATGGCGCTCCGCCAGGGCAAGGTGCTCTACTTTGATCCCGACCTTGAGGAAGTGACCGACAGCGCGCCGAGGACGGCCTGACGATGCCCCGGCGGGGCCCGAAGCTGGGCCTGCTCGGGAGCATCGCCTTTCCGGCGGCCCTGCTGGCCGCCATGGTCGGCTGCGGTGGGTCCCCTCCTCAGGAGCGGCTCCCGAACATCCTCCTGATCCTCGCGGACGACCTGGGTTATGGCGACATCGGCGCGTACAACAGCGAAGCGAAGGTGCCGACCCCGCATCTCGACAGCCTGACGCATCAGGGGCTGCGCTTCACGGACGCCCACAGTCCGTCCACCGTATGCACCCCTACCCGCTACGGCATTCTGACCGGGAGGATGCCGTTCCGCACCGGGATGGCCGGTGTGTTCACCGGCGTGGAAGGGCCGTGCCTGATCGAGGGCGACCGCCTCACGCTGCCACAGATGCTGCGCGAAAGAGGGTACGCGACCGCGCTCATCGGAAAGTGGCATCTCGGAATGACGTTCCTCGATGCCGACGGCCGGCCGGTCCACGAGATCGAGCTTCCGTCCGGAACCCGGGAGGAGCGAGTCGCCGCCGGAGTCGAGAGAGTCAGGAGGGTGGACTTCGGCCGCCCGATTCCCGACGGTCCCTTGCACCGGGGCTTCGACACTTTCTTCGGAACAGTGGCCTGCCCGACGACGGACTGGCTCTATGCGTGGATCGACGGCGACCACGTTCCCGTCCCTCCCGAGGGTCCGCTCGACCGGAGGCCGCTGCCGAAGCACCCGTATGCCAACGACAACAGACCGGGGCTGATCGCCCCCGACTACGACTTGGAACGTGTCGATCTGGTCTTCCTCGAGAAGAGTCTGGAGTTCCTCGCCAGCCACGCATCCCGGTCTCCGGAGCAGCCGTTCTTTCTCTTTCACTCGATGCAGGCGGTGCATCTGCCCTCGTTCGCGGCGCCTGAGTTCGAGGGCAGGAGCGGTGCCGGCCCGCATGGCGACTTCCTGTTCGAGGCCGATCACGTCGTGGGCGAACTGATGTCCGCTCTGGACCGGCTGGGCCTGGCAGAGGACACCCTCGTGCTGTTCACCAGCGACAACGGCCCGGAAGTCACTTCGGCCTACCACATGCGGAAGGACCATGAACATGACGGGGCACGCCCTTGGCGCGGCGTGAAGCGGGACCAGTGGGAGGGCGGCCACCGCGTGCCGACGATCGCCCGGTGGCCCGGCAGGATCCGGCCGGGCACGACCACCGACCAGACATTCTGTCTCACGGACATCATGGCGAGCATCGCGACCCTGGTCGGATTCCCGCTGCCGAACGGAGCGGCGGAAGACAGCTTCGATTTCTCCCCTCTGCTGCGGGGCGCTCACGACGGCACGCCGATTCGCGAGTTCACGCTGCACCAGACGAACCGGCTCGATCTGGCGATTCGGCGCGGACACTGGAAGTACCTGGACCACTCCGGGTCCGGCGGCAACGACTACACCCGGCCCCAGCTGGCCGGATTCGTGATTGACGACGGCGCACCTGGTGCCCCTGCGCAGCTGTTCAACCTCGCCGACGATCCAGGTGAAACCAGGAATCTATATTTTGAGGAGCAGAACACGGCTGCGGGCCTGAAGGCGCAGCTCGATTCACTCGTGGCGGCCGGGCGCAGCGCACCGGCCCGCTGATCCCACGCTCCGGTCCGGGCCCACCTTCACCGGTCCGTCGCCGGGAGCGCCCGGCCCGTCCAGACCTCCCGAGAGGGAAAGGAGGCCAGGGACCTCGGCGACCGGAGTCTCCCGCTTCCGCGATCAGATCAATTCCACAGCACGGCCACCAGAGCTGGGAGTCCGTAGAAGATTGCGAGCAAGTATGCGATCGCTAGGATCTTGGACCGTGCCGCAAGGTCCGCGAACCGCCGTACAAGATCGAGCACGAAGCCCCTCACGGGTGCCCACGGATAGATCAGGACCGTCCCGGCAAGGTTGAAGGCCAGGTGGGTCAGCGCGATCTCAATTCCCGCCTGGGCGTTGGGGCCGGCAACCGCAAGGGAGGCCATCAGGGCCGTCAGCGTCGTGCCGATGTTGGCGCCGATCGTGACCGGAAACGCCTGCCTGAGAGTGATGACGCCCACTCCTGCCAAAGGGACCAGCAGGGAAGTCGTGATCGAGCTCGACTGCACCATGGCCGTCACCAGACAGCCGACCGCGATGGCGATGAGCGCGGAGCGGCCAAGGGAACGCTCGATGAGGTGCTCGGTCTTGGAAAGGAGCGCCGAGTGCAGCACGCGCACGATCAGCACCAGGGCACCGAGAATCAGGGCGCCGCTGGCAAGCACGACCACGATCCCTTGTCCATGGGATGCACTGAAGAGGGCTTCGGCAAGCGCCCGCAACGGACTCACCGCTGCCTTGAGCAGGCTGGAGAGGGGACTGTCGAACGAACTGCCGCCGACCACGTCAAGACGACCGGCGAGGGCGGCGGCTCCTCTGGACAGGAATCCCGTCGCCATTTCGAGGGGAAGCAGGACCAGAACGCTGAGGTAGTTGAAGAAGTCATGGCACGTCGCGACCGAGAATGCCCTGCGGAACTCGTCAGCCCTGCGGAGATGGGCCATGGCGACCACGGTGTTGGTCACCGTCGTGCCGATGTTGGCGCCCATGATCATCGGAACAGCATTGGCCAAGGGGAGCGGGTTCTCGGGCGCAGCCACGAGACCGACGACCATCGAGGTCGTCACGGAGGAGCTCTGAACCAGAGTCGTGGCGAGGAGGCCGACCATCAGCGCAACGAACGGATTGGCGGTGGCGACGAAGAACGTGTCGAGCAGGTCGCCTCCGAGCAGCTTGAATCCGTCGCCCAGTCCGCGGACCCCGGTCAGAAAAACCAGAAGAAGAAACAGGACAGCCAGACCCGCCAGCACGGTGGAAGGGCGGGCGGCCAAATCGGCTGGGGATTCCGTCTCGGAACTCATGGAGTTGCAGCGGGGCGCGTGACAGGGGCTATCCAGGATCTCGACGCGAGTCCTAACGCAGGCGGGTCAAGGGTGCTTCCGCTGGCGGTTGGCCCCAACTCGAATCGACCGTCGCGATCATCCTGCGACCTGGCGCTTCTCAACCTGAACCCGGCCGACGGTCGCTGATGCCGAGACCATCCGCGAAACTCCAATTAGTGTATCGCCATGCGGGTCTTGCGGCCGGGCCGGAGCCGTCCCTATGAAACGCCGGTCCAGAAGCCGGTCCACGTCAATGTTCCCCATCGCCGCGAGGAGATTCTCGGCGACATGGGGATTCCTCTGCTTGAGCTCGGCCAGGAATCCGCGCAGATGCTCGCGGACCGTCCCTGTCTTGTACGAGCAGACGCACGGCGTCACGGGAAGGCCGGCACTCTCAACGTATCCTCTCGTCACCTCCTCGGAAACGTACACGAGGGGCCTGATGAGCCGGAAGTCTCCCGACCTTGAGAGCGTCACGGGCGGGAGGGCGCTCAGGCGTCCGGTGAACAGGGCGTTCCGCAGCAGTGCCTCGCACAGGTCGTCGGCGGTGTGCCCAAGTGCGACAACGTTGCAGCCGAGCTTCGAGGCAACCTCGTAGACGGCGCGCCGCCGGTAGCGGCTGCAGGTGTCGCAGCCGTGCTCCGGCTGATCGGTCAGCAGCTGAAACGACGGCTCGTCCCGATAGCAGGTCCAGGATATCCCGCGCCTGGCGAGAATCTCCCGCAGGGGCTCCACGGGGCGAACGAATTTTCCCTGCTCGATCGTGAACGCCTCCAGGGAGAACTTCACCGGCGACCTTCGCAGGAGGGCGTGCAGCGCGTCGACAAGGGCAAGCGAGTCCTTGCCGCCCGACACCCCGACGGCAATCCGGTCCCCCTCCCGGATCATGCCGAAGTCCGCAATGGCCTTGCCCGTCTTGCGAAGCAATGCCTTTCTATAGTTCACGGTTCGCCGCAACCGAAGCCCACTTGATTATAGGCGCGAGCGCCTTCACACGACCTGCTCGGCGCGACGGCGAATCGACCGGGCTTTCCCGCTGGCGGTGTCGACGTCGATCACGGTCGCGTTGATGCCGACAGGCCCCGCGGCCGGCCGGAACCGCGTGGGGAGGGCGGTGAGGAAGCGCCTGGTCGATGCGTCGACCCTCATCCCGATCACGGATCTGGCCGGACCGCTCATCCCCACGTCGGTGATGTACGCCGTGCCGGATGGAAGAACGCGCTCATCCGCGGTGGGCACGTGCGTGTGGGTGCCCACGACTGCGCTGACCCTCCCGTCAACGTAGTTCCCGAAGGCGACCTTCTCGCTGGTCACCTCGGCGTGGAAGTCAATGAGACGTACCTTCACGGCGGGATCGAGCTCGGCGAGCATCTGGTCCGCGCAGCGGAAGGGGCAGTCCGTGTGCGGCATGTACACCCGCCCCTGGAGATTCAGGATCGCGTACGGCACGGCAGAGTCCGAAAGCCCCACGTACAGGCCGGAGCCGGGGGCCTCGGGGTAGTTTGCGGGCCGGAGCAGCCTGGGTTGGGTGTCCAGATAGGGCAGGATCTCCTTCTTGTCCCAGATGTGGTTGCCGGAGGTGAGCACCTGGATGCCGGCACGGAGCAGCTGGGAGGCGATCTTCGGCGTGATGCCGAAGCCGGCGGCCGAGTTCTCACAGTTGGCAATCGCCAGATCGATTCCGTCCCTGGCGACCATCCGGTCCAAGGTGGACATGACTGCCTTTCTGCCGGCCCGTCCGACGATGTCGCCGATGAAGAGGATCCGCATCGCGCAGAAGGCTCAGTCTAGCGCGTGTCCGGCGTGCCCCGAAGCCGGGCGGGGGCAGCCGTGCGGCGGCCGGCATGGCCGGCGGCGCTATCCCTCCGGATCCGGATAGAGCGCCTTGGCGGGTACAGGCCTCGAAGGGAACGGATCGCCGGTCCGGGCGGCCCACCGCCTGAGTTCGTCGAGGTGGACGTCCCGCTCGCTGCGGAACTCCGCGTGGCCGGCCAGGTTGCGCATCTCGTGCGGATCCTCCTGCAGGTCGAAGAAGTTCCGCACGGTGGCGAAATCGGACCGCACGGTGAGCTTGTAGCGCTGCGTCACAATCGTCCGCCAGGGCCCCTGATGGGGGCTGTTGTCGCTGGCGGGCGCGTCGGGAGAGTTCCCGACCTTTCCCTCGCAGCAGACCGACTCGACCGCGGGAGCCTCATGTCCCAGGACGGCTGCCGAGAGATCCCGGCCCGAGCACGACTGCTGCTCCGGAAGCCCGCAGAGAGACAGCAGCGTCGGCATGAGGTCAACCGAAGTAGCCAGTGTCCGCGGCTCCGACCCGGCTGGAATGCGGCCTGGCAGGCGCATCACCAGCGGAACGTGCAGAGACTCGTCTTCCGGCTGCCCCTTGCGGTACATGCCGTGCGACCCCGCGAGTTCACCGTGATCGGAGGTGAAGATCACAAGGGTGCTGCCGGCCAGGCCCGTCTCGTCCAGGAACGAAATGATCCGGCCCATCTGGTGGTCCAGGGACTCGCAGAGGCCGTAGTATCCGGCAAGCTCCTTCATCGCGCGCTTCCTGTGCGCGGCCGGGACGTTCGCCCGAGGCACAATCTCCCCGGGCTCGTACAGGTCATGGGACCGCGGAGGCCGGAACGGAGTGTGGGGGGGCCCCCACGACAGGTAGCAGGCGAACGGTCCGTCGCCGTGCCGGCGCATGAAATCGATCGCAAGGTCCGTCTGGAGGGCAGGCTCGTAGTATGGCTCCGACGCCGTCTCGTCGGAAACGGCCAGGGGTGCGCCGGAGTCGCCGAAGCCCCAAGGCCTGTGATAGACATGGCCGCGATTGAATCCCTCGAACGTCTCGAAGCCGCGCCGCCTCCAGCCAGGCGGGACGAAGCCCGGCTTCCCCGTGCCGTCCATGTGCCATTTGCCGACGTAGTGGGTCGCGTAGCCCGCTGAGCGGAACACCTGGGGCCAGCAGGTCTCGCCGGGAGGCAGCTGGAGGTCGTTCCGGATCATGCCGGTCTGGTGCGAGTAGCGTCCCGTCAGGATGCAGGCCCGGTTCGGCGTGCAGACCGGATTCGACGCATACGCACGCTTCCAGTTCGCTCCCTGCGCGGCGAGGCGGTCGAAGTGAGGCGTGCGGACCACGGCGTCCGAGCCAAATCCGAATGCGCTCGAGCGCCACTGGTCGGCCAGCACGAACAGCAGGTTCGGTCGCTCTGCAGGGGCGGCCTGGGCGAGGCTGCCTGCCCCGAGCGCCGCCGATGCGAGAAAGCTGCGACGATCCATCCCCTGCACGGATGCAAGTCTAGCAACCGTGTTGGGCACTCGATCCGCAGTGTCAGTGCGGGCCAAGGCCGTGGCGCTTCGCCTCAGCGCCTAATCCGACAAACGCGTGAGCTCGTCCCCGACCGCAAGCCTCTTGCCGCCCTGGTTCGGAGCAAGCAGCGTGTTCAAGGCGAGCCGGTAGTAATGGCCATACGAGCCGAGTTCCGAGTCAGCCCGGCTGTGCCGCCTCCTGAGTTCCGCAAAGCTAGCCGGCTGCAACGCGGCGTCGCCGGGCCCGCCGGCGGAGTCCAGGGTGGGAACGATGCACCGGGCGCAGGGGTTCGTGCCCAGGAACTCGACATCGCCGATGCGGAATCTGCGCGGCTGGCCTGGCCGGCCAAAAAGCAGGTCCTCCTCGAACGGCTCGAGGCCTGCGATCTCAAGATTGGCCCTGAACCGGCGTCGGACCTCCGCCGGGGCCAGTCCGAACCAGCCGGCCACCGAGGCGATGGATGCCGAGCCGAGGACTGTCGGGCCGGTGGCCTCCATGTCATCGAAGTATCCCAGCGCGGAGTCGCGTCCGAGAAGAACTCGCTCTCCAAGCGCCCGGCCGAAGTACTCCCCGAGTTCCTCGAGGCTGTCGGCGATCCCGCAGCTCAGCCGACCTGCGGTCGAGCGCACCTCGATGCGCCCGGGGCCCTCGGGATAGCGGGCGCGAATCGACAGGAGGGCGGCACGCAGACGCTTCGTGTTGAGGACACGCCCGCGGGCATCCAGAAGCGCGTACTCGCGGTCCCCCGCCAGACCGGCACCCCCCAGGACCCGCACCCTGCCGAGGCTTGCCGGGCCGAGCGACTTGATCGGATACACGAGGATTCGCGCGAGGTAGGGCTTCACCGGACTCCTCCCGTCCAGACGTCCATCATCGCACCGGGAATCCGTCCCGGTTCACAGAGAGGCCCGCCTTGCCCAGGGGGAGCATCCGCTCGGCGCGGCCTCCCATTCCGAGATAGGCTAGGAAGTTGCGGACCCGGCCGGGTGCGGCGACGGCCAGCTGGCCCTTTCCGGATCCGCGGGCCTGCTGATTGCGCACGCCGGAGAGCTCCCGTGCATCCTCCCCGACCGGTTGACCGAAAGGCCGTCGAGACCGCCGTGCTGGCCACGGTGCGCGACCTGCTGGACGAGCTGGATTCGTCCGACCTCTCCGCGAGGGTCTCGCTTCGCTCGTCACTGGAACGTGATCTGGGACTTGGCAGCCTCGAACGGGTCGAGATCCTTGTGCGCCTCGAGACGGCGCTGGGCCTCCGCCTTCCCGAGACTGCGGCGCAGACTTCGGAAACACCCGCACACTGGGTTCGGGCAGCGCTTTCGGCTGACCCAAGCTCGCTGCGCACGGCGCGTTGGCCGATTCGCCAGCCTTCGCGGGAGGCCGCGGCACCTCCTCTCGGCGCCCGCACGTTCTCCGAGGTGCTCAGGTCGCGCGCCGAGCAGGACCCGGCTAGGGTCCACATCCATCTCCTGGATGGAGACGGCGGGCAGGACATCAGCCACGGCCAGCTGCTGGAAGACTCGTCCCGGGTGGCGGCGGGCCTGGTCGCGTCCGGGTTGGAGCCCGGCGAGACAGTGGCGATCATGCTGCCCACGTGCGAGGACTTCTTCAGCAGCTTCCTCGGCGTGATGCTGGCGGGCGGCATCGCCGTACCGGTGTACCCCCCATTCCGCCCGAACCAGATCGAGGAGTACATCCGGCGCCAGGCGCTGATCCTGCGCAACGCCGGCGTCCGGTTCCTGATCGCGTTCGAGCAGGTCCAAGCCGTCGCCAGTGTTCTGGAGGGCGAGTTGCCGACGTTGCGGGAGATCCTGAGTCGCGGCGAACTGTCAGCGCGGGGCGGACGGGGACGGGTCCCGGGGATCGAACCGGCAGAGACGTTCTTCATCCAGTACACGTCCGGAAGCACGGGGGACCCGAAGGGCGTGACGCTGACGCACGCCAACGTGATCGCAAACATCCAAGGCATCGGACACGCAGTCGAGGTGCGGCCGACGGACACCGTGGTGTCGTGGCTCCCGCTCTACCACGACATGGGCCTGATCGGCTCGTGGCTTTTCAGCCTGTATCAGGGCCTGCCGATCACGGTCCTGTCCCCTCTGGACTTCCTGTTGCGACCGGAGCGCTGGCTGTGGGCTCTCAGCGACTCCCGCGGCACGCTGTGTCCGGCACCGAACTTCGCCTTCGAACTTTGCGTGCGCAAGATCCGTGACGACGCGATGGACGGCGTCGACCTCTCGAAGTGGCGCGTTGCGATCAATGCGGGGGAGCCGGTGCTGGCGGCCACTCTCGAGAAGTTCGCCGCGCGGTTCGGGCCCTGGGGCTTCGACTCCCGCAGCTTCATGCCGTTCTACGGCCTGGCCGAATCGTCGGTGGCACTGACCTACCCCCCGTTCTGGCGAGGTCCCGTGGTGGACCGGATCAACCGGACGGCATTCGAATCGACGGGACGCGCCGAGCCGTCCGCGGAAACCGCCGACGCGGCGGTGCTCGAATTCGTGGCCAACGGGCGGCCCTTGCCCGACCACCAGGTCCGCGTGGTCGGGGAGAACGGCGACGAAATGCCGGATCGCACCCGGGGGCGAATTGTCTTCCGCGGTCCGTCGACGACCGCCGGCTACTACCGCAACCCTGAAGCGACGGCCGCGGTCTTCGACGAGGAGGGGTGGCTCGACTCCGGCGACCTGGGCTACGTCGTGGACGGCGAGCTCTACGTGACCGGGCGCGTGAAGGATTGCATCATCAAGGGCGGGCACAACATCATTCCGCAGGACGTCGAGATGGCGGCCTGGGAGGCGGAAGGCGTCCGCAAGGGATGCGTCGCCGCCTTCGGCACTACGGATCCGGCCAGCGGAACCGAGAAGCTGGTCGTCGTCGTGGAAACGCGCCTCACCGGTCCGGCCGGCATCGAACGGATGCGGGCCGCCGTGACGAAGGAGATTGCGGCAAGAGTCGGAATCCCGCCCGACGATGTCGTGCCGGTGCGTCCGGGTTTTGTTCCAAAGACCTCGAGCGGGAAGATCCAGCGGATCGCCACGCGTGACCTTTTCGTGGCCGGAAAGGCGCGCGGTAGTCGCACGTCGGCGACGTGGGTCCAGATGGCCAGGGTCGGGGCGCGCGCCGCGGTCCGTTCCTCGGTGCGGGCAACCGCCGGCCTGGCGGCCCGCACCGGTGCGGGCGTGGCGTCCGTGCTGGGCGGAACCATGGCAATTGTCCTGGGAATGGCGGCAAGACTGGCTCCGGGACCGGCCGGCGCCCGCTATGCCGTCACTCCCGGCGCCTGGATCATCGCCTGGCTTGCAGGCTCGCGAAACCCGGGTCGGCTCGCGCACGGCACCCCATGCGTGCTCCTTGCGAACAGGGCCTCGCGGATCGACCCGCTGCTGCTCGCGGCGGCGCTCCGGTCACCCTTCGTGTTCGCTGACCGCACGGGATTCGAGGGTCTCAGCCCGGCCGAGGCGTTTCTGCTCGAGCCGCTGGTGGCTTCCGGGAACGGCCGCGGCACACTGCCGGCTGCGGCGGAATCCGCCCTGCGCGCCGGCTGCTCGCTGGTCAGCCTCGCCGACTGCCCCGTCGGGGAGCCGCCCGCCCGGACACGGTTCCGGGCCGAGCCCTTCCTTGCGGCCGCCAGTTCAGGAGCGCCGCTGGCGCCGGTCGCACTGCAGGCCTCGGGAAGGAACGGCTCCATCGTCGTCGGGGCCGGCGATCCGGACAGCATTGGCGCGGCGGAAAGCCTCCCCGGCATGCGCCGGGCAGTGCGCAAGGCCCTGGAGAAGGCCGCCGGAGGGCCCTCCGGCGTACAATGAAGCCATGCCGATCTACGAGTACGTGTGCGACGACTGCGACAACCGCTTCGAGACGCTGGTCATGGGATCAGCGCCCGAGCCGGATGCCTGCGACTGCGGCAGCAACTCGATCGAGCGGGTCTACTCAACTTTCTCGGCCCAGTCCGGCAGCCGGGTCGCGGACCCATGCCCGACCCCGGCGGAGACCCGATGTGACACCCACGCGTGCATGGGCGGCATGTGCGGCATGAACTGAAACCGCAGCGGCCCCGCCGACACGCGCCGCGGCCCGCGCGGCCGCATTGCGCTCCCGGAGCGTGACGCAAGCCGCTCCGGGCAGGCTCCGTCTCCTGCCCTGTCGGCTCAGAAGTTGTAGGTCAGCGACGCCTGCATGGTGCGCGGAGCCCGCGCACGCGTGATCAGACCGCCCTGGATCGAATCGAACTGGCCCGCCAGCCCGCCGATGTTGGCGAGGCGCGTCATGTTGGGGGCGTTGAAGGCGTCGAGCCGCACCTGCAGCCTGCGACGGCCCTCGAAGCGGAAGTTCTTCTGGAGGCTCAGATTGACGTTGACCAGAGCCGGCATGTCCAGGATGTTGCGGCCCGAGTTGCCCACCTGGAAGGGAGAGAATCCGTGAAGACTCTCGACGCACTCCACGCCGTTCCGGTTCTCCGTGCCGATGCACGGAACCCGCTCGAAGGCGGTGAGGTCGTACCACGGGAAGTCGACGCCCTTGCGGCCTGGGAACGCATCGGACGCCAGGTATCCGTGCGCCACCCGGTTGGGCCGGACCGACTCGCCCGCGTTGAGGTCGACGTTGGCCGTGCGCACCGTGAACGGCTGGCCGGAGTAGGCCCGCATGGTGGCCGACAGCTGCCAGCCGCCCACGACGGCCTGGGCCGGGCCCCTCAGGTTGGGCAGCAGCGCCCGGCCGCGACCGACCGGCAGCTGGTACCGTCCGGCGACGGTCACGCTGTGGCGCTGGTCGAAGTTCGACCTGCCCCGGTCGAGCCTGAGGTTGAACGTGTCCAGAGCGCCGGCGCCGCCGGTTCCCGCGTTGTCGACCGCTGAGGAGGCGTCGTCGATGGACTTTCCGAACGTGTAGTTGATCCGATAGAAGAGTCCGCTCCTGCTGCGCCGCCGCAGGGACGCCTGCAGGGCGTGATACGTCGAGTTGGACCCGAACGAGGTGTACTGGAGATTGTTGAACCCCTCGATCGGCCGCGGGAAGATCAGGTTGCCGTTCGCCGCCTCGGTCGCAAGGTCGGGATCGCGGATCGGCTGGTTGAGGTTGTACCGGCGCTGCAGATGGGTCCCCTTGGCTCCCACGTAGCCGACCTCCAGGGCCTGCCCCCTCCCGAGATCGCGCTCGACGGTCAGGTTCCACTGCTGCATGTACGCGGTGGGGGGATCGGGGTCGAACCCGTTGACGTTCTGGATTCCGGAGCCGCCCGTACGCGCCCGGCCCGTGGGAAACGGGTTCGCGAGCGTCGGGGGCGGTACGCCGGGCCTGCCGGTCGAGTTGAACGTCTCGTTGAACGTGAACGGAAACGTGCCCGCCAGCTGGTTGCGCACCGGCCCGAGCAGGTATCCCTGATAGAAGATCCCGTAGCCTCCGCGAAAGACGTTGCGGTTGTTTCCGAGCGGTCGCCACGCAAAGCCCATGCGCGGGGCGAAGTTGTTGTAGTCCGCATCGATCAGCCGGCGGGTCAGCCCGACCTCGCTGGCCAGCACCGTGCGTTCGCTCAGGCCCTGCGCGGCGAGGATGGAGTCCAGGTCGGGCAGGCTCTGGTCGCCGGCCAGCACGACCTTGTTGACGCCGGGGAGGTACGTCGACAGGCGGTCGTTCACGTCGAGAGGCGGCAGCTCGAGTTCGTAGCGGAGACCTAGGTTCAGCGTCAGGTCCCGCGAGACCTTCCAGTCGTCGTTGACGAACATCCCGAACCCTTCCGACCTCAGCTCGTTGAACGTGGTCTGGACGCGGCGGTTGACGTTCTGGAGACGGCCCAGCAGCAGGTCTCCCACCGAGTGGCGGGTGAACCGTCTGCCGAAGCGGAAGTTGCCGCGGACGTTGTTGTACTGCGGGCGGTCGAAGAACGTCTTCGAGTAGTCGAAGCCGGTCTTGATCGTGTGCGTCCTCTTGATCCAGGACAGCCTGCCCGCGATCTGCCAGTCCCAGACCGAATCCTCGCGAGGCGTGTTGGGGCCCTGCCCCAGCGGCCAGTATCCCTGCACGGTGACGCGGGGAAGGCCCTTGAGCTTCGGGTCCAGATCGTCCGGCAGCGGCAGCCCGAGGGTCGCGGGATCAAACTCCGCCGCGATCGAGTTCGCATAAAGCCCGCGCCGGCTGAAGCCGCCGGTGAACTCCATCACGAGCGTCGGCGAGAACGTGTGGGTGTGCCGGACCGAGACGAGCTCCCTGCGGTCCCGGATCTGGTCGCCCCACTGTGCGAGGGCGCTGCCTGCGAAGGGGTTCTCCAGATTGTTGAACCGCTTCTGGTAGCTGACGGCAAACGTGTCGCGAGCCGAAAAGTTCTGGTCGAACTTGAACACGGTCTGGTACCACCTGTCGTCGTCGGTCGCGGTCGAGATGCTGTTCAGCCTGAGGTGGTCCCTGTTCGGCAGGGGGTAGTAGTCGACCAGTCCCAGGGCGATCGGGTCCAGCCGGGACTCGGGAATCGTGTTGTTGGGGAAGCAGCCCCGCTGCACGCGCCGGTTGCATGCGCCCCTCCGGTCCGGATCGTTCAGATACACGGGCGGCGGCGTGCCGCCGACCAGCGCGCGGGCAAGGTCGAGCGACTCCGAGAAGTCCCCCTTGTGCTCAAGCGCCGTCGGCACGCTGCCCAGCCGCGTTCTGGCGATCGACTGGTAGCGGCCTTCGAAGCTCACAAGGAAGAAGCTCTTGTTCCGGACGACCGGCCCCCCGAGCGTGCCGCCGTACTGGTGCCTCCGCAGCCGAAGGCGATCCTCGTCGAAGAACCCCCGCGAATCCAGAACCTCGTTGCGCATGTATTCGAAGACCGAGCCGTGCAGCTCGTTGGTTCCCGAGCGCATGGTGATGCCGATGATCCCTCCTGAGAATCCGCCGTACTCGGCCGAGAACCCGGAGGTCTCGACGCGAAACTCCTCGACCGCGTCCAGCGGCGGCCGGACCTGCGCGCCTCCGCTCACGGGATTGCGGTTGCTGACCCCATCGACGTAGAAGTTGGTCTGGTCGCCCCGGGCTCCGTTGATGGAAGCGAAGGAACCCTGGCCCCGCCCCCTCGGCATGACGCCGGGGACGAGGAACGCCAGCTGCGTGAAGTCGCGGCTCGGCAGCGGCAGGTCCTGGATCTCCTCGTAGACGATCACGTCGCCCTTGACCGCCCCGCGCTCCAGGTTGATCGACGGCGCGGCGGAACTGACCGTCACCGACTCGGTGAGCGCGCCGATCTCGAGCGCCGCGTCGAGGCGCAGCTGCTGGCCGGTCTCGAGCTCGATGTTCTTCCGCACGAATCGCCGGAAGCCCTCGGTTTCGACCACCAGCTCGTAGCTGCCCGGAATCAGGCTGAACAGAGTGAAGTGGCCGGACTCGTTCGTCTCGGCCGCGGTCTCCACACCAGTCTCGACATTCGTGACCGTCACGCTTGCGCCTGGAATGACGGCTTCCGCCGCATCGGTGACCACGCCCGTGACCGTTGCCAAGTTCGATTGGGCGCCGACCTCCCCGGCGGCCCCAAGCAGCAGCAAGAGCGCTGCCGCCATAAGGCGAGCTCCCTTCATCTTTTCCCCCTCTCGCTGCGATGGCGGGCACCATGCGGCGTACGGGCGCATTGCGCCCAATCCTGTGTGGACAGTAGCACTGGATTGGGCATTCTGCAGCCGATAGCTGTAAAGCCCCAGAAAAATACGCCCGGAGCGGCCCCTTGGGAGGGGATCCACGATCATCTAGCTGGCAGCGCTCCACCAGCCTCCGGCCGCCCGGTCGGTGCGGGTGTACAGGGAGAAGATCACTAGGGACGCGGTGGCGGCGGGCACGATGACCGCGACCGGCATGAGGCCGCTCCCTCCGATGCTGTATGGGCCGGCAAACGAGAGGGAGTCCCAGAAAAACCACACCCACAGGCCGGCCGCGGTCAGGATCGAGGCCGCCGCCCCGACGGTCGTGGCCCGCCTCCAGAAGAGCGTCGCCGCAAACATCGGGAGCAATCCGGCGAACCCCGTCAGCGCCCAGGTTCCCAGCGCGAAGATGGACTGCGACGCGACGAGCGAGCACAGGAACGTAAGGGCGAGGAAGGCGAGGACGAACAGCCGACCGAACCACACCTGCCGCTCCTCCCGCAGCGTGCCGTGGAACCCGTGGTGCCTCACGATGTCCTGCGTGAACATCGCTCCCAGCGCCAGAATCTGGGAGTCCAGCGAGGACATGATCGCCGCGAAGACCCCGGCCGCCAGGCAGCCGGCCAGGATCTCGCCGGTGTTCGCCACGATGAGCTGGACCAGGATCGGGCCGTCGAGCGGCGGGTCGAACTGCAGCCGGCCGGCCGCGCCCAGGACGACGCTCGGGAACCAGATCGCCGCGACGAGCAAGGGATAGGCCACGATCGCAAGCCGGAACGACCGGGCGCTGCGCGCGGAGAGCCAGTGGCCGTACAGATGCGGAAACGCCCCCGTGCAGAGCGGCAGCAGCAGGAACGATCCCATCTGAAACAGGGCGAAGCGATCGGAGCCGAAGTCCGCCATGCCGGCGTGCTCCGCACGCAGCTGCTCCATCGCCCCCTCCAGCCCGCCGGATTCGGACATGACGGCGAAGTACGCCGCGACACCGAACAGCAGAAAGACGCTCGTCTGGAGCGCATTCACCCAGGAGGTGCTGCGCATGCCTCCATAGCTGACGTATACGTACGTGACGGCACAGACCGCCAAGCTGCCGACCCAAGAAGGAAGACCCCCGTCCGGTCCGCCCGACAGCACCGCAAGTGCGTCCCCGCCGCCCTTGACCCCGATCAGCAGGTAGGGCAGCATCAGGGCCACCACGACCACGAACAGGAGCACCCCCAGCAGATCGGAGCCATAGCGGTGCCTGACCAGCTGGATCTGCGTCACGTAGCCGTGGCGCTTGCCGAGCTGCCAGGAGCGGACGCCGAGGTAGTAGATCAGGAACGGCACGACAATCGCCGTGCTCGACCCCATCAGGGCGAAGACGATCACGCCGCGCGAGTACGCCTCGCCCGAAGCGCCCAGGATGGTGAAGGCCGTCATGTTCGTCCCGAAGAGCGTCATCACAAGGACGAAGGAGCCGATCGACCGGCTCGCAAGGAAGTAGTCCTCGCCCGTGCCCCTGAAGAGGCGGTGGCCGAAGAGGCCCACACCCAGGACCAGGGCGAGATAGGCGGCGAGAACCGGAAGGACCATCCCCGGCTCCGCTAGTCGCCGGCCGCATCGTGCGGCCATCCCCAGCGCACAATCGCCGCGAGCGCGAGTGAGGCGACGACGCACAGGCCCAGGTGATACGCCAGATTGACCGGCAGGCCGAAGATCAGGCCATCATCCGGCCACATCCAGAAGTTCTCGAAGGCCGCCGCCAGGACGAGCAGGACCAGCAGCGGCCAGCGCGGATGGGAGCGATGCACCGTTCAGCCCTCCCTGATCCTCAGGGGCAGCACCGAGAATCCCCGGAAGTTCGGCGTCTCGACCCGGCTGGCCCCGTCCAGGTCCACCTCCCACACCCGGCTGGCCCCGAGAAGGCGCTCGAACAGGGACTGCGCCATGAGGCGCGCCAGCGGCGCGCCGACGCAGAAGTGGATGCCCTTGCCGAATCCCAGATGGCGCTTCCGCTGCCGGTCGATCTCTAAGCGGTCCGGATCGGGGAAGACGCGCTCGTCCCGGTTGGCGGAACCGATGTGCAGCAGGACCTGTGCGCCAGCCGGGATCGTCTTGCCGTGCATGGCGACATCCCGGGTCGGGCATCGAACAAAGCCCTGCGCGGCCGCGTCCCAGCGCATGCCCTCCTCCACAAAGTCGGGCACAAGCTCGGGGCGGCGCCGAACCCGCCTGTAGACGGCCTGATGCAGTGCGAGGGCGTGCGCGAGATTGGTGAACAGGTTGTTCGTCGACTCGAAGCCCGCCGTGAGAAAGGTCATGGTGGTAATGACCACCTGTTCGCGGCTCAGTTTCCTGCCGCCTGCATCGGCCCGCAGCATCATGCTCATCAAGTCGTCCGAAGGTCGCTCCAGACGGTCGCCAGCGACGGAGTCAAGGTACCGGCTCAGGTTTCGCATCGCCCTTGCCTGCGGCGTCTCTTCGCCGACGGCGCCTTCTTCCCGCAGAAAAAAGTCGTCGAGCCACCTCCGCAGCCTCAGGAAATCCTGTTCCGGCAGCCCGAACATCGCCCCCAGGATCGAGGCGTTGAAGGGGGCCGAGATGTCTCGCACCATCTCGATCCGACGGCGTTCCCGAGCTTCGCCGGCCAGCTTTGCCGCCAGCCCGTCGATTTTGGCCGAGAGCCGCTCGACGGTCCGCCGCGTGAAGGTCTTCTCCACAAGGCCTCGCGCGAAGCGGTGGTCGGGCGGATCGGTCGTCCCGAGAGTCCGGCCGATCCGCTCCGGCATGTCGTTCAGCAGGTTGCCTCGCCGGCCCGAGGACCAAGTCCTCCAATCCCTGAAGGCGTCCTCGACGTCCTTGTAGCGGGTCAGGACCCAGACGTCCTCGGGCGGAGAGTAGTGCGCGGGATCGCGGTCGCGGAACGCGCGATACGACGGGTAGGGGTCCTCTGACGCCACGATCGAGAGCCGATACGGCCTCACTTCGCCGACCCCTCCGGCCCGCCCTCCATCGCGGCCACGACCCGGTCAAGGGCGTCGTACACGGTCCTCTGTTCGGCGCCGCTGTCGAGGACGGACCACAGATCACGGTGGAAACTCGTCGCTGCAGCTTCCCAGAGCCTGGACTGCAGCTCGCGCCCGGCCGACGTGAGACGGACCGTGCGCGCCCGGCCGTCGCTCGGGTCCGGCTCGCGCCAGACCCAGCCACGCTCCTCCATGAGGCGGACGAGCGCTCCCATCGTGCTCGGATCCGAATAGCATCTGCCGGCAAGCTGCTGCTGGCTCACGCCGTCCCGCTCCCTGAGCAGACTCAGCACCACGAACTGATCCGCGGTGACGTCGAACTGCCTGCGCAGCTCGGCGTTGGCGCGCCTGTGCAGCGCGAGGTAGGCCCGGCGCAGCCGGATTCCGAACGAGTCTGAGAAGTTCGCTGGCATCGCTTCAGAAACCGACCAGCTGTTGCGCGTGCGGACAGCTTTCTCCAACGGACTACTGTAGAGAGATGCCGTTTGCCGACCTCGGCGGCCTGGTCGTGAGCTATCGCACGGAGGGCGAGGAGGATGCTCCCCGTCTGGTGGTGCTGAACTCGCTCGGTACAGACTACCGCATCTGGGACGGTCTCGTGCGCGCCCTGGAGGACCGGTACCGGATCCTGCGCTACGACGAGCGCGGACAGGGCCTTTCGGACAGTCCTCCGGGACCGTATTCGATCGCGGACCACTCGGGCGACCTCCTGGCCCTGCTCGACGCGGTCGGGTGGGGGCCGACGCTGCTCTGCGGGCTGTCCATCGGAGGCATGATCGCCATGGACGCGAGCGCCAGGCGGCCAGGCGCAGTCCGGGGGCTTGTCCTGGCGGACACGGCGGACGTGATCGGACCTCGCTCATTCTGGGACGCCCGGATGCGGCAGGTCAGGGAGGGCGGACTGGAACGGATTGCCCAACCCGTGATGGAGCGGTGGTTCGGCGCCTCCTTCAGGCGGTCCAGACCCGCAGAGGCCCGCGGGTGGGCAAACCTGCTTGCCGGCGCGTCGCCGGACGGGTACCTCGGATCGTGCTCCGCACTCAGAGAGGCGGACCTGAGCTCGTCTCTTCCGTTGGTCGGGGCGCCCGCGCTGTGCGTCTGCGGGTCCGAGGATCTTTCGACCCCGCCGTCGTCGGTTAAGAGCCTTGCATCGAGGCTGCCGGACGCCGAGTATGTGGAGATCGAAGGCGCCGGGCACCTCTCGCCCGTCGAGCGGCCCCTGGAGTTTGCCCGGGTTCTTGATGCGTTCGCAAGGAGGCGAATTGGGAGCTGACGACCGCTATCGAGAGGGCATGCGCGTCCGCCGGAAGGTGCTGGGCGACGCGCACGTGGACGCGGCGGAACGAAACGCGACGGCATTCGACGCGGCGTTCCAGCGACACATCACCGAATCCGCCTGGGGCGGCGTGTGGAGCCGGCCACACCTCGACCCCGGCATTCGCAGCCTCGTGACCATCGCGATTCTCGGCGCTCTCGGGCACTACGAGGAGCTCGAGATGCATGTCAGGGCCGCCAGAAGGACCGGAGCCACCCCGGCCCAGATCGCGGAAGCCCTGCTGCATGTGGCCGTCTACGCGGGCGCACCCGCCGCCAACCGGGCATTTGCCGCGGCGAAGCGTGCTCTGGACGCGGAACCCACTCCGGAGACCTCCCGGTGAGCGAGGGACGGAAACTGAATCCGCGGGACTGGCGAACCCAGCCGGACCAGGCACACGCGGCCTACAAGTCCACACGCCTCAGGTCGCAGCGCCAGCCGCTGGTGCCGCTCGCAGAGGCGCACACCGAGCTTGCGGCTCCCGTGTTCGGGGACGGTGCCGTAGCCGCCGCGGACAGCGACCTCACGCGGAACGCTGTCCGGAACGGCGAACCGATCGGAGAGCGCATTGTCGTTGCCGGGCGTCTGCTGGATGAGGGTGGAATCCCTATTCCGAGAGCCCTGGTGGAACTCTGGCAGGCGAACGCCGCGGGCCGCTACGCGCACGCGCAGGACATGCACGATGCCCCGCTGGATCCCAATTTTCTCGGTACGGGCCGCACGCTGACGGACGAACGGGGCCGCTACCGGTTCGTCACGGTCCGGCCCGGGGCCTATCCGTGGCTCAACCACCACAATGCGTGGAGACCCGCACACATCCACTTCTCGGTCTTCGGGACCGCGTTCGCGCAGCGGCTGGTCACGCAGATGTACTTCCCGGGCGACCCGCTGCTCGGGCTCGATCCGATCTTCAACTCCACGGCGGATCCGCATGCGCGCCGGAGGCTGGTCTCGGCGTTCTCCCAAGGCCTCACCGAACCGCAGCGGGCGCTCGGCTACGAGTTCAACATCGTGCTCCGGGGTCCGCTTGCCACACCCATGGAGGACTGAGCCAATGCCAGGTCAAACTCCCTCGCAAACCGTCGGGCCCTTCTTCTCCGAAGCTCTGACCCCCGCGGAGGCCGGTGCCGGGGCTCCGGGCTGGTGCTTGGCTGCGGAGGATGCTCCAGGCGCGGCAATCTGCATCCGGGGCATGCTCCTGGACGGCGCCGGCGATCCGGTGTGCGACGGCATGGTCGAGATCTGGCAGGCAGACGCCGAAGGCCGTTTCCCTGACGGGACCGGGAGCTTCCCGGGTTTCGGCCGCTCGGCAACCGACGAGGCCGGCGAGTTCCGCTTCCGCACCATCAAGCCCGGTCCGGTGTCGCCGGGATCGGCGCCGCACATCAGCGCGGCAGTCTTCGCTCGCGGCATGCTCAACCACGCATTCACAAGGATCTACTTCTCCGATGAGAGCGCGGCGAACGCCCGTGACGCAGTGCTCCTTGCCGTCGAACCGGAGCGGCGCGAAACACTCATCGCCCATAAGGAAAAAGACGGGGCTGAGCCGGCGTACAGGTTCACGATCCGGCTCCAGGGAGAGGCCGAGACCGTGTTCTTCGACGCGTGAGCGTTGCGTCCGCGGGTAGGTTCCAGGCCGATAATCTTCAGCGTGACAGTCTCCCCGCTCAGTTCGGCGCTGTTCGGCCCACTGCTGTCCGACGAGGAAACGGCCGCCCTTTTTTCCGACGAGGCCGTAACCGCGGCGATGCTCGACTTCGAGGCGGCGCTGGCGGTTGCGGAAGAGCGAGCGGGTGCGATTCCCAGCGGATCGGCCGCCCGGATCGCGGCGGCCATGGAGTCTTTCCGGCCGAACGTCGAGGCGCTCGGCGCCGGTTCGGCGCGTTCCGGCCATCCGGTCGCAGCGCTTGTGGGCCTGCTGCGCAAGGAATGCGGCCCCGCCGCCGACCATGTCCATCGCGGAGCGACGGCACAGGATGTCCTCGACACGGCTCTGGCCATGCGCCTGAGCACGGCGCTCGACGTGTTCGACGAGCGCATTGCAGCCATCGTCGGCACCCTCGCGGGGGTTGCGCGCCGACACCGCGGCACCGTGATGGCGGGGCGCACAAGGAGCCAGCAAGCTGTCCCGACGACCTTCGGACTGAAGGCGGCGGGCTGGCTGGCGCCTCTCGGCAGGCACCGCAGGCGCCTTGCGGAACTGCGCCCCCGCGTATTGACCGTGCAGCTGGGCGGTGCCGCCGGAACGCTGGGCGCTCTCGGCAGCCGCGGGATCGCGGTCATGGAGGGGCTTGCCCGGGAACTGGGGCTGGCCGCGCCGCCGACACCGTGGCACGGCCAGCGCGACGGCCTTGCGGAACTCGCAAGCTGGCTCTCGCTGGTCTCGGGATCGCTGGCCAAGATGGGCAGGGATCTCGTGCTGCTCGCGCAGTCGGAAGTCGGCGAGGTGAGCGAGGGGAGTCGCGGGGATTCCAGTGCGATGCCGCACAAGTCCAATCCCGTGCGGTCGGAAACACTGGTCGCGATCGGCCGCGCCAACTCGGGCCTGCTGGCCTCGATGCATCAGGCCGTGATCCAGGAACAGGAGCGCGACGGAAGCGCCTGGACCCTCGAATGGCTGACGCTGCCGCAGATGACTGTTCTCACCGGAGCGTCGCTGCGGCTCGGACTCGAGGTGGCGCGGTCGATCGAGGCGGACAAGCAGCGCATGATGCGGAACATCGAGTCCTCCGCCGGGACGGTCCTGGCTGAAGCGGCCGCCATCGCGCTGGGGGAGCACTGCTCATGGGAGGAGGCCCGGCGGATCGTCGGAAAGGCCGCCCGGGCGGCGAGGGCGAGCGGGGAGGGCCTGCTCGACATCCTGGAGCGGGAGACCCGCGCCCCCGTGGACTGGGCTTCCCTGAGGGACCCTTCAACCCTTCTGGGTTCCGCCGACGCCTTCATCGACCGCGCGATCGAGTCGGCGAACGCACCGTAGCGAGCGACGAACCTCGCAGCCGACCGCCGCATGTCACTACAATAATGGCCAAGGGAATACCGGAGGAGCCGGCCCAGCAGCCGGCGCGGCGGAGATGGTGGTGATTCTGGGCAACCGGAAGTACGTCGAGATTCCGGGAGACCGCGCCTTCGAGCTGCCACCGCTGATGCTCAAGTCGAGTCCCGACCTCAGCGAGCTGGAAGCGCTGTTCTACAGCGCGGGCAGCATCGTGGAGTCGGAGTCCCTGATCCCCGGCCCGACCCAGGACGCCCTGAACGCGGAGAACCAGCTTGAGAACGCCCGGTTCGGACTCGCGGCGAGCCTGGTCGACCAGTACCGCAGATTCGTCCGGCACTGGACCTGGGGGGAGTCCGTACTCGAATGGATCCGGCAATGCGAGATCAGCTTTGAGACGCAGCCGAACCTCCGGTCGCTGCTGCGCCCGGACGTCTGGCCTCACGCGGGGCGTGCGAGTTTTGTGACGCTGCTGGAGGACAAGCAGGCGACCGACACCGACATCGTCCTCGAGAACGCCATGGGCTACAGGCTGACGTTCCGTCAGCCGCCGCCGATCGAGTTTCTGTCGGAGAAGTTCCTCTTCCTCCTCAACTCTTCGCTGGCCTCGACCGCCTACCATGCCTGGGCAGGGGCGAGCAGGGAGGAAGAGGCGTCGCTGCCGCCGGAGAGGTTCCAGTTCTACGTGATGTCGGACACGATCCGGGAGGTCTAGCGCACCGCCGAGACGCTCGCCGCCGGAATGCGCCCGGGAATGTTCGTACAATGATCAATCGCGCGTGCCGCCGCCGGACCTCCGGCTGCGCGACGCCAAGCAAGCAAGGAATCGGACGCATGCCAGAAAAGACAGCCCAGAAGAACGCGAGGGAGACGGACGTCACGCGCCGGTCCTTCATGAAAGGCTCGGCCGCAACCGCCACGGCGGCCGCGACGGCCCTCCAGGTCGCGCCGCCGGCACTGCGAGGACAGGACGGCGACAAGCTGTCGATCGGCATCGTGGGCTGTGGCGGACGAGGCACGCGCGGAGTGGCCGAGGCCATCCGCGGCAATCCCAACTACGAACTCCGTGTGATGGGCGATCTTTTCGAGGACCAGCTGGAGCGTTCGCTGCGCAGGCTTCGGGACTCCGACGAGTTTCAGCCCGAGGTGAAGCAGCAGATCAAGGTTGCTCCGGAGAACCGCTACCTGGGCTACGACGCCTACAAGAAGGTCGTCGATTCCGGAGTGGATGTCGTCTTTCTGCACACACCCCCGGGCTGGCGCCCGCTGCACCTGGAGTACGCGATCAACGCCAACAAGCACGTCTTCGCCGAGAAGCCCCTCGCAACCGACTGCATGGGGGCCCAGAAGGTCATCCGGCTGGCCAAGGAATCGGAGCAGAAGAAGCTTACCGTCATGATCGGCGCCCAGCGTCGGTCGCAGAGGGAGTACGTCCAGTCCGTACAGCGCATCCAAGACGGCGAGATCGGCGACGTGGTGGCGACCTACGCGAACTGGATCTCGGGACCCGTGATCAAGGGCGCAGACTTCGAGGACAGGCTCGACGAGAATTCCCTGGCATGGCAGCAACGCGCCTGGTACTCGCATGTGTGGATCTGCGGCGACCAGATCGTCGAGCAGCACCTGCACAACATCGATGTCATCAACTGGGTGATGGGGGACACCCATCCCGAGAGCGTCGTGGCGTCCGGCGGCGCCATCTGGCGTCCCCGCGAGAAGCTGTACGGCAACATCTACGACCATGTGCATGCGGACTTCGTGTACACGAACGGCGTGCGGATGAGCAGTCACTGCCGGCAGTATCCCGACCGCAAGGTCCGCCGGGTCAACGAGCTTGTCGTCGGGACGCGCGGCCGTTCGACGGCAAGGGACCTGGGAACGCCGTCGAATACGAGCCCGTACGTGCAGGAGCACATCGACATGGTGGCGTCGATCACCGGCAGCGGCCCCTACAAGAACCAGGCCCTGGCGGTGGCCTACTCGACGATGACGGCAATCATGGGCCGGGAATCGGCCTATGCCGGGATCGAGGTGACCTGGGACATGGTGATGAACTCGAAGCAGAACCTGATTCCGAACAATCCGTCGCTGGAAGGGGAGCACGAAGTGCCCGAGCTGCCGCGCCCGGGAGAGTACGAGTTCGTCTAGCGGACCGCTCGCGCGAGCGGCCAGCGCGCCGCGTCGGGCAGCAGGGAGAGCCGTCATGCATCGACGCGAGTTCCTCAAGGCCGGACTGGCCGGCCCGCTCCTAGCGGGAGCCTGCGGTCGGCACCGCAGCGGAGCCGAGGCGGCCTCCCACCGCCTGATGGCCCAGGACAAGGGCCGCGTCGCCGTGGTCGGGGCCGACGGCTCCGTGGAGTGGTCGTGGGAAAACGGCGCAATCGCCCACGACATGCACCTGCTGCCCAACGGCAACGTGCTCGCGCCGACGGGCTGGGACACGATCGTCGAGCTGACCCCGGAGAAGGAGGTCGTCTGGCGGTGGCGGTCCGCGCCCGTTTCAGACGAGATCGAGATGGTAGAGATCCATGCGTTCGAGCGACTTGAGAACGGCCTGACGATGGTCGCCGAGTCCGGCAACCGGAGGCTCGTCGAGGTCGACCGGCAGGGCGAGGTGCAGCACGAGATCCCGCTTGAAGTGGAACAGCCGAACTGGCACAAGGACACCCGGCTCGTCCGGCGGACGGCGGCGGACACCTATCTCGTGGCACACGAGGCCGACGGCGCCGTGCGCGAGTACGAGCGGGACGGGAACGTGATCTGGGAATACCGCATGGAGTTGAACGGCCAGCCGACGCCCACGCACCGCGGGCACGGCACGGACGTGTATTCGGCCTATCGGCTGCCCGGCGGCAACACCCTCATCGGCGGGGGCAACAACAACCGGGTGCTTGAGGTGGACCCGGCCGGCGAGATCGTCTGGAGCCTCGAGAGCGGCGACGTCCCAGGCATCCGGCTCTTCTGGGTGACGCAGCTGCAGGCTCTCCCCGGGGGAAACATCGTGGTGACCAACACCCATGCCGAGGGCGAGACGCCCCAGATCTTCGAGGTGACCCGCGACAAGGAGCTTGTCTGGAGCTTTCTCGACTGGGAGACCTTCGGCAATGATCTCTGCGCCAACCTGCTCCTGGATGTCGAGGGGGACGTGATCCGGTAGCGCCGTACTGCTCTGACGTCGGCGGGCTTCTATGCCTTGGCAGCGGCCAGAGGCAGGTTCTCGGCAACCATCGTGGAGTTCTTGAGCTCGGAGTTGACCCCGGCGATCCGGGAATCCCGAAGCGCCCACAGGTAGCACTTCTGGGGAACGGACAGCCTGCCCGGGACGGCCTCCTCGATCATCGCCACGCGGCGGGGGTCGTTGGGCTGGCCGTTGTCCCGACCGTGGTGGCAGGGACGCGCCACCTTCATCGCAATCACTCCGACGTCGGCCTCTGCCGCCTTGTCCAGTGCGGCGTCGACGTAGGCCCGGTTCACGATGTTGTACGCGATCATTCCGGCGGAGTACTGCCCGGACTCCACCGCGCCCTCCAGCACGCCGCCCGGATCGCTGTGCGCCGAGAATGCCAGGTGGCGCGCCTTGCCTGCCTTCCGCAGGGTCTCGAACGCCTCGAAGATCTCTGGGAAGGCCTTGACTTCGTGCGCGCTGCTCGCGCCGTGCGGAACCATGAGCAGGTCGAGGTAGTCCGTGCGAAGCGCCCGCAGGCTGTCCTCGACGGAATTCAACACGCGGGCCCGGTACTCGGCGGGCCGGTCGATCCTGTCGCCGAAGTCGGGCTCCATCGCGTTGCTCAGAAGCGAGGCCTCCAGCTCTCTCTGCTGCCCCCCGAAGTAATGGCAAATGTGATCCGGGTCCAGCGCCCGACGGCGCTCGATCTCCTCTCTCACCCTGCCCTGGATCCTCGCCTGCTCGCTCGACGCCAGCTCATCGTAGATCCCTCGGAAGATCGCATTCCTGTTGATGTCCCAGACGCTCACCTTGGTGTTGAGGAAGACTCGGTCGCGTTTCGAGCCCGCGACGACCTCGCCGTACCCCTGCTCGCTCCGCCCGCGTCCGTAGGCGGGAGCGGTGTCGAGATAGTTGAGGCCCCGCTCGATGGCCTCCTCCACGTGCCGGAAGTTGTCCGGAGCGATGGTGTTCCCGCCGCAGACGATCTCCGAGATCATGTAGTTCGTCCGCCCGAGGCGCCGGTAGGCCATTTCGGGACTGCGGTTCCTCCATTCGGGGCTGTCCCCGGGATCGCCCGCGTCAGCCTTGGACTGCAAGGCGGCAAACAGAGCGCCGGTTCCGCCCGAACGAAGGAAGTCGCGCCGATTCCAGCGTGCGAACGCCGACATGCCTACATGATACCCGCTCAGGCATCATCTATGGGCTAGAAGCCATTGTCTCCTTCCAGCAGTAGGGTTCTCTCTCGCAGCCGCATAATGGCTGCGCCACTGTGCTCCGGGTCGCAACGAAGTTCAGGAAAGACTGGAAGGGAGCACAGCGTTAGCCGTGCCCCCAGCAGACGCTGCGTACGGCCTTCAGGCGCACAGCGCGGCAAGGGCAGCGGGAGTGGGGGAGCGGCGACAGCAGGATGAGGAGGAGAGAGACGGACGGAACTGAAGACAATCCCGAACCGGGTCTACCGGCCGCCCGGATCCGTGTGCGCCCGAATCTGGCTGGTGCAGGCCGGGCGGAAGGTGAACGGGAGCGTCTGGAGGTTGCGGTGCATCCGCGGATGGGCTTACTACACTTTGGCGGACACTCTCAGTTGCGGGAGTTGCTCCGACCCGCACGGGTTTGCACGATATTCTCCGTGGAGGTCGTTTGGTTTCAGGGGTGAGGCCCGGCAGCCTCTTTCGCAGGAATTGTGGGCTGGAATTGGGTTTCTCGGCAGCGATTTAACCCGCGGACGCTGCGCCGAAGCCGGTCGCTGGTGCTGAACCAGTTGCGCACCGGTCGCGCCTTCTCCTTCGGCACAGTGGACGGCATAAACAACAAGGCAAAGCGCACCTTCAGGAAGGCGTATGGTTTCCAATCCCACTAGCTCCTGCCAACTTGCGCTATATCATACGCTTGCGGATGAGGCTAGTGAGCTTTGTGAAAAATCACTTGGAAGCTACTCTAGGCGCATCAAATCCGGGCACTTCGCCCCAGCCGCATCCTGAAATAACTTAACGACTTCCGGGTGACAAGTGAATACTAGAACCTGGTTCGTCCGGGATAGTTCAACGAAGGCGCGGGCCGCCCGCAATGCACGCTCAGGATCGAAATTCACCAACACTTCATCTACGACGACCGGTAACGGCTCCGTCCGCTGCCCCAATTCCCGTATGAGTCCAAAACGCAACGACAAGAACAACTGCTCCCTGGTACCTCGGCTCAACGCGTTCGGTGACTTCCGCCGACCGTCAGCATCGGTGACGATTATCTTCCGTTCACCTAAGGGAGCATAGACCTGCGGATATCGGCCCCCGGTGATGGAATCGAAAAAACTCTCTGCATGCCGAACGACGCCGGGCTGCCGTTCCCTCTCGAACTTGTTCTGGGCCATCTCCAGCAACTGTTGAACCAATGTGCGAATCACCCATTCCCGGGCATGGCCTCGAATCTGCTCCAGCCGCAGATGACGCTCCAGCCGCCATCCAGAGGACTCCTCCTCTCCGATGAGCCGATCCAGATCGCTACGGATTCCACCACGTTCGGTGGATTGGGCTTGGATCTCCTCGCCGGCCGCGACAAGTTCTTCACGCACTTGGTCCATCTCGGCGAGAACAGACGAAAGATCGGTGTTCTTGAACCTCTGCAGCAATGAATCTAGGAGGTCTCCAGGACCACTGATGCGCTGGATACGGCCCACAATATCCCGCCTCCGATTACTGACCTCGGTGCGCTGGCGGTACCTCTCGGCTCGTCTTCGAAAGTGTTCTGGATCCGTGGCGCCGCCGGATTCAAGAAGCCGGATCAAATCAGATTCCGCGTCAGAGAGCTGCCTTTTCCGCTCCCTCAATTCGGACTCGGCGTTTTGCAACTCCGTGGCGGCGTTGGCCCGATCCCCGACCTGTTGACGGACTCGCTCGTGCAGGTCGATAAGGAAGTCGGCCGTACTGCAGACCGCCTGACCGTCGTTGAGATCGAATTCCACATGGAAGGCTGACGCCAAGGGCACCACCATCGCGGTGTACGAGTCAATATCTCCTTGAATCGCCGTGATCCGTTGGTGCCAGTTTCGAACGTCTGCGAATTGTTTTCGTCCCAATTCGACCTGTCCTCTAAGTTCTCCCATGGCTTCCGGGGTAAGAGTCGTCCGTAGACTGCGCTTTTCGAGCCAGACCAGCCACGCCCTTCTCGCAGCGTCGAGTTGCCTCCGAACCTGTTCCACGTTCTCGGCCATTTCGTGCTTTCTGACCGCTCGCGTTTCGAGGGATTCACTTGCTTGGGCCACGGTCCGTGCCAGCTGCTCACGATGCATGAGCCGTTGGGATTCTGCATCCAGCAACTCCTCGGCGGTGGTGATGACGGACTCATTGATCTCTTTAAGGCCCAACCGGCTGGCGGCCTCACCCAGCTCGGCCCGCATGGCCACGAGCCGGCGGCGGGCATCTTCAAGCGACCGCCGAAGGGGGTCTCCAACGGGCGATTCCGACTTTCCCGCAGAGCCGTGATTTTGGACGAAGAAGTAAGCTGCCATGCCCATCAGGATCAGACTAGTCACAACACCCATGGCCAATACCCTGCCACCGGTCATGAGTCCGGCGACCAGAAGCACGACACCAACCACCGCGCACAGAACGGCGGACCACCGCATTCCGTTCCCGGCCTCGGGAGACCCCTGCCGATAGACGCTGTCCAGCTGGCGTTTCAAGTCCGATACCCGCTGTTTCTCCCCGGCGAGCCGGTTCAATTTAACCCGGGCCCTTCGAAGCTGACTTCGGCGCCTCCTGATTCCGTCCGTGTCGTACGCCGGCTCGGGGGCAGTCGCCAGTTCCTTCTTGGCTCTGTGGACCGTTTGGAAGGCTTCGTTAAAGAGGGCGTCCGCCTGTTCCAAAGCCGACTCGCCACGCCCCAGACGCTCCTGTCCCTGACGCAACCGTTCCTCGTGCTCCGAAATCTCTTCACGGACGGCGATTGACAGGTCGAAATGCGATATCCGCTGTTCGTCCCAATCGGGCCCCAATTCCTGGAGGGTCTTGGCCAGATCATTCTGGTAGTTCTCAAGTTCCGCTTGGCGCTTTGGAACATCACGCAGCGACTGGTCGAACGCTCCTCGAAGCCGTACCAGATTCCGGATCTCCATCGTTCTGTCAAATATGGAAGCGTGCTCGATTTGGACGGTTGCCTTGGCCCTAGCTTCGTCGACGCTGGTCTCAGCAGAATCGTATTCCCGCCTCGCGCCCCTCAACCGTTCCTCTAGGGCCTCCAGTCGACGGATTCCGTCCGTCGGGAACTCGTCGATCGGCGGAAGATCGGACAAGCGCCGGTCGACGGTGATCAGGTCGTTCCAATCTTTCCAAGCGTCCCGCAGTTGACGACGATGGTCGAGGCGGCTCTTGCCCTTTCGCTGGATACGCTTCAGATCCGACAGTCTGACCTCGACCTCCTCGAGACGAGTGGTGAGGCGTCCGTACTCGGCCGCGTTGGTAGCCACATCTCGAAGTTTCGCCTCGATGGCATCCAACTTTCTAGCCGTCCGGGCGATCGGGTTGACGCTGCCCCCCTTGAGAAAGAGCTTGGTCCGCTCCGCTCTAAGCGTCTTCATGGCCGCCGGAAGCCTTGTGACTCCCATGCCGGCGCTGTAGATCTGGCTGTTGACGCTGGATTTTCCCAGTAGGTCACCGCTGTGCAGATCTTGGAGCGTGAAGGCGAAAACACTCTCGAAGACATCGCGGCCATGGTGTCCCAACAGCTGGTCCAGCACTCCGGCGTCCAAGATTTCCCCGTCCCCCCCGGTGACGGTCACCGGTCCGGCACCCCGGCCCTGAAGGCGATGGACCGCATAATGGCCACCGTCGCTGCCGATGAGGTCGATGCGGCCGCCGTGACGGCCACCGAACAGGGGCGGATAGTGTTGGTGTCCCAAGCGACCGGGAAATCCAAAGAAGATGGTTCGGATGAATGCTAGGAAAGTGCTCTTCCCCGCTTCGTTTGGACCGTAGATCAGCGTGAGCGGATTCTCGAACGGTCCCACGGAACGGTCGGAAAATCGTCCGAATCCCTCAATTTGACACCGCTGAATCCTCACGGTCCATCGTCCTCGACCAGCAGGTTCATGACCATGGATTCGGCTTCCCCCAGAAGAATGGACAGTCCCGCGTCGTCCGGGATCCAATCCTTCAGGAAACGCCTGTACCTCCGGTGTTGGAAGAGTTCCGACAGGCCCTCACGCAGTTCGTGGAGGAGTTCAGGATCCTGTTTCGCACGGTCACACAGGCGCAGTACGTCTGCCACGAAATCCGATCCCTGAAGGCGTCGTGCCCGATCAAACACTGGTGCCGTCCGATCTTCAATACGCTCGCACCACGCAAAAGGATCCAACTGTGCCCAAGCCTGGTTTATGTCGTCCAACAGATCGGCAATGGCATTTGGTTGGCAAAGGAAACAATGCAACCCACCATGACCGGCCAACGTCATCCGCAACACAAGTGAACGGCCTTCTGCTTGCTCGAGGGATTCGCCGACACGCTGGTGCAGTTCATCCAACAGATTCTGTTCCGTGTCGGCATCCGCAATATCAATACTTATGCGTTCCCAACGAATGGTGTCCACGGACCGAAAGTCGAGATAGGGCCGACCCGACTCGTCGATGGAGACCAGATACGCCCCCCGAGGTCCGGTTTCGTTCAGGTGCCTCCCCTGCGGGTTCCCCGGATAGACCGCAGTCGGGCTCTGTGCGTTCAACACTTGTCGCGTATGGACATGGCCAAGCGCCCAGTAGTCGATTCCCGTTACCGCCAGGTCGTTCAGAGAACACGGCGCGTATGCCATGTGGCTCGCGTCGTTGTCGACGTTGGCGTGCAACAAGCCAATATTGAAAGATTGGGAATCGACCGGACCGAGGCGGCGGATCAGGTTGCTCTTGACGTTGCGAGTCGGGTAGCTCACACCATGGACGACGGCGTGCGCCGGATCGTCCTCGAAGATTGGCACAGCTTGGAATTCCGAGCCGAATCGATGGCAACTCGGGGGATACGTCAGCCGTGCCTCCCAGCCGTCCAGCGGATCGTGGTTGCCATGGCAGACGAAAGAACGAATACCCGCTTGGTGGAGCCGATTGAGCCCATCAATGAACCACCGTTGGGCCCGAAGGCTGCGGTCAGCTCCATCGTAGACGTCGCCTGCGATGAGCAGCGCGTCCACTCCTTCGGAGATGCAGAGTTCGACGATATTGTCGTAGGCGTCGAATGTGGCTTGGCGAAGGCTCTTCGAAACCTGCTCTGGCGTTCTGGACGCGAGTCCAGTGAAGGGGCTGTCAAGATGCAGATCTGCTGCATGCACGAAGCGAAACGGCTTCACGATATTCCGGTTGGTTCGGGATTCATGCTGCCGTCAGTATAGCTGAAGTCTTCAGTGCTCCGCCAATACCGGAGTTGATCCACACACGCGCACTAACTAGTGCTCGCGCCAAAATGTGTCAAGTTTAGGTAGAACGGCGAGTTACGTGAGCTGTGCAGGATCCAAAATGGGAGCTTCTCCAAGCGTTTGAGTACTATTGGCTCTCTTCTGCATAATCTTCGGCAAGGAAACGCCGCGAGAGTTGACAACAACAACGTCCTTTGCTTAGGCCAAGTCGTCATCGATGATGTCGCTCTGGATTCCCAGTCCCGCGATGAAATCCCGGCTGCGTTGTAAGGGATCCACTTCGTTCATCGCGGCAAGGATCTGCTGCAGACGATTCTCAACCTGCTGATAGGTCACCTGTTCCGGAACGTGGAATCTGAAGGGGATTCCAATCGCGCTCGAGAGAACCGGAACCGGAACAGAATCAATCCCAACCTAGGTCGCCCGGAAATGAGTCTGTGGTCCATTCTGGTGCTGGCCATACTGAAGAAACGCTGGACTGCGACTACGACCGGCTGCACGAGTTGATCTTTATGCACCTCGATGTGAGGCGCACGATGGGCCTCAGCGATCTCTTCGACCGGGGTAGATTCTCGTATCGGACCATGCTGCGCAATGTGCCGCTGTTCACGACGGCGTTGCTGGACGAGATCAGTCACGTCGTGGTGCAGGCAGGGTCGCCGGTTGCATGGGCTGGGGCCCGGGCAGCCCTTGCAGACACGGTGTAATTCGTTCGTAGTGGAAACGGACATGGAGTACCCGAAGGATGTGCGGCTGCTGTGGGACGCGTTGCATGCGGCGTTTGAGGTGGCGGGGTGGAGACAGTACAGAAAGCCGATGAAGCCGGGACAGATTTGGTGGACACCTTAGGTTGCGGCAGTTGCTGCGGCCTGCAAGGGTCTGCACCATGATCGCCGAGGAGGCCTTCCGGTTCGAAGGGTGAGGCCCGGCAGCCTCTTCCGCAGGAGTTGTGGGCTGGAAGCGGGTTTCTCGGCATGGATTTCTCCCGCAGACGCTGCGCCGGCACCGGCCGCTGGTCCTGAACCGGTTTCGTACCGGGCGGGCCTTCTCCTCTAGCCCAGTGGAGGGCATGAACTACAAATCAAAGCTCGCCCTCTGGAAGGCGTGTGGATTCCGGCTCCTATTGGTCCTACGAACTTGCGCCATATCATACGCTTGCAAGACTGCACAACACAGCCTCGCCCTCAGGTCTTGCCGAAGAACGACACGATAGACCATCGGGAAGGAGCACCTAGACAGTGCAAATCTCGACCGCCTGGCGCAGGGAGGTCATCGGATCCCTGACCGGGATGAACTCGTGCGCGAAGTAGCCCTCGAACTTGAGGTCCGCAATCGCCTTCGAGATCGCCTTGTAGTTCAGCTCCTGCGTGTCGTCGATCTCGTGGCGGCCGGGATTGCCCCCCGTGTGGAAGTGGGCGATGTAGTCCATGTTGTCCCGGATCGTGCGGATCACGTCGCCCTCCATGATCTGCATGTGGTAGATGTCGTACAGCAGCTTCACTCGGGGAGACTCGACCCGCTTCATCAGCTCGACGCCCCACGCCGTCCTGTCGCAGTGGTAGTCGGCGTGGTTGACCTTGGAGTTGAGCAGCTCCATGAGGATCGTCACGCCCTGGTCCTCGGCCTGCGCCTTGATCCGGTTCAGCACGGCCGCCGAGTTCTCCCAGGCCTCCTCATCCGACATGCCGCGCCGGTTGCCGGAAAAGACGATCAGGCTGGGCACGCCGGCCTTGCCGGCCGCGGCGATCAGCTCGCGGGCGTTCGCCTCGATGCTCGCGTGGTTCTCGGTGCGGTTGGTTCCGTTGGGGATGTTGCAGATCCCACGGCCGACGGCACAGGTCAGGCCGTACTTCGCGACCGTCGGCCACTGCTCCCTATCAAGCAGTTCGACGGAGACGATTCCCATCCCGGCGGCGTGCTCGCAGAGCGCCTCGAGGTCCATGTTGCGGTAGCACCACTTGCATACGGACTGGTTGAGCCGGCCGTCGGAGCGGGCGTTCTCGGCGGCCAGTCCGGCCCTGGTGGCGGCCGAGAGGACACCGAAGGACGCTGCGGCGCGCATGGCGGTCCGCCGCGTCGTCTTGCTGGCTGGGTTCTTCATCGCAATCGGATTCTAGCACCCGCTCCGGGGCTAGAGGTCCTCGCCGGTGAGCGTGACGTACGCCTCGACATACTTCTCCGAGGTCTTCGCGACGACGTTGGGCGGCAGTTCGGGGCCGGGCGGATTCTTGTCGAAACTGATCTCCTCGAGGTAGTCGCGGAGGTACTGCTTGTCGAAGGACTCCTGGCCCCGGCCGGGCTGGTAGAGATCCAGCGGCCAGTAGCGCGAGGAGTCCGGCGTCAGCACCTCGTCGCCGAGAACGATCTCGCCGCCGGAGGTGCCGAACTCGAACTTGGTGTCGGCAAGGATCAGTCCGCGAGCCAGTCCGTGCTGGGACGCCCGATCGTATACCTCCAGCGTGAGGTCCCGCAGCCTCCCGGCCGCCTCGGCGCCCACGATCCGCGCAGCCTCGTCGAACCCGATGTTCTCATCATGACCGGTGACGGCCTTCGTCGCAGGAGTGAAGATGGCGCTGGAAAGCTTCGCGCATTGTCGCAGCCCCTCCGGCAGCCGCACGCCGCAGACGGAGCCGGTCCGCTGGTAGTCCTTCCAGCCCGAGCCGACGATGTATCCCCGCACCACACACTCGATCGGGAACATCTCCAGCCGCCTGACGAGCATCGAGCGGCCCTCGAGCTGGTCGTGGTGCTTCTGGATTTCGGAGGGATACTCCGCGACGTCGGCGGTGATGAAGTGGGTGCCCACAACGTCCTTGAGCAAGTCGAACCAGAAGATGGACAGCTTTGTGAGCACCTCGCCCTTGCGGGGGATGGGGGTCGGCAGAACGACGTCGAAGGCCGAGATCCGATCGGACGCGACGATCAGAAGACGGTCGTCCCCCACGGCATACAGGTCGCGGACCTTGCCGCGGGAAAGCAGCGGGAGCTCGGGAATGTTGGATTCGACAAGTGGCTGTGAAGTTGGCATTTCGGTTTTCAGGTGTCCTTGGAAATTCAGTTGCGGTGGTGCGGCTTGGCCGCCGCGAGATGGGAGTCGGGGCGAGACTCGGCGTCAGGCCCCGGCGATCCGCGCCCATACCTCGGGCGGGCTCATCGGCAGGCGCTGCATCCTGACGCCGGCGGCGTCCTTGATCGCATTCGCGACTGCGGGCAGCGGGGGGACGATGTTGGCCTCGCCGACACCCCTTACGCCGAAGGGGTGGCCGGGATTGGCGACCTCGACGATGCAGGTGTCGATCATCGGCAGGTCCAGCGAGGTCGGCATGCGGTAGTCGAGGAGCGTGCCGTTCTTCATGGTGCCGTCGTCGCCCATGAAGTACTCCTCGTTGAGGGCCCACCCGATGCCCTGGACCGAGCCGCCCTGCATCTGGCCCTCGACGTAGCTGGGATGCACGGCCTTGCCGACGTCCTGCACGGCAGTGAATCGGAGAATGTCCACCTTGCCCGTTTCGGGATCGACCTCGACATCCACGATGTTCGCGGAGAACGACCCTCCGACGCCCCGGGGCTTGACCGTCGCGGTGGCGCTGACGGGGCCGCCCGTCCTGCTGTTCTTGCCCGCGAGTTCCTGGAAGGTGGTGCTGCGCTCCCCGGCGGAGTACACGCCCTTGACGTGCTCCACCTCCGACGCGTCGACCTTCCACAGCTTGGCCGCCCGCGCCTTCATCTCACTGACGACCTTCCGGGCGGCGTCGTGGGCCGCCCAGCCCGTCGCAAACGTTGTGCGGCTGCCGCCGGTCACCGAGGTAAATCCCACCGAATCGGTGTCGACGACCTCGGGTAGGATGTCCTCGGCCGGGATTCCCAGCACCTCGGCGGCCTGCATGGCGATCGATGTGCGGGTGCCTCCGATGTCTGTAGATCCCTCGACGAGGTGGACCGTGCCGTTGGAGTTGACGTTGAGCGTGCAGGTCGACTCAAGGCCGACGTTGAACCAGAACCCCAAGGCGACCCCGCGCCCCCGGTTCGGGCCTCCGATCGGCGCCGAGTAGTGGGGGTGGTTCCTCACGGCCTCCAGCACTTCGACGCATCCGATCCTGCGGAACTTCGGCCCGTCCACCCGGCGCGTGCCTTCTCTTGCGGCATTCCTCAGCCGGAAGTCGACCGGGTCCAGACCGAGCTTTCGGGCAACCTCGTCGATCACCTGTTCGGCGGCGAATGCGGCCTGGGGCGCGCCGGGCGCCCTGTATGCGGCGCAGCTCGGCTTGTTCACGACAACGTCGAAGCAGTCGACCGCGACGTTCTCGCAATCGTATGCGGCGAAGATGCACATGCCGCCGGGAACGACAAAGGATCCGGGATACGCTCCGGCCTCGTAGGCCAGCGTGGCGTCCAGCGCCTGGATCTTCCCGTCGGAGGACGCGCCGACCTTCACCCGCACATGCGAACCGGCGGTGGGGCCGGTGCCGAGGAAGACATCCTCGCGCGACATGACGATCTTGACCGGACGCCCGGTCTTCTTCGACAGCAGCGCCGCCACCGGCTCCATGTAGACCGGAATCTTGCCGCCGAAGCCGCCGCCGATCTCCATCGGCGTCACCTTGATCTTCGACACCGGTAGTTCCAGAACCTTGGCCGTCACGTCGCGGACGACGAAAGCTCCCTGCGTGGAGCACCAGATATGAAGGCGGCCGTCGTGATTCCACAGCGCAGTCACGTTGTGGGGCTCGATGTATCCCTGGTGCACGGTAGCCGTGTCGAACGTCCTCTCGACCGTGACGTCGGAGTTCGCGAAGCCCCGTTCCACATCGCCGAGCGACCACATGAAGTGGTCGGCAACGTTGGACGGCTTTTCGCTCACCTCGCCGAACTCCTTCATGCGAAGGTCCTCGTGCAGAAGCGCCGCCTCGGACCGCATCGCCTCGGGGGCGGTCATGGAACTCGGGAGGGGCTCGTAGCGGACCTCGATCGCGTTGGCCGCCTCCTCCGCGACGTGCGGACTGGCTGCGGCCACGGCGGCCACTGCGTGGCCCTGGTAGAGGACCTTGTCCTTGGCAAGGATGTTGCCGTGGACGTAGGAGAGCCGGGTGTCCCCCTCGCCGACATCGACCAGCTTGTCCTCGGCGGGAGGCAGGTCCTCGGCGGTCACGACCGCCAGGACTCCGTCCATGGCCTCCGCCCGGGAGGTGTCGATCGAGAGAATCCTGGCGTGGGCGTGCGGGCTGCGAAGGATCGCACCGTGCAGCATGCCGGACAGCTGCACGTCCGCGCCGTAGAGCGCACGGCCGGTGACCTTGTCGGCACCGTCGTGACGCACCGGACGCGTGCCGACCACGTCGAAGGTCCTGGTGGCGAGCACCATGTTCGGCTCATAGCCGTTCCGGCCCGGGACACCGTTGCCGGTGGGCTTGGCGGGCGCCGCCGGGGCGATCGCGGGATCAACGGTAGCTGTGCTCATGATGCGGTCTCCTGCTGCATTCGGATTGCGGCCGCCTGCACCGAGCGGATGATCTTGTCGTACCCGGTGCAGCGGCAGAGGTTGTTGGCGAGCCATAGCCGGATCTCGTCCTCGGTGGGGTCCGGATTCCGATCCAGTAGAGCCTTGGAGGCGACGATGAAGCCCGGCGTGCAGACGCCGCACTGCAAGGCGGCGCCCTCGAGGAACGCGGCCTGCACGCTGTGCAGCGCACTGCCGTCGGCGATGCCCTCGATCGTGAGGATCTCGGAGCCCTCGGCCTCCACGCCCAGCACCAGACAGGCGGGCACGATGCGGCCGTCCATCTCGACGGTGCATGCGCCGCAGTTGCCGTCGTTGCAGCCCTCCTTGGTGCCGGTGAGACGCAGGTTGTCGCGCAGGACCTCGAGCAGGGACTGTCGCGGTTCGCAGAGGAACTCGGTCGGCTGGCCGTTGACGGTCGTTCGGACGTGAGTCAGTCTCATGGCGCTGGAGTTTCCTTCCCGTCGAGCGATCCGCCTGCGCGCCGCACCGCCGTGCCCAGCGCGCGACGGGTCAGGACCTCGCACAGGTTTCTGCGGTACTCGGCAGTTCCCCGCATGTCGCTGATCGGCCTTGCGGCCTCCCTGGCTGCGGCTGCAGCCTTCGCGACCGCCGCGCGCCCGACGGGCTGCCCGCGGAGAGCCGCGCCCGCTGCCTCGACGAACAGCGGGGTGGGAGCGACCGAGGCGAGAGCGACCCGCGCGTCGCGGAACATGCCGTTCGAAAGGGTGACCGCAACGCCCGCGCCCGCTACTGCGATGTCCATCTCGTTCCGTGGGATGAAGCGCAGGTAGCAGGCCCCGGATTCCGCAGCGGGCGGGGGCAGTTGCAGGGACACCAGGACCTCGGACGGAGTCAGGACGCTGCTGCCGGGAGCGATGCAGAAGTCCTCGACCGCGACCTTTCGCTCTCCGGATGCCGAGGCGATCCGGCAGGTCGCTCCGAGAGCAATCAGGGCCGGCACCGCATCCGCGCTGGGCGCGGCGTTGCAGAGGTTCCCGCCCACCGTGGCACGCCCCTGGATCTGGGTGCCGCCGATCATGGAAACGGTGTCGATGAGGCCGGGATACTTGCGGCAGACCGTCTCGTCGCCGTAAATGCGGTAGCAGGGAACCGCCGCGCCGAGCGTGAGGCCGGACTCGCTGTCGAAGCTGAGCTCGTTGAGTTCAGGGACAGCCTTGACGTCGACCAGGACACGGTTCCTTCGGCGTCCGCTCCGCATCTGCACGAGCAGGTCCGTGCCGCCCGCAAGAGCACGGGCGTCGGAACCATGCTTGGCGAATGCCCGCAGGCACTCGTGAAGAGTGTGCGGGCGGAGATAATCAACCCAGTGCAAGAGCCGGACCCTCCTTCGGCCACACCCCCACACCGTGCCTGGCACGCTGTCCGGGGGCTGGCCGGACACCCATTATAGGAACGCGGGGTTGTTCCGTCTGGTCGGTCGGCGTCCGCGCAGAGTTCTCAAACGCTGGGCAGCCGCCCGGCCCTGCCGGGCCCGACCGGGACCATCCCTGACCTCCACCCGGACGATTCAGGGCATGCGCCCCGCACGCTGCCGGAACCTCGCTTCGCAGCCGGCCTGGCACATCGCGAAGGGCTGGGCGGTCGGGGCGCTCCCGCGGTTCAGCCCCGAAACCCGTTTCGGCCAGCCGGCCAGACCGACCGGCGGGCCTCATTGCGGATCCTAGGCCGCTCCAGCGGTCGGGCTTCGTCCTGGCTTGCCGGCGGCCCGAGCCAGATTCCTGAGCATGCCGGCGAAGATCAACCGATGGACGGGATAGAGCGAATACCAGTAGAGATGACCCAGCCAGCCGGACGGGTCGAACTCGGCCGTCTGCCGCAGCGTGCAGTTCGGGCCGTCCGGCTCGACCTCGAACTCGAGCCACGCACGGCCGGGAAGAAGCATTTCCGCATGGAGCCGCAATCGCCTGTTGGACTCGATCAGTTCGACACGCCAGAAATCGACTGTGTCGCCGGGCTGGAGTCGACGCGGATTCCGGCGACCTCTGCGCATGCCGACTCCTCCGACCAGCAGGTCCACGAATCCGCGCAAGCGCCAGAGCCAGTTCGCGAAATACCAGCCCGTGTTCCCGCCGATTGCCTCGACGCTGCGAAACACCTGTTCCGCCGGAAGCGTTAACGCGACCGTACGGGAGTCGACTATCCTCTGGCCGAAGCGCACGCCTCCCCAGTTGGAATCGCTCTTCCGGGCCGGATACGCGTCGGACCAGCGCGTCCGGGCGAATTCGCGATCCTCGTTCGTCAGAGCCCGCTCCATGGCGGTGCGGGCCGTCATCGGGCGGATGTCGAACGTCGCGAGCGCCGCGTCCGAAGTCACGACTGTTTCGTTGCGCACGCCCTCGATCAGATGCCTCCCTATGCGCGCGTACACTGGCGTGACCAGACCGAGCCAGAGACTGGAGAGCCTGGGCGTCAGGCACGGAACGGGCACGATCAGCCTGCGAAGGCCCCGGAGACGGGCGTACTCGCGCATCAGGTCGAGGTACGAGACCCGGTCGGCGCCTCCGATATCGAGCACCTTGCTTGCCGGGAGGTCCAGATCAAGGGCCGCGACCAGGTACGACACCACGTCCTCAACGGCAATGGGCTGTGACAGAGTGCTGGTCCACCGCGGCGTCACCATCACGGGAAGGCGGTCGACAAGCGTTCGAACGATCTCGAAGGACAGGCTGGCCGAGCCGAGGATGATCGATGCCCGGAATTCCAAGGTCGGCACGCCAGACGCCCGAAGCAGTCTGCCGACTTCCTGGCGGCTCTCCAGATGCGACGACAGGTTTGCGCCCGCTCCGAGGCCTCCCAGGTAGATGATCCGGCTGACTCCCTGTTCGAGCGCCGCGCGACCGAAGGTCTCCGCTGCGCGGCGGTCGAACTCCTGGAAGCCGGCCCCCGCGGCCATGGAGTGAACAAGATAATACGCGACGTCCACGCCAGCACACGCCGGCCGCAGCGACGATCCGTCAAGCACGTCCCCGCGCACGACCTCGGTCAGTCTCCCGACACGAGGCCGGAGGGAATCCGGATCACGGCTGAGGCACCGGACCCGACAGCCTCGCGACTCAAGCTGCGCCAACAGCCTTCCGCCAATGTATCCCGAGGCCCCCGCGATCAGCACCGTCGGCTTCGGCCCCGCCGACCCGGAAACGGGAACTGTTGTCGAGTTAGCGCGCAACCTAGACCCAGCCTAGCTCCAGAGAACTGGACAGTACCGGATTGGATGCGCGAGGTGCGCAAGACAGGATCGAAACTGCAAAATGAGATTGCCTCTTTCGCAGAACTCTTGGGGTTGGAAGCAAGTTCCTCCTTCTGGCAGCAGGGTTCTCTCTCGCAGGCACGCAGCGACTGCGCCGCCGCGCTCCGGGTCTCAGCGAGACTCGGGCAAGAATGGGAAGGGGATGCAGCGCCGGCCAACCAATCACCAACTGCCGACAGGCACCGTCACCGGCCTCGTTGGCCCGCCGCCAACTTCCGGTGTCTCGTGGAATCAAGATGATGTCGTACGCCGGTGGAGCGATCGAGGTTGACAGTTCGGCGGAACGGGCCCACAATCTTAGGTGAGAGCATCCTTGCCGTAAGAATCCCGGGCTCAATCGTCTAGGGTTCTGGATGGCCAAGGGGGCTTGACAGGTCTTCTGTGTCGAGGCTTAGCCAGTCCGAGGCGATCCGCCAGGCGGCATGCGAGACGGAGCAGCTTTTCACGAAGCACTCTCCTGGTCTGATCGGCTACCTGCGCAGCAGCGTGCGCAATGTTCCGGACATCGAGGACATCGCGCAGGAAGCGTTCATCCGCTACTTTCGGGTCCGCAGCAATGGAGAGTCGATCGACAACCCAAAGGGCTGGCTGTACCGGGTGGGGCGTCGCCTGGCGCTGGACTATGTAAAGAAGTCCAAGCCCGTGCTGCTCGACGAGGCGGGATGGCGAAAGGCGGAGGCGGACCAGGCCTATCGGCCGTCCCTGACCGCGGACGAGCGGTCACTGCGGTCACCGGCGCTGCCCTGGCACCTGCTGACCGACACGGAGAAGGAGTGCCTGCTTTTGCGGGCGGAAGGACTGACATTTCGAGAGATTGCGGAGGTACTGGAAGTTTCGATCTCGACGGTCGCGAGTTACGTGGCTCGGGCGGTCAAGAAGCTCCGGAAAGCGGTTGCTACCAACAGTGAGACATCTGTCCCCAGAAGAACTACTGCTCTACGCTGAAGGCGAGCTGGACGAGCAAGCGCTCTGCCAGCACGTGTCGGATTGCGTCGAATGCAAGGCGCAGCTCGTCGACCTGCAGGAAACATACGTCTTTGCGGCGCAGGCGATTCGCATCCATACGCAGGCGCCCCGCGCGCAGCCGGCCCAGCTGCAGAGGCTGCGCCAGCGTCTGGCGACCGAAGCCGAGATGCTCGCCGCCCACCTTTCGACCGAGGACCTGCTGCTGTCTGTCGAGAACGGTCTCGGCGCCGACGGACAGGCACATCTCGCGGCGTGCGCCGGCTGCCAGCACCGGGCAGCCGACCTCCATGTGCAGCTCGCCAAGATCGAAACGCAGCTGCACAGCCAGTTCGCTTTCGAACTTCCGGCAGAACGCCGGGCGGCCGCGCTGGCTGCGCTGCGCGTCCGACTTGAGGAGGAAGTCGAGCGCCGGACTGCCGTTGCAGCGGCCCGCTGGCGCTGGCTGCCGACCTTCACCCTGCCGCGGATTCCCGCCTTCGCGCCGTACGCGAGCGCTTTCGCAACCGCCTGCCTTGCCATGCTCGTGTGGTCGGCGGGCTCGCTCACGGAACGCATCCCGGCTCCCGAGTCTCTTGCTCGGCTTGAAGCTCCCGCCGCCCCCGAACTCATGCAGCGCGCGCCTGTCGCGTCAACAGCACGGGAAGCGGCACGGCCCGCCCCCGCAGCGCGGCGCTTCAATCTTGATTTCGCCCCGGCACCGGTCGTGCCGCAGGCCCTGGCAATGCTCGCCGGCGGTGCGCCACCGGAGATCGAGTCTCTTGCACGGGCGACTAGAACCCTGGATCTCGACCTGCCTTCTCTGGCGGACCTGCCGGGCATGCCGTCCGCCGAGCCGGAGCTGGCCAGTGCGGCGCCTCTGCCTTCCGACGACGCAACGACGGTGGTCGAGGGCAGGTGGATCCTGGTCCAGACCGGGTTCTGGAAAAGAGGATTCGACGCCGGCGGCTCCGAAGGCCGGATCCGGATCACAGGCTCGGTGTCCAGCGAGCAGGAGCGCGTCGAGGCGGAGGGCAGGCTGCTCGCCGCGGCCGGCGGACAGCCCATGGACCTTGCAATCTCCGTGCTGGCCCCCAGGGCGGCGGCGCCCGGAATCGCGGCGACTGCCGGGATCGGGCGGTCCCGGAGTGCCGGCGGCATAGTAAGAGCCTCCCTGCTGGAGCATTACCAGGACGCGGCCAGGCGCTCGTTCCAGGAGCCTGACCGAAGCCTGCTGGAGAGCGAGCTCGAGCGCTACGTCAGCGAGATTCTCCGGCATGACGCAGAACTGCTTTCCCATGCGCATGCGCTGGACAGCCTGCTGAGCCGACAGGACATCGCCGAGGCGGTCCGCACCGAGAGCTTCCCCAAGGTGGCCCGCTTCCATCTTGACGCGATTTCGCGTCACGAGGCCGGCATCTACGGCTTGCTGGCCGAGGCGCTCCCACGCCGCTTCTGGGCGCACCGGGGCACCGGCAGCAACGACGCCTCAGGAACTGAAAGCGTCGGAGCGACAAGCTCCAGGCTGCGAGAAGATGCACTGGCACTCGACCGGGCGTTGAATTCACTGCTTTTCGCAGGCGGAGACGCCCTGGATGCGAGGGAGAGCAACCTCTCCGGCGCAACCTTGCTGGCCAGGCTTCGGCAGCACACCCGCTGGCTCAAGGACGCTCTCAGGCAGTAGCTGGCATAGACTGAAACTACTGTGCATCACGCCCTTAAGGGTGGTTCTGTAGCTGCAATCTTCCTGCTGGCGTGGCTGGCGATTCTCCCTGCGAGCGCACAGGATGTCTACGGGCACGTCCTCGACGAGCGACAGGAGCCGCTCCCCGGCGTCGAGGTGCAGCTCATCAATCTGGGCGACGCCCAGGTCCTGCGCCGGAGCACCGGTCCAGACGGCGGCTTCCTTTTTGAAGCCGTGCCTTCGGGCAAGTACTCCCTGACCCTGCTGCACACGCGCTATTCCGCGTGGCGGAGCGCAGCGTTCGAAGTGCTGCCGGGGATCCCGGTAGCGTTCCCTCCGATCGAGCTGCAGCAGCTCCCGGCACCCCTGACGAGGCCCCGCTCGGGACTGGAGGAAATGGCGCTCGAGTACGGCCTGGTGCGGGAGCAGATCGAGGCGCTGCCGGTCGTGGTCGGCTCGGAGGGACGAACGACCGTCGACAAGCTGCTCCACCTCGTGCCGGGCCTCACACCGGCCACGGCTCTCGACATCGATCCGTTCACCGGACGAGCCGCAGCGGTCTCGGCGAACGGCTCCCGCAGCTCGTTCATCAACTACAAGCTCGAGGGAGCCTCAAACAACGCGCAAAACCGGATCACGGGCGCGCAGGCCGCAAACTACGGACCGGTCCCTGAAGCGATCGAGTCGCTCCAGGTGATCACGCACACCTACTCGGCCCGCGAGGGCCGCAATGCCGGCGCCGTCGTGGCCCCCAGGTTCCGCTCGGGCGCGGACCGCTGGCACGGGCATGTTCGCGGCTACATGCGCCCGCCGTGGAACGAATCCTATGGGGCCTTCGACGGGTCCGTGGACCGGGTCGCCGGCTGGACGGGAGGGGGCCAGCTGGGCGGGCCGCTGCACGGCCGCCATCAGATTCACGCTTTTCTTGACGCCGAGGCGTGGGCCACCGACCGTTCGCACCGGTCCCTGCGACGGGTGCTGAGCGACAACGAGAGGAGCGGCAACTTCTTCGGTTTCGAGAAGGCCCCAGTCGACCCCTTGAACGGCGAGGAATTCCCGAATGCGAAGATCCCTCCGTACCGGCTCGACCCGCTCATGCAGAGCTACCTCAACACGTTCGTCCCGCCGGCCAACCTCGAGGGCGGCTGGCTGCAGTCGGAGGAAGATCTCAGGAGCTACGGAGGCGTGTTGCTGGCGAGGGTCGACGCCCGGACAAAGTCGCTGAACCACTCCCTGAGCCACTACGCATTCAGCAACACGGTGCGGGAGCCCACGGCGGAGGAGTTCACGACCTCGCCCGGCACCGTGAGGGACCGCAGGCAGATCTCCCACCACGCCCAGTACGCGGTCAGCCAGGAGCTGACGCCGCACTTCGTGCATTCGCTGCGCCTCGCCCTGCAGCGGCTTTCGAGCGAACAGGTCGGCGGCCACAGGACGCTGCGCGACGTCAGCGCCGAGGAGTTCGGGTTCGACTACTCCGGCTCCGACGTGAATCCGACGACCATTCCGGACGTCCGGCTGTGGCACGACACGGGCCAGCTGCAGCTCTATGTGGGGCCGTTCATCCACTCCGAGAATTCCGTTCAGACGACGCTCCAGCTGCTCTACGACCTCGAGGTGCGGTTCCGTCGGCAGTTGGTAAGAGCCGGCCTGATGGCCCAACGCGGATCCTGGCCGTTCGCAAACGCCGAGAACTCCGCAGGCAGCTTCAGCTTCCCCGCCCCGCCCGCCCCGCCCGCGCGGTTTCGGGGCCAGGGACTTCGGGACCTGCTGCTGGGCCGGCCCGGCGAGTACCGCCTGCAGACGCCCCGCAGCATGGACCTCCAGTGGCGGGAGTTCGCCGCATTCGCCGAGGCGGAGATCCGCCCCTGGCGGGACCTGAAAGTCACATTCGGCATGCGGTACGAGAATCAGCCGCCGGGCACGGACAGGTGGGACCGCCTGATGACGTTTCGCGAGGGCACCCAAAGCAGGCGGTTTCCGGAGTCCCTCCCCAACTTGCTGTTTCCGGGCGACATGGATCCGGAGGGGAATGTCCTGCCCCGGTCCACGATCCGCTCCCGCGGGCGCAATTTCTCGCCGCGCATCGGATTGGCGTTTTCGCCGTCATGGGACGGGCGGGCGGCGCGATGGATTCTGGGCGAGTCGGGCCGATCGGTGCTGAGGGCCGCATACGGAGTCTTCTTCGACCACGGCACGTTCGCCGGGTCAAGCGCCGCGGCACTGTTCCAGGCGACCTATCCCCCCTTCAGCGTCGACAACCGGTTCGCCCTGCGTGACCCGCAGGGAGCCTTCCAGGCTCCGATCGCGGCCCTGCCGAGTCTCCGCCCGACCACCTTCCGGCCCGACGTGGCGCGATACCCGATCCTCGTGTTCGCCCCGGACTTCGAGAATGCCCGCGCCGAGCACTGGAACTTCAGCTGGCAGCGGCTGCTGCCCGGCCGGGTGTTCCTGACAGGAAGCTACCTGGGCACGCGGTCCCGGCGGCTGCAGCAGCAGCGCGAGCTGAATGTCTTCGTGCGCAACCCGCTGCGCAGCTTCGGATCCGTGCGCAACATGCGGAAGTTCTCCAGATTCGACAACGTCCGGTCCTTCGAGAGTTCGGGCGGAGCGCGCTACAAGGCGGTGCAGCTGCGGGCCAACCGCTACCTGCATCGCGGCCTGGCGCTGGATGTGGGATACAACTGGAGCCAGTCCTTCGACAACGGCAGCACGGTTCTTGGAGACGAGCTCGTCGGCGAGGAGTGGACGTATTCGAACTTCGACCGGCGGCACTCTCTCACTGCCGTATGGCACTACCAGGTGCGCATGCCCCGGCGCTGGACGGACAGGGCTCGATGGGCTGACCGCTGGGTCGTGAGCGGCATCTGGAGGTGGCGCTCCGGCCTGCCGCTCGACATCCGCCAGACCGAGGATCCCACGTACACGTTCGAACGGGTCGGCAGGCCGGACCGCATCAAGCCGCACCAGCGGCTGGACCCAGGGAGCCTTAGGACCTTTCCGACGGAGAGCGGCCAGGATCTCGTGGGCCGTTTCGCGTTTGATCCCACATCGTTTCAGGCGGTGCGACCAAGAAGCTTTCACGACGTGCGGCGGGGCACATCGACGCGCAACGAGTACCGCATTGCGGGATTCCAGCAATGGGACTTCCGAATCTCGCGGCCGGTCGAGGCCGGTGAGCTAGTCTCCATGGAGCTCGGCTTCGACGTGCTGAACGCGTTCGGCAACCGCAATTGGGCGGCGCCGTTCAACAACATCGACCACGTGTACTTCGGCGTGGCCAGGATGTCCGGGCTGGGCCGCACCCTGCAGGCCGCCATCCGGCTGCGGTTCTAGGCGGTCGCGGCCTCCGCCGCCCGGCGAAGCAGCCCGAGGCGCTCCAACACCTCGTCGACGATCGCGCAGCTGGCCGCCGACGGCCTCGTCATGGGGAGGCGGTAGACGGCCTCGTCCAGCAGACCCATGCCCTCCATCGCCACCTTGACGGGACCGGGGCTGGTCTCACAGAAGTTGGCCTCCATCAGCGAGAGATACTTGCGGTGCACGGCGCGAGCCCCCGCGAAGTCCCCATCGAGCGCAAGATCGCAGAGCCTGGCCATCTCTCCCGGAATCTCGTTCGAAACGACCGAGATGACGCCGACGCCGCCGAGAGCCATCAGCGGGAGGGTCACCGAGTCGTCACCGGACAGCACGGAGAATCCCGCGGGAACGGACTGGCAGACGCGGGCCATCTGCCCGATGTCGCCGGAGGCCTCCTTGACAGCGACGATGTTCGGCAGACCGGCCAGTCTGCAAAGCAGGTCCGGCGTGATGTTGCAGCAGGTGCGGCCGGGCACGTTGTACACGACGATCGGCAGATCCGTCGCGCCGGCCAGCGCCTCGTAGTGCCGGAACAGGCCTTCTGGGGTCGGCTTGTTGTAGTACGGAGTGACGGAGAGCAGTCCGTCGGCGCCGAGCCCCTGCAGGTCCGCCGCGAGGCTGACGATCCCTGCGGTGTTGTATCCTCCGCAGCCGGCAACGACCGGAACCCGGCCGGCGGCCTCCTCGAGCGTCACCTCGACCAGCCGCAGGTGCTCAGCCCTCGTCAGCGTGGGACTCTCGCCGGTCGTGCCGCCCGGCACGAGGAAATGCACGCCGTCCCCGACCTGGCGACGAACTAGACGACGAAGGGTCGACTCGTCAAGCGAGCCGTTTGCGGCAAACGGGGTGATGAGAGCGGTTCCGCAGCCCTTGAACATGGCGGTGTGCAACCGGGTCCATTCTCGCACGCCGGACAGTGCCCGATGGAAACCGATTCGAAGCCCGGCGAGCCTGTGGCGACCGCCGGCACGGACGATTGGGGGTACACTCTGGTTGGAGTTGCACACGATGCGAATCTTTCCTGATCCAGCGGTTTCCGTCTTCCGAGCCATCGTCGCGCTGGCGGGTGTTGCCTTGGCGCTGTCGCCGGGCGCCCTGCCCGCAGAGGACTACAAGGCGCCGCTCACGCCTGACGGCAATCCCAACCTGAACGGCATCTGGCAAGCACTGGGCACCGCGCACTGGAACATTGAGGGCCATTCCGCGGAGTCGGGGCCGGTTGTCGAGATGGGTGCGATCGGCGCGATCCCAGGGGGCCTCGGCATCGTTGCAGGCAGCGAAATCCCCTACCAGGACTGGGCGCTCAAGAAGAGGGACGAGAACCGGAAGGACTTCCTCAAGCTGGACCCGGTGGTGAAGTGCTACATGCCGGGAGTCCCCCGCGCCACGTACATGCCGTTCCCGTTTCAGATCGTTCAGACGCCGGACCACATCCTCTTCGCGTACGAATTCGCCAGCGCCTCGCGCGTGATCTACATGAACCGGCCCGACTTCGAGCATCCCGGCGATGCGTGGATGGGACATTCCCGCGGACGCTGGGAGGGTCAGACGCTGGTCGTGGAGGTGACCAACCACGTGCCGGACACCTGGTTCGACAGCGCCGGCAACTTCCACACCGATGCCCTGAGGGTGGTCGAGCGCTACACGCCGATCGGCCCGAACCATCTCATGTACGAGGCGGAAATCCAGGACGAGAATGTCTTCACCCGTCCCTGGAAGATCAAGATGCCCCTTTACCGGCGGCTGGAGGAGAACGTGCAGCTGCTGGAATTCAAGTGCGTGGAGTTCGTGGAAGAGATGATGTACGGGCACCTGCGCAAGAAGGAACCGGAATGAAGCAGGAGACCGAGAGATGAATCGCCTGACGCTCGCACTTTCCCTGGCCGCGATCCTGGCGGCGAAAATGCCGGCGGCCGACGACGCTACAGCCGTGGAGCAGGAGAGATGGACGCCGCCGCGCACTGCGTGGGGAGTTCCCGACCTTCGGGGAGTGTGGGACTTCCGGACGATCACACCGCTGGAGCGGCCGCGAGACCTGGCGGACAAGGATGCGTTCGCAAGCAGGGAGGAGGCCGAAGCGTTCCGGGAGCGCGAACTCAGCCGCCGGAACAAGGACCGCCGGGCATCGGATGGCATCTCGGCGGAACAGGATGTGCGGAACGCCTACAACCAGTTCTGGTGGGACTTTGGCGACCAGCTGCTGGAGGACGGGCGGACCTCGCTGATCGTGTCCCCTCGCGATGGAAGGATTCCGGCCCTGACGGCAAAGGGCCGCGAGCGCTACGGCGCGATCCGGGCAGCGAGGGCGCGACCTCCTCACAGTCCCGTGGATCGCGGAGTCGCCGAGCGCTGCATTCTGGGATTCAACGCCGGACCTCCCTATACCCCGAGTGCGTACAACAACAACGTCCACATCTTCCAGACACCCGGCTACGCGGTCCTGCTGATCGAAATGGTCAATGACGCCCGAATCGTGCCCATGGATGGCCGGGAACACCTGCCCGAGCACATGCGGCAGTGGCGCGGCGATGCACGCGGCCGGTGGGAAGGCGACACGCTCGTTGTGGATTCCACGAACTTCACGGACAAGACCTCCTTCCGCGGCTCGGGCAAGAACATGCGCCTGATCGAGCGCTTCACCCGCGTCGGACCGGAGCGGGTCCTTTACCAGTACACGATTGAAGACGCCGAGTCATTCGAGAGGCCTTGGACGGCGGCAATCCCGATGAAGAGGACGGACCAGCCGATGTTCGAGTACGCGTGCCACGAGGGCAACTACAGCATGTTCACGATGCTGGAAGGGGCCAGGGCCGCCGAGCGGGAGGGAAAGCCCCACACGGGATCCAATCTGCCCTGAGCAAGGTCCTCACACAGGTCAGCCCTGCTCCGCGTGGGCTGCGTTCGCGGGAAGGCGCTCCAAGCGTCATGCATCGTGCGACAGCCGTGTGTCGAATGGGGTTCGCAGTCATCCGTATCCAGGGCACGGGCACACCGTTCGCAGGGTGCCCGGCACTGCCACCACCCGGAGCAGCGGCGTTGCGCAAGGGCAAGCCCGCCCGGGCCGGAGCCTCAGTTGAATCGCATGACCCCGCAGTGCGCATGTCTGCCCTGCGCGCCCGCGAGAATTAGGGGTCAGGCCGAGCACGGCTCAATCGCAAGGCGAATCCACCGAAGGCCGAAGACATGGCCCGCTCGATCATTCCGCCCGCATCAGTTCAAGGGCTTGAGCTTACCTTGCAGAGTGTCTTCGAAGGCGCTGCGGCTTACAGTCTTCGCCGCGAGGAGCTTGTCGCTGGATTTCTCAAGCGTAAGGACTTCCCAGTGCCCGCGAACCAGTCGATGCCGACCCTCTTTGTCGACGGTCAACTCGGGCACGAGCCAGATGATGTCGCCGTCTCCCAGATCCTTGCTGGGCTCCGAACTCGGGCCCCCCAGCGAGGCGAAGAACGGGGCGTCAACGGCTACCGCCAGCTTGGCGCCCCACCTGCGCAACGTTGGCACCTTGATCTGAAGTTGCGGCATGAGCCGCTTTGCGCCCGACGAGCGCCAGTCCGGGCGCCGGACGTCCGAAGGGAACTCCAAACGGTCCGGATGTTGCCGTACGCGGTCGAACTCTGATCCCATGCCTCGTCCTGAGAAATACACCGCCTGGATTTCAAGCCCGTACCACGGCAGTGTTCCGCCGGACGGCTGAGCGACAACAAAATCAATCATTCCGGCAGCTTTGCCCGTCTCCGAACCCTTCATGAAAGGCACTTCCCGGGCTATCATCACTTCTTCCGGGCGGAAGCCAACGATATCGGCGAGCCAGTGGACCAGTAGCTGCCCCTCCTCAAAGCGCTTGGGGCAGGTGATGACGGGCTCGCCTGCGGGGTTTCCAAGCCGTCCTCTTGGCCCTTTGCTGTAGGCTCGGATGGAGCAAACGCCGCCTGGCTTTCGACATGGCACAGCAGTCTGGAACGGGCAGAATCTGGGCTGACTAGCTGCTGCCTCGCGTCCCGAGCGCGTGGCGATCATCGCAAGATCCTTGCGAAGATCGGCCGCTATCTCCTTGAAAGGCTCGCCGAACCACTCGGCGATGCCGTACCTGGGCCTCGGAGATCTCAATCGAAAACCGCTCTTGGCGTGATGACCAGTTCGGGGATCCGATTGTGGTGTCCGTTCTTCATGACCACTTGAACCGCATGGAAGTCATGCTTGCGGATCAGGCCCACGATTTCCGGAGATGCGTCGTACGTCATCAGAAACTGGGCCGAGCTGTCGTCCAGCAGCGCGAAGAGGCCCCCGTGGTCGATTTCGTGATGGGCGTAGAGCCGCCTGCCCGCTCTCTTTCCGCCAGCGGTGTAGGGCGGATCGACGAATACGGCGACCTCCGTTCCCGACGCTCCCAGCATGGCCTTGAGAAGCGTCATTCCGTCGCCCTCGAAGAAACCGATGCGCTCTGCCTGCGCACTGATCGCGTTCAGACGTCTGGCGATCGTGTGGGGATACCAGCGCGAGGCCAGTCCCTTGCCGTTTTCCCCCGACCTGATGAGTGCCGCCCCAGGTGCCAGGATCCCCCCTCGCCGCGTCCGGTTCAGGACCAACGTGCGAAACCCATGCTCAAGGACGTCGCACGGCGCTTGGCGCACCAAAGCGTTCACCGCATCCCGGGAAACATTGAAACGAAGAATCTTTTCGGCCAAGGCCGGACCGTGGCGCAGGGCAGCGTGCCAGAACGCAGCAACGTCGCGATCGAGCTCGGACATGCAGCACTGCTCGACCCAGCCTTCGATCACAGCGCTGAGGGATACGATGCTGCCTCCACAGAACGGTTCAAGCAGCAGGTCGGGCTTCGGTCTGACCCGGCGGAGCCAAGCTTTGACATGCGGAATGAGCCACGTCTTGCCGCCGGGGTACCGGAGCGGGCTGTGCTGGCCAACCGAGGCGACGTTGGCAGCCGGATAGGGAGAGACTGGAATACCATTCGGCAGGGCCGTCTCAGCCATACTTTTTCTCCTTGTCCAACTGCTCAGCTTTCTTGGTCGATTGCCAACAACAGCAATTTCCCCTTAGTGTGCGAGCACTCTCGAACCTGCCCACAGCATAGCGGAAGTCAGGCACGTGACATCTGAAGCGTTACAAGAAATGGGGATCCTGCGCCGCGGGTCGCTGGGTTGCCCTGTGGGACGGGCGAAAGAGGTCCAGGGGCTGTGAGGAAATTGCTCCGTTCCAGGGAAGGGTTGGCGTCTTCACCGATAGGTGGTAGGTGCTGGCCCGTCGCGCGGGGATTTCCGCAAGGGTTGTGCGAGCCGCGCTGCGGCGCCTCTTCCTGTAGTCGGCACTCGTCCTACGAGGGCAGAACCTCGACGGCGGGCAAGGGCTCCGCCTGGAACAGTCACCGTAGTGGCAGAGCACGGACCTAGCAGACAGTGCGAGAAGTGTAGAGAAGCAGCGACGAGCACTGCAAGCTTCCCTGACTCATTGTGCGCAAGGTTACAGATCAGAACAAGAATCAGCCATGGAAGGGCGAATGGCAGCACGCCATGGCCCCGGCGCGTAGGGTACACTGCAACCGAGGTCTGAACCCATGTCGAGCAGAACAGCCTACGTTGCGGTCGGCATCGTGCTGACCGCCCTCGCGGTGGCCGTGCCAGTCTGGGCACACCACGCATTTTCAGCCGAATTCGATGCAAACCGTCCGGTCCAGCTGAAGGGCACAGTCACGAAGATGGAGTGGATCAACCCGCACGCGTGGATTCACATCGATGTGTCGGCGCAGGACGGCGAGGTGGAGCAATGGATGGTGGAGGGCGGCACGCCCAACACTCTGTTTCGCCGGGGCTTCACCAAGAAGTCGCTCATGCCGGGCACCGTGATTCTGGTCGACGGGTACCAGGCGAAGGACGGAACGCTGAAGGCCAACGGCCGCAACCTCACCTTTGAGGATGGCCGGAGGCTCTTCATGGGCTCCTCCGGAACCGGAGCACCGCGAGACGGCAGGGACCCGACGGAGCCGCGGCGCTAGACGGAAACGAGCGCTACCCGGCTCGATCGCCGATCATCAGTAGAAGGCGATCCAGCGGCCGGAGAATCCGACGCAGAACCAGAGCCCCATGGACGCTAGGGCCGAGAGTCGGCCCCAGACGGGTCCCAGCCTGGCAGGATCTGCGGCCGCAACGCGCTTGCGCACCGAAAACGTGTATGCAGTAGCAACGACCAGGAAGAACATCTTGTACCAGAACGGAGGGCTGTAGTAGCACTTGATCGCCTCCGAGAGAAACATCGGAACGCCAGTCGCGACCATGGTGAGCAGCCCGCCAACGAGCCACGGATGCACGCCCTCGGCCAGGGCGGCAACCGGCTGGCTGCGCAAGCCGAATCCCAGGAGCCTCAGATCGACGAGCAGGATGGTGCCGCCCAACAATGCCAGCGCCAGGAGGTGGACGGCCTCGATGACCGGAAACAGCCACAGCGACTCGCGGATCACCGCACCGATCGTGGTGTCCTCGAGCCACTGGAAAACAGGCAGCAGGTCCATTCGCCAACTCCGCTAGTCGAACCAGTTGTAGGCTTGCATGCGCCCACAGATCACGACGATGCTCCAGAGCACGAGCGACGCGAAACCCGCCGCACGGGCGCGGAAGGGTATCGCGTCAGCCACGTCCCACTCGGCCACCCATCGGAAGACTGTGCGGTGAAATACGAACGCGTTCAGGCCCGCTAGGACGATCGTCACCATCTTGATCTGAAAGAAGATGTTCTGCGAGGCGCGGACCGGGCTGGAAAGGAAGAGCATCGAACCGCTGATCACCATCAGCACGAAGCCCGCGATCGCCCAGGGAAACAGCCGGTTGATGACCTCGGATACCGGCACCTTGCGCAGGGTGGCGCCGACGAGCCGCAGGTCCCAGGTTGCAGTCATCCCGAGGAAGAGGCAGAGCGTCAGGACGTGCGAAGTCTCCACAAAGGGATAGAAGAGGATCGACTCGCGGATCCCGACACTGGCCCACGTACCTTCAAGCCATTCAAGGAAGGCTGGCAGCGACATGACGCGAACTTCTCCCGGCGATCCGTCCGATGCGGCCCAGTCCGATCAGGATCCGTAAGACAAGACTCTAGCAGAGCGCCGCCGTGCAGAGCCCGTCTTGCGAACGGCGCCTTCCTTTCACGCGCTACAGTGAAGGCCGGGCGGCGGCGCCCTGACGCGGCCTCGACCGTGCAAGGCGCCGATAATGCCCGCCCTGACGGAAGGTGTGCGATGGAACGAGCTGGCTGTTGGATATCCACGGCACTCTTGGTGGTGGCCGCCACCGCGTCGCTGCTCTCGATCGCGTGTGGCGAGAGTGGCGCCGTTGGGGATTCGCCCCCATTCAAGCCGGTAGCCTCGGTTGAGGATCTGATGCACGACGTGGTCTATCCGAACGCCGAGGTGGTCTGGGATTCGGTCGGGACCATCATCACCGTGGAGGGCACGAACGAGATTCGGCCCCGGAGCCACGAGGAGTGGGAGGCGGTGTTCCAGAGCGCTCTCACGGTTGCGGAAGCCGGCAACCTCCTGATGATGGAGGGCCGTGCCAAGGACACGGGAACGTGGATGGAGGGGGCTGTCGGCCTAATCGACGCAACGCAGCTGGCGCTGCAGGCCGCGGAGGCGAACGACCCGGTTGCGCTGTTTGACGCCGGCGGTGAGATTTACACTGCCTGCACGTTCTGCCATGAGCACTACTGGGAGAAGCCTCCTTCGGCGATGCGGCCCTGAGAGGACCCTAACGGCGGCTCAGAAGCGGCGCGACCATTCCTGCGGCCAGCGCTCGATCACGACCTTCTTGTCGGTGTAGAACTCGACCGCGTCGCGGCCCTGGCCGTGCATCACTCCGAAGAAGCTGTCCTTCCAGCCGCTGAACGGGAAGTACGCCATGGGCGCGGCGACACCGATATTGATGCCGACGTTGCCCGTCGGCACCTCGGTGCGGAATTTTCGCGCGGAGGCGCCGCTTGTCGTGAAGATGGAGGAGGCGTTCCCGAACGGGCTGCGGGCGATGACGTCGATCGCATCCTGGAGACTGGATACGGGCGTCACACCCAGGACAGGACCGAACACCTCCGTGGTGCCGAGGAAGCCGCCACCGTCGACGCGGTCAAGGACTGTCGGGCCGACGAAGTTCCCGTTCGGATAGCCGTCCACCCGGATGCCCCGGCCGTCGAGCACCGCTTCCGCTCCTTCCACTGCGCCGCGCGCGATTGCACCCTCGATGCGGCTGCGGCTCTCGGCTGTAATGACCGGTCCCATCTGGACATCCTTGCTGAGGCCCCGTCCGACCCGCAGCGATCCCGCCGCTTCGACAATCGCGTCCATGAAGGATCTGTGGGCGTCGCCGACGGTCACGACGGTCGAGACCGCCAGACAACGCTGGCCGGCACAGCCGAAGGCGCTGTCGGTGACGATCTGCGTCGTGGTTTCCAGGTCCGCGTCCGGCATGACAACGACGTGGTTCTTCGCTCCTCCCTGGCACTGGACGCGCTTGCCGTGGCGGGCGGCGGATGCGTAGACGTGCCTGGCGACCGGGCTCGATCCCACAAAGCTGATCGCACGGACTTCCGGGTGCTCGATCAGCGCATCGGCGGCGGCCCTTCCCCCGTGTGCCAGATTGACGACGCCTTCGGGCAGTCCCGTTCGCTCGAGAACCTCAACCACCTTCCGGATCGAGAGCGGAACCTTTTCCGACGGCTTGATGACAACCGTGTTTCCGCAGGCGATCGCGTAGGGAAGAAACCACAGCGGGATCATCACCGGAAAGTTGAACGGGGTGATGACGCCGACGACCCCGAGAGGGGCACGGTTCATCGTCTCGTCAATGCCGCGGGCAATGTCCTCCAGGTTGTAGCCCTGCATCATCGTCGGGATGCCGCAGGCAACCTCGACGTTCTCGATGCCGCGCCTCAGCTCGCCGGCCGCTTCCGCGCACGTCTTTCCGTTCTCCCGCGAGATCAGGCGGGAAATGCCGTCGAACTCCTCCTCCAAGAGCTGCTTGAACCGGAACAGGTACTGGATCCGATCGCCGGCGGGCACGGCCCGCCAGCCTGGAAAGGCCCTTGCCGCAGCGGCAGCGGCCTCCGCAACGCCCTCGCTCCCGTCGGAGGGCACCGTCGCAAGGACCTCGTTTGTGGCCGGATCGACCACGGGAGTGACATCCGGCGCATCGAGGGGAACCCACCGGCCGCCGACGTAGTTCGCAACACCCTGCATGGAACTGATTATTGCGAATGCGGACTCACGCCCGGAATCCGGCTCCGGCCCCGGAGCCACTGCCTCAGCGCCTGTCTTCGATCAAGTGCTCAATCGGCGCCCTGCACTGCTCGGGCGCTCTTCGCATCGCCGCCATCAGAAGCTCGTCGGCTCTCGCAGATGGGCGGCGGCCAATGGCGTAGCAGGCGGCGCCAACCACCCGCGGATCGTCCGACCCGAGCATCGGGACCAGCGAGTCCAGGGAACTGTCCGTGCCGATGCGCCACAGTCGACGGCAGACCTCCTGTCTTGCGGCCAAGCTCGCGTCCGATCCCAGAAGCGCGGCCAGTTCGCGCTCCATCCAGGACCGCGCCTCCTCGTCTCCGTGCGTCTCGTTGATCAGCCGGTCCACCTCGAACAGGGCCGACGTCGACGTTCCGTAGTCGTACTGCGCCACCGCCTGAACCGCCTTCTCGATTCGTTCGCGTTGCATGGTCAGACCCTCCAGGGCGCGCGCATCGTGCGGTAGCGCATGTTGTTGGCTTCGGCGTCGTTCTCGAACCGCTCGCTGTCGGGTTCCCAGCGAACCCGCCTGCCGAGACGCAGGCAAATGTTCGCGCAGTGGGCAATCGTGTGGGCGCGGTGGGCGGCCTCCGGGCCGGAAACCGGCTGTTTCCGGCTCCGCATGCAGGAAAGAAAGTTGCGGATGTGCGGCCCCATGACGTTGTAGTGCGCATCGGGCGGATCCAGGCCTGCCAGAACGGCATCCGGCCTAGCCTCGATCCCGCCCATGTCCGAGAGGAAGATCCAGCCCTTGTCGCCGATGAACATCAAGCCCTTGCGGCCGGTGTCCATGTTGAGCCGCAGGCCGTCCCGGAAGCGTGTGCGAATCTCATACCAGTACGGGATGTTGTTGATGCCCCCCTCGTCGCGGAACTCGGCCTCGCCGTCGTACTCGACGGGCGCATCGAGCGGCTTGCCGCGGAGCCACTGCACGGTCTCGATGAAGTGCGGACCCATGTCCGCGACGCCGCCTGCCCCCGTGTCCCAGTTAAGCCTCCACAGTCGGACCCGCTCGGGGGAGTAGGGCGCCCACGGAGACTGGCCAAGCCACCGGTCATAGTCGAATTCTTCGATATCGGGCGCCTTCTCGGGCTTGGCAAAGGCATTCTGCTTCCAGCCGCCGGTCGCGCCGAACGAGAGCCGGACGGTGTGCAGATCGCCGATGCGTCCGCTTAGGATCGTGTTGACCAGAAACTGGTACCCGGGGTTCGAGCGGCGCTGCGTCCCGCATTGCCAAACGGTCCCGTGCTGGCGCGTAGCCTCCACCAGCTGGCGCCCCTCGACGATCGTCAGGCAGAAGGGCTTCTCGCAGTAGACGTCCTTCCCCGCCTGGGCGGCGAGCGAACTCATCACCGCGTGCCAGCGGTCACCGGTCCCGATCACCACCGCATCGATGTCGTCCCTCTCAAGGACCTCCTCGTGGAACCGTGTGGCGGTGCAGTCGCCGTTGCCGTAGTGCTTGTCCACCAGATCCTTGGCTTGCCGACGCCGGTCCGCGAACAGATCGCAGACTGCGACCACCTGCGTGTCCTCCGGCTTGAGAAACTCCTGGATGTTCCGGCGATTCCGTGAACCCATGCCGATGCCGGCGAGGGCGATCCGGTCAGACGGAGGCGTCGCTCCGCCCAGGCCGAGCGTCGAGGCCGGGAGCACGAGCGGAGCTGCGGCGGCCTTGGCGAAACCGCGGCGCGTCGTAAGGCCATCTCGAGTCATTCCGGGCCCAGTGTACCCCCGAAACAAGGATGTCGTCGAACTTCCGCCTGCGGCGCCCGAATGTTCTACGCTGTTTGTGCAAAGTCCACGACTTGCCACGGAGGTTGAGCATGTCCGAGAGCAGAAGAGAATTCGTCAAGGCGGCGGCGGGCCTCGGTGTCGCCGCCGCGGCCCAGGCCGCGGAGCCGGTTCCCAGGCGCAAGCTGGGCAAGACAGGTCTGGAGGTCAGCATCGTCGGCCTGGGGGGCGGCCGCGTGGGCACGATGCGCGACGAGAAGCAGGCCCTGCGCACGATCCGGCATTCCTACGAGTCCGGCATCAACTACTTCGACTCGGCCGCGGCCGGGGCGTACGGCCTGAGCCAGAGGCGGTACGGGATCGCAATGGAAGGCGTTCCCCGGGATCGGCTGATCTACGGAACCAAGACCAGGAACCGCACCTTCAGTCACTGCGAACTGGACCTCAACCAGAGCCTCGCCGGCCTTAAGACCGACTACATCGACCTGTATCAGGTCCACAACGTGATGCACATGAACGACATCGACTTTGTCTTCGGACCGCGAGGGACCATGGAGCTTGTCGAGAGGGCTCGCCGCGACGGAAAGGTCCGGTACGTGGGATTCACGGGCCACATGGACCCGCGCGTGCTTTCGAGAATGCTTGACCTGTATGACTGGGACACCGTGCTGATGCCGCTGAGCGTCACCGACGGAGCAAACCGCAAGCTCAGCTTCGAGAGCACCACCCTTCCCAAGGCGGTCGAGAAGGGGGTCGGGATCATGGCGATGAAGACGACCGGCGTCGGCGTCCTGCACGAGCAGGGGATCTCCACCCTGGAGGAGAACCTCGACTATGTCTGGTCGCTGCCCGTGGCGACCGCCATTCTGGGCTGCACGACGCCCGAGCAGGTGGACCGCGACCTGCGTGCCGCAAGGGCACACAGCAAGCTGAGCGAGAGCCGAATGGAAACATTGCGCGGAAAGTGGGCCAGCGCGGACTTCGCTGGCCTCGAGTCGTGGAAGGTCGATCAGGGCGCCACGCTGGCCTCGTCGGGCGAGCACTACTTCGGCGACTGAGCGGGAATGACCGAGCAGCAGAGTCGAGGGGCTGTCCTGAGCGCCTGAAGTCGGGCTTCGGGTCGTCGGGGGGCGGCGGCCAACAAGTGGCGGGCAGGCTGTACGCGACTTCCTCAATGTCCGTCTGTCCGGCCGTCGGATTGCGGACGTCCGGGGCCCGTGTTGAGGCGGTCGCTCTCCCTGCGAAGAGGTGCACTGCGACCCGCCGCGATGAGCGTGCTCGCCGACGAGCCGGACGCTGCGGCTCGGGGCCTTGGATCGGAAAGCCCGCGTGCGGAGGACTCCACCGCACCCCGGGTTCGCGCTCAGTCGAACACGATCTCGGCAATGTAGAGATTCGGCATGACCTGGTTCCAGCCTTCCGGAATGTCGTCGAACGGCAGCCGGAAACTCTGCTGGGCCGATGGCGCCAGACCCCGGCTCGACCGGACGATCGTCGAGAGCACGCGATGGAACTCCATTCCCTGGATGTCGAAGAACACGCAATTGATTCGAATGCTCCGGACGTGCCTGTCGCCCAGATTGCTGATCTGGCCCGTGATCTCGACCAGGGTCTGGCCCAGAGCGTTTTCGTGCGCCGCCATCTCGACCTCGCCAAGATCAAGCATCGGCAGGTAGGCGCGCGCTTCGTCGGTCAGGATGATCTGCTCGGGAGGCGTGACGGAATCCTTCTTCCACTGCACGTACCCCAGTGCCGCCAGGCAGACAGCGAGAATCGCCGCGATCAGCGCAGGAACAGTCTTAGTGCTCCGTTTCCGTATTGTCTGGCCCGTTTCAAGCATCGTGAAGTCACCTCGCGGAGCGGCATGCCCCTGCATGGAGGGCGCCCTCTTCGAGCGGGGTCCCAGTCATGATCGCAGACGCAGCACTGCGGCCTTGCCTACCGGGAAAGCCATTCGAGAAGGAGCTCCGTCGACGCCGCTCCCTGTTCGATTCTCAGGCCGTCGGACCGCCCGGCGGCACCGAATGCCGCCCGATACCACGCCAGCGGAAATCCGTCGTGTGCGTTGTAGAGCAGCAGGTCCCTGTCAGAGAGAAGCGGTGCCACCGCTCGAAAGTCCCCCGCACGCCGCAGACCTGGAATGAACAGCCCCTCGACGTACTCAGTATCCGTTGCCGCATCGAATCCGTCGGCGTCCGCTGAGATCGACCGCAGATCGGGATCGAGCGCCCCGGCCAGGAGCGCCCACAAACCCGCCCGGCCAATCCCCACCAGGCGAATCCCGTCAGCGTTTCCGCGCTCCCGGAGGAATGCGGCCGCGGTGAGGATGTCCTGGACCCTGTTGGCGTCGTCGCTGCGGTTGAACACGTGGTAGTAGCGCTCACTGTTCCTTCCGGCGCCGGCGATGTCGCGATCTTCCACGGCGCCGCCTGTCTGGAACGCATCGATCATCAGCACCGGCCACCCTCGCCCTGCCACGGCCAGCCCAATCTCCGACCGTTCCGCGGCGGCTATGCCGTCGGCGTGGACCAGGAGCGTCGGCGGGGCCTTGGTGGAATCGGCATTCAAGTACCTGGCGGGAACACGGTCGCCGACATCCTTGCGCCCGATGAGCAGGTCCGGACCCTCGAGTGGCTGCACCGTGGTTTCGCCGGGCCGGGGAAGCTTGGCGAGAAGCGCCAGTCGCAAACGCTCGCCGAAGGCGGCCCTGGCTCGCTCCAGAGACCGGTTGTCGCGCACCGCCAGTTCGAGCGTGTCGGCCTCGGCGGCGGCGATCCTCTGGCGCAGGAGCTCGTCGAACCCGACGGCCCCCTCGGGCAGGGAACGCCCCCACAGGTAGAGCAGCGAGCTCAACTGCTCCGGGCGCGAGGAGTCCTCCTTGAACCGGGACGGGTCGACCTCGCCGAGGATGTGCTTGCCGAAGAACGCGTACACGGCCTCCCTGCTGTCCTTGTGGTAGTTGTGGGGCGAATCGAATTGCCGCGATTCGACGTAGGATTCGGCGTCGAGCAGGCGGTAGATTCGCTGCAGCGCAGGGAATTCCTCCGAGGGAACGTTCACCGTCCAGTCTCCCGTTGCGGAGACGAGGAGCTGGGGCTTGGGCGCGAACGCGGCCGCGAACTCCACATTGTTGGTCCCGATTCGCAGCAGAGGGGCGTTCTCGCATGGCGAACCGCCCTGCATCTGGAAAGAGACCATGTTGACTGGGGCGGAGTAGCCGACGCGGTCGTCGACGGCGGCAAGCAGAAAGGCCTGGGTTCCTCCGCCAGAAGCTCCCGTGACTCCTATCCTGCTTGAGTCGACATCGTCGAGGGATACGAGATAGTCGACGACCCTGATGCTGTTCCACAGCTGCAGCCCGAGCGTGCCCAGCAGCCAGAGTTCCTCTCTGGGCCCCGCGAATGCATGCGGCGCCTGCATGGTGTCGTTCCAGCCGACCATGTCGTGTGCGAAGACGATGTAGCCCTGGCGCGCCAGGCTGATCGCGCGGCCCGGCACGGAGTTGATCTCGGAGTTCTCAAACCTCCCGTACCGCCAGTGCCCGTGCGGCGAGACAACCGCGGGATGGGGTCCGGGCGTGCCGACCGGCCTGTAGAGATTGCCCCCAAGAAAGAAGCCGGGATAGGTCTCGAGAAGAACGCTGGCAACCGAATAGTCCTTGTGGCTGGTGACCGGGCCCATGCGCGGGTTCAAAGGCTCCTTGCCCGGGAGCGGAAGCAAACCCGAAGAGAAGAGGATCCGCTTCCGCAGATCGGCGGCGCGGTCCTGCCATTCGGCCCTTGTGTACGCGCGCAGCGAATAGCGCGTGTCCGTGTGGCGGATCTCGGTGTTTCTGCTGTCCCTGTCGGGAATCTGGGCAAGCGCCGTGACGCCGGCGACTAGACTGCAGGCGAGGCAGGTGGCGAGTTTGACGATCACATGGAAAGGCTAGCAGGGCGGTTGGAATCGACCGGGCCCGTGTCTCGGCTGCGGGCGGACCGTCGTCTAGCGAATCCAGTGCTTTTCGTGGCAGCTTTCGCACGCCTCGATGATCCGGCCGCCGACCTCCGTAATGGCGCCGACGTCCCTCGCCTGAGCGGCCTTCAGCGCGACCTCCCCCGCTTCGGCGAGGCCTCGCGACGTTCTGGTCCAGACTTCCGAGTCCTGCGCCCGATCCCCGATCAGGAGCAGGTTTCCTGATTCGGCAAGCACGACGGCATGGTTCCTCACTGCGGCCCATCCGCTCTCGTCCGCGGGCGGATTGCGCGGAACATCGAAGAGGGCGTTCGAGGACGGGATCACCATGGCCTGCATGATCTGCGTAACCGAGGCCACCGGCTTGAGCGCCGACTCCTGGGTCGCTGCAGCTCCGGCAAGCGTAAGAAATCCGGCCGAACCGAGAATCCATCGTGAAGCGTTGCGCTGCATGGCGCGGAATGTCCGGGACACACTCGGGATCCGAGCCCCGTCCCTGTTCGTTAGGGTACTCCCACGCGGGCCGAGCGCCCACGGAACACCGGCCGCAGATCCCAAGGTGCGGATCCGCGGCATCAGGTTCGCGAAGTCCTCGGATGCGCGTTCGGAGGTGCGGCCATGGGGGCGGACCCGCCCGCCGGCCGTGCTAGCCTCAACCCTTGGATGGGGCGCGGGACCGGAGCCGACCCCGGCAGTGACGAAAGCATGAATGTTCCCGACCAGTCGGCCCTTGACTACCATCGACTCCCCCGGCCGGGCAAGATCTCCATTGCCCCCACCAAGCCGTCGGACACGCAGATCGACCTCAGTCTGGCCTACTCGCCCGGTGTGGCGGACGCCTGTCTGGAGATCGTGCGCAACCCTGCTCTTGCAAGCCAGTACACGACGCGGTCGAACCTGGTTGCGGTCGTCTCGAACGGTTCCGCCGTGCTCGGCCTTGGCAATATCGGTCCGCTGGCGGGCAAGCCGGTCATGGAGGGGAAGGCTGTTCTGTTCAAGCGATTCGCCGACATCGATGTCTTCGACCTCGAGATCGCGACGGAAGACCCCGACGAGATCGTCCGCGTCGTCGAACTCCTCGAGCCGACGTTCGGAGGCATCAATCTCGAGGACATCAAGGCGCCCGAGTGCTTTCGCGTCGAGGAGGAGCTGCGAAAGCGGGTCAACATCCCGGTCTTCCACGACGACCAGCATGGCACCGCCATCATCAGCGCCGCGGCCCTGCTGAACGCGACGGAGATCGCGGGCAAGGACCTCGATTCCGTTCGCGTAGTCGTGAACGGGGCGGGGGCGAGCGGCATCGCCTGCGCCTCCCTGTATCTCAAGCTCGGGATCGCGCCGGACAACCTCCTGCTGCTCGACTCGAGGGGCGTCATCTACGAGGGCCGGACGACGGGGATGAATCCCTACAAGCAGCGATTCGTGAGGGACACCGGGCTGAGGACGCTCGCCGAGGCGGTGCGCGGGGCGGACGTCTTCGTGGGCCTGTCCGCGGCCGACGTGCTCACTCCGGCCATGCTCGTCTCCATGGCCGACCGGCCGATCGTCTTCGCGCTGGCGAATCCCGATCCGGAAATCGCGTACGACCTGGCCATTGCGACCCGGTCGGACGCGATCATCGCGACGGGACGGTCGGACCACCCGAATCAGGTCAATAACGTCCTTTGTTTCCCGTCCCTCTTCCGGGGCGCCCTTGATGTCGAGGCGACCTGCATCAACGACGAGATGAAGCTGGCGGCAGTCAGGGCGCTGGCCGCGCTGGCCAAGGATCCGGTTCCCGATTCGGTGCGGCGGATCTACACCTCCGAAGAGCTCCAGTTCGGGCCCCGCTACATCATTCCGAAGCCGTTCGACCCGCGCGTGACGCTCGAGGTCGCGTACCAGGTCGCCGAGGCGGCGATCAGGAGCGGGGACGCCCGGAAGCGCATCTCCCTCGAGGAGTACCGCCAGAATCTGGCGGTGCGCCTCGACAGCAGCCAGGAGGTCTTCCAGCTGATCATCCGGCGGGCGAAGGCCGATCCCCGGCGCATCGTTTTTTCCGAGGGCGACCACGAAAAGATCCTGCGGGCAGCACACGTCCTGTCGGAGGAGCGAATCGCGAGGCCGGTCCTCCTGGGACCGCCGGAACGCGTCGTCGCCAAGGCCGAGGATCTCAGGCTGCGCTGGTCCGGTTGGGAAATCGTGGATCCGGCCGAGTTCCCGCGCATCGACGAGTACGCGAAGGATCTGTATCGGCTGCGCCAGCGCAAGGGATGCACCCTTGAGGACGCATTCGCCATGCTGCGCGACCCTGTCGGCTTTGCCGCGATGATGGTGAGGCTGGGCGACGTGGACGGGATGGTGGCCGGCATTACGCGCCACTATCCGGAGACCATGCGCGTCGCGCTCAGGATCATTGACCGCCAGAGCGGCGTGCGCAGGGTCTCCGGCCTCTACATGATGATCCGCCAGCGCAAGATCTACCTGCTGGCGGACACCACGGTCAACATCGATCCCGATCCCGAGGACCTGGCGGAGATCGCCCTCCTGGCGGCCCGGCGGGCCACCAGGCTTGGAATCGTCCCCCGCGTGGCGCTGCTGTCCTTTTCGAACTTCGGGTCGGCGCGCTCTCCGGACTCGGAAAAGGTCCGGAGAGCGGCCGAGATCTGCTCCGAACTGGACCCGGGCCTGGTCGTCGACGGCGAGATGCAGGCCGACTCCGCTCTCGACCCGAGGATCATGCAGGAGTTCTTCCCGTTCTCGAAGCTCCAGGGCGAGGCGAACGTGCTCATCTTCCCGAACCTGGCCGCGGCGAACATCGCATACAAGCTCCTCAAGCAGTTCGCCGGCGCCCGCTCACTAGGTCCCATCGTCATGGGAATGGACAGGCCGGTAGCGGTGCTGCAGAAGGGCTTCGATGTCGAGGACGTGATCACGCTCTCGGCGATCGTGGTTCACGACGCGCAGGTGCGGGCCCCATCCTCTGCGGCCATTGCGGCAGACTGAAGCCTTCCCGTCAGGGAGCCGCGATCCGCCGGAACCTCGGCGAAGTCGGTGGCTTGCGGCCGAGGAATGCGGTGGACGCGCCGGCTGGGCGACGGTGACCGCCGACACCGCGCCCTAGTTTTGCGGGTTCCGTGGAGGCGGCCCGAGAAGCTTCCGGGACAGGTCCGCGTCTCGCGGAGGCCTGTCACCGGTCGGCCCGGAAGTCCTGCAGCTCGCCGACGGGGATGCAGCTGGCGAATCTGTCCAGTCGCGCTATCCGCTCGTCCCACTCCGCCAGCGCCGCCGGCAGTTCGCCGGCGTCGCCGAGCGCATGGACCGTCATCCCGGCCGCCGAGGCGGCGCGGACACCCGTGGAGGAGTCCTCGAACACCAGGCATTCGCGGCTGGCCCGGATTCCAAACGCACCATCAAGCTTGCTCAGCGCCAGGCGATAGGGCGCCGGGTCAGGCTTGAGGCGCTCGACGTGGTCCCCGCAAACGACGAACTCCATGCACCGCGCAACGCCCTGCCTCTCCAGGATCGGAACGACATCGGGGACGGCGCTGGACGACACCACCCCCATCGGCACCGTCCCGCAATTGTCCACGATCCACTCGATTGCCTGCGGAGCGATCCTGAGTTCGTCGACTGACCGGGCACGGTACGCCCGATGCTTCAGCGACCGGCCCCGCTCGAGAGCCTCCGGGGTAACCTCCATGCCCGCCATGCCGAGGAAGAACTCGCAGGCGCGCAGGTCGCTGATTCCGACCAGCCGGCGAACGTAGACCTCCCAGCTCACGGCCACACCCCAGGGCGCGACGGCTTCAAGCCAAGCCTCATGATGCAGGTACTCGCTGTCGACGAGGGTGCCGTCGAAGTCGAACAGGACTGCGCGGATCATGCGTTTCGAGAGACCCAAATGCCAGTGTATCGCCCTCTCCCGGACTTGTAACGGCGCTGGATCGAAGCCCCGAACATGCCCGAGACCGGAGCATCCGAGGGGGACCCTCTCCGCTATAATCATGCGTCGCCGGTGGTCGTTGCGCGGCTCAGATGGATTCTCGCAGCCTGCGCGTTGCTTGCCGCGTGCGGCGGCGCCGAAGGGCCGTATCCCGCCAAGGAAATCAGGCTCATCGTTCAGGCGGCGCCGGGGGGCACCTCGGACACGGTGTCGAGGGTGATGGGCAGCCTGGCCGAATCCCGGCTGGGCGTGCCGATCGTCTGCGAGAACAAGCCGGGCGCAAGCGGTGCGCTGGCATTCTCGTACGTCGCTCGGAGGCCTGCGGACGGTTACACGATCGGACACGCCCCGGTGGAAATCGCGATCGTCCGTTCCCTCGGCTATGCCGATCTCGGCCCATCGGACGTTTCGCTCATCTGCATGGTGTCCAAGACCGCGCCCGCGCTGGTGGTCAGCGCCTCGTCACCCTGGCGCACCTTCGAGGAATTCCTCGAGGCGGCGGTCCGGGAGCGGGGAGGCATTGTGATGGCGAACTCGGGCATCGGCTCCATCTGGCACTTCAACATCCTGCTGATGGAGCAAGGCACGGGGGCGCGCTTCACGCACCTGCCCTACGGCGGATCCACCCCGGCACTCGTCTCGGTGATCGGAGAGCACTCCGACGCGGCGGTGGCCGGCGTGGGCGAGGTCGTCTCTCACGTCCAGGCCGGCAAACTCCGCGCCCTCGCCGTCTTCGACGCCGCTCGCTCGGGCGTCCTGCCCGACGTTCCGACCAGCCACGAATTGGGCTTTCCGATCGGAGCGCCTGCATGGAGCGGATTCTTCGGGCCCGGCGGAATGCAGGAGAACCAGGTTGAGCTGCTCGCCGGGGCGTTCGAGGCGGCCTTCGGCACCGAGGAGTGGGCGAAGCTCTGCCGCGAACGCGGCATGGAAGCCCTGTTCCTCGACAAGGACGGATTCGCCGAGTTCGCGAATCAGCAGCAGCGGTTCTTCGAGCGCGAGATTCCGAAGCTGCTGCGCCTTGGAGGGGCCTGAGTGACGCGGGCCGACTCCATCGCGGGCGGGGCGTTTCTGGCCGTCGGCCTCGCATTGGTCGCCAGCGGCTGGACATTCCCGCCAGGCGTGGGAGGCCTGCCCGGAGCCGGGTTCTTTCCCCAGGCCATCGGCGGCCTGATGGGCCTGCTGGCGGTCGGTCTGCTCCTGAAGGGTGAAAGCGGCGGCGAGGACCGGAGACCCGAAATGTCCGGCACTCGGCAGGTCGCGGGCACGGCCGCCCTGCTCTTCGCGTATCTGCTGCTGTGGGGCACCGGCTTCTTTGCTGTTCGTACAGCAGTCTTCCTTGCATTGCTGCTGCGATTCCTTGGGCAAGGCTGGCTTTCGGCCACTGGATACTCGGCTGCCTTGACCGCTTTCGTATTCCTGGCCTTCAGCATGGGCCTCAACGTCTCGCTGGAATGATGCCGCACAACACCGCCCGCCCGTGCCGGGCTCCGACTTCCGCAGCGAGGTGCGAGCGTTGATCGCGGAGATCCTGGCCGGACTGGCCGCCATTCTCGACTGGCAAGTGCTGGGCTTTCTCGCCGTGGGAGTCTCCCTCGGCGCCGTGTTCGGCTCGCTCCCCGGCCTGACGGCGACGATGGGCGTCGCTGTCCTGACCCCGCTGACATTCTGGGTCTCGGCCGAGCAGGGCCTCGCCATGCTGCTGGGGATCTATTGCGGGGCGATTCCGGCGGGAGGGATCCCGGCAATCCTCATCAACGTCCCGGGGACGCCCGCGTCGATCGCGACAACCTGGGACGGCTACGCTCTCACTCGCAAGGGAAGCGCCGGACTAGCCCTGGGCGTCAACGCCATCGCATCCGCGGTCGGACAGCTCACGAGCATCATGTTTCTGGCGTTTCTCGCCTTTCCGATCGCCAGATTCGCGCTACAGTTCGGACCGGCGGAGTACTTCGGCCTCGCCCTCCTTGGCATCAGCCTCATGGCGGGCGTTTCAGGCAGGCACGTGATCAAGGGCATGCTGGCCGGGATGCTGGGCCTCGCGCTCGCCCTGGTCGGTCTGGACCCGATGACCGCGTACCCGCGCTACACCTTCGGAATGTCGGAGTTCCTCGACGGGATCTCCTTCGTGCCGGTCATGATCGGCCTGTTCGGGCTGGGCGAGGTGCTGATCCAGATCTCTGAACGGCACAAGGCCCGGAAATCGGCCTCCGCAGAGATCGGACGGATTCTGCCGAGCGCGCCGGAGGCGAGGACCATGGCCGGCGCGACGTTCAGCGGCGCCACGGTCGGAACGATGGTCGGCGCGATTCCCGCGGCCGGCGGGGACATCGGCTCGGTGATTGCCTGGGAACAGGCCCGCAGGGCGTCCAAGGACAAGGACTCGTTCGGCAAGGGGTCGCTCCGAGGACTGGCTGCCAGCTGCTCGGCATGCAATGCGGCGATCGGCGGCGCGATGACAACGATGCTCACGTTGGGCATTCCCGGAGACGCGGTGTCGGCGATCCTGATCGGCGCACTCCTCATTCACGGAATCCAGCCCGGCCCGCTGCTGTTTGCCGGCAATCAGTCCTTCGTTTTCTCGATCGTCTTCCTGCTCGTCTTCGCCTCGCTGCTGATCATGGCGGTGGGCCTGCTGGGCGCGAGGCCCCTGGCCCGGATCCTGAACATTCCGCCTCCCTGGCTCTGGACCGGCATCGTCCTGTTCGGAACCGTGGGCGCCTACGCCCTCAACAACGCCACCGTGGACGTGTGGGCGATGTATGCGGCCGGGCTGGCCGGATTCCTGTTCCGCAAGGCCCGGATCCCGCTCGGGCCGCTCGTTCTGGGACTGATTCTCGGGCCGATGATGGAGTCCAATCTGCGCCGGGCGCTGATCCTCAGCCGCGGAGACTGGCTTGGGCTGCTGACGCGTCCGATCCTGCTGGTCTTTCTGGCCGCGACCGTCCTGTCGCTGCTCTGGCCATTGATTCGAAGGAAGCTTGCGTCCACGAACCCTCAACCCTGACGGCGCATGCCCGGCCAGTCCACTGGCCGCCGGAAAGCGACACTCGTTCGTGTGGGACGCTGGCGGCCGACCGGGGCGGGTGCTGCTCCGTATCGCGCCTTGCGCGACTCCGCCGGCTGGCCGCTGGGCCATGCGGGAACTCCGTTCGGATACGCTAAGTACAGAATGCTCGCAAACCTCCTGAAACCCGTACGTCACGCCGCGCTCCCGGCGAAGCGCGCCACTCAATTCGGACTGGGGCTGGCGCTGGCAGCCGGCATCGCGGCCGGTGCGGGCCCCGAGGCCAAGGACGCGTGGCGGCAGTGGCGCGGACCGAACAACAACGGCGTCGCCGAGAGCGACGCACCGCTGACGTTTTCCGCCACGGAGAACGTCAAGTGGCGGATTCGGATTCCCGGCAAGGGCCACTCCACTCCGGTGATTTCGGACGGAAGGATCTACCTGACGACCGCCCGAGAGGCCGGAACGGACACCGAGACCGGAGCCCTCGTCGAGCACGACTTCCTGGTGATTGCAGTCGACATGGAAACGGGCAGGGAGATCTGGCGCAGAACCGCCGCCACGGCCGAACCGCACGAGGGCTATCACCGCAAGTACGGCAGCTACGCCTCGAACTCGCCCGTGACGGACGGCGAAACGCTGATCGCGAGCTTCGGATCGAGAGGAGTCTACGCGTACGACATGGACGGAGGGCTGCTCTGGAAGAAGGACATCGGCCCGATGCGCATGCGGATGGCGTTCGGTGAAGGGATCGCCCCGTTGCTCCATGGTGATTCCGTCGTCCTTCAGAACGACCATGAGGGGCAGTCGTACATCGCCGTGCTCGACAAGCGCACCGGCGAGGAGCGCTGGCGAGCGGAACGCGACGAGCGCAGCAGCTGGCCCCAGCCGATCGTCGTCAACTACGGCGGGCGCGAGCAGCTCGTGACCAGCTCAACCAGGATGCGGTCCTACGACCTCGAGACCGGAGAGCTGATCTGGGAAGCGGGCGGCCTCGGCCCGAACGCGATTCCGGCCGTCATCAACGTCAACAACGAGATGGTCATCGCGATGACCGGCTATCGCGACCCAAACCTGCTCGCCATCCAGCTCGGAGGCCGCGGGGACATCACGGACGATCCTGAGTTCGTGAAGTGGACCAACCAGAGGGGCAACGCCTATTCGGCCTCGCCGGTGCTCCACGACGGCATCCTGTACTTCGTGACCGACCGCGGCCTCGTCAACGCCTTCGACGCCGTGACGGGCGAGAAACACTATCACCAGCAGCGGCTGCCCTCGCCCTACACGTTCAAGGCGTCGCCCGTGGCGGCCAGCGGCAAGCTCTATCTGGCCAGCGAGGAGGGCGACGTGATCGTGCTCAAGCTCGGCACCGAATACGAGGTCCTCGCAGTCAACAGCATGGGCGACGAGATGTTCGTCTCGTCCCCCGTGATTCTCGACGGGAACCTGTTCCTTCGAAGCGAGGACGAGCTGTTCTGCATCAGCGCCAACTAGAAGGGGAGCCGGGCAGATGACGGCAATCATCCCGGACCGGCTCCCAATGCCACGCCCAGTGCTGCGCCTGCTGGCGTTCCTGCTCCTCTGCTGCGGCCTCTCCTCCGCGCAGGATCGGGCCAGCATTGTGCTGATTGTCTCCGACGACCAGGGCTACGCCGACATCAGCTGCCATGCCCACCCGGACGAGGTGTCGACTCCCAACATCGACCGGATCGCTTCGGAGGGGGCCCGCATGACCAACGGCTACGCAAGCTGCCCCGTTTGCGCCCCGACCCGGGCCGGTCTGCTCACCGGGCGATACCAGCAGCGGTTCGGGTTCTACACCGCAGCGGACTCGCGTGCAGGGCTGCCCACCTCGGAAACCACACTCGCCGAATTGCTGCGGGGCGCGGGCTACGCGACGGGCGTGTTCGGCAAATGGCATCTCGGCTACCAGCCCCGGTTCAGGCCCCTCCGGCGGGGCTTCGGGACGTTCTACGGTTTCCTGGGCCACGGGGGACACGACTACTTCGACCTGTCGGTCACGGACGAGGTTCGGTCGATCTACCTCAACTCCGCTCCGGTCGATGACACCGGATACCTGACTCGCAACATCACCCGGCACGCCGTGGAGTTCATCGAGCGGAACGCGAATCGTCCGTTCTTCGCCTACGTCCCGTACAACGCGGTCCACAACCCCATCCAGGCGCCACAGGCATACGTTCAGCGGTACTCGAACACCGATCCCAAGCGAAACACCTACCTGGCGATGCTTGCCATCCTGGACGAGGGAATCGGCGAGATCCTCGACGCCCTGGATCGAGAGGGCATCGGAGACCGCACGCTGGTGATCTTCCTTTCGGACAACGGCGGGGCACGGGGCACCACTGCGCAGAACGGCGCGCTGCGCGGCTACAAGCACAGCGTCTACGAAGGCGGAATCCGGGTGCCGTTCCTGTTGCGATGGCCCGGTCGAATCCCCGCAGGAACGGTCTCGGACGAACCCGTGATCTCGATCGACGTGTTTTCCACAGCCCTTTCGGCGGCCGGAATCAAGGCGGAAGACAGCAGGCCCCTCGACAGCAAGGATCTCCTCCCGGTCGTGTCGGGGGCCTTGGAAGGTCCGCTGCATGACGCCCTTTTCTGGAACTGGATCGACAAGGACTCCGCGCGCGGCTGGGCGGTCCGCAAGGGAAGGTGGAAGCTGCTGGTCGATCGGGGCGACATGGAACTCTACGACCTCGAAGCCGATCTGTCCGAATCGCAAGACCTGGCTGCATCGCGATCCGAGATCGTCGAGAATCTTCACGCATCCTACCGGGGCTGGCGGGACGAGCTGGAGCCCCGCATCCGGCGGCGCAGGTAGCGATCGATCCGGTGGACACCACGGGCGCCAGGAGAGACTTCCGTCTGAACGGGCCAGGATCCACGGTTATCCGCAGGACGCGTCCCGGATGGGGGTCTGAGCATGTCGTCCGCCAGGAAAGCTCGCAGGAGCGTACCCGATCGAGCCGGGAGAACCGAGGGGTGGAACGAGCGGGCAGGAGATCCAGGTTCGCCCAAACCTGTCCAGTCAAGCCCACCCCTAGGTGCCCGCAATTGTCGTCCTCGAACGGCCAGCGAGACACCGCCGGTTCCAAGCTTCACTGCATCTACGTCAATCCGTCGCCGTCCGGGACCACGATGCGGCAAGTCGGACCGGGAGCAAGACTGAGCCTTCGGTCCAGCGTGACCAGCGGGCAGCCGATCGCCTCGGCAATCGCGACGTACCAAGCGTCATAGCAGGTCAGGTTGTGCCGCAAAGCCCAAACGCGCTCGGCGAACGGCGCAAACGGGAACAGCTGTAGGTCAAGCCCCATGATGCGCGCTTGCAGAAGACTGGCCTCAGTCGGGGAGACTCGCCCAGTCAGCTCCATGCGGCGGAGAATGTTGACGGTCTCCACCAGAACGAGCTCCGGGCCCGCAAGCCCGCCGGCGGCAATTGCAGCCTCTGACCATGTCCCGTCCGGCCCGGTGTCAACAACGGCTGCGGCGAGTACCGAGGCGTCGAGGACCGCCTTCACTTCCGGTCCGCGTCGCGAGCGCCCAGAATGGCGGATGTCGGAATGCGGGTGCCGAAGATGCGCTTGTGCTCGCGAACTTCCTCGAGCCATTCCTCAATGGACGGTTGAGAGGCAATCCGTTCCAGTTCGAAGCGAAGAAACGCCTGCATCGACTGGCCCTTCAGGGCCGCACGTGCCTTCAGCCTGTCTCGTGTGCGTTCCGGCACCCCGCGGATGGTGATCTGAACCGCCATGCTTTCATTGTGAAATCAAAGACAGCATTTTGCAAGCAGGAAACAATTCGCCGCTTCACTCGGGCGATGCCGGCGACCCGGGTGTGAATCCGTTCGTCAGGATCTGCATCTCGCCGATGGCCTCCACCGAGGGGCCGGCCAAGTAGGCCGTCTGGTTGATGAAGTCGATGAGGTTCACGCTGTTGTCGACGCCGTTGAGCAGGAAGTTCTTCTGTCAGTTGGAGCGAACGCCGTTGGCCGAGAAGCCGCCGCCCGCCGCGTCGCGGGCACCCGGCTCAGCCGGCACCACGGCCGGCACGGTGCGGTCAGGAAGACAAAGAGCGCCGCGCCCCGCACTTGGTCGGTCCGGCACATAGCGACGGACGGACGGCATGCACTGCACGGATTGCGATTCCGACCGCCATGGCAGGACCCGCCACGGCTTGATGCCGTCGAGACTCAGGCAAGAAACCTCTTGCGGATCCATGGAAACCCGTCCTCGCAGCGGAACGAACCAAGCAGGCGCCGTCGGACGGGGATGCGTCATGGCCAGGCGGCCCGCAGCCAAGCTCCGATCCGGCTGTCCCAAGGGCCGGATTCTCAGGGACGGAGAGGGCCACTTTCTTCACCATCAGGCCATGTACGAACCCTCGGCCCAAATGAGGCCAGCCGGTCCTGACAACCGTTCCGTCTGGTTACCTCCTCAATCTCCCGCTGCGGGATCGCTGACTGCCAGTCGCGGCTGGCCCTTCCCACATGGCGAAGCCCGGGCACTGGCCCCCGCGACCTGACCGCACTCGGACACTCGAGGCGCTGGACGGCCATGCAGGCGGGCGAGGCGGCGCCTGTGCAGGCGCTTCGGACGGAGCGGGCTGTGCTCGGCCTATGACAGAAGGTCGCCCACGACGTGTCCGTGCACGTCGGTCAGGCGGAAGTCCCGGCCCGCGTGCCGGTACGTCAGCTGCTCGTGGTCCATTCCCAGCCGATCAAGGATGGTCGCCTGGAAGTCATGCACGGTGACGGGGTTCTCGGCGACATCGAATCCCATCTCGTCGCTGGAGCCGTAGACCATGCCGCCACGGATGCCGCCGCCGGCGAGCCACGAGCTGTAGACCCGCGCGTGATGCCCGCGGCCCTCCGCTCCGGGCGACGGACACGTGGGCGTGCGGCCGAACTCGGTGGTCCAGACGACGAGGGTCTCATCGAGCATCCCCCGGGCCTTCAGATCGCGGACCAGAGCCCCGATGGGCCGGTCGACATTCCTCGCGAGCTTGTTGTAGTTCGCCATCTTGGCGTGCGAGTCCCAGTTCCGGTCGAGCATCGTTCCGCCGTCGATGAGCTCGACGAACCGGACGCCGCGCTCGACGAGCCGCCGGGCGACCAGGCATTGCCATGCGAAGCCTTCGGTGCTGCCCCGCTCAAGGCCGTACATCTTCAGGGTTGCGTCGGACTCGCTGGCGAGGTCGAACGCGTCGGGCGCCTCGACCTGCATGCCGAACGCGGTCTCGAACGACTGGATGCGGGCAGCCAGGTTGGTGTCGCGCTGCCGCCCGCGCAGGTGCTGGCGGTTGAAGTACTCGAGCATGTCGAGCTCGGTCCTCTGCTGATCGGCGCGGTTCCGCCGTCTCATGTGGGCGATCGGCTCCTCGCCGGGGACGATGCGCGTGCCCTGATGCAGCACGGGAAGGAAGTCCGAGCCCCACACCTGCCCGCCGGCGTAGGGGATCTCGGGAGCGATGACCATGAAGGACGGCAGGTTGCGGTTGAACGTGCCCAGGCCGTAGCTCACCCAGGAGCCGATGCTGGGCCGGTTGAACGTCGCCGAGCCGGTGTGGATCCCGAGGGTCGCGCCGAAGTGGTCGCCGTTGATGTTCTTCATCGAGCGGACGACCGCGATCTCGTCGGCCACCTTCCCGATTTCCGGGAAGAGGTCGCTGACCTCAATGCCGCTCTGCCCGTAGCGCCGGAACTCCCAGTCGGCTCCCTTGTACACACGGTTGCGCCCGTGTGGCTGGTCGTGGTTCGCCCGCAGGAACGGCTTCGGGTCGAACGTGTCCACATGCGAGACACCGCCCGTCATGAACAGGAAGATGACCTGCTTGGCATTCGCCGCGTGATGGGGCTTCCTCGGGGCCAGCGGATCGTCCGGCTCGGCGGCCAGCATTTCCGAGAGCAGGCCGGGAAGCAGCAGTCCCCCGCCCGCCAGCGAGCGAATTGTCTGGCGGCGACTCAGGCCTGACGAACGCAACATGTCATAGATATATTAGCGTCAGGAGCAATGAATTGACACGATACGACTGGCTGTTTCTGGTCCTTGCGGGCCTCTTCGTCGCGAGCCTCGTGCTGGCAAACGCCATGGTCTTCAAGTTCGTGGACGTTCCGCTGCCGTTCATCGGACTGGCCACGATCAGCATCGGGGTTCTGCCGTACCCGATCACGTTCCTCTGCACCGACCTGATCAGCGAGCTGTACGGCAAGAAGCGCGCCGACGCGATTGTGCTGACGGGCTTTGTTGTCAGCGTGTACATGCTTGGACTGCTGCAGCTCGGGCGCATCCTGCCGGTGTCGCATCTCCAGGACGAGATGATTCAGGAGCACTACATGGCGGTGTTCGGCCAGAGCGGCCGGGCAATTGTCGGCAGCATGGCCGCGTACCTTCTCGCGCAGTTCATCGATGTGCGCCTATACCACTTCTGGCGCAGGCTGACGAACGGCAGGCATCTCTGGCTGCGCAACAACGCCTCCACCATGATGAGCCAGCTCCTGGACACGACCGTCGTCGTGACCATCCTGTTTGCCGGAGTGTGGACCTGGTCGCAGATCGGCGCGGTCATCCTCGCCAGCTATGCCTACAAGCTCCTGGTGGCAGCCGCGGACACGCCGCTTCTGTATCTGGGCTCGTCGGTCTTCAGGAGCGTGAAGGACGAGTCCCGCAGGCGGGGACTGATCCACGAGGCGGCGTGAGCCCCAAGTGCCCGCTACCGGGCCGGTCAGGCGGCCTCGACGACCTGGAGCGTCGTCGACTCCACCAAGTGCGAGGCCTTCCTGCGGAACTCGTTCATGTGCGGCGCGCGTGCGTGGGCCTGCAGTGCTTCCATGCTCGCCCACTTCTCCACGACCGTGACCCTGTTCGGGTCGAGGCTCTGGACTTTCCAGCCCGTCTCGGCATCCAGACACGGGACGTACTCGATGCAGCCGTCTTCGGCCCAGACGTTCGGGAGATTCTCCTTGAAGTGGGCCAGGTATTCGTCACGGCAGCCGTCCTTGACGCGGAGTGACGCGGTCACATGAATCATGGTGCGGTCGATTGTATCAGCGGACCGAGCGACGCCGGCAGGCCGGAGCGGCCATCGCGATCTCGGAAGCCTTGCAAGGCTCGGGCTGCGTCTGGATGCCCCTTCCGGAGCGGCTCGAACCGGCCGCCGGACCGCAGGTCCGCTCAAGCGAGGCCAAGCGCGAGGCCCGGCCGATGCAGTGGTGCCGCCCCACGATCCGGCGCCTGATCGACGGAGGCCTCCGGTTCCGCACACACCGCTGCCACAGCTCTCGACGGGGCACAGGCATTCCTCGCCCAGGTCCCGAAGAAGCTTTCCGCCAGATTCAACCGCGAGTCCGAGGCTGGCACGTCGCACACGTGGAAGCATGTGCGCCCGGCCGTCCATCCCATGAGGTCGTCGGAGGACGCGCTCGACACCCCGGTCCTCGCCCGTCGACCGAAGGCTGTTCCGAAACTGCGAAAGGCCTTGCTGTGAGCACTGGCTTCCAAGGGGGGTCCCGGTCGGAGGCGCCGCAGGATGCCCGAAGTTCAGCCTGCAGCCGAGCCGTTCGTCGGGAAGGCTGGACGGGGTCGGCTCGCGCGGTGCACCTTGGCGATGGCCCGGGCGGCATCCGCGGCGTCCTCGGGCGTGCCCATGAACAGTCGAAGGGGCAGCCAGAACGAGTCGCGTGTGGCCTGCTCGGCGGCCGGACAGGGAAGAGTCCTGTGCCGCACCTGCCGGAACACGGGATTCGCGTACAGGGGGTGCGGGTAGAAGGGGCGAACCGGGACACCTTCCGCCTGGACGGCGGCAACGAATTCGTCACGGCCCAGGCCGAACCGCTTCTCGTCCACACGGCCGGGAACGATGTACCTCGTCTGCACGATGGCGCCTGCCGGCGCCCGCTGGAGCTCGAGCCCCTCCACCTCAGCCAGGCCGTCGGCGAAACGGCGGAAATTCGTCTCTCTCAGCCTGACCTGATCCTGCAGTCTCTCCAGCTGGCATCCCAGCAGGACGGCCTGGACCGCAGTCATGCGGAGGTTCGTTCCAATCTCGAAGTGCTCGAACCAGCCCCGCTCCGGCAGGCGACCGGCGTTCGCGACAGATCGCCCGCGGGCGGCCAGCGTCTCGTCGCTGGTGATCAGAATTCCGCCCTCTCCGGCCGACATCGCCTTGGAGTTCTGGAAACTGAAGATCCCGCAAGTGCCGATCCCTCCGGCTCGCATTCCGTACCACTCCGCACCATGTGCATGGGCCGCGTCCTCGACGACGCTGATGCCGCGGTCCGAGGCCACAGTCGAGATCCGGTCCAGATCCGCCATGACCCCTCCGAAATGGACCGGGATCATCGCTCGCGTCCGGTCGGACACGGCCTCCCCGATGCGGACGGGATCGATGTTGTAGGTGTCGGGCTCGATGTCGACGAAGACCGGGGCTGCACCGACGCGGCTTACGGCCAGCGCGGTCGCCACGAAGCTGTGTGCAGGCACGATCACCTCGTCCTCCGGACCAATGCCAAGGGCATGCAGCGCGAGCTCGAGCGCCATCGTTCCGCTGCTGACCGCGATTCCAAAGGAAGCGTCATGGTACTGGGCGAAGATCTCCTCGAATGCCTCGACGGCCTCCCCTCCTCCGCCCCAATGGGTGCTCTTGAGGATGTCGCTGACGCGGTCGAGGTCGCCGGGGCCAAGCGACGGCCATGGAGGATAGGGCGCACTCCGCACCGCCACACCGCCATTCAAGGCCAGTTTCCGCCCGGACATGCCCTCCCAGTGTACGGGCAGCCGGACGCGTCCCGGGACAGGCGGGATGGCAGCGCCCCACGCCGTGCGAGACCCGACTGGCACAACTCGCCGACGATCACGGTCCAGACGTCGGGCGCCCCTCACAGGTGGTGCGGGACGATCACTGGCGGGTTCGCTCAGCGGCTGTCGGAGGACAAGACGCCGTCCTGCGAGGGTTCTCCCGAACCCGTCCCGGGCCGGAATGAACTGCCGGTCGCGAACACCGGATTCCCCCGCGTCCGACGCTTCCGCTCGCGGGATTCTGCACAGCCCTCTCGGCCAAGCCGGCACTTGCCTCACGGGCGCCGAGGACTTAATACGGGCCGTTCCGCGCACGGCGTTGCCGGAAGCCTCAAGCCTCTGGTACTGTATCGGCTTAGGATTCGGGCAGGATGACCAAACCGGAAGTGTTAAATACGATCCTGAGCAGCGGTGTCATCCCGATTGTGCGTACCGACACCGCGAGCCACGCGCTGCATGCCGTCGAGGCCATCCGGATCGCGGGTCTGCCGCTGGTGGAGGTCACCATGACGGTTCCGGGTGCGATCAACATCCTGGAGACGGCCTGCGACCGGTTCGGCGACAGCCTGATCGTGGGCGCCGGAACCGTTCTGGATGCCGCCACGGCCCGCCAGTGCATGCTCGCCGGGGCGGAGTTCTTCGTCTCGCCGTCCCTGGACCTCCCGACCGTCGAAATCTGCCACCGCTACTCGAAGTGCGTCATCCCGGGGGCGTTGACGCCAACCGAGATCATGACGGCATGGAACGCGGGGGCAACGATGGTCAAGGTCTTCCCAGTGGGCGTGCTCGGTGGAGCGCGCTACATCAAGGCCGTCAAGGCTCCGCTGCCACAGGTTCTGCTGGTGCCGACAGGGGGGGTCAACATCCACAACGCGCAGTCGTTCTTCGAAGCGGGTGCGAGCGCCGTCGCGGTCGGCTCGGACCTGGTGAACAAGCGCTGGCTACTGAACCACGACTTCGGGCGCATCACATCGGCGGCGAGGGGCTTTTTGGACGTTGTGGCCGAATCCCGCGCCGCCTGAGCTGGCCGGGTGGGCGGCCAGATCCTGTCACGTCTCGGACCCGACCCTCGCGTCGTACTGATCAGGCTCCGGTCGCTGGGCGACACGGTTCTCGCGACACCCGCCTTCGCGCTCTTGCGCCGCGCCGTGCCGGACGCTCGCATCCATGTTGCGATGGAAGACCGTTTCGCCGGCCTCCTGGACCGTCATCCGGATCTCGACAGCGTCCTGCGCATCCGCCGCCGCTCAGGCCTGGCGGGGAAGGCGCGACTGCTTCGGGCCATCCGGGCCAAGCGCCCGAGCCTCTGCATCGACATGCACGGAGGCTCCACGGCGGCTTGGCTGACCGCCCTCTCGGGAGCTCGGTGGCGAGCAGGTTTCGCGCACTTCCGCCAGTCCTGGGCCTACAACGTCCGGATTCCACGGGCCCAGCAGGTGCTCGGCCGCGAGCCTGACGCGAAGGTGCACACGGCGGAGCACCACGCAGCAACGGTCGTGCACCTAGGGGCCGGGCAGTGCGAGATCCCCCGCGCCCGCCTGGCGGCCGGCCGGGCCGGGGAGCCGGACCCCTACGCCGTCATCCACGCCGGTGCGGCCTATGCCACCAAGACCTGGGCGGCCGGGAGCTTCCGCGCCGTCGCGCGCGACCTGCGGGAACGGCACCGTCTGGCGCCCGTCCTCGTCGCCGGCCCGGACGAGAAGGCGCTCGCCCTGCGATTCGCGGACTTTGACGTCCGCCTCGGGCTGCCGCTGCCGGCTCTGGTCTCCCTGATCGCCGGAGCACAGGTCTTCGTGGGCAACGATTCCGGACCCGCCCACGTCGCGGCGGCGTTCGGCGTCCCCTCCGTCGTGATCTTCGGCTCCTCGGACTCGTCGGTGTGGCATCCCTGGCGGACAGCCCACCGGGTCGTCGAGACGGACTGGGACTGCAAGCCCTGCCCGGGCGACCGGTGCTACGCCTTCGACGTGCCGCGCTGCATCCTGTCGGTCGAGGCCTCCGCCGTGCGGGCCGCCGTCTCGGAACTCCTGGCTGAGAGCGAGGCCGCTAGCTGAGCAGGTAGATGGCCGAGTCCGCGCGAACGTTCGGCCAGACACTCACGGGCTTGCCGCCTTGCAGAAAGCGGACGGTCTCCACTCTCAATCCCTCTTTCCGCAGGACGTCCTCGAAGTCCAGGATTGTGAGAACCCGAATGTTGGGCGAGTCGTACCACCGGTACGGGAGGTGTCTCGTGCGGGGAGCCCTGCCCGTGCGAAGCAGCGAGAGCCGGACCGTCCAGTGCCCGAAATTGGGGAACGTGACGATGATGCGACGGCCCACGCGACGCATCTCCCGGAGAACCTCGACCGGCTGCCGCACCACCTGGAGCGTCTGGCTGAGGATCACATAGTCGAAGCACGCGTCCGGGTAGTCTGCCAGTCCCTGGTTGATGTCCCCCTGGAACACCGAAAGACCCTGCTGGACGCAGCGGCGGACCTTCTCCTGGGCGATCTCGACGCCTCGGGCCTGCACTCTCTTGTGCTGGACCAGCCAGACAAGCAGGTCCCCCTCGCCGCAGCCGAGATCGAGAACCCGCGATGACTCGCTGATCAGGTTGGAGATGATGCGGTGGTCACGACGGGCCAGAGACTCCGGAACCAGACCGAGACTCTCCGCTGGCTCCGCTACCGGCATCGACTCAATCACCCGATTATAGTGAGGGCCCAGCTGGCGCAATGATGTCGATGCCGATCGCGTCGTGGTCGGACAGCGGCGGCACACGGCCTTCCCGGAACTCGTGGATCACGACGGGGGACGCGACCTCGGCGCCGCGCACCGCGAACCAGTCGATCTTCAGCGGGCACTTGCCGTCGAACTCCCGGAGCGCCCATCGAATGAAGTCGAAGCACCACGCCGGAACCCACTCGCGAAGGTTCCTGTGCGTCTTGACGTCCTCCACATCGTAGGACGTGGTCCTCTCATCCAGCAGGTTCGCCCTTCTCCAGTCGAATCCGCGCTCCTCGAGCAGACGGAACAGCCCCCTCTCGAAGAACGTGTACGGGCGCAGGAAGTGATTCCGGATCGTGTTGCGGGCTCCAAGCATCACGCGCACCCAGTAGCCGACGATTGCCGCACGGGCGCTGGAGGAGTCGAAGGTCGTCGTGTTCCAGTCTCCGCCGATCACGGCCGGGCGGAAGGGCGGAAGGCCGTCGATGATCCTTTCCATCTGGTCGCGGCGGTGGCGCTGTCGGGACTGCGCATCCAGATGGACTGAACAGACCGTCAGATCCAGACCGGGAAACCTGATTTCGGCCGCTGCCGCAGCCTGCTGGCCAAGGCGCTTTTCGCGCCCGCGCATCTTGTCCTTTCCGTTCCGCAGCTGGATTGTCCGCGCGCTGCGGATCGGGTAGCGGCTCAGGACGGCGTTGCCGTGCAGGCCGAGGGCGTTCTCCCCCGCAGCCTCGTTCTCGACGCCGGCGCCCTTGGCCAGGTTCAGGTAGCACGGGGCGAATGCGTAGTTGAGGCGGAGGGCGCGGGCCAGCTGGCGGGCGACGTTCCGGTTCCCCGAGCGCGCCATGCCGACATCGGTCTCGGTCAGGAGGTAGACGTCCGACGAGGACAGGTAGGCATGCGTGCGCATGGCCTCGAGCAGTCCCTCGAACTGAATGCCCCTTTCGAGGTTCCAGGCCACCAGGCGGTAGGCGGCCTTTCGCGGTGCGCTGTCCGGGGCGAAGCAGCCGGTCTCCGTGTTCCCCAGAACCCGCTCGGCGAGCGGACGGATGTCCTGGTAGGAAGAATGCGCCAGCAGCTCGGATGTCGACCGGCAGGCGGCCAGTTCGGCGAAGCGGGGCCGCAAGCGCTCGCGAACGATCCGGGCGACCTCCTCGTGCGACAGGGCCGCCGCCGAGTCGGCAACGAAGGCCCCGCTGCGTCGGGCAGTCACGTTTCAGTCTATCGACGGGATCACAGCCGGCCGGGTAATCTGGTGGGAGATGGCATTGCGCCGCGTCTTCGTTGAGCGTGTCGAGGACGGCGCGGCAGTCGCGAAGGGGAGTGCCGCGCACCATCTCGCACGGGTCGCCCGGCTTCGTCCGGGGGAGCGGGTTGAGGTCTCCGACCAGGCCAGAGCCTACCGGGCCGTGACGGAAAGATGCACGCCCCGGGAGGTGCGCTTCCGCATCGAGGAGCCGCTTCCACCTCCCGCCCCCGCCCCGGAGCTGGACGTCGGTCTGTCGATCATCCGGTTCCGCCGGTTCGAATGGGCCGTCGAGAAGCTCACAGAACTCGGAGTGAACTCGGTCACGCCGGTGGCGGCGGATCGCAGCGACGCCGCACTGCGGGCGGCGTCGATCAAGCGGGTCGCTCGGTGGCGGCGGATCGCGCTGGAGGCCGCCCAGCAATCCAGGCGGCTGGCGGCGCCCCTGGTGAGGACGCCGGTCGGGCTGGACGAGTTCACGGGCAGATGCACCGCACCCTTGCGGCTTCTCGCACAGCCGGGCGCCCCTCGATTCGCGGCGGCCGGCATGGACGGAGGCACCGCCTTCCTGGTCGGCCCCGAGGGCGGCTGGACCAGGACCGAGCGGCAGGTCGCCGCGGAGCACGGCTTCGAGCCGGTGGCGCTGGGCGCGAACGTCCTGCGATCCGAAACTGCGGCGCTTGCGCTCGCAACGATCTGCTGTCACCGGTCCGGAAGGGCGGACCCGCAGTGACGGGCTCGACCGCCGAGAGAGTGCGCCGCTGCATGGATCTCTTCGACGCGGCGAATTCCGAGGATCCCCGCAGCGAGGCCGACGGGCAGCCCAAGGAGCTGACATACGCGCGGCGGATGTCCGAGTGGCTCGACAGGCTGGAACCGAACGCTCCCGAAGAGGTGAGGCTCGCGGTCCGGGCCCAGCACATCCGACGCTGGGAGATCCCTCGCCGCCGCTACCCCAAGGGCAGGGTCGGCTACCTTCGCTGGAGAAAGAAGCTGGGACAGTTCCACGCCGAGACCGCCGGGCGCATCATGCGGACGTGCGGATTCGACGACGGGACGGTCAGCCGCGTCCAGGGCATCATCCGCAAGGAGCGATTCAGGATTGACCCCTGGGCGCAGCTCCTCGAGGACGTGGCGTGCCTAGTGTTTCTCGACTACTACTTCGAGGCGTTCGCCGACGATCAGGAAGAGGACGGCATGGTCAACATCCTGCGAAAGACCTGGCGGAAAATGTCCCGGCGCGGGCAGGACGCCGCCAAGACGATTGAGTACTCGCCCTGCTGCGCGGCGTTGCTCCAGACGGCTCTGGCGCCGGACCAGGGCACCAGCGGCAGGCCTCGCAAGCGCTGACCGGAGCCCGGACAGGTTTCCGCCGCAAGGAGAGTCGCGAACCCGATCGATCGGCTGGGGCCAAGCGATCCCGGGGGCGTGTTCGGCGGCGACCGGTTCTTCGGGAACCCGTGTCCCCGGGGCCGGCCAGCGCAAAGCGGTGCGCGAGTGCGCGGGCCTTACGCGAGCAGATTGCGCATCACGTTCCCCCGCACGTCGGTCAGCCGGAAGTCGCGCCCCTGATGCCGGAACGTCAGCCGCTTGTGGTCCAGTCCCAGGCAATGCAGGATGGTCGCCTGGAGATCGTTGACGTCGACAGGATCCTCGTCGACCCGCAGGCCGAGATCGTCGGTCCTGCCCACAACCTGCCCGGAGCGAATCCCTCCCCCTGCCAGCCAGACGCTGAACGCCAGACGGTGGTGGTCCCGGCCGCGGCTCGCCTGGCGGCTCGGCGTGCGGTCCTCCACCATGGGCGTCCTCCCGAACTCCCCGCCCCACACGACGAGCGTGGTGTCGAGCAGGCCTCGCTGCCTGAGGTCCGCCAGAAGGGCGGCGGACGGCTTGTCGGTCGCCAGGCTCTCCTTCTCGATGCCCTTCTCCAGCTCCGCGTGATGGTCCCAGCTCGCATGCACGATCTGCACGAAGCGGACGCCGCGCTCGACAAGCCTACGGGCCAGCAGGCAGCTTCGGCCGAACTGCGAGGTCGCCTCGTCCTCCACGCCGTAGGCGTCGAGTGTCGCGCGAGTCTCCCCAGAGAAATCGAGGAGTTCGGGGGCGGCCATCTGCATGCGGAAGGCCAGTTCGTAGGAGGCGATTCGCGCGTCCACCTCAGGATCCCCGCTCAGTTCCCGGTGCATTCGGTTCAGGTCTCCCAAGGCATCGAGGCGGGCCCGCTGGGAAGCGCGGCTGTAGCCGTCGGGGTTGGAGAGATACAGCACCGGGTCCCCAGTGCCGCGGAACGGGACCCCCTGGTAACTCGACGGCAGGAACCCGCTGGACCAGATTCCGCTGCCGGCGTCGGCGCCGCTGCCGGAGTTCAGCACGACGAATCCCGGAAGGTCCTTCGATTCGCTGCCAAGACCGTAGGTCACCCACGCACCCATCGAGGGGTGGCCGACGAAGGGAGTGCCGCAGGCCATCATCAGCTGGCCGGTGTGGTGATTGATCTGGTCGGTCGTCATCGAGCGGACGACGCAGATGTCGTCGGCCCTGCGCGCGGTGTGGGGCAGCAGGTCGGAGAACGCAGTGCCGCTGTGACCGTGTCTTCGAAATCGCCTCGGACTGGCCCAGATCCTTGCGTCCGGCCGAATGAACGCCAGCTCGAGGTCTCCGGCCATCGACGGAGGCAGGGCCCGCCCGTCCCATTGCCGCATCGAAGGCTTGGGATCCAGCAGGTCGAGCTGGCTGGGCCCGCCGGCCTGAAACAGGAAGATGACGTTCCTGGCGGTCGGGGCGAAGTGTGGGTCGCGGGGCTGCAGGGGACTCGGGGCGGCGGCCAGGAGGCCGTCGTCGACGAACAGGCGGGCGAGCGCAATCGCGCCGAGTCCGCAGGCGGAATCCCGAAGGAACCCCCGGCGGGAGAACGGGAATTCCCGAGCGGTTCGCGTCGGCGCGGCTCCAGTCTGGCTAGTCATGTCCGGAAGAGAAACTCTGCAAGGTTGAGCAGGACGCTGGCAACTGCCGCCCACGCCGAGCTGTCCGCGTCGGAAGCGGTCGCGGAGCCGGCCTCAGCTGCGAAAATCCGGCGCTGTGTCTTCTGGTACTCCAGCAGCCGGCGGACCTCGGCGCGCGTCGGGTCCCGCGACAGGCAAAGCCTGAAGGCGTGTCGGATGCGCTCCTCGCGCGTCGGGCCCCCGTCCGCGACGATGCGCTTCCCCAAAGCCGCGGCCGCCTCGCTGAACACCGGGTCGTTCAGCAGGATGAGGGCCTGCAGCGGCGTCGTCGAGCGGTCCCTCCTGCACGCGACCTGGACGCTGTCCGGCGCATCGAAGGTAGCGAGCTGGGGATACGGAAGCGTGCGCTGCCGGAAGATGTACAGGCCGCGCCGGTAGTTGTCGGGGCCGCTGCTCTGCGGCCACTGGACAAAGTTGCCGAATCCGATTTCGGTCGCGCCTTCAGGCAGGTACGGTCGCACGCTGGCTCCGCCGACCCGGCGGTCGAGCGTGCCCGCGGCGGCAAGGGCCGCGTCGCGGATCGTCTCGGCGGACAGCCGCAGACGCGACTGCCGAGCCAAGAGCCGGTTGCCCGGATCGACTTCCAGGAGCTCCGGGCGCACATCCGAAGACTGGCGGTAGGTCGCCGACGTGACGATCAGGCGATGGAGCGCCTTGAGATCCCATCCGCTCTCCATGAGCTCGACGGCAAGCCAGTCGAGCAGCTCGGGATGGCTCGGACGCTCGCCGCGCGTCCCGAAGTCCTCGGGCGTCGCGACCAGGCCGGTGCCGAAGTACTGCTGCCAGACGCGGTTGACCGCGACCCGCGCGGTAAGCGGATTCTCGCGGGACACCAGCCAGCGCGCCAAGGCCATGCGGTCGGGGGGGGGGGGGGGGGGGGGGGGCGGGGGGGGGGGGGGGGGGGGGGGGAACCCCCGCCCCCCGGGGCGGG
>JAPPMB010000114.1:0-64987 GCA_028819255.1 Bryobacterales bacterium | reverse complement strand
TCGGGGCTGTTTGCTCGCCGCCCCCCCCCCCGCCCCCCCCCCCCGCGGCGGGGCGCCCCCCGGCGGGCCGCGCCCCCCCCCCCCCCCCCCACGGGGCCGAAGGCTCAACCCGGTCCCCTGGGCGCCGGTAGTCTCCGCGAACGAGCAGACGCGTGTCGGGCGGATTCGGGCTGTCCGCCATCACATAGGCCTGGGTGAGCGACGGAAAGGCCTCCTCGATCTCACTGAACTCCCGCCTGAGTTTCTTGAAGTCAAGATCCTCGTAGCCCTGAGGCGTCGGAAAGTCGTAGCCGCCCACGACGTTTCGCACGAAGTATCCGGACAGGAGGTCACTCTGCTTGGCGGTTCGAAGGCGCGCGGCCGTCCGAACAGTCTCGGTTCCGCCATCCAGCTCGAACAGGAGCAAGTCCCAGAGAATCTTCCAGATGGGCTCGAGTGGCGAGTCCGGGTCGGTGGCTGACTCCAGGATCCTCTGCTCCCAGTACCTCTGGAGTTCGGGAACCCTGTATCGCTCGAAGAGCTCTGCGCGCCGCCGCTCGAATTCCGGTCGGCGCTTCTTCCACGGCTCGAGTTCTCCGGGCAGGGGAGCGTCGATGTCGGCCTCAACCGCAGTATTGAAGAAGGCATAGAGGCCGTAGAAGTCCTTCTGGGAAACCGGATCGAACTTGTGATCGTGGCAGCGGGCGCATCCCGCGGTCAATCCCAGCCACACGGTCGCCAGCGTGGCAGTGCGCTCCACGGCGCGCTCGACGCGGTCCATCTCGATCGGGAAGCCGCCTTCGCGATTGTGCAGGGCGTTCCGGTGGAAACCGGTTGCCACGCGCTGCTCGAGGGTGGCGCCGGGCAGCAGGTCCCCCGCGACCTGCTCGACCGTGAATCGGTCGAATCCAAGGTTCCGGTTGAACGCGTCAATCACCCAGTGGCGCCAGCGCCAGGCGAACGGGCGAATGTAGTCCGCCTGGTAGCCGTCGCTCTCACCGAAACGGGCCTGATCGAGCCAGTGGAGCGCCTGCATCTCACCGCGGTGCGGCGATGCGACCAGCCTCTCGGCGGCCTGCTCGTAGGTCTCCCGGCCGCTCTCAATCCGCTCGATCTCGTCCAGGCTCGGGGGAAGTCCGGTCAGATCCAGACTGAGACGCCGCAGCAGAGCGGGAGACGGGGCGTCCGGACTCGGCTGGATTCCCTCCTTCTCCAAGCGGGCGGCAACAAAGCTGTCAATCGGATTGCGAACCCACGCTGCGGCGCGAACGCGAGGGACGGCAGCGCGTACCGGCCGCTCGAACGCCCAGTGAGTCTCGGGCCGGGGCTCCTTCGAGGGGACGCCGGCATCCTCGGGCCATGGTGCGCCCTGATCGATCCACCCGGTGAGAAGGTCGATGTGGGGCTCGGTCAGCCGGTCCGATCCCAGCGGCATCACCGGACCTTCCGATGCGGACCGGACGAGCATCCGGACAAGCAGACTGCCGGCAGCGTCCCCAGGGCGGATTGCGGCACCCGACTGGCCTCCCCGCACAGCGTCCCGGCGATTGTCCAGCCGCAAGCCGGCAGACTGGACCGACTCGCCATGGCACCCCTTACAGCGCTGACGCAGGATCGGCTCGATGTCGCGACGGAAGTCGACATCGGGCGTCTGGGCGCTCGCGGACAGTGCGCACAGCGCAAGCGCAATGGTGCAGGCAACTCTCACCTGGAACGACAACCTGCTCGGAGCCAAGGTAGCAGACCCCTTCAGGACTCGCCGGCAGCGTACAGGACTTGATCGAGCGAGGCCGCGGTGGTTTCATAGAGTCGGGCATTCCCTCCGGAAATCAATCCATGCTTCGCCGAGACGCCATCAAAGGGATTGCCGGGGCCGGTGCCCTCGCCTCCGCAGGCCTGGGCCGGCGCCACGCCTCCGCGAATGACGAACGGTCCGACATCGTGCGGTTTGATCCGGACATCGAGCCGATTGTCCGATTGATCGAGGACACGCCCCGCGCCGACTGCATCGGGATCCTCGCCCGCCGGTTGAATGCAGGCCTCGCCTACCGGGATTTCCTTTCGGCCCTCTTCCTTGCGGGTATCCGAAACGTCAACCCTCAGCCCCCCGGGTTCAAGCTCCATTGCGTCTTCGTCATCCACTCGGCAAACCAGCTGAGCCTGGAAGCGCCGGCCAACGAGAGACTCCTGCCGCTGTTCTGGGCACTGGACTACTTCAAGCAGGCCCAGGAGAGGGACGCCAGGGAAGGCGATTTCGTGCTGCGCGAGATCAAGGGACGGCTGCCTCGGGCAGGTGAAGCGTGGGCGGAGTACCGCGCGGGGATGAGGTCCTGGGACGAGGAGAGAGCCGACCGTGCCATCGCATCGCTGGCCAGGAACAGGGGCGGACACGAAGTGATCGGCGGACTCTGGCGCTACGGCGCGAGGGACTACCGGAACATCGGCCACAAGGCGATCTTCACCGCCAATGCCTGGCGCACCCTCCAGACGATCGGCTGGCGCCACGCCGAGCCCACACTCCGGTCCCTGACTATGGGCCTGCTGGATTTCGGCACGGACCGCCGCGTGAACGGCTACGGCTTCGAGGACCAGTCCCACCTGGCAAACACTGAGACGGCCCGCAAGACGCTGCCCGAACTGCCGAGCGACTGGTCGTCGCGGGAGCCGGCCGGGGAATCGCCGACCCTCGACATTCTGGACGCGATGCGCGGAGCGCAGCCCGTCCCGGCCAGCAGTGCCGTCGCGCAGGCGCTTGCGGAAGGAGCGGTCGGAGCACAGGAGGCCTGGGACGGAATCCACCTCGCTGCAAGTGAGCTGATGCTGCGGCTCCCGGGCATCCTCGGGGTCCACTGCGTCACGTCCGTCAACGCTCTCCACTACGCCTTCCGGATGGCGGCCGACACCGAGACACGGCTGTACCTGCTGCTCCAGGCCGTCGGATGGATGGGACAGTTCGCCAAGTTCATGTCGGGCGACGAGGGGTTCAGGACCCTCACGATCACCGCACTGCCGCGCGGGGACGTTGCCGCCGGTGAGCTCGACGGCGCCGCCGATGTGCTCGGCTCCCTCGCGGCCGAAGGCGATGTCGCTGCACGCAAGGCTCTCGCCTACGCCACAAGGCATGCCGATCTGACAGCGTTCCACCGCCAGGCTCGAAGCCTCCTTTTCCGCAAGGCGGCCGACTCCCATCACTTCAAGTTCGCGGCAGCGGTGTTCGAGGACATCAACCTCGTCAGCCCTGCGTGGCGGCCGCGAATCTTCGCGACGGCAACGTACTACCTGTGCGGGCCGGAAGACCCGGACTCTCCGGCGGTCGAACGCGCGCGTCGCGCGCTCGGATAGGCTTCCGCCCCTCCGGCGGTCATGACCGGCCGTCATTCCGCCCTGTCGGTACTGGATCGTTCCGGACCAATTGCGTCGTCATGGGTGAGCTGAACGGCGAAAGGCGTGGACCCGCGGTGTGTCCAGGAAGCGGAGCCGGCCCGCCGGCCGGAGGCCGCCTCGCCGGCGTCCCGCCCACCGCGCAGATCTCGAACTGAGGATCGCCCCCCGCTGGCCCTGGTTTGTCGGTCGACCTTCGGCGGACTGGCTCCTGCCGCAGGCGCGGCCGTCGGTCCAGTCGCACAATCGGGCTCCCCCAAACCACTCTCGGGATCGGACGCCGCAGCAGCTGGCGACTCCTGATCCCACGTCGATTCGCAGGCGCGGTGGTGTATGCTGAACATCTTTTGTCGCAATTGAAGCGCGATTGGCTAATGCGTCGGGCTTTGCTGCTGCCGCTGCTTGCGCTGCCCGCGCAGCTCGCCGCCGAGCAGCCCTTGGGCTTTTCGCACAGGGCCCACATCGAGAGGGCGAACATGCAATGCGTGGACTGCCACACGGGAGCCGTTTCGCGAGACGTGGCGGGAATCCCGTCGATCAGAAAGTGCATGCTCTGCCACCAGTTCATCGCCACGGACCTTCCCGAGGTCGTGCGCCTGACCAAGTACTGGGAGAAGAAGCACGAAGTTCCCTGGGTGCGGGTCTACGGATTCAAGAGGCAGGCGGCCGTCCAGTTCCGCCACGCGCCGCACGCCCGCGCCGGGATCCAGTGTTCGAAATGCCACGGCGATGTCGGTGCCATGACCGTTGCCGTCAAGGCCGTCAACCACACGATGGGCGGATGCGTCAGCTGCCACCGCGAGAACCAGGCCAGTGACGACTGCCTCGCCTGCCACTTCTAGCCGAGCAACAGAATGGATCGCCGCAACTTCGTCAAGCTCGTGGGCACCGCATCGGGCGGCGCCGTCACCGGGGCCTGCGGCAAGAAGTCCGAGCAGATCATCCCTCTCCTGGTCAGCGAGGAGGAGATCGAGCCGGGAGTCGAGCAGTGGCATCCGAGCATCTGCGGGGATTGCGGCGCGGGATGCGGGACGACGGCCCGGGTCATGGCCGCGGAGCGCGAGATCGAAGTGGACGGTGAGCGCTTCCGCCAGCAGGTCGCGGCGATCAAGAAGCTTGAGGGCAATCCTGCGGACCCGGTCAGCGGCGGCCGGCTGTGCGCGCGCGGCCACGCAGCACTGCAGTCTCTCTACAATCCGGACCGGCTCCGCGGCCCGATGAAGCGCGTGGGCGAGCGGGGCGAAGGCAGGTTCGAGCCCATCTCCTGGGAGCGGGCCCTGGAAGAGGTCTCGGAATCGCTGGCGCGGTCGGCTGCATCCGATCCCGGCAAGATCCTGTACCTGACCCGCCCGCAGGCGAGCTCCCGGTCGGCGACCGTAGCCCGCTTCCTCGAGTCTCTCGGCGCTCCGCCGGCCAGAAGCGTCGGCACCGGAGATTTTGCGGCGGAAATCGAGGCTTCCAGGCGCGCGTTCGGCTGGGCCGGCATTCCGGTCTACGAGATCCAGGACTCGACACTGGTCCTCTCGATCGGGGCGGACTTCCTCGGGGGCTGGGTCTCCCCGGTGCTGTACTCAAGGCGCTACGGTCACATGCGGCAGGGACGGTCCGAGCTTCGAGGCCGCCTCATTCATGCCGAGTCGCGGTTCTCTCTGACCGCCTGGAACGCAAACCGCTGGCTGCCGGTCTGGCCGGGGCAGGAACTGGCGCTGGCCCTCGGAATCGGCCATGTGCTTGTCAGCGAGCACGCTTCGCCGAGTGTGGCCGAGGCGTCGGAGGAAGTGCTCGCAACGTTCGAAAGCGTTGACCTGCTGCAGGTTTCCGAAGCATCCGGGATCTCGATCGAGGCGATGCGCGAGACGGCCGCCGCGCTAGCGCAGGCCACGGCGCCGGTGGTTGTGGCCGGCGCCTCGATGGTCCGAGAGAACTCGGCCGACGCCCTGACCGCGGCCTGCGCACTCAACGTGCTGCTGGGACGCGTCGGCGAGCCGGGCGGCGTGATGCCGCCGGCGGCTTCCGGCACTGGTCTCGAAGACGCCCGTCCCGCCGCCCAAGGCTGGGAAGCGAGGCTCGCCGAAGCCGAGATCGTGTTCGTGGACGGCGTCAATCCCGCCTACAACGCGCCTTCAGCGGGGACGGCGTTGACGGAGGCCGGGACTGTGGTGAGTTTTTCGCCTTTTGTGGACGACACCGCAGCCTACGCGGATCTGATCCTTCCGGATCACGACGCGCTCGAGAAGGGCCGGGCATTGGTTCCGGACGTCTCGCCGGTACCCGCCGTAAGCGCCGTGGAATCCTTCGTCTCGCCCCTGTACGACACCCGATCCACCGAGGATGTCCTGGTCGCCGTCGCCGAGGCCATTGGCAAGCCGATCGAGGCCATGGATCCGGCAAGCGTGCTGGGCGGCCTGCACCAGCAGATGGGATCGGCCGCAACGGAGCAGGCCGCCTTCGTGCGGGAGCAATTGCGCCAGGGCGGGTGGCGCGGCGAACGCAGAGGGTCCCAAGGTGCGGGCCAAACCGCGCTCGGGAGCTTCCGGGAGGCCGGCAAACGGGGAGGGCTGCAGTTCCAGGCGTACGCTTCGGTGCAGTTCGGCGAAGGCGCCGGGGCCAACCGTCCGTGGCTCCAGGAGATGCCCGACCCCGGCTCGAGCGCCATGTGGGGGACGGCGGTCGAAGTCGATCCAGGGACGGCGGCCGTCCTCGGGGTGACGAACGGCAGCATGGTGCGCGTTGAGTCCGCGAGCGGGTCGCTGGAGGCTCCCGTCTATGTGCATCCGGCGGCAATTCCCGGCGTGGTCTCGATGGCCCTCGGGCAAGGGCATGCGAACTACGGGCGCTACGCTTCCGGCCGGGGCGCTAACCCGATGGCCGTCGTGGGCGATTCCCGGGAAGCGGCGACCGGGGCGATCGTGCATGGCCCCGTCGAGGTCACGCTCGCCATGTCGGAATCCAGGGGCCGGCTGATCCAGTTGTCGCGACAGGATCGGGACGAGGCGCCGCACAGGGTGTAGGAAGGGCAGCATTCGATGGCTGAGCAAGCAGAGCAGCGAGACCCTCGGTCCGAGCAGCGTGTCCCGCAGTGGGCGATGGCGATCGACCTTGACCGCTGCACGGGGTGCGAGGCCTGCGTCGTGGCCTGCGCCTCCGAGAACAACGTTCCCACAGCCGGCGAAGAGGAGGCTGCAAGGGGCCGCGCCAAGCACTGGATCCGCGTGGACCGCTACTACGAAGGGGAGTTTCCGGACATCAGGGTCAAGTTCCGCCCCGTGCTCTGCCAGCAGTGCGACAGCGCGCCCTGCGAGCCTGTGTGCCCCGTGTACGCGACGTACCAGAACGCGGAAGGGCTCAACGTCCAGGTCTACAACCGGTGCATCGGGACGCGCTACTGCGCGGCCAACTGCCCGTATACGGTTCGCTTCTTCAACTGGTTCACGCCGGAGTGGGCCGAACCGCTGGGCCTCCAGCTCAACCCGGACGTGTCGGTCCGTCCCGGCGGAGTGGCGGAGAAGTGCACCTTCTGCGCGCAGAGGATCAAGCGGGCGAAGCTCGATGCGGCGGAGGAGGAACGGGAGCTCGCGGATGGTGACGTGCAGCCGGCGTGCGTCAGCTCATGCCCCGCGGAGGCGATGGTCTTCGGCGACATGGGCGATGGGGACAGCAAGGTGTCCAAGGCGATCGCGAGCGGGCGGTCGGGCCAGCTTCTCGCGGACCTGGGGACCAGGCCGCGGGTCTTCTACCTGGAGAAGGCGGACTGACCCGGCGCCGCCACGGATCAGGCAAGGGGATCGCATCGGTCAGGTAGCGAATGAGCGCGCACTCGTCAGCCCAGACCCCGGCCAGGAGCTTCTCCCAGGTCCGGAACGAACTCCTGGACCGCATGGAAGGGTTCAGTCCGGCGTATGTGGCGGCGGTGGCGGCGTGCGCCGCGGTCGTCGCATGGGCGCTGTTCGCCTGGGGCTACCAGATCGCCTTCGGCATCGGGCACGCGGGCATCAGGCGTCCCGTCTACTGGGGCTTCTACATCGTCAATTTCGTGTTCTGGATCGGCATCTCGCACGCGGGCACGCTGATCTCGGCCATCCTCCGACTGACCGGGGCCGGCTGGCGCAAGCCCGTGACGCGCGCCGCCGAGGCAATCACCGTGTTCTGCCTCATGATCGGCGCGCTCTTCCCCCTGATCCACATCGGGCGCACGGCGTACTTCTACTGGATGCTTCCCTACCCCAACGACCGACTGCTGTGGCCGAACTTTCGCTCCCCGCTGGTCTGGGACCTCACGGCGATCATGACGTACCTCACCGGAAGCGTGATCTACCTGTACCTTCCCCTCGTGCCGGATCTCGCGGAGATCGCCGACCGGAGCACGGGACGGAAGCGCAGGATCTACCGGGCGCTGTCGCTCGGATGGACGGGCTCGGACCGGCAGTGGCAGGCGCTCGAGCGCGCCATGAAGCTCATGGCCGCCATGATCCTCGCAATCGCCGTGTCCGTCCATTCGGTGGTCGCCTACGACTTCGCGATGTCGGTCGCGCCGACCTGGCACAGCACGATCTTCGCCCCGTACTTCGTCGTCGGGGCGATCTTCAGCGGCATCGCGGCGCTGGTGCTCGTCATGGCGGCCCTGCGCAAGGCGATGCGGCTGCAGGACTATCTGCGCGAATCCCACTTCGCCAACCTGAGCAAGCTTCTGCTGCTCATGAGCCTGGTCTGGCTCTACTTCACGTTCTCCGAGCACCTGACCACCTGGTACGGCAACTTCCCCCGCGAGATCAACGTGCTCAATGTCCGGGAGCACGGCTTCTACGGCCTTCTGTTCTGGACGATGGTGGTCTGCAACTTCGTGATCCCCCTCGTCCTGATCGGCATCTCCCGGCTGCGCTGCATTCCGACCATCGTGGTCAGCAGCGTCGCCGTGCTGGTCGGAATGTGGCTGGAGCGCTTCCTGATCGTGGTGCCCACTCTCTCGACTCCCCCCCTGCCGTCCGCATGGGGCACCTACATGCCGAGCTGGATCGAGCTCTCGATCACGGCCGGGACATTCGCCGCAATGGCCCTCCTCTACCTGCTGTTTGTCAAGGCGTTTCCAATCATCGCCATCTGGGAATATGACGAAGGAATACCTGCACGCTGAATTCGGCTCCGCTGAGGCGGCGGCCGGCGCGATCGAGTCCCTGTGCGGCGCAGGAGTGTCGAAGTCGGCGATGGAGCTCTACTCCCGGCGGCCGGTGGAGACGCACCCGCCGCTGCTGCCGAGGCCCAGCCGCATGTCCCTCGGCGCCGTGCTGAGCGCGGTCGCGGTCGGGTCGGGTGCGACCGGCCTGGTGTTCTGGATGCAGCTCGACTACCCGCTCGCGACCGGCGGGATGCCGATCACCTCCGGCTGGGCGACGGCGGTGCTGACGTTCGAGACCACGATGGCGGGCGCCGTGCTTGGAACCGTGCTCATGATGCTCTGGGAATCCGGTCTGGTCGGCCCGAAGAGCGGGGCTCCCGTCCCGCGGCTGCCCGATCGGGGAGTCGTCCTCCAGGTCGTCTGCGGCGACGGCGCGGAACGCGATCTGGTGAAGGGCCGGCTGGCCGACGCCGGGGCGGCGAAGGTGTACAGCGCAAAAGCGGGATAGCCGTCCGGCCGCACCGACCTCCGCCAGTTTCGGCGATCAGAAGCCGCTTGGGGGGCTCGCGGGCGGCATGCGGGCTTCGCGCCCGCGGCGCGCCGCATGTACCATGGGGCTGTAGATGGGGATCGTGCGTGTGCCCGTGGGGGTCGTGGCAGCCTGCATGCTGCTGGGCGTGCCAGCCGTAGGGCTGTCCGCGAGCTTCGAGGCCGGCGTCCTCCCGATCCTTGAGCGGCGCTGCCTCGCCTGCCATGGCGAGAGTCCGCAGGGGGGCCTCAGGCTGGGCACTCCGGCCGACATCCTAGAGGGCGGCCAGTCGGGCGCCGCCATCGTCCCCGGATACCCGGACCGCAGCCTGATGCTGGCCAAGATCGTGTCCGGCCAGATGCCGATGGGCGGAGCGAGGCTGCCCGAGTCCGAGATCCACGCGATTCGCTCCTGGATCGACGAGGCCGGCCGCTCCGGCGAACTGGCCTCGGCGACCCGCACGACCGAGACGGACGTCCTGCCGATCTTCCAGATGCGCTGCGGGCGCTGCCACGGCAAGCGGGCGCAGGAGGGAGACCTCGACCTCAGGACCGCGGAGTCCCGCCTCAAGGGCGGCAAGTCGGGCCCCGCCCTGGTGCCCGGCAATCCGGACGAGAGCCTGCTCATCCAGCGGATCGCCGACGGGGAGATGCCGCCTCCCGACATGCTCTTCGAGAACAACGTCAAGACACCGAGCGACACCGAGGTGGCCTTGCTGCGCAAGTGGATTGCCGAGGGCGCACTGCCGGCGGAGGACGACAATCCGGTCCCTGAGCCCCCGCTGGCCGCGAGGGACCTGTCTCACTGGGCCTTCCAGGCGCCGGCCCGGCCGGAGGTGCCGCAGGTCGCGAACGCGGACCAGGTCCGCAACCCGATCGACGCGTTTCTCCTGCGCAGACTGGAGGCGACCGGCCTGGGATTCTCGCCGGAGGCGGACGGTCTCGCCCTGCTGCGGAGGGCGTCGTTGGACCTGACCGGCATGCCGCCGACGCCCGCGGAGGTCCGCGCCTACCAGGGCGACACGTCGCCCGGCAGGTACGAGCGCATGGTGGACCGGCTGCTGGACTCGGAGGAGTACGGCGAACGCTGGGCGCAGATCTGGCTGGACCTCGCCGGCTACGCGGATTCCGAAGGCGTCATTGACGAGGACCGCCTGCGGCAGCACGCCTGGCGCTATCGCGACTACGTGATCCGGGCACTCAACGCGGACAAGCCGTACGACCGGTTCCTGACGGAGCAGATCGCGGGGGACGAACTGATCGACTACGCGAACCTGGAATCCGTCACGCAGGACGACGTGGACACCTTGGCGGCCACAGGGTTCCTGCGGATGACGCCCGACGGGACCTACGGCTCGGCGACAGGGTCTATCGCGGAGCGCTTCAACGTGGTCGCGGACGAGATGGAAGTGCTCAGTTCCGCGGTGATGGGCGTCACCGTGGGCTGCGCCCGGTGCCACGACCACAAGTACGACCCGCTTTCCCAGAAGGAGTACTACAGCCTCAGCGCAGTGTTCCAGACCGCCCTCGACCCCTACGACTGGCGGGACCCGACCGAGCGGTTTCTCGACGTGGGCCTCAGATCGGAGTACGAGGCCGCGAGGAGAACCAACGAGCCGGTTCAGGAGCGGATCGACACGCTCAAGAAGGAATTCGACGCGCTGGTGACCCCCCACTTCGACCGCGAGCTGGAACGGAGGCTCGCAGAGGTCCCCGAAGAGCTCCGGGAGGCGCTGCGGGAAATCGCGGGGACAGCGCGGAAGGAGAGGACGCGCGCCCAGAACACCCTCGCGAAACAGCACGAGGAGCTCCTGAAGATCCCGAATGCGGACGGCGAGTGGCATCAGATCGCGGAGGCCTTCCCGGAGCTGAAGGACACTGCGGGGCCGATCAACACTCGGATCAAGGAGCTCAAGGCCGAACTGATCCCCGAGCCCCGGATCCGCGGCGTGTACGACTTGGGCGGCGAGCCGTCGCGCACCTACCTGCTGCAGCGCGGCGACGCCCAGGCAATCGGGCAGCGCGTGCTGCCGGGAGTGCCGCGCATGCTCGCGGCGAGGACCGCCGCGTACGAGCCGGAAGCGCCGAGGGAGGGAACCAGCGGAAACCGGCTGGCGTTTGCGCAGTGGCTGACGCAGCCCGGCCATCCCCTGACGGCTCGGGTGATGATGAACCGGATCTGGCTGAACCACTTCGGTCAAGGCATTGTCTCGACGCCGTCGAACTTCGGCCTGACGGGCGCCGCACCGACGCATCCGGAACTGCTGGACTGGCTGGCCACGGAGTTCTTGCGCCAGGGCTGGAGCATCAAGGCGATGCACCGCATGATCATGACCTCGGCCGCCTACCGCCAGTCGTCGCTCGTGGATCCGGGAGCCGCTGAGCGGGACCCGGACAACACGCTCCTGTCACGCATGCCGCTGCGGCGAATGGACGCGGAGGCGCTCCACGATTCCATCCTGCGCGTGACCGGAAGGCTCGATCCCCAGCGCTTCGGGCGCCCCGCGAAGGTCACCAAGAAGGAGAACGGCGAGATCGTGCCCGACGCGACCGAGAAAGGATGGCGGCGGGCCGTATACGTGCTGAGGAAGCGACGGATGCCGGTCACGCTCCTCGAGGTTTTCGACGCACCCAAGCCCGCTCCCAACTGCACGGAGCGGCGGGAGTCCAACGTCGCCCCGCAGGCGCTGCAGATGATGAACAGCGACGCGGCGCTGGAACACGCAAGGTTCCTGGCCGGCCGCCTGATCGACGAGCACGCCGGCAGGCCGGATGCCCAGATCGGCTCGGCGTACATGCGCATCCTGTCGAGGCCGGCGACCTCCGAGGAAGTCAAGCTGGCCAGCGCCGATCTTGCGGCTCTCAGCGAGCACTGGCTCCGACATCTGGACGAGTCGCGACACCTCGGGCCGCGCCAGCAGGCGGCCCGCTGGATGGCGTTGGGATCGCTCACGCACGCGCTGCTGAACTCGGCTGAATTCCTGTACATCGATTGAGGCATCCATGAAGCGACCGAACCGCCGCGACTTCTTCTCCCGAATCGGAGACGGCATTCACGGTGCCGCGCTGGCCTGGCTGCTGCAGGGGGAACTCTCGGCGAGCGGCGGCAGGACGACCTACGACCAGAAGCCGCGCGACCCGCACTTCGATCCGAAGGCCAAGTCGGTGATCCACCTCTTCATGAACGGGGGGCCGAGCCAGGTCGATCTGTTCGACTACAAGCCCGAACTGGAGAAGCACGCCGGTGCTCCGGCACCGCGAGACCTCGCCAACCAGCTGGAATTCACCGACGAGGTCGGCACACTGATGCCGTCCCCTTACAAGTTCCGCAAGCACGGCCAGTGCGGCATGGAGATCTCCGACCTGCTGCCGGGCCTCGCCACGGTAGTGGACGACATCACACTGGTCCGCTCCATGCACGGCGAGCATTTCAATCACGAGCCGTCGCTTTATCTGATGCACTCGGGACGCACGCTGCCCGGCCGTCCCGCGCTCGGAGCGTGGACCGTCTACGGTCTCGGCACGGAGAACCAGAACCTCCCGGGGTACGTGGTGCTTGACGACCCGAAGGGCTACCCGATCAACGACCTGCAGAACTGGCAGTCCGGCTGGCTGCCGCAGGTGTACCAGGGCACGAAGTTCCGGGCCGAGGGCCCGCCGGTGCTCAATCTCCGGCGGGACGAGGAACTGCCCGGCCCGCTGGCCGAGGCGGAGCGGTCGCTGGTGCGGCGGCTGAACAGGGCCCACCGTGACCAGCGGCCAATGCAGCCCCAGCTGGACGCGAGGATCGAGAGCTACGAGCTTGCGGCCCGCATGCAAATGGCGGCGACGGATGTCGCCGACCTTTCCTCGGAGAGCGAGGCAACCAAGGAGATGTACGGCATGGACGACGAGCGGACGCGGGCCTACGGCGCACGGCTGCTTCTCGCCCGCAGACTTGTGGAGCGCGGGGTCCGGTTTGTGCAGGTCTTCATCGAGTACCAGATTTGGGACAACCACCTGAATCTGGACCGGGAACTCGGCTACGCCTGCCGCAAGACGGACAAGCCGGTGGCTGCGCTAATCCGCGACCTCAAGCAACGCGGACTGCTCGACTCGACGCTGGTGATCTGGGGCGGTGAGTTCGGGCGGATGCCGCTGGCCCAGGTCGGACAGGCCGGAACGAGCGGACGAGACCACGGGCCGGCGGGCTTCAGCATCTGGATGGCGGGCGGCGGTGTCAAGGGAGGCCACGTCCACGGGGCCACGGACGAGATCGGCCACAAGGCCGTCGAGGACCGGGTGAGCGTGCACGACTTCCACGCGACGATGCTGCACCTCCTGGGACTCGATCCCGAAAGGCTGGTGTTCAACGTGCACGGGCTGGACGAGCGGCTGATCGGGCAGTACCCGGCTCGAGTGGTGAGGGAGATCCTGGCCTGAGGGACACCTCCTCCTCCATCATTCTGGCCGGATAGTGCTCGGTCGCAGCACTCCCGATGCGAATCATCGGTCGTATGGGGCACTGCTGCATCGTCGTCACCTAGATGTGAATTCGGCCCATGTCGGATACACGCTCTATGATTGAGATACGAGCTGGCGTTCAGCCACCGGAACCCATGCGAGAGCGAGGAATGGCCGAACCGCTCCAACGCATCGCTGAACAAGCGATTCCGCAGGTGTCTGTTCAGGGTGCCATCGAGTTCTCACCCGGGCTGCATGGGGTGGGAGGCACGGCCGTCAGTGCAGCGTCCGATACGCAGTTGGGTGTCGAGGTACAGTCGCCCGCCTCTCCTGAAGATGCGGAGTCACAGTTCAGGCTAGGGGTCAAGTTCGCATTGGGGCAAGGCGTCCGAAAGAGCTACGCGGAGAGCGCGAAGTGGTTCCGTCGAGCCGCTAGGCAGAACCACATCCAGGCGATATGCTATCTCGCCGAAATGCATGAGAATGGCTGGGGCGTGGCCCGAGACCACTGCGAAGCCGCAGGATGGTATCGGCGGGCCGCCGAAGCCGGCAGTGCCGCTGCCCAAAACAACGTTGGTCGCATGCATTTAACCGGAGACGGCGCAAGAATGGATCTTGCAGCGGCCGTGAAGTGGTTCCGGCGGGCCGCTGATCAAGGCAATTCTCACGCGCAACTCAGCCTGGGCATCCTCTACTTCGAGGGTCGCGGCGCGGATTGGAATCCCGAGGAGGCGGCGAAATGGTTTGAACTGGCCGCTGAACAGGGCGATGACGAAGCTCAGTTCAAGCTCGGCGTGATGTACTTCGAAGGTGACGGAGTGGGACGGGACGACGCGAAGGCGGTCGATTGGTACCGATTGGCCGCCGACGCGGGAAACCGGCGGGCACAGAACAACCTAGGGCAAATGTATGCCGAGGGAATTGTTGTCGAACGAGAGCCAAAGGAAGCTGTGAGACTGCTTATTTTGGCCGCCGAACAGGGCCATCCTATGGCGCAATTCCGTCTCGGTTGGATGTACTTCAAGGGTCGTGATGTCCAGCAGGATGATCAACAGGCAGCCCGCTGGTCCGAGTTGGCTGCCGCACAGAACAACTCCTACGCACAATACAATCTGGGATTCATGTATGCTAACGGCCGAGGCGTGGTCCGCGACTTCGTGAAGGCAATCAAATGGTTCCGGTTGGCCGCTAGCGACGACATCGCCGAGGCACATAGCGCACTCGGCGACGCTTATGCTCGCGGCCGGGGCGTGGAGAGGAATGACGGAGAAGCAATCAAGTGGTATCGACGGGCCGCTGACCACGGCTATCCGGATGCGGAGAGAATGCTGGGCGACATGTATGCGGAGGGGAGAGGAGTGGAGCAGAGCGACGCAGAGGCTTCAAAATGGTGGAGCGAGGCGGAGGAGTCGTCTGAATACTGCGAGCAGTCAGAGGTGATTGTTGTACGTTTCGCTCCATACGAAGACGAGGAAGAATGGGATGCGTACGTCGTGTCTAGGGATCTACGAGAGTGGGCGGGGGCGACCGAGATTGCAATGCCCGAACGGGATCCGCTCCGAACCGCGCCAACACGCCATGCATGAACTCCGTAGCATTGCGGATTGAGTACCGTCCAAAGGCGCTAAAACAGTTGAATCGTATCGAGACCGAGAAGCAACGGAGGCAGATCAGACGACGGATCAATGCTCTGAAAATGGAGCCATTGCCTGCTGACACCAAGAAAGTGGCACATCTACAAGGTGTATTCCAATCGCGCATCCCATTCCGTGTGCGCCAACGTTCATATCGCATATTCTACGAGTTGCGGGAATCTCGGATCGTAATTCTTAGAATAATCTACCGGAGCAAAGCGTACCGCTGATGACGGGAACCAATGGTGTTTCCAAAACGGGGGACTGAGCAGTTCATTGATGACATTGTCCGACACCAACATCGCAATTGCGCGCACGGCGACACTGCGGCCGATTCAGGACGTTGCGGCAAGGCTCGAAATTCCTGGCGACCAGCTGCTTCCGTACGGTCACGACAAGGCCAAGGTGTCCGGCCGCTTCGTTGAATCGCTCGCGGACAGGCCTGACGGCAAGCTGGTCCTGATCACAGCGGTCAGCCCGACGCCGGGCGGCGAGGGCAAGACCACGACAACAGTCGGTCTCGGCGACGCCTTGAACCGGATCGGGAAGAGAGCCGCGATCTGCCTGCGCGAGCCGTCTCTGGGCCCGTGTTTCGGGATGAAGGGCGGCGGAGCGGGCGGCGGGTACGCACAGGTTGTGCCGATGGAGGACATAAACCTTCACTTCACTGGCGACCTGCACGCCGTGGCCGCCGCACACAACCTGCTTGCAGCGATGATCGACAACAGCGTTCACTGGGACAACCCAACCGGCATTGACGTTCGCCGCGTTGCGTGGCGCCGTGTGCTGGACATGAACGACCGAGCTCTACGCCATGTCGCGTGCGGGCTGGGGGGCGTCGCAAACGGATTCCCGCGCGAGACCGGATTCGACATCACGGCGGCGTCCGAAATCATGGCGATCCTGTGTCTGGCGGAAGACTTGCGCGACCTGGAGCGGCGGCTCGGCGAGATCATTGTCGCCTACCGTCGGGACCGCTCGCCGGTCTCATGCCGCGATCTCAAGGCCAACGGCGCAATGACCGTTCTGCTGCGTCAGGCGATGCAGCCGAACCTGGTCCAGACCCTGGAGAACAACCCCGCCTTTGTCCATGGTGGACCGTTTGCGAACATCGCACACGGATGCAATTCCGTGGTCGCGACCAAGACCGCGCTCAAGCTGGCGGACTTCGTCGTCACCGAAGCCGGATTCGGCGCGGACCTGGGCGCGGAGAAGTTCTTCAACATCAAGTGCCGCAAGGCTGGACTCAGGCCGAGCGCGGCGGTGATCGTCGCCACGGTGCGGGCGGTGAAGATGAACGGTGGGGTCGCCAGGACCGAGCTTGGCTCTCCGAACGTCGAGGCGGTGGAAAGAGGCTGCGTGAACCTCGGACGCCATATCGAGAATGTCCGGAAGTTCGGCGTCCCCGCCGTCGTCGCGATCAATCGCTTCGAGACGGACAGCGACGACGAGGTTGCAGCGATCCAGGCATACGCGAAGACCCAGGCTGCGGAGGCCATCCCATGCACGCACTGGGCCGATGGATCGGCGGGTGCGCAGACGCTGGCGCATCACGTCGTGAGCATGGTGGAGGAAGGCAATGCCCGGTTCGCGCCGCTCTACGCCGACGAACTGCGCTTGGTCGAGAAAATGCGTACGGTCGCGCGTCAGGTCTACGGGGCCGCCGACATCTCCGTGCGAATCGGCGTTCGGCGGCAGCTGAGGAAATGGGAGGCGGCCGGCTACGGGGACTTCCCGGTCTGCATGGCAAAGACACCCTACAGCTTTTCGGGAAACCCGAAGCTGCTGGGCGCGCCGACCAGCCACGTCGTACCCGTGCGGGAGGTCCGGCTGGCGGCCGGTGCCGGTTTCGTCGTTGCGATCTGCGGCACGATCATGACCATGCCGGGCCTGCCCCGTGTTCCGGCTGCGGAGGGTATCGGCATGGGCGATGAAGGGCTGATCGAAGGCCTTTTCTAGGGGACTCCATGCGAAATCGCCCAACCCCAAGGTTGCTTGTGCCGCTATCGTTCCATTGCCACAAACTCAGGGGTGTGCTTGACGCCGAAAGAAAATCACATCAGCCGCGATGGGCCCTCGGCAGCTGTATGCCGACAGCGAGGAGACACAGTGTTCAAGGGCGGCAACAGCCTGGCACACGAACCGGAGACCGACAGGAACCGTTTGCCCGAGTGGAGCGCCAGAGAAGGATGATTCGTCCTAGTCAGGGGTTCCGAAGGCTGCGGATTCCAAGAGGAATGCGTGAGGGCCGTCACGGCAGGCTAGATGCGGTACGGCATCATGCCGTTGTTCGTTGCGAAGGTGACGCAGCAGCAAAATGCACGTCGCGTGACTCGCCTCTTCGCCCCTCGGCTGGCGCGCTGAGCAAGAGACACTCCTTGGCGCACTTCACCATATCCATCGGGCGAGGCAGTGCTCCCGTCGTCCGGGCTGTGTTTCATGTCAGCGGCCGACAAGCGGAGTGCTTGGAGATCGCCAGCCGAACACGCGATCCTGATCGGACTCCTTCCAAGAGGTCGCGAGCCGTCCGGACTGGCTGTGGTGGAAGCGTGCTGACTCGGATACAATTTCCGACATGCCACGTGTAGGGCGGCGCCGCTTCCTGAAGCAGACGGCCGTAGGCCTTGCCGCGGCAAACACGGTTCGGCGATCGTGGGCGACAACCGGCATTCCCGCCCACGAAGAGGTTCGCGTTCCCGGAGTCCACGCTTACGTCCAGCGCAGCCTGGAGGCAGGTCAAACGGCGGACTTCAGAGTGAGCAGCGATGTACCGTTCGAACTCACCGTCGCGCGAGTGGCTAGCAACGACGAGGTTGCTACGGTCCGTGACCGGAGTCCATCCGTCCAGCCCATCCATCCGGGCTCGTACGTCCATGTCGCGGGAGGCCTTTCCGGTCGGCGGTTCCACGCCCTTTCCATCGAGACCTGGGTGCGTCGTTGGGACTCCGAAGACCGTCAGGGCCTTGTCACGGCGTGCGACGGTGACGCAGGGTTCGGACTGTTTGTGTCGCAGGGCGGTTGGATCGAGACCTTGCTTGGCCGGCGCCGGGTTTCGCACGTGCCCCTCCAAGTGCGCCGGTGGCGGCATGTGGTCGTTGCGTGGAACGGCGAAATCGCCGAGCTGTTTGTTGACGGGACCTTCCAAGGCAGCTGGCTGCAGTCAGGGGCTCTAGACCCGGGAAATGCTCCAGTGCGTCTCGGAGCCTCCGGTATGGATGGCGTCGCCGCGGAGTTCCTGGATGGCGACATCGCAATGCCCGTCATCTACGACAGGGCGATCGGGCCGGCCGAGGCGATGGCTCGCTTCGAGGCACGAGCTCTGAAGGCACCGTCCGAAGGTGCGGTCGCCTGCTGGCCGCTCGACGAGGAGCGAGGCGATCGGGTCCGGGACATCGTCGGTGGCCGCGACGGCCTGATCGTCAACCGCGGAATTTGGATGATCGGAGGCCCCTCCTTCGACGCCGCCAAAATTCCGCGATACGAGGATTACAGTCCCGAGCAGGATGCAAAGCGCGGGCATGGACTGCGCCTCGCATCGGACGAGCTCTACGATTGCCGGTGGGAGACCACGCACCCGACCAGAATTCCCGCCGACGCAGCGCCTGGCGTGTACACGGGCCGGTTCACGTTCCGGCGCAGCGGCAAGCGACTCCGCTACGACGTCACGTTCCTTGTGCGCCGGGCGCCCGACCGGGCCAAGGCGCCCATCCTAATGCTCTGCTCCACAAACACCTGGCAGGCGTATAGCGCAACCCCTTTCGCGGTGAATTCCGTGGAACCGTTCTGGGAGACGACCGGACAGGAAAACTCACACCCCCGGGCACCGGCCTACTGCTGCTACCGAAACCACGCCAAGGGCCAGCCGACGTACGCAATCGGCATGAAGGTCCCGTGGCCGGTCGCGGGGCCCGAGGTCGTGTTCACACTGGACCCGGAGGCGCTGAACTACAGCCATCTGACCCGCGCGGAACTGTTCGCCCACCGCTGGCTCGAGGAGAACGGCTACTCCTACGACGTCGCAAGCGACCACGACCTGCACTGCGATCCAGACCTGCTCGATGGCTACAAGGCCGTGGTGATCAACGGACACAGCGAGTACTGGTCCACCGAGGCCTACGGGGCCGTGGACTCCTTCCTCGACGGCGGCGGTGCGGCCATCGTAATGAGCGGCAACACGATGTTCTGGCGGGTGTCGTACGACGACGACGGAACGGCGATGGAGTGCCGCAAGCACGGCGTCGACATCGGAGGAAGGGTCGGCGCCGAGATCGGCGAGATCTTCCACAGCCACGACGGCCGCCGCGGGAGCCTCATGCGGTTCTGCGGCCTACCGGCATGGAAGGTCCTCGGCCTGGAGTGCATAGGGTGGTGGCCAATCGACAGGGCACACTTCGGCTCGTACGTGGCTGTCTCCCCGGACCATTTCCTGTTCCGGGAGCCTGAAGACTCCGGATTGCAGCGAGGGGACACCTTCGGCGCAGCCCCTGGAGGCGGCCCGCCGCTGGTTGGCGGGCACGAGTCCGACGTGCGACCGAGCCTGATCCGCGCCATCACCCGGCAGACACAGGGCGGCAAGGCGGTGCCCGACGACCCGCCGGGAATCATCCCTCTGGCCCAGGTCGTCGACAGCAAGCGACGCGGCATCGACTACTTTGGACGCTGGGAGCCGCTGGAGCACGGGGTCTTTGCCGAAATGACGTACTGGGAACGGCCTCAGGGCGGCACCGTGTTCCACACTGGTTGCATCGCAGGCGGGTGGGCGCTGTCGGCTGACCCGAAGATGCAGGCCGTGATGCGCAACGCACTGCACCACTTCGGCGTGCAGCGCAGGGCGTGAGACTCGTCGATTCACACCGCCAAGGAGACGAAGCATGAAATTCAGTCGCCGCCAGTTCGCGCGAATGGCGCTTGCCGGCTCCGGAATCGCCGCGATTCCATGCAAGGCGGCAGGGAGAGGCCTTGACCCTGCCATCATCGGCGCGAATCCGTACTATCCCGGCTACGACCTTTACCGATCCATGGGAATCCTGCACGGGCTCGGGTTCCAGACGATCGAGCTGCACCCCATGGGCTCCCCGGAGGCCCGCCCGGGCATGCCGCCAGGGTTCGAGTTCGACAGAATGTCCGAGAGCGAGAAGCAGCGCCTTGAGGACGCTCTGCAGCCGTTCCGATTCGTGTCAACGCACCTTCCCTGGGTGGACACCCCGTATTTCTCACCATTCGCGCCATCCCACGAGTACGGCGTAAAGCGGATCGACACGGCGCTGCAGGCCTCCGCCTTCTTTGGAGCCGAGGTGGCGAACATCCACGTGCAAAGATCGGCGCACATCAGCCTGGAAGACGCCTGGCCCATGCTGGTCCGCACCTTCCGGCGATGGGGAGACACAGCGGCCGAGCTTGGGCTCCGTCTGGCCGTCGAGACAGGATACCCGGAATCCGTTCGCGAATTCGTGAAGCTCATCCGGGACATCGACCATGAGCACGTCGGGGCGACGATCGATGTCGGGCACCAGAAGAACTTTGCGGAACTCACGGCACGGGTGAAGCCCGAGGAGAGGGGAACGCCGGAAGGCATCCGGGCCTACAACGACGTCACCCTCCAGATCATCGACGAGCTCGGCGCCAAGATCGTTCACATGCACGTTCACGACATCGAGCCGAACACCTGGGCCGAGCACAAGCCGCTCGTCCACGGGTTCGTGGACTATCCCCGACTCCTCGCAAAGCTGAGGGAGATTGACTACCAGGGCCTGCTGATCTTCGAGATCGGCGGCCCCGTAGAGGAACTGACCGGTTTTTTCAGGGACGCCAAGGCCAAACTCGAGGAATATATCGGCAACCCGGTGTGAGTCGGGGGCCGGGGACCCGCGCAGGGCTGGCCGCAGAGCATGGCGCTGACAAGGGTGAGTAGCCTGCGTGGACGGGCGCGCCTACCGCGGCCTCGACCGCTCCCGAAACTGAGTCCTCCCGTCCGAACCGATGACGGGCCGCGCCCAAAAAAGGAATCCGAATGACAGATTCCATGAAGTGGGTTTCCTGTCTGTTGCGAAACTTGCGTCGGCCAACCGTCAGCAGGTCGCTGCCATCGCCTCACCGGCAACCAGGTGGGCCGATGGGAGTTACATGAATGTTGTGTAGGGACCGAGCAGCGGCGTGTGGTCCCGTGGAGTCCACGCTCGCGCACTTGGAAGCCCGCGACTCCTTCGGCACCATCTCGGCCCACCTTCACGTTCGATCGGATGGCCCGGGCCCCAAGCTGGGACTCGGCTAGTCCGCTCGGGACATGTCCTTGCTGCAGCAAGGACGGTACTGGATGGACACCCCGAGCAATTGGACAGCCTTTGTCGAGAGGATGCCCGAGGAACGGCTTGCCGTTCGGGAGAAGCTCGCGGCCCTGGAGAACTGGTCGTCCGGGGCCGAACCGTTGTTCGGAAGGCCGGGCCGGTTTGTGCTGGTCCGGGGCGTTCGCCGTGTCGAGCTCGTCCGGACGGAAGATCGCGTCGACCAACTCACGGCCTGCGTGTTTCTGGTGCTGCGCTCGCCGGCGCAGATCGGAGCGACGGCTGCCAGGCTCCACTGACTGGCTCCGCAACATGGCACACTCGCTGCGGATCGTTGGCCGAGAGCCAGATCATCGCCCGGAACGACGCCTGGCATCGATCGGAATCTCGGCCTTCTGGCTGAGCGCCGTGTACCTTGCAGCGAGCTCGTCTTCGCCCAGCGCCCTGTACAGGCGCGACAGCAGGTAGTACACCTGCATGTCAAGAATCACGCCTCCACGGTCTTCAAGCTGCAGAGCCCGCTCGGCATGCATGCGGGCACCTTGCAGGTCGCCCAGCCTCTCAGCCACCCTTGCCCGCTCGTAGTGAACGGCACGGACCGAGGGTGCTTGCCGGACGGCCTCGTCAAGATGGGACCTGGCCTCCGCCAACCGGCTCCGCTTCATCAGGTAGCGAGCGTAGTTGTAGTGCAGCATGGGATCGAAGCGCGGCCCGCTGTTGCGAGCGAGGCCCATGCGATACGCGGCTTCCGCCTTGTCGAACTGCCCCTGAGCCTCAAGGCTGAGGGCCAGGTAATCGTAAGCCTGCGGATCCGACGGCGCGAGCGAGAGCACTCTCCGGAACCGTTCTGCGGCCTTCGCGTGCTGCTGGCGACCGTCATAGAACACGCCTAGATGGAAGTGCACCTCGGGCTGGTCGGGAACGAGCTCGACAGCCCTCAGGAACCATTCCTCCGCTTCGCGCGCCATGCCCTGTCTCGCGAAGAACTGCGCCTGCATGGCCACTACGGGCGGGCACTTCGGATGGCTCGCGGTCAGGCCGGACAGTCGGTCGACGGCGGACTGGATCCGGCCTTGCGCGAGGGATCTCTGCACTTGGGACAGTCCCTCTTCCGCGCCGACGCAACTGGAGCGCGCCGAGGCGGCCGACAGCAGCCCGACCGCCACGACGAACAGGTAGCTGCAACCTCGATGAACCAACGGCAAGTCCCTCCTTGCTGGCCTCAGTCTATCGCCGGTCAGGGCGTGCCTCGCGTGGGCCGCGGTCCGGTCTCCGGATAGCAGGGCCTGATCGGATCCAGTTGCTGGCGGATCTTTCCAATGTGCCAGCCTCCCAGATTGGCGAAGACTATCTCGTTTCGCCGCAGGGCAATGTTCGTCGGCCGATTCATCCACTCTGCCAGAAAGTCGCGAATCAGAACCTCGAAGCTCCCGTCGGGCCTGACGACTCCGATCTGGTCGGGCGAATAGAAGGCAACGTACAGATTGCCCGCCGCGTCAAGTGCAACCCCGTCCGGGATCGTGTCGGGCTCCAGATCGATTCGCCGGACCGGCTCCGCGCTGGCCAGAGCCGGGCCATCAGTCCGAAACACCAGAACGCCTGGCCGGGTGCTTTCCACGACGTAGAGCTGTGACGACACGCGATCGAAGAAAACCCCGTTCGCAAAGCGAAACGGGCCTGGATGAATGCACCGGGCCTCACCTTCGGCCGAGATTGCATGAAGGCGGCCGGAATGCCGCTCGGGGCTGTAGATCCCCGACTCGGTGAAGAACAGGTTGCCGTCCGGGTCGAGCACGCAGTCGTTCGGATTGTTGAGAGGCCCGGAAGACACCGGCTCGACCCGACCATTCGCCCCGACTCTCAAGACCTGGTTGCGTCCCGCGTCGCACAGATAGATGGTGCCGGAAGCGTCCGCGCAGAGCCCCAGGACAAATCCCCCGGTTTTGGCAATGACCTCCGAGACACCGGATTCCTCGTCCACGCGGTAGACTTGGCCAGCCTCGCCGCCGGCGAATAGTGTGCCGTCCGGTCCGAAACACAGGCCCTCGGGATGATCCAGGCCGGAACATACGAAGCGAACCGTCTCCGGGGAACAGCGAATCATGACTTGGGGCTGACGTTCTGCGACACGAGCCAGTCTTACAGGCTACGACAGCGACCCGCTCTGAAGCGGCGCCGTGCGCGGTCGCGGAGACACCGCAATGTTGCACTGGCCGATTCAGTGTGGCGTATGATTTGGGTTGCGAAGGAGAACCGCTCGCATGAAGAGGCTGCTGCCGATCCTGCCACTGCTTTTCTCGGCCGCTGTCGGCGCGGAGAAGCGGATCATCTATCCGCCAGAGTTTCGGCCGAACATGCCGTTCAGTCCGGGCGTGCAGGTCGGGGACACGCTCTATTGCGCCGGCCAGACGGGCTCGGATCTGAAGACCGGCGAGTACCCGGAATCGTTCGCTGACGAGGTGCATCAGACGTTCAGGCGCATCGGCATCATTCTCGAGGCCGCCGGGTTCGGGTTTTCGGACGTGGTCGACGCCAAGGTCTATCTGACCGAAATCGACCGGTTCGGCGAGATGAACTCGGTCTACACGCAGTACTTCACGTCGGAGCGGCCAGTGAGAACGACCGTCGCTGTCGCGAGCTTAGTGGGAAAGGCCCGCATCGAGATCACCGTGACAGCCAGGAAAGCGACGGATTGATCCAGACGGGCGGACCTGTGTCGGCGGGCATTGGATGAACGGGCCCGGATTGGCGAACTGTGAAGGAAAGGCCGACCACGAGCGAAAGTGACCGGTGAGGGCCGACGTCGCTCCGCCGGCCGCATCGCCGCCCGGCGTCCGGAGGCTCGCTCATGCGTTGCGAACCCCTCGCGAGCCGTTGCGTCTTCCCGTCGCCGGGGAGCAGGGAGTACGATACGGGCTGTTCATCGCACTGGTAGTCGTCATCTCATTGTTCTTCTAGCGGCCGACCCCGTCTCACAGCGTCTTGCCGGAACCGGCACCCTGCGTACGGATTCGGGCATTGTCTTGCCATGGCCGACGGCGGAGAGCACGGCCAGTCACTGCATCGAACGAGGCCAAGCGGACACGTTGTTCACGACCCCAACGCAAGCGCATCTTCGTCGTCGAGTGCGAGCAGGGCACCGCCCTGGACTTTGACGAGCTTGAGATCCCGCACCGGAGTAACCAAACCCTGAGACCGTTCCTGGGACGGAGGCGGACCCGAAGCATACGCTGTGCGACCAGCTCGGACACTGTCTCCAGAACAGGAATCCAACCTTGTACTGCATGCTTGCCTTTGGATTGGAACGGGCTTCGCCTACAGAGCAGCTACGTCCGGCAGATCAGGCTCGGAGGGCCAGTGTGGCCGGCGCTGACTGAAACCTAAGCGGAGGAGATCGTCCATGCAGCCTGGCGCAGAACGGCATAGGGCGAGTCCGCCATTCGTTCATACCAGACGGTGACAAGGGAGCCGTCGTCGAGCTCAACGGTGGAGGGATAGCCGAGGTCGAAGCCGATGCCGTCAGCAGAGATTGTCATCGCGTCGGACCACGACTCTCCGTGGTCCTCGCTGAGACGGGCCTCGTTGCCGAACGGCTCCCTTCGATGGCCGTAGCTCATGAGAAGCCGCCCGTCGCGCAGTCGCAGCAAATGGGACGGGAGGCCCCAGACGCCGATGGGATGCGGGACGGACCATGTGCGTCCTCCGTCCTCAGACTCGGTCTGCAGCGTCTCTCTTTCGTTCGCCTTGTTGTGGTTGCGGATGTGAACGACCAGCCGCCCTGTGGCTGCCTCCACGATGTGAAGCTCGTGATACTCGGCAAAGTCGTCCCCGTCGCGGGTCGGAATCTCTGCAAGCCACCGCCAGGTCCTGCCGTCATCATGCGAGTCCGCTACACCGATGCGACGCTTCTCGTGCCACAGGCGCTTGCCGGCATAGATGATCCGTCCGTCGGAAAGAGCGATTGGCCCGTGTGGACTGTTCACCGGCACTCGGTAGGGCGCGGACCAGCTCGCCCCGGCATCGGTCGACCGTAGCATCCAAGTGCCGAGCATTTCCTCGCGGTCGGCGTCGGGCGTCCGCTCGTGGGCGGAACGCCAGGCCGCAATCCTCTCCTCGGTCCAGTCCAGAAAGCGGCCCTTGTTGCCGGGCTTCGCCGCGTCGAGATGCTCGGCGTACGCGAGAGAGGTGAACGTCGTTACCAGCAACGACCCCTGCTTCGTCTCGCAAACGCCGGCATCGCGGTCGTCGATCGCCGTGTCCAGCAGGATCCTGGGCCAGCCCCAGGACCGGCCTCCGTCCTTCGACCTCATCATCTCGACCCACCCGAACGGACAGACGTGCGACTCCCTGCCTCCCGAGCACACGACGAGCAGCTCTCCGTTCGAACGGCGAGCAATGGTCGGCCAGCCGTGGTAGAGATTCGGGCGTCTGGAGACGACGCGTGTGTCTCGCACGGTTGCGACGTGCGCAACGGAAGTCGAAACTCCGCCAGCGAGATAGCCAGCGCCAAGCGCCACAGTACGGATCAGTTCACGCCGGGTCCGCTGAGGCTTCGACACGACGTAGAGCTTAGCGAATCCGGGATCGCATCGGCGAGTCCGTTTCGGCAGTCGACGGACCCGGATCGAGCTGCGGCGAATGTGCGGAAGTGTCTGGCTGTCCTCCTGTTCCGACCGTGGGGAGCGCCAGATGAGCCGGCAACTGCAGGCCCCTTGCCGGCATATCGAGCAGGCACAGCCTCGTGTAGGACGCCGCCCAACCGGGTTGCGCCACCATCCCGCGCTGGGGCGACGGTTCCAGCCTCCGAGAGCACGGGGCTGGCCACCACGGTCGTCCGCTCGCCGGGTACGCCGGAGCTAGGCCGTCCACCGGTGCCGGTTGACACCGTCAAGGGCTCGGTCGCGAACATGGGTGTCGGTGCGTCTCCAAGTCGGAGCCTCCATCTGATATCACAATGGAGAGTCTACAGTACTATTTCTGGATGGGAACGATATCAAACAGTGCATCCAAAAGGTCCGGCCGCTTCGTTCTCCGGATGCCGCCGGAACTGCACGCGACCCTGCACGAGGCCGCCCGCACAAGCGGCCTGTCGCTCAACGCGTATTGCGTGCGGCAGCTTGCCGCAGCCGGCGTCGGCGGCTCTGGTGACGCAGACGCGATGGCCGTTGTCACGCGTGCCCGCGAGGTGGCTGGCATTGCCCTGCTGGCGGTTGTCCTTCACGGGTCCTGGGTGCGCGGAGAAGCCACACACTCATCGGATGTGGATGCCCTCATCGTCGTGGATTCCCGCCTCGCACTGACCCGCGCCCTCTACCGCGCCTGGGACGAACGGCCCGTAACATGGCGGGCACGCCGAGTCGACCCGCACTTCGCCCACCCTCCCGTAGATGGTGAGTTCAGCGGCTTGTGGGCCGAGCTGGCGGTCGACGGGATTGTGGTGTTTGAGCAGGATTGGAGGCTGTCGGCACACCTGGCGCGAATCCGCCGCTCGATTGCGGGCGGACGGTTGGTGCGGCAGGTTGTGCATGGGCAGCCCTACTGGACGGATGCCGCCTGATGCGCAACCGTTCCCTGCCCACCGACTATGTCCGGCGCGCGGAGGTGCGTCTCCGAGCGATCGACGTCCTCTACGAAGCCGGGAGCTGGGCCGATGTGGTCCGGGAGTCGCAGGAAGTCGTCGAACTCGCCCTGAAAGCGCTGCTACGCGCAGCGGGCATCGATCCGCCTCGCATCCACGATGTTGCGAACGTGGTGGAAGCCGAGCGAAGCCGACTCCCGGCAGCCCTGGCGGTTGACATCAACCGGCTTGCCGCGGTCTCGCGCACTCTCCGGCGCGACCGCGAACTCGCGTTCCATGGCGCCGAGGATCTGACGCCGTCCGACTTCTATCGAAGGCGCGACGCCGACGAGGCGCGCGAAGGAGCACGCCTCGTCGTGTCGCGCGTTCGCCCTCACATCCCGGCCTGACGGCCCGACCAACGCGGACGGGGCAGAGCGGGAGGCGGCCGCTACAGATCCGTGAGCGGACCGGTGCTGTTGTTGAACCGCTCCGTCTCGATCCCCATGTTCCGGGCGAGTGTGAGGTGCAGGTTCGTGATCGGCGTCTCTTCCGGCAACACGATCCTGCGGCCGGGACTCAGCTTTCGGCCGCCGCGGCCTGCGAGCAGGACCGGCAGGTCCTGCGTCGTGTGGCCGTTTCCGTTCTTCAGTGCGGAACCGTAGAGGATCATCGTGTTGTCCAACAGCGTTCTGCCGTTCCGCTCGGGAATCGACTTCATCCTCTCGACCAGATAGACGAGCTGGGACACGTACCATTGGCTGACGATGGTGTAGGGCTCGGTGAGCTCCGGGGTCTCCTTGTGATGCGAAATCGAGTGGTGGTCCCCGCTCACTCCGTCGAGGAAAGTGAAGTTCTGGCGGCTGAAGCCGTGCGCCATCATGAACGTCGCCACCCGCGTCGCGTTGGTCTGGAGCGCCAGAGCGATGAGGTCGAGCATCTGGCGAATGTGCTCGTCGCGCGTGGCAGGAATGCCCGCTTGGGGGCGATACAGTTCGGGCTCGACCAGCGGCTTCCAGTCGGCTTCCCGGCTGGCCGGATTCAGGTTGCGCTGAATCCGCTGCTCGACGTCTCGAACCGATGCGAGGAACTCGTCGAGCTTGCGCCGGTCGGCCTCGCTGCCCCGGACACGCAACGCCCTGGCGTCCTCGAGCACGTGGTCGATGATGCTTGCGTCGTCCGCAAGCTGCTGGCGAGTCTTCGTGCTGATGCCGAAGAGCCTGTCGAACACGGCCTGCGGCTCGATCTCGGGGTCGACCTTCGTGCTGTCGGAACGCCAGGACACCGTGTTCGCAAAGGAGATCGCCAGTCCGTTCTCTCCGCCGGAGCGGGGGGGCTCGCAGCCGACCTCCAGTGAGGCGACGCTGTTCCGATGACCAACGCGCTCCGCCACGAACTGATCGAGCGACGTGCCCATGCTGGGAGTGTTGATCCGGCCGGCCGCCTTCTTGTGCAGAGGGGTTCCGGTGAGGAACGCGGACGTCGCTCCCACGTGACCCTTTGCGCCCGTTCCAAGATTCGAGATCACGCTGACCTCGTCCCGAACCGGCGCGAGAGGCTCGAGGATGCGCGAGAGCTTGTAATCCCGCCCTTCGCCCTCGGGATTCCAGTTCGGCGGATACACGCCGTTCGGATGGAACAGCGTCACAAGCCGGACCGGATCCTGGACCGGAGCGATGCGTGCGGGAGCCCCGGCGGCCTTCGTCACGTCGAGGACCGGTAGGGCCAGGGCCACTCCCATTCCACGCAGGACAGCTCGTCTGGAAATGTGTTGGCGCGTCATAGGTCTCCCTCCCCCCGGACATCCCGCTCCGGCCCAGTTCGCTTGAACCTGAACGGGTAGCTGTCAACGATTCTAGCGACTAGCGTCGAGGCCCGGTAGTTGTTTTCGATCAGTGCCTCGCTAATTCCGCGTACGGTGGGCTCATCGTAGTACTCCAAGTTCCGCCCGAGAGCAAACTTCAACATGCGCGAGGTCACCATGCGAGCGAAGTCCTCGCGACGGCCGAGCAGGATCTCCTTGAGTTCGACCGGTCCCTCGAATCGCTGTCCGCCTGGGAGCATGCCGGTCGCATCCACTGGCTGAGCGTTGTCGGTGTCCCGCCATCGGCCGATGGCGTCGAAGTTCTCCAGCCCGAATCCGATCGGATCGATGCGGTCGTGGCAGGCGGCGCAGCGCTCCTCGCTGCGATGGGCTTCCAGCATCTGCCGGAGGGTCATGCCCTTCGAGCTCTCGCCGGGTTCGGGCAACTCTCCGGCGTCCGGAGGCGGAGGCGGCAGTTCCTCGCCAAGCATGGTCTCCAGCACCCACTTGCCACGGACAACCGGACTGGTGCGAACGGGCAGCGAGGTCGCGGTCAGAACCGCTCCCATGCCGAGCACGCCTCCCCGCCTCCGGTCGGCAAGTCTGACGGGCCGAAACTCCCGCCCCACCACGCCCTCAATGCCGTAGTGCATCGCCAGCTCCTCATTGAGAAACGTGTATTCGGAGTCCAGCAGCTCCAACAGGCTGCGGTCTTCGCGGACGATCCGGTCGAAGAACAAGGTGGCCTCCTCCAGCATCGCCTCGCCCAGCGCCGGCGTGAATTCCGGAAACGCGACATCATCCGGCTTGATCGTGCCGCCGAGCTCGGCGAATCCGAGCCACTGGCCGATGAAGGCTGATGTGAACGCCCTCGCCTTCGGATCCGCCAGCATCCTCTCCACTTGGTCTTGAAGTTTCGCCGGGCTGCCGAGTGCGCCGTCCCGCGCATGCCGCATCAGCTCGTCGTCCGGCATTGACATCCAGAGAAAATACGACAGGCGGGACGCAAGCTCATGATCGCTGAGCCGGCGCTCACCGCCGGCCCTTTCAGCGCTCTCGGCACGGTACAGAAACCTCGGCGAGACCAGAACGGCCCGCAACCCAAGGCCGACGGCGCCCTCGAAGGCTTCTCCGCGCCTGGCCGCTCCCTCGTACAGTTGTGTGAGCCGCTTTACCTCCGAGCGCTTGACGGGCCCGCGGTAGGCTCGCTGGGCGAAGTTGGCAAGGATTCGGCGGGCCGCCTCGCGCTCGGATGTCCTGCCACCGGGCTCGACGATCCAGACCAAGGATCCGTCCTGTCCGGGCAGGAGGTCCTCCTCGATCTCCACCCAGTCGAGCGAGAGGAGCACGGGAGGCCTGGGCGGCGGCTTCTCGCCCGCGGCCTTGGCAGCCTCGACAAGCCGCTCTCTTTCCTCCGCCAGGCGGCGGTTGCGGTCGTTGGTCTCGGCCGTCCTGGCCTTGAACCAGTGGAGCGAGACGCGATGGCTGCCGCGCGGTATGTCCGCCTCGAACTCGTAGACCCGCGGCGCCTCGACGCCGGCGGTGACATGGGACTGCCCGACAATGCGGCCCGCGACACGCAGGGTGACGCCCGGGGCTTCTCGCTCGATCGGGGACTCGCCCCAAGCGCGCACGCGGAACTGGTACCGGCCGAATCGCGGGAACGAGACGTACCGGTAGACCGTCTGCTGATAGTTTCGGAGGTCCAGCCCGTAGTCCGTGAAGGCGTGATTGGTTTCGGTCCGCAGGAAGTCCTCGATTTCGAGCCGCACGTTCAGGCTGTCGGCGGACTCCCTAGTCTGGATCAGCACGTCAACGACCTGGCTGGCGGCGTCAAGATACTTCGCTGCCAGCAGCGGCGCGACGAAGAGCCCGTCGCGGTCGTTGCGAAACCCGCTCTCCCCCTGGCCATCGACCGGGAACGCGCCTGCGGGACGCAGGTCGAGGCCGGTGAGGTCGCGGATGGTGTTGTTGTACTCCGTGCGGTTGAGGCGTGGGATCGTCACGGCCCCCGGGTCCCGGAACTCGGTCCAGTCGAGGTTGTTGACGGCGTCGTCGATCCAAGAGACGAGTGTCTGGCGCTCTTCGACGGTCGGCTGAGGATCCGCCGGCGGCATCTCGTTCTCGCGAAGCACACGGAGCGCGCGGACCCAGACCGAGCGGGACTTCACGACGGAGGCGTGATCAGCAAAGTCCGAGAAGGCGATGCCGGCCGTTCGAAGCTCGGGGCCGTGGCACCTGGAGCAGTAGGTGTCGAGCAGCGGTCGGACCTCGTTCCTGAAGGCGAGGTCCAGCTCACGGTTCGCTGGCGACGCGCAAAGCGGAATTGCAGCCCACAGCAGGATTCCGACATGCAAGAATCGTGCCATCAGGCCACCCGGGAACTCCCCTGCACGACGGGATTGGGCCCCAAGCACCATGCCCCCTTGCGCCAACTGGCGCGTCGCTGCAGCGGAGTCTGAATCGGAGACTATCACACAGCTGAAGGCCACGCCAGTGAATCGCCTAGCGATACGGCAATGCCCACTGCGACAGATCCAGTGCGCGTGAGGGGCGTTTGTGCTGGCATTCGAAGTGCCGATCGTCGTGTGGCGGGTCTGCTGCCAGCCCGCCGTCTCGAGGCGGTCGGAGCCATGTCCGCGGAATGCCTCGGGCGGCAAGTGAAGAACCGAATGAATGGCCCCATCGTCGATGCAATCCATGCGCTTCGGGCCGGGCTGGCGGCTCGCTTCGGAAACGACGTTGACGCAATCATCGCCTATGCGCAGACCACGCAGGAGGAATCCGGCCGATCCTGTCTCCGCAATCCCGCGCGGCCCTCGACGACGACCCCCTTCCGAGGCCGCGAAACGGAATTCCTCGAAGGAATGGCATTTCGGCACGGCCGCACGGTGTTCGGGCTGCCTGAAGGGTGCGGCAAGATCCCTGAGCAAACTGCCCACAAGTCCCGGACCATCTCACCTGACACGGACGACAGGTCGGCAATCGGACCGTCCTGTACGATTGCGAGGGAAGCGCCACGGAGCCGAGCCCGCCAATGCGTCCAATTCGACCGATCATCCGCTGGGCACTGCCCTGCATCTTCGTTCTTGTGTTGCTGCCGTCATGGGCGCTGTTTCTTTCCGGAGGCATGAGGGCGGTCGCCGGCTGGGTGGCATTGGTCACCGCCGGGCAGATCCTCGTGCCCCTGTCTGCGCTGGCGCTGCTGGTCTATGGGATCTGGAAACGGCGCTTCAGCCGGCCGATGCAGGTCACATGTGTCCTGGCACTGCTGGCCCTGTGGCCGGGCCTGTGGGGGTTCGGCATTCTGACCATTGCCTTTCCCTTCGACCTCGAGAGCTCGAGACCGGCGGCGACAGTGCGCCTGCCCTCCGACGAAGTGCTGCGGGTGGGCTGGGGCGGCGACCGGCTCGCGACCAACTACCATGCGTTCACCCCTGACCAGCGCTGGGCGTACGACCTTCTGATCGAGCCCGCCCTGCACGGCTCGGAGAGGCTGGAAGACTACGGCTGCTACGGCACGCCGGTCGTCGCCCCGGTCTCAGCCCGGGTCCATCACGCGCAGGACGGCGCACCGGATGAGATTCCCGGCAAGGTCAGCATGAACTTGAAGAACCCCGTCGGCAACGCCGTGATGCTGGAATTGCAGACCGGCACCTACCTCGTCATCGCTCACCTCAAGCCGAACAGCGTCCTAGTCAAGGCCGGGGACGATGTGGCCGAGGGCGACCGGATCGGGGAATGCGGAAACTCCGGCAACACGAGCGAGCCGCATATCCACATTCACCACCAGCGCCAGGACCCGAAGGACCGGCCGGTGAACGTCTCGGAAGGGCTTCCCCTTTACTTCAGGGATCACGACGGCGATCCCATGCCCGAGGGCGGTCTGGAGAAGCGTGACGATGGCCGGTACGTGATGACGGGGGCGACGGTGAGGCATGTCGGGACCGCCGAACCGCCGCTCGCGGAATAGTCGCCCGCCTGGGCAAGGGCCGGGTCGTGCTAGACGTGTGTCCGGGTGCGCTCCTTGATGACGCGCACGACCTCGTCGGGGTCGCGCCGCCACCAGTCGCGCTCCGAGAAGATCTCGACCTCACAAGGACCCCAGTACCCGCTCCTCTCGATCGCACGCCGGATCCACGGGATGTCAATCACGCCGTCACCCATCATGCCCCGGTCCAGTCGCAGGTCTCGCGTGTCGGACAGCCAGTCGTTGACATGGAAGGCGCAGATCCGCGGTCCCGCCTTGGCAATCTCCTCTTCCAGCGCGGGATCCCACCAGACCGCGTACGTGTCGACCACGATCCCGACGGCCGGATCATCGTCCAGGAGCTCGCACCATTCGTTGGCCTGCTTCAAGGTGCACAGCACGGCCCGTTTCTCACAGAGCATCGGATGCAGGGGCTCGAGTCCGAGCTTCACACCGGACGCGCGGGCGTCCGGCACAACCCTGCCCACGGCCTCGAGGGCCCGCTGGCGCGCGCCGGAGACATCCTTCGAGCCGGCTTCGAGACCGCCCGAGAGCATCACGACATGGTCGGCGCCGATCCGCGAGGCCTCCTCAATGGCCCGCCGGGTGTCGTCGACGGCGGCCTGCCACGCTCGCGGGTCGGGCGATGTCGCCAGTCCTCCGACGGAGAGGCCGGTCACCTTCATGCCGTGGTCGGCCAGGATCATCGCGCCCTCGCCGACTCCGATCTCGTGCAGCTTGTCGCGCCAGATCGCCGTGCATGTCACCCCGTGACGGGCAAGCCCCTCGATCGACTCCCGGAACGACCACTGGGGGAGGAACGTGACCTGGTGAATCGCGAGTCGCGAGTCGTCATCCATACTTCACTCTTTCTTCAATAGGTGGCGCGTCCGCCGGAGAGATCGAACACGGCGCCCGTGCAGAAGGTGCATTCGGGCCCTGCGAGCCAGGCCACCATGTCGGCGACCTCCTCGACCGTGCACAGGCGGCCCATGGGAATCTTTGCCTTTACCATGGCGACGTACTCGTCGGTCATCTCGGCGAGCAGGTCGGTGTCGACCATTGCCGGCGCGACACAGTTCACCATCACGCCGTCGTCGACAAGGTCCTTGGCCAGGCTCTTCGTGAGGCCGATCACACCCGCTTTCGCCGCCGAATACGCCGGAGCCTTTGCGTTGCCTTCCTTCCCCACAACGGAGGAGATGTTCACGATGCGACCGCCTCCTCGCTCCCTCATGTGCGGAATGACTGCCCGGCAGCACAGAAAGACGCCGGTGAGATCCACTGCGAGCACGCGCTCCCAGTCGTCCATCGGATACTCCCATGCCGGGAGAGTCGGTCCGTTCACGCCGGCGTTGTTGACCAGGACATCGATGCGTCCGAGCGTCGCAAGTGTCTTGTGCGTGGCGCGAGCCACTGCATGGGGGGCAGTCACGTCCATCGCAACGGCATGGGCGAATGCCTGGCGCGATTCCAGCGGGGACAGCTCGACATCCCAAGCGGAAACCGTGAACCCGCCTCGCTCAAGACGCCTGGCGATGCCGAATCCAATGCCCTTGGCTGCTCCGGTCACAACGGCGACAGGGCGTCCGGGCCTGACGCCTTCGGGTGACATGGCGCGCGTAGAATAGCACCGATGGGCGCATTCCACGTCGCGGTCGGCGATGCTGTCACATTCACGAAGACGGTCAGCGAGAGCGATGTCTATCTCTTCGCCGGAATCACCGGGGACCTGTCACCGAACCATGTCGACAAGTCGTACATGGCGCGTTCGCGGTACGGCCGGCGGATGGCGCACGGCGCACTGCTCGTCGGCTTCATGTCCACGGCCTCGACGATGGCGATCGCACACTGCAGGGACGACGAGTCCGAGACGCCGGTCTCCGTCGGCATGGACCGCCTCCGGTTCATCAAGCCGGTGTTCCTGGGCGATACGGTGACGGTGCGCTACAAGATCGCCGCCGTGGACCTGAACCGCCGCCGTTCCGTTTCCAGCATCGAGGTCAGGAACCAGGACGGAGCACTCGTCGCCGTCGCCAGCCACATCCTGCAGTGGGTGCCCAACGCCTGAGGATCCGGCTGGCCCTCGCGTCTACCGCGACTTCTGGGCCGCGAGGCGGGCCTTTTCGTAGGTCCCGACATGCCTGGGTCTAGCGCCGTCCGTCGACAGGCCGTGCCTGGCCATGAGCGCTTCCATTGCCGCGATCATCAGTGGCGCCGGCTTGAAATTTCCCGGCCGGTAGCCCTCGGCGATGAACAGCGGCGTCCATCCGTGCCTGTTCGGCCGGCCCCACAGCTCCGGGTCAGCGCCGTTGTCGGCCAGCAGCTGGAGCACGGACGGGAAGCTCCCGTACGCAGCGCCGTGCACGACGGTCTCCCCGTTGTCGTCGATGGCGTCGATGTCAGCCCCGAGCTCGAGCAGCAGCTCCGTCGCCTCGTATGCCTCCTCTTCCGTCCCCGCCTCCTCGAGAGGGGCCGTCGTGCCGAGTCCGGCTGCCGCGTGCAGGGGCGTGGTGTTCTCGACGTTCGGCAGGAACGGGTCCGCACCCAGGTCCAGCAGCACCTTCATCAGCGGCACATCCGCCTTGTCCGCGGCGAACAGGAACGGCGTGGCCCCCTGAAGATTGATCCTCGGGGCCTGAGGCTTGCCGGACTTCAGGCCGGCGTTGACGTCCGCTCCCATCGCGACGAGCGTGCGCACGAACTGCAGCGAGGACAGGTTGCCGGAGCCCTCCGGCGCCGGGTCGCTGCCGTAGTCACTCACCTTGGGCTTGCGAACCCAGGTGATGGTGTGGAGGGGCGTGAATCCGGTCCGCTCGTCGTTCGGGTCGGCACCCGCCTCCAAGAGCGCGACGGCCAGTTCGAAGTGCCCGTTCTCAATGGCCAGCAGAAGGGGGCTCATACCGCTGTTCGCATGCTGGTACTGCGGACGCTTTCTCCGATGTAGCGGCTCGTTCACATCGGCGCCGGCCCGCATGAGGGTGCGCACCGCGTCGAGGCGGCCCTCGCGCACCGCGAAGAACATCGCGTTGAACCCGGAATCCAGCGTCCTCCGGAAATCGGCACCGGCACGCAGCAGCGCGTCCACCGCCGGAGCGTGCCCCTCGGCCGCGGCCCACATCAGAGCCGTCTGTCCATTCCGCTCCGACGCCTCCACCTCTGCGCCGGCCTCGACCAGCGCCTCGACCGCGCCGAGATCACCGGCGCGCGCTGCAGTCATGAGCACCGTTTCGCCGCCCGGAAGCACGGCATTCGGATCCGCGCCCGCCTCGAGCAGGAGCCTTACCAGCCGCCCGTTGCGGTTGGTGCAAGCCAGCGACAGCGGCGGTACGCCGTAGCGATTCCTGGCATTCGCGTCAGCCCCTGCATCCAGCAGAAGCTCGGCCGTCTCGGCGTCGTCGTGGTAGCTGGCCCAGTGAACCGCGGTCGTGCCGTCGCTTTGCGGCGCGTTCACATCGGCGCCGGATGCAAGCAGGTTCCGCACGGCGTCAGCATTGCGAGCCTCCGCCGCATCGGCCAGACCGAACCGGGCCTCCGCGGAGGCAGTTACGGCAAACGCGAGCAGCAGCAAGGGCAACACGCCGATCCGAGTCCGCCGCATTGCTCGTCTCTTCCTTGGCTCCGCCTTTTTGCCTGCCATTCGGACCTCACACGGGAACGGCCTGGAACAGGTCATCAATCTTGCCGTTGCTGTCGCCGAACGACTCGAGCCGCACCCCGACGCGATCAAGCAGCGTCAGGTGCAGGTTGGCCAGCGGCGTGCCCTCGTCGTACCGCACGTGGCGGCCGCCCCGGACGCCGCAGGCGGCGCCTCCGGCGACGAGGATCGGGAGATTGTCGTGGTCGTGGGTGCTGGGATTGCCCATCCCGCTTCCGTAAAGCAGAACGGTGTGGTCCAGCAGCGAGCCGTCGCCATCCGGAGTTGCCTTCAGCTTCTCGAGATGCTCGGCGAACAGCGAGACGTGGAACCGGTTGATCCGCGAGATCTTCTCCACCTTCTCGGGATCGTTCCCGTGGTGGCTCAGGGGGTGATGCGGATCGGGCACTCCGACCTCCGGATAGGTGCGGCCGCTGAGCTCGCGGGCGAGCTGGAAGGTGATGACCCTTGTGATGTCTCCCTGGTAGGCCAGCAGCTGGAGGTCGAACATCAGCTTGGCGTGGTCCGCGTACGCTGCGGGCACGCCCTTGGGACGGTCCAGGTCGGGGAGCGGGTTGTCAGCCGCCCCGGCCTCGGCTCGCTGGATCTGGCGCTCGACCTCGCGAATGCTCGTGAGATAGCTGTCGACCCGCACGCGGTCGGCGTGGCCAAGCCTGGCCTTCAGACGGGCGATGTCATCCCGCACCAAGTCCAGCAGACTCGCCCGTTCCCGAAGGGCGGCACGCCGGTCTTCCACGCTGCCGCCTTCCCCGAAGAGCCGCTCGAACACCGTTCTGGGGTGCGCCTCCGAGGGAAGCGGCGAAGTCGGGGAGGACCAGGAGAGATTGTTCTGATAGACGCAGGCGTATCCGTTGTTGCACTGGCCCACGGTCTGGAGCAGGTCCATGGAGAGTTCCAGCGAGGGCAGCTGCGTGTCCTTGCCGATCTCCCGGGCTGCGTGCTGGTCGACGGTCGTGCCGAGGTAGTAGTCGGAACTCTCGGTGTGCTTCGCGAACGCCGCGCTCAGGAAGGCGGCGTTCGAGGTCGAGTGCGTTCCGGGATAGGCGTTCTTCAGGTCGAAGTTCGTGAAGACAATCAGATCTTGCTTGACGTTCTCCAGCGGGGTGAGGATGGGAGACAGCTTGTCCAGCAACGGCCCGCCGCCCGGCGTCCAGCGCGAGTGGTCGCATCCCATGGGTATGAATACGAATCCCAGACGCGGCACCGGCTTGGCCGGCGTCCTGTCCAGGGCCGTGGCCGCCGGGACCATCGCATCCAGCAGGGGAAGCGCCAAGGTTGCCCGCATTCCCCTGAGGAACGTTCGCCGGGGCAGTGCCTTCTTCGTGATGATCATGTCGCTTTCCTCATCTGAAACGGCACGCTCTTAACGATACCGAGCACGAGGGCTGAGAAGCGATAGCCTCCCGGCTCGGATTCACGCAAAATCCGGCGAATTGCAGGCGCGTCATGGTATTCCACGCCCCTTCCCAGTGCGAAGGTGAGCAGTTTTCGAGCCAGCGTGCCGACGAAAAGCTCGGGGCGCTCGAGCAGTACATCCTCCAGGCCGGCCACGCCGCGGTCCGTCTGCTCGCTTCCCGGCAGCCCGCCGGTGGCATCGACGGGCACCCCGTCGATGTAGTCCCTCCAGCGGCCGAGGGCGTCGTAGTTCTCCATGGCGAAGCCGACGGGGTCGATCGTCATGTGGCAGCTGGCGCAGGCAGGGTTGTCCCTGTGCGCGCGCAGCCGCTCGCGCATCGGAAGCTTTGCCGATACGGGGTTGTCGAGCGTGGGCACGTTCGGCGGCGGAGACGGCGGCGGAGCCCCGAAGATGTTCTCCAGAATCCAGGTGCCGCGCAGCACCGGAGAGGTGCGTGTCGGATAGGAAGTCACGGTCAGCACGCTCCCGTGCCGAAGGAGGCCTCCACGCCTGCTTCGTTCATCGAGCCGGACGCGCCGGAAGCGGGTCCCATAGATCCCCGGGATGCGGTAGTGCCTGGCCAGGCGTTCATTGAGAAACGTGTAGTCCGCCCGGACAAGATCCAGAACGCTGCGGTCCTCCCGGAGCACGCTCTCCACGAAGCGCTGCGTTTCCTCGCGAAACGCCTGACGGAGATTGTCGTCGAAATCCGGGAACAGCCTGGCGTTCGGGGAGAACGACTCCAGACTGCGAAGGTGGAGCCATTGTCCGGCGAAGTTCCGGGCAAGGTTGGACGAGCGCGCGTCGGCCAGCAGCCTCAGTGTCTGCTTCTCCAGCCCGGCTGGTGTTCCAAGGTCGCCCCGCTCGGCGGCATCGAGCAGCTCCTCGTCGGGAATGCTGCTCCATAGAAAGAAGGACAGCCGAGAGGCCAGTTCGATGTCACTCACCTGGTAGGAACCGCCCGGCTCGACGCCGTCGGGCTCCAGCTCGGCCCGGAACAGAAACTCAGGGCTGACCAGCACGGCAGTCAGGGCCTTCTCGATGCCCGCGTCAAAGTCCGCTCCGCCTCGACCATCCCGGTAGAAGGCCATCGCGCCGGCTAGATCCGCGGACCCGACCGGCCGGCGATACGCCCGGCGCACGATCGGGGAGAGGATTCGCTGCGCGCAGCTTTCCTCCTCGGAGAGCGCTACCGGACTGCAGACGAAGATCCTGCGGCGGCTCGGAGTCTCGCCCGCACCCCGAGGGTCGTAGGGCCCCGTCACCGAGACCTGGAACACGGCCGGAGCGGTGCGCGGATGTCGGTGCATGTTGAAACGGGACTGCGTCGGCTGGCGCATCGTCTCGAGCAGCGAGGACTGAGTCCTGGGGAACGTCACCGCCACGTGGTGGGGGCCGGCCGCCACTCCCATGCGGATCTTGAGGTGCTTGTCGACTTGCGAGTGGTCCAGACGGTCCGCGGGCGGGCGGACCGTGAAGGTATGCGCGTGCTCGCGGTCCAGCATGAGATGCACCTCATGCGCCCGACGCAGACCCTCGATCTCCTCGTTGCGGTTACGCGTCAGCCAGATCTGGATCTCATACTCGCCGTCCTGTGGAAAGTTGAAGGGGATCGACACGCCTCCGCGCGAGCCGATCGGCAGGCCGGGCACATGCCGCTCCTGGGTGACGTCGGGTCTGACGCGGACTATCTCGGTCCGCGGCGATGACGCCGTGCTGCCCACCGCAAGCCGTGCGATCTTCTGTGCGGCCGAAATGTAGCGATCCAGCAGTGTCGGAGAAAGGTCGCCGACATTGACGTTGTCGAATCCGTGGCCGCTTTCGTCGTGGGGCAGGAGGGACTCGACATCGATCTCCACTGCGAGAAGGTCTCGAACGGCGTTTCGGTACTCGGTGCGGTTGAGGCGCCGGAGAGACTCCGTTCGGCCGGGATTCGGATTCCGGGATGCGGCCTCATCCAGCGTCGCTTCCAGTCTCGAGAGCAGCGCCTTGCGATCCGAGACGGGCGGCCGGGGCATGCCTGCCGGCGGCATCGTGCCCGTGCGGAGCTTATGGACGACCTGTTCCCACATGCCTTCATCCGCGTCGACACGCTCGATGTCGGCCTGATCGAGCCGGAGGCCGGCGGTCGCTTCGGCTCCGCTGTGGCAGGCAACACAGTATTGGTCCAGAATCCGTCGATGCTCCGGGCCGGGACCAGCGGCCTTGGCATCAACCGGAGCAGGCCCCTGAGCCAGAGCAACGGAGAGCAGCGGAAAGAGGAGCGTCGCAAGACGCAAACATAGCGCGGACAAGCGTTTCGGGAGCAACTTCGCTAGGGCGAGGCTGTCCTCTCTCGCAATCGCGCGAACCCGCATCGTCAAGTCTCTCGAATCGAGTCTTCGATTGATACTCTATCGCACGATCAACCTTCCGGAACTCGGCAGTCTTGCTGTGTCCAAATACAGCGGCACGTGTAAGGTGGTGCGGAGCGGCCCCAGGCCCGCTCGCGCATCCACAAGGTTCTCGGTCGCGGTTCTTGCGGGGCGATCATACTGTCTGGCACGGCCCTCGGCCTTGCAATGGAAGTCGACTCCAAGTCCAGAAGCACGGCTCCGCACCGTCCGTGCTACACCAACCGCCAACCGCCAGCCTCAGGCGAGGTAACCGTTCGGTCGGCCGGTGCGAGGGTCAGCGGAGAAGAGTGGAGCGCCAGCGAGGGTGGATGGGCTTGAGCAGGATGTGTCTCACGGGCAGGGCGGAGCGGTGGTGGACATCGAGCTTGCCCCGGCCTTGGGCGTGGCCGACATGGATCCAGCTGGCGGCCCGATAGCTGGTGCCGCAGAAGCGAGTGGCGTCACAGGAGGTCTCCAGGGGCACGGGACGCTACCGGTAGCGGCCGTGCCAGTCCCGCGGGAGACGCCGGGCCGCCAGGGCGAGCAGATGCGACGCCATACAAACCAGGCGAATCCAGAGCAGAATGAGATAGTGGGCGTGATTGGCGACCAGCGGCAGGTTGCGCTGGCGGGTGGGGCCGTCCCAGCCGATGAGCCGGTCGCGGGGGACGGTCTTCCAGGCTGCGGCGCCGAAGGCCAGAAGGAGGCCGTCGGCCGCATGCGCGAAGGATGGAGGCGGGGAGATCGGCGGTTCAGATGGCGCCAGCCAACCGGTTGCTGCGAGTAAAGAAACATGCGAGTCCTCTTGCTCAGCGACACTCACGGCGAGCTAGGAATCGTCAACAGGCTCGTTGCTGCCGAGGGCGCGGATTGCGTGATTCACGCGGGCGACTTCGGCTTCTACGAGGACGAGAGCCTGTCGCGCCTTTCGCAACGAGAGATTTGGCTCATCATCAAGCACTCTCATCTGCCGCAGCGCAAAGTACGTCGAATTCTAGAACTCGATCCGCGAGCTCGGGTCAAGGCGGTCGAGAAACATGGTCTGCTTGGCGGATTTCAGCGGTATCTTGACGGCAAGGATTCGTTCGATGTCCCGGTCTACGCGGTGTGGGGCAACCACGATGACGGGCATCTCGTCGAGCGCCTGGTCCGCGGTCGGATGGCGGTGGCCAACCTTCACCTGCTGTACCCGGAGCGGGCGAGTCGTGTCGGCGGGGCTCTCGTTTACGGCTTGGGCGGGAACTTTATCCCTGGTCGGAAAATGCTGGACCAGCCGATCGCCGGCCATGGCGGAAAGATATGGAGCACGCTCTCCGAGTTCTCCGAGCTAGTCCGAACTGCAGATAGCGAAGGGCGGTCCTCCGGCCCGCGGATCTTTGTGTCGCACGTGAGTCCCAGAGTGGAGCCCTTCGTCGAATACATCGGAATTAGAACAGGGGCTGACTACACCGTTAGCGGCCACATGGCGCCACCGGCCTGCGATATCTGGACCGCGTCCGAATTGGGCTCGCTCGAAGAAGCCGAAAGGAGAGCGGCCCGCGGGATACAGGCCGTGCGCAAGGCGCTTCGCGCGGCAAAGGGCCTATACACGTATCGAGACGGACTCCGGTTGGACGCAATCACAGTCAAGGCTACGGGTTCCAACTCGGGGGAAGCTTCACAGCCCCGTTGGTACGAGCGATTGACCCACATCAACCTTCCAGACGCTGATGTCGGATATGCGCTGATGGACATCGACAGCGACGGCACGAGACTCCGCAGCCGTGCCATGGGCTCCTCAGCGAACTGATCGTCGGCTTGCCTGACCTGAATTCCCACGCCCGTTAGAAATGTGCAGGTTTGGAAGGCTCTGGGGAATCTGAGGATGAGCGTGCAGCCGCCGAGCCAGGGGATCGCGGGGCGCATCTGAGCGTAGTCGGCGTTCGGCAGGAATGGATTGTTGGCGCGGCGGCGGATGCGGACCTCGATCCTGCGCTGGCGGATGTCAGTCAATGGTGGCGGAGGCCCGCACAAGCTTGTGGAAGAGGGTGTCGTAGCGGGCGGTCTCGAGGCCCTTGCCGACGCGCTGGCCGAGCAGGCGGTACTGGGATCTGGCTGGGCCTCCATCTCAGCTACGAACCCGGCGACGATGTCCGCCGCGGCCATGTTGCGGACGCCTCAACCGCATGGTGCATCTCGGCGGAATCGGATTGCAAGCATTCCGGCGGCAGCTCGAAGGCTGATTGGCTGGCAGGTCGTTGTCGGGCATCGGAAGTGCCTGGGTTCTGGCAGCCAGCCGCCACTCGTCCGGGCTGGCTCCTCCGCACCCCGCGATGACCGATAACGACAATCTCCGTCCGTCCGGGCTTGGGGTCCGCATGCTCCGCCACAGCAGGACATTTTGGGCAGAGGCGGCTGTACCGGTGGCGAGTGTTGCCAATCACGAACCGACTGGGCCCGGACTGTCAGGATCGATCGGCACCTCACAGCTGAGGCCAGCGGCCGAGAATCGCACCCAAGCCGCATCAGTCGCGGCGGAAGCCCGGCGCAAGGATCCTCTCTCCTCCCAACAGAGGCAATGACAGGATCGCCGTGCTCCGAGGATCGAACTCGACTGCTGCCATCCGGTTCCGGTACGGTCGCCGCACTTGCAGTTCGTCCGGCACAGCCGGCGCTCCCAAGCCGAATCCGTTGTGCAGGAACTGTCCCAGCGGAATTCCTGGAGCCGTGTCCACCTCGATGCCGTTCAGTGTCACGGTCACGAAAACGTTCAGGGACAGATCCCTCGAGACCCTCGTGCACCAGTCGCCTGACCGAGATTCCTGGCACATTCCGGGGTCGTCGGACACCGCCTCCGACCTTGCCTCCAGCTCGGTGCGAGTCGCTCCGCTGACCAGGAGAACGTCGTGGTCGCCTGTTTCGGCAACCCTCGTGAGGTAGATCATGCGGAGGAACCGGCCGCCCGGGACGAAGCCGGCATCGGTTGCGGTCGGCCGCTCGGGCACCGTCATCTCGCCGTTCCGGTACAACCTCGTGTAGTCGTGATCGAGACGCAGGTCTCCCGCGGCGTCCGTGGCGATCACGTACCGGCTCTCTTCGTATCCGAGCAGATTCTCCGATGACCGGACCTGCAGACTCAGTCCACGGAACCCGTCCTGAACAGCGGCCTCGACCTTGAGGTCCGCTCGCTCGGCCTCATCGCGAAGCACCGGCCCAACGATCTTGAGGATCCGGCCGGGGTGGAAATCCGTGAATCTCGACGTGACGGGCTGGCCGAACGCAACGGCGTACGTCTCTCGAACGCCGAGCGGAAGCGCTTCGAGGACGGTCCTGACGAATCGCAGCTCGCTTCCCCGCGGAAGGCATCCCTTGTCGCCAAGCGCGTCGGCCCAGCGCAACAGCCATCCCCCTTGTCTCCCGGCGAACGCCTGCTGCCTGATCGACACCCTGACTTTGTTGCGGCCCGTCGTAACGTCGATTCCCGGACCGTGTGCCGGGCATTCGGTCTGGCGAGCCGCTGGACGGAGCGTGAGCGTTACCGCATTGCCGAGCGGGTCCCGAACGTCGGGGGGCACCAGCACTGCCCGGTCCGGCCGGTCAAGAACCCGGTATGTCCCGTGGCCTCTGGCCGCGCATCCCAGCGAACTCAGCCAGATTGCGCCGAAGAGGATGGCGGCAGCTCCGAACGACTTGCTGATCACGATGGACCGTTGACCCCGTGAGCCCCATCGCACGGGAGCTATTGGAACCTTCTTCCGGAAAGTCACTGCAGCGGCTACGCGGCTTCGAAGGGGCTTGTTTCTCTCCAGGAACCGCCGAGCTTGCCGCCAAGCGAGCCCCGCTCTGCGGCCGCGCTCGTTGCAGCGACCCACGGCAACCGCCGGCCACAGTCAGCCATGGTGGGAGAACGCGGGACGAACGGGCCTGCCTTCCCGTGCTGAACGATGCACCGCCTGCGCGGCGGCCAACGTGGCGAGGGCGTCCCGCGCACCGACGAGGGGCTTGGCCTTCCCGCGCACGACATCGCAGAAATTCCGCAGCTGTGCCGCAAGCGCGGCGCGGGGCGGCAGAGTCCTCTCGGTCCGGGTGATCCTGCGGCTCCACCCAGGCTCCCCTCCGGGCTCGTACTTCCAAACCTGGAGGCGCGGGAATCCGAGGGATCCTGCCGAACCGAAGAAGTGATAGCAGTTTTCGCCGGACGGTGGGATCGAGGGATTGTCGGCAGTCGCCCTCTCCCAGCCCCAGGGCGAGGGCGCCGCATCGGAGAACGAGATCGTCGCAAGCGGACCGTCTGCGAACCGGAGCACGATCGCGCCGCTGTCCTCGACTGGGAGGCCCCTGTTTCTCGACGCGGTGTCGGCGTATACGCTCTCGATCTCGCCGCAGAGGTGTCGCAGCATGTCGATGTCGTGAATCATGTTGATCAGAACCGGCCCCCCGCCCTGGCTCCGCCTCCAGGAAACCTCGAAGTAGGAGTCCGGCTTCCGCGCCGCCCAGATGCCGGATACGCCGACCAGTCGCCCGATCTCGCCGCTTCCGAGAATGTTCCGCGCAGAACCTACGGCCGGGTCGAAGCGCCGGTGGTGTCCGACGGAGATCGCAACGCCCGCCGAACTGGCCGCCCTGACAAGGTCAAGCCCCGACTCCAAGGTGTCCGTGAACGGCTTTTCCATCAGCATCGGGAGGCCGCGGCACGCAAGCTCGCGCCCGATTTCCGCGTGCGATTGTGTGGGAGCGGCAACGATGACTCCCTCGACGCGCTCGTTGTCGAGCATCGTCCTGCACGAGCGATAGCGAGTCACTCCTGCGCCGGACGCCGCGGCGGCCGTGGCCGGATCGGGATCCGCCACAGCGACGACGCTGCAGCGCTCATCGGCCACGGCAAGCTGCAGGTGCCGCCGGCCGATCACACCGACGCCGACGATTCCGATCCGGACAGGCTCCCCGGTTGCGCTCATGGTGCTCCCCTCTCGTCCTCTGTGAAGATTGCGGGGTCCATGAGCCCCGGCTTTCTCGGCATCAGCGGAAGGAATCCCATGCGTTCGAGCACGTCGGCCCGAATGTCGATTCCGGGCGCGACCTCCTCCAGGACCGGCCCTGCAGGCGAGAGCCGCAAGACAGCCCGCTCCGTAACGTAGAGGACCTCCTGTCCGGAGCGAATCGCCTCCCTGCCGCTGAAGGTGATCTGGGCCACTTTCCCCACGAACTTCCGCACGTCGCCGTAACGCGTCACCCGCAGATGGCCGCGGCCGGTCTCCAGCCGGGAGCCCTTGGCCTCGAACGTCCCGCAGAAGACCACCTTGGCAGCATTCTGGGCAATGTCGATGAAGCCTCCGGGACCAACCGGCACTCCCTGCAGCTTGGAAACGTTGACGTTTCCGTCCCGGTCAACCTCGCCCATCCCCAGGAACGCAAGATCCAGCCCCCCGCCACTGTAGAAGTCGAACTGCGAGGGAGAGTCGATCATGGCGCGGGGATTGCGCGCGAAGCCGAACAGCGCTCCGTCCAGCAGTTCGCCGCCGAAGGTGCCGTGCTCGATCGTCTGGTAGTAGGCCTCGACCTCGCCGCGGAGCGCCACGAGCTTGGCGACCGCATCGGGGATCCCGAAACCGTAATTGAGGACTGCGTCCCGACGAAGTTCGCGTGCCGCCCGTCGAGCGATGAGCTGCCTGGCATCGAGCGGGCCCGGTTCGGGGCGCCGGGGCTCGCTCCCGAGGGCCGGCAACGCCCCCGACATCGTCGGATCCGCCGCCGGAGCGTAGCTCTGGCGCTGGGCCGGGTCGACCACTACGGCGTCGACCAAGGCACCGGGAACCCGTACAGACCGCGCCGGGACCGCACCGCGTTCGACTTCCTCCCGGACCTGAGCCAGAACTTTCCCACCCGAATTGTGCGCCGCAAGCGCCAGCGAGAGCGCGTCCAGCGTTGCCCCTTCCTCGTCGAAGCAAAGGTTTCCGTCGCGGTCGGCGAAGCTTGCCCGGAGGCACGCGGCACCGACGGGAAACGGCCTGTACCTCAGCAGCGAGCGGCCATCGATCTCGATCCGCTCCACAAGATCCTCGACGGCGCTAGCGTTCAGCTTGCCGCCCTCGATGCGAGGGTCGACGAAGGTCCCAAGCCCGACATGTGTGATCAGTCCCGGCCTGCCGGCGCCGATTTCCCGCATCAGCTGCGTGATCACACCGGCCGGGAACACGTAGGCCTCGATCTCTTCGGAGCGGGCCATTTGCTGCATCCGCGGGGACCACACCCAGTGGCCTCCGATCACCCGCCGCACCATCCCCGGATGGGCGAACCGGTTGACCCCGCGCCGGTCGCGGTCGCCGAGCCCCAGCGCGTGGACGAGCGTCAGGTCTCTAGGTTGGCCCGTCTCCAGGAAGCGCCGCTCGATCGCCGCGAGGAGCGTGTCCGGCTCCACCAGCCCGCCGCCCCCGCCGGTCACACAGACCGCACTACCGTCGGGAACCAGCGCTGAGGCGGCGCTCGGCGACACGATCTTGTTTCGCGCCATGCCCATGAGTCCGCTCGATCCCCGGCCTACGGCAGGATGCGTGCCTCTCGGTAGGTCTCAAGAATGCGGAAGAAGCGCTCGACGCTGTCGTCCCGCCCGTCGAGGCCGTGCCGGCGTGCCCGGTCGTGGCACAGGATCTCGTCCCAGTACCGCTCGAGTGTCGCGTCGGCGAAGGCCCAATTCGCCACCTCGCCCAGTCCCGCCGGCCGCAAGCGATGACGTCGGCGGATCCGGCGCCACACCTCACCCCTCCGGGCCATGTCATCGGCAAGCAGCCTCGGACGCACGGTTCCCGTGTCGACCCCGTAGGTCCGGGCCAGCCGTTCCCACACCGCCTTCCACCGAAAGACGTCCGTATTGGTGACGTTGAAGGCATTGCCGGCGCAGTTCGGGTCCGTGGCGATCTTCTCCATGGTTCGGGTCAGCACGTCGAGCGTGGTGACCTGCTTGAGACTCCGATACGCCCCGGCGGGGCCGGGAAAGTCAAGAGCCCTTCCCAGTTGGGCGCAGACGGCGGCGTATGCCCCCAGCGTGCTCACGATGTTGCGGCCGATATCCGGCGAGTAATGCAGGAGAGTGTTGGGTCTGCATGCGGACCAGCTCCAGGCGGCACTACGGGACCGCTCGCTCAGAAAGTCCTGCTGCGCGTGATTGAAGTTGGGAACGGCGCAGCGGTCGCGGCCCTCGCGCGCGGGTGTGGGAAACGGACCCAGGTGGACACCGTAGTACTTGCCGCCCTGCACGAGGTGCACGTGACGCAACTCGCCGGACGCCCGTCCGACGGCATCAACCGCATTCGCCAGGAGGCGCAGGTTCTCTGCCGTGCTCTCCACTGGCTGGTCCGAGTGGGTTGCGCGGGCGCAGTAGAAGATGTGGGTTACGGGCGGATGCGGGGCGACTGCTCCCGCGCATGCCAGCGGGTCCAGCAGGTCGCACTGCAGATACGCGACGCCTTTGACGGGGCGCCGGGGGCTCTTGCGGGACACGCCGAGCACTGTCCACCTGCCCGAGGCGGCCAGACGGGTCACCAGGGCCGTCCCTACGGCTCCGGTCGGCCCGGCAACGAATGCAGTTCCAATCTTCACGCGCGATTCTCCCCGTCCGCTCGCCCGTCCATGCGGACCCCGAGGAGCGCGAACAGAACCGCATGGTATGCCGTTGAGGGGTGAAACGGCAACAGGGGAACGATTCTTGCATCCGCATGCCGGATCTCGGCTCGCTCCGAGCGACCGCCGGCATCCGGCACAACGAGCTCGGATGCAGAAGAAAGACTCCGCAGATGGCGTGGTATTCTCTGGCTTCCCGCCATGGCGGCAATGCTCGCAGGCAAGGTTGCAGTCGTGACGGGCGGCAGCCGAGGCATCGGCCGCGCGATCGCAGGCGAGCTCGCATCGAACGGCTGCGACTGCCTCTTGGCAGCCAGGACCGAGGCCCATCTGCAGGAGGCTCGCCTTGGCATCGCCGGGGCGAGCGGCCGACGAATCGAGATCGTCGCTCGGGATCTGAGAACCGCGGAAGGCTGCAGCGATGTCCGCTCGGCGCTGATGGCCTCGTTCGGCCGGCTGGACATTCTTGTCAACAACGCCGGGGCCACCAGGGGCGGCGACTTTCTGGATCAGCCCGACGAGGTCTGGGAGGACGGGTTCGCGCTCAAGTTCTACGCATGTGTTCGGCTGTGCCGCCTCTTCTGGCCGGACCTGGTCAAGAGCCGCGGCACCGCCCTCAGCATCGTGGGCGGATTCGCACGAACGCCGGATCCGAACTTCCTGATCGGGGGCGCAGTCAATGCGGCGATGGCCAACTTCACCAAGGGACTCGCGGCGCGTGGCAAGCGAGACGGCGTCAACGTAAACGCGATCTATCCGGGCTTGACCGAGACCGGGCGCGTGCAAGAGCTCTTCGCGGATCGGGCGTCGCTGCTTGGTCTGTCGCCGGAAGAGGTCAGGGCGAAAGCCGTCCGAAAGCAGGGGCTGAGGCGCCTGGGTTCGCCGCAGGATGTCGCAAAGCTGGCAGCGTTCCTTTGCTCTCCGGACGCCCGCCACATCCAGGGAACCGCCATTGCCGTCGATGGCGGGGCAACGCAGGACCTTCACTAGGTGCCCGACCGGACGCTTCAGGCCGGGCGCCTCCTGGCACATGCCTGGAAATCCGGCGCGCTCCTGCCTGATCTTGGCAAGTTGCGCCCGAGTTCGAGGCAGGAGGCCTATGCCGTGCAGGGTGCGATGTCCAGGGCCCTCGGTCTGCCGGTCGCAGGATGGAAGGTCGGCGCGGCGACGCCGGCAATCATGGCCGTGAGACAGCTCGACGCTCCTGTTTCCGGTCCGGTCTACCAGCCGCGCGCCCACTCGAGTCCGGCCGTGCTGCCGGCGAGCGATTTTCCGTCTGCAAACATCGAGACTGAATTCGCCTTCCGCACGACAGGGCCTTTGCCCGCCAGGAGAGCGCCCTGCGATGCGCTCGAAGTGAAAGCGTCGGTGACGGCCCACGCGGCGTTTGACCTCACCCAGTCCCGGTTCTCGAAGCCGCCGGACCCCCTGTCCGAGATCGCGGACAGCGGCAACAGCGGCGGTGCGGTGATTGGCCCGCAGATCCCCGGCTGGCGCGACACGGACCTCACATCCGCCGGAGTCACGCTCCGTCTGGATGGCGGCCCGCCTGTGCAGACCTATCGCGGGCGCTGGCGGCGAGACCCGCTGGACGTGCTGGTCTGGCTTCTGAACAGCCTCGGCCGCAGAGGCATCGGGCTGGCCGCAGGGTCGTTCATCCTGACTGGCTCCCTCACCGAGCCCCAGCCTCTCGTGCCGGGAACGTGCGCTTCAGCGGTCTTTGAGGGCGCCCGCGCCGTGGAGCTCCGCGCATGCCTGCGAGACACCGATGACTGACCTGAGGAGCCCGAAACATGTGGTGATCCTGGGGGCGGGGGCCATGGGGTGCCTGTTCGGAGGGATCCTCAGGGAGGGCGGGCTGAATGTCACGCTCGTCGACGTCTGGAAGGAGCACGTCGAGGCGATCAACCGGCACGGCCTGCGCCTTGTCGGATTCGGAGGGGACCGAGGGATTCCGGTCCGCGCCACGACCGATCCCGCGAGCGTTGCCGTCGCCGACATCGTTTCGATCCACTGCAAGTCGTACCACACCACGGACGCCGCGCGCTCGGCGGTCCCTTTCTTCGGCGACGAAACCGTGGCGGTCAGCTTTCAGAACGGCATCGGAAACGAGGAGGCCATTGCCCGCGTCGTGGGCAAAGAGCGTGTCGTGGGGGGCTGGACCGCACAGGGAGCCAGCGTCGAGGCCCCTGGCGTCGTTCGCAACTACAGCGAGCAGCCCACGCGGGTCGGTGAAATGGGCGGGGGCATCTCGAACCGCACGGTCGCCATTGCGGAGGCATTCAGTCGGGCTGGCCTGCCGACCGCGGCCAGCCCCGACATCGTCGCCGGCATGTGGAAGAAGCTCATGACCAACATCGCGCTGAGTGCTCCGTCGGCCTTCACCAACCTGCCGCTCGACGAAGTCGCAGCCGTTCCGGAACTGCGTGCCGTGATGGACTTGGCGATCGACGAGGCCGCGACGGTCGCACGAGCCTCGGGAATCCGGGTTGATCCTGCCGCAACGAGGCGCATGGTGGACGATCTGGTCGGCGAAGGGGGCACGGGGGACAACAGGTCAAGCGTCTGCGTTGACGTCCTCAAGGGGCGTCCGACGGAAATCGACGTGATCAACGGAGTGGTTGTGCGGCTAGGACGCGAGATCGGCCTGCCGACACCGGTCAACGAAACGTTCTGCGCCGCCGTCAAGGGACTCGAAGCGCAGTACCTCAAGCACACGGCGGGGCCGTGACGCCTCGCGGGACCGAGAGCCTTCACCGGAGCATTGACACCACCCGTCCCCGCGAACCTCCTACGGGCCCATGGCGGATCCCCGCGGCGCCCGCAAATGAGTCTCGATCAGCCGTCACGCGGAGCCGGAGGGTACCGGCGGCGGTTCGGAATCGCGCTATTCGTCGTGATGGTGCGGCGGGTAGAATCCCGCACCCACAAGCAGGGGCATTCCGTGCGCGACGACGCGTTTGACGAACGAAGTCTTGGCCCCGACCTCTCCGGTCTCGGGATTCGTGGACATGTAGTACCAGAACGTCTCCCCGAAGGTTGCGGTCGCTTCGACCATGTCCCGTCCGTCGAACAGCTCCTCGAGTCTCCCCGAGAGTCTGAAGCTGACCGGGTTGCTGCTGAACAGGACCGTGCCGTCGGCCTCGTCAATCACGAACGGATAAATCGAGTGGTGGTTCCACCGCGGGTCCGTTTCCAAGGACCGGCCGCCGAAGAGCCCCGAAGCTTCGACGGCGAGCGCAGCGCAGCGCACGAACGCCTGCAGCGCCGTCTCGTGCGGGTCTTCCTCCAGATGTGCCGCGTTGACGACCCCCGGTTCGCACGTGCCCGGCAGATCCGTCGAATAGAACCCGGCGCCGATGGCCGCACGAGCGCCGTTCCAGTCGATCTCCATCACGTAGGAACTCTTGGGCTGCCAAATCCCCGTGGCCGGGTTCGTGAAGGCATAGTAGATCCAGCCCGAGTCCACGACCGAAAGCAGGCGGTGCAGCTCGAAGTAGTAATCCGTGCCGAAACCATCGATCGAAGTCCCCCAGAGCGAGCCCTCGCGGGAGGGGTCCGGAGGGAATACGTAGGTCAGCGCATCCGCTCCCGACGGCTGGACTTCGTCCACGAACACGTAGATGTCGCGGTGCTTCCAGACCTCCTCCTCGTTGAACGCCCGGCGTGCTTCCGCAGTGCCGTGGTCCGTCGCGTATTCCGCAGCGCATTGCACGAATGCCTGAATCTGCTCCCGGGAGCGGACTGCTCCGGCAGTCACCCGGCGGTCGGCGCAGCTCATCCTTGCCGAGGACTGGTCTCGGGGGCTGAAGTAGCCCGACCCCACGATCAGCGGGACTCCGTTCGCCACGACCCGCTTCAGGAAGCCCACCTTGCCTTGCTCCGCACCGGTCCTGGGGTGGTAGGCGTCATAGTAGACGTAGGCTTCCCCGAAGGCGTCCGCCATGCTGACCATGTCCCGTCCTCCGAACCTGTCCGGTCTCCCGGCACGGCGCCATTCGTGCAGGGCGTTCCCGTTGACCCGGACCGGGTTGCCGGTCGCCAACTGGTTGCCCATCAGGTCCATCACGAACACATAGTTCACGCCATCGCTCCACCTGGAGCCGTGCTCGAGCTGATCCAGCGCGGAATAGCCGCCGGACTCCAGCATCATGGCGGCGCAACGCACGACTGCGGCCAGCGATTCGGGACTCGGGTTGTCCCCAAGCCCGTTTGCGCTGACTTCTTCGGACCTGCAGGTCGACGGCAAGTCGGGCTCGTAGATCCCCGCGCCGATCACGGCGGGATGGCCGTCCCAGTCGATCTCGATCGCGTACGAAGCCTTGAGGCTCGCGACGCCCGTGGCCGGATTCAGGATCGAATAGTAGAGCCAGCCCGCATCGACCAGTTGCATCATGCGGTAGGCCTCGTAGAACAGGTCCGTCCCGAAGTCGTCGATAAATGCGCCCCAGACCTGGCCTTCGCGGGCGGGGTCCGGAGGATACACGAACGTCATCGACTCCAATCCCGACTTGGCGAGCCCGTCCACGAAGACGTAAATCTGACCGTGCTTCCAAGGCCCGTCCTCGTTGAACGCGTGCCGCGCTTCCTCGGGTCCGACCTCTTCCAGGAATTGCGCGGCGCACTCAACGAACGCTCGAACGTCGCCCCGCGTCTTGACGGCGCTTGCCGCGGGACTGTCGTCGGCGCAGCCCCGCCACAGGTGCGCCGAAGCCGGTATCGTGCTCAGGCAGAATAATCCAATAAGCGAAAATAACCGTGTCGTACACGTCATGGCCCTATTTCGCCATAATGCATCGAACAGGCGCAAGGCCTGCCAGCTTGCTCATTCTGGGGAGGAGGACATCCATGGATTCCGCCGATTGGAAGCGGTGAAGATTCGGGCGCCGTTCCTGCCGTTGCAGGATGCATTCAGGATCATGGGGAGGAAAGCTCGGCGGCATCGTCAATTCCGTAAACGCGTCGGCCCACACGGAAGCGCCCAACTTGGCACCGCCCAGCGTTTCCGTTAGCGCTCGCGCAGCACTCCCCATGTCTTCTCCACTCCCATGGCCGGTCCCCCCGTTGACCGCGAGTGAGTCTTCAGCCGCCGCCGCGAGGAGCCGGAGCGTACCGGCAGCGGTTCGGGATCTCGCTATTCGTCGTGATGGTGCGGCTGGTTGTATCCCGCACCCACGAGCAGGGGCATTCCGTGCGCGACGACGCGTTTGACAAAGGAAGTCTTGGCCTCCAGTTCTCCGGTCTCGGGATCCGTGAACAGGTAGTACCAGAAGACTTCCCCGAAGGTCGCGGTCGCTTCAACCATGTCCCGCCCGTCGAACAGCACCTCGACTCTCCCCGAAACGTCGAAGCTGGCCGGGTTGCTGCTGAAAAGGATCGTGCCGTCGGCCTCGTCAATCACGAACGGATAGATCGAGTGGTGGTTCCACCGCGGGTCCGTTTCCAAGGACCGGCCTCCGAAGAGCCCCGAAGCCCCGACCGCGAGCGCCGCGCAGCGCACGAACGCCTGCAGCGCCGTATCGTTCGGGTCTTCCTCCAGACTTGCCGCGTTGACGACCGCCGGGTCGCAGGTGCCCGGCAGATCCGTCGAATAGAACCCGGCGCCGATGGCCGCACGGTTGCCGTCCCAGTCAATCTCCATCACGTAGGAACTCTTCGGCTGCCAGATCCCGGTGGCCGGGTTCGTGAAGGCATAGTAGATCCAGCCCGAGTCCACGACCGAAAGCAGGCGGTGCAGCTCAAAGTAGTAATCCGTGCCGAAGCCATCGATCGAGGCCCCCCAGACCGAATCCTCCCGGGACGGGTCGGGAGGGAATACGTAGCTCAGCGCATCTTCTCCCGACGGCTTGACCTCGTCCACGAACACGTAGATGTCGCGGTGCTTCCAGATCTCCTCCTCGTTGAACGCCCGGCGCGCCTCCGCAGTGCCGTGCTCCATCGCGTACTCCGCAGCGCATTGCACGAATGCCTGAATCTGCTCCCGGGAGCGGATCGCTCCCGCAGTCACCGGGCGCTCCGCGCAGCTCATCCTTGCCGAGGACTGGTCTCGGGGGCTGAAGTAGCCCGACCCCACGATCAGCGGGACTCCGTTCGCCACGACCCGCTTCAGGAAGCCCACCTTGCCTTGCTCCGCACCGGTCCTGGGGTGGTAGGCGTCATAGTAGACGTAGGCTTCCCCGAAGGCGTCCGCCATGCTGACCATGTCCCGTCCTCCGAACCTGTCCGGTCTCCCGGCACGGCGCCATTCGTGCAGGGCGTTCCCGTTGACCCGGACCGGGTTGCCGGTCGCCAACTGGTTGCCCATCAGGTCCATCACGAACACATAGTTCACGCCATCGCTCCACCTGGAGCCGTGCTCGAGCTGATCCAGCGCGGAATAGCCGCCGGACTCCAGCATCATGGCGGCGCAACGCACGACTGCGGCCAGCGATTCGGGACTCGGGTTGTCCCCAAGCCCGTTTGCGCTGACTTCTTCGGACCTGCAGGTCGACGGCAAGTCGGGCTCGTAGATCCCCGCGCCGATCACGGCGGGATGGCCGTCCCAGTCGATCTCGATCGCGTACGAAGCCTTGAGGCTCGCGACGCCCGTGGCCGGATTCAGGATCGAATAGTAGAGCCAGCCCGCATCGACCAGTTGCATCATGCGGTAGGCCTCGTAGAACAGGTCCGTCCCGAAGTCGTCGATAAATGCGCCCCAGACCTGGCCTTCGCGGGCGGGGTCCGGAGGATACACGAACGTCATCGACTCCAATCCCGACTTGGCGAGCCCGTCCACGAAGACGTAAATCTGACCGTGCTTCCAAGGCCCGTCCTCGTTGAACGCGTGCCGCGCTTCCTCGGGTCCGACCTCTTCCAAGTATTGCGCGGCGCACTCAACGAACGCTCGAACGTCGCCCCGCGTCTTGACAGCGCTGGCCGCGGGACTGTCGTCGGCGCAGCCCCGCCACAGGTGCGCCGAAGCCGGTAGGGTGCTCAGGCAAACTAATCCAATAAGCGTGAATAACCGTGTCGTACACATCATGGCCTTATTAGGCCAGATGCGCCGGTCCGGTGCAACTCCTGCAAGCATTCCCATTTGGAGCGGAGCACGTCCACGGCTGCCGCCGATTTGATTCCGCCCATCCGGCGGGCTGCCGCCCATCCGAGGCGGTGAAGATTCGGGTGCCGTTCCCGCCAATGCGGGGCTCCTTCAGGATCATGCGGTGCGAGAGCAAGACGCCGGTATCGTCAATGACGTGAACACGCCGGGCCACGGAGAAGCGCTCAACCTGACACCGTACAGCGTTTCCGAGAGTGCTCACGTGCCCCTCACAAGGTACGCGGCCTTCTCGCAGGGGCGCCACCTGCATCCGCGTGAACGCGCTCGGCATCGGACCGGATGGCTCTCCCCTCTGGACACGCAGGCACCGATACTCGAAGGACAGGCGCAGAACTGGCCAGAAGCAGCGGGATCCTCCGCCCAGTTGACTGACACTGCAGGAACGGCGGCATGCCTACCCAGCGAGGAGTCCTGCACGACGACCGGTGCGCATATCGACTTCGGCCAGCCCGCAGCCTCTGCATCACGAAAAGCGATCGATCTCGAGGTCTCGCCATTTCGCCTGATGTGATCCGCTCGTCGAACCCAAGGCTGACGCGCCGGGAGCGTCCGGCGGGATTTCGCAGACCAGTTGGAGGTCGGTGCCCGGAGACGGCCTCCTAGGCAGGTTGAACGCCTCCAGCCGAGGCGTCGAAGCGAGGTCCTGTCCTCTCCGGGCCAAGTGCCGCAGCCGCACCGTGAGCATCCCGGCTGAGGCGTCCGGTGCGATGCCGACGTCGCTGCGGACCAGCGCCTGGTCACCGGGAACATCCCCGGATCCCTCCGGTCGAGAGCGGTTTTCGCCATAAATTCCGAAAATCGTACGAGCGATTCCGTTTCCCATAATTGGAAAGTGGTAAGATTCGCGGCGACACGCGGTTCTCTCGGCACAGGCCGCGCGAACGACAGCGTGTTCGGAGGAACAAACCAACAACTGAATACTGGAGGAAGAAATGGCTGAGAGAGTCTTGACTGGGCTTGGTGCGCTGGTAGCGCTTGTCGTCGGCTTCATGCCCGACCTGGTTCCGGGGGAAACCGTAACGCTCGTTATGGTGATTGGAGGCATAGTGTACGTTGCCTTGGCTGTCGATGCGAGCGATGCTGGTGGCTTCCTGATCACCGCAATCGCGATCGCAACGCTTTCAGGTTCGGGGGCGGTCGGCTCGATCCCCGCCATCGGTGGCGCACTGGACGCTGCAATTGGTCACCTGAGTTCGGGCCTCAACGGTGGTGTGGCCGCGGTCCTAGCGATCGGAATCTTCAACAAGCTCAAGGGCTAGGGACTCCTCTCGCACCCTCCCGGATCCTGTCGCCTGACGATCACCGCGACCCGGAGTCGAATCAGGGAATCTGCTGGGTCCGGGAGACCGGCTGACTGACAGCTACACACGCAATACCCCCAAGAACCCCGGGATCTGCCGCGCTTCGCGGAAGAGCGATGTGCCAAGCGGGTCCCGGGCACCTAACGGCCGTTTCGAGGTGCCGGAGGCAAGAAGGGTTCGCGCTCTTGTTCCGCAGTTGATGCCTCGGGAGGGCTGGGTCCGGCGCTCCGTTTGCCAGAGGGCAATCCGGCCCAGGCAGTCCGCCTGAACGGAGGGGTCCCGGCCGCAGCGCCTGACGCCGACGCCAATGCCTCCGGCGCTCCAGATATACTCAAGGCGCCAGTCTCGCGCCTCCGATGCCGGTGCTTCTCGCAATCCTTGTCACGCTCGCGCCCGTCGCCATCGCTGGCGTTCCGGAGCGAGCCGTCCGGATTCTCAAGGACCACTGCGTTGCCTGCCATGGCCAATCCGGGATGTCGGACCTCGACCTGCGGACACGCGGAGGCCTCCTGCAAGGCGGAAAGCGAGGTTCCGCCGTGGTTCCCGGCAACGCAGCGGCGAGCACGCTGAGCAGGGCGGTGCGCCATGAGGGGGACTTGGCGATGCCCTTGCAGTCCCCTCCCCTTTCGGCCAGGGAGATCGGCGTGCTGGAGGAGTGGATCAATGCGGGCGCCCAGTGGCCGGCTGAAGAACTCCTGACGCCGGGCGAAACCTGGTGGTCGTTCAGGCCGGTCGCTCGGCCGGAAGTCCCGCCGCACGGAAGCGGATGGGCCCACACGCCGATCGACCGGTTTCTCGCCCGGGCGATGGCCCGGGAGGGCCTGGAACCGGCGGTCGAGGCGGACCGCAGAACCTGGATCCGTCGTGCCACCTACGATCTGCTCGGGCTGCCGCCCACGCCCGCCGAGGTCGCGGCCTTTCTCCGGGACGACTCCCCCGATGCCTTCGGGAACGTGGTCGACCGCCTGCTCGACTCCGAGCGCTACGGCGAGCGATGGGGCCGATACTGGCTCGACGTTGTGCGCTACGCCGACAGCGGAGGCTTCGAGACCGACATCTACTACCCCAACGCGTGGCGCTTTCGCGACTACGTGATCAAGTCCTTCAATGACGACAAGCCGTTCGACCGCTTCGTCCGGGAGCAGGTCGCGGCTGACGAGATCTGGCCCGACGACATCGAGCTGAGGGGCTCGTACGAGATTCCGGAGGAGAAGCGACGGAATCTCGAAGCCCGCATCGGCACCGGACTCTATGCCGTCGGAACCGTCTACCACGAGGCGGCCCTGAACGGCCACCAGCTCAGGTACGAGTGGATGATCGATTCGGTCGACGTGACCGGAGAAGCCTTTCTTGGCCTGACGATCGGCTGTGCCCGGTGCCACGACCACAAGTTCGACCCCGTCTCCCAGAAGGACTACCACCGCATGATGGCGTTCTTCGAGGGCACCGAGATCCGCCGCATCCCGGTGGCTACGAAGATGTCGGAGTTCGGATACTTCTCCTCCTATCCGAGGCAGCTCAAGGTGTTCGAGTACCAGCAGGCGCTGAAGGCCCTCGAGACACGGGCCAGAATGCGGATCGAGGACGAGATCGCGGACGGCTTCGACGAGGAGACCGTCAACGCCTTCCGCAGGCCGAAGGCCGAGCGGACGGTCGAGGAGCAGGTCCTGGCAGCGAGGCTGGAGCGCGCCCTGACAGAGGCCGGCCTGCTCGAGAACCCCGGAGGCTACGCCCAGAACCTGCGTTACACGCAGGAAGAGCTGGATCGACGGAAGACGCTCATCCAAGAGCTTGGAGAAGCGGCGCTCGCGGCCAATTTCGAGTTGCCGACGGCCACCGTGCTGGGCGCAGCGGAAGTGCGCTACCCGGTGCGGATGACGGACAGGGGGGACTGGCAGCGTGCCGGAGAGGCCGTCGACGCAGGGACGCCCCCGGCCCTCGGGAGAATCAGCGCGCCTGGCCTGGAGGGCCGGCGCAAGGCTCTGGCCGAATGGCTGACGGCCCCCTCCAATCCGCTCCTTGCGCGCGTGATGGTCAACCGGATCTGGCAGGGACACTTCGGGCGGGGAATCGTCGGCACGCCGAACAACTTCGGCCGTCAGGGCGATCCTCCAACCCACCCCGAGCTGCTGGACTGGCTGGCCTCGGAGTTCGCGTCGAGCGGCTGGAGCATCAAGGCGATGCACCGCCTGATCATGCTCTCGAGCGCATACCGGATGTCCTCCGCGTTTCGCGCCGAGAACGCGGCCCGGGACCCGGACAACCGATTCCTGTGGCGAATGAACAGGAGGCGGCTCGACGCGGAGAGCCTGCGCGACGCTGTCCTGGCGGTCGCCGGCACCCTGAACCCGAAGTCAGGCGGCCGGCCGGTCCTGCCGCCGCTGTCGAGGGAAGAGCGGCTGGGAATGTGGGACAAGGACGACTGGCCCGAATCCCTGGACCGATCCGAACACGATCGGCGGAGTGTCTACATCTTCGCCAAGCGGCAGTTTCCGTACCCGATGTTCAAGACCTTTGACGCCCCCGATCCGGCGACGAGCTGCGGCCGACGCGCCGTCACGACGGTCGCCCCGCAAGCCCTGACAATGCTCAACAGCGAGTTCATGCTGCGCTCGGCCCGGGCGCTGGCCGAGCGTCTCGAATCCGAGAAGGGCCCGGACCTGGTCGTTGAGAGAGCCTGGGAGCTGGCATTCTCGCGGCCGCCCGAACCGGCCGAGACCGAAAGCGCCCGCGCGATGCTGGCCGCTGCCGGAACCCAGGAATTCGGCCTGATGCTGTTCAACCTGAACGAATTCGTGTACATCGACTGAGGACAAACATGCTCACCACACACGAAACGACTGCAAGATCGCGGCGCGAGTTTCTCGAGTGCAGCGCCCTCGGCTTTGGCGGGCTGGCTGCCTCCTGCATCCTGGCGCGGGACGGGCGTGCGGCGGCCGCGCGCAACCCGCTCGCGGCGAAGGACCCTCCGCTGGCCCCCAGGGCGCGAAGCGTGATCTTTCTCTTCATGCACGGCGGACCTAGCCACCTGGACACGTTCGACCCCAAGCCGCTGCTCCAGAAGCACGACGGCCAGCCCGTTCCGGAATCGTTCCGCAACCGCGACTTTCAGTTCACGAGCATGGACAGGGTTCCGCTGCTGGGCACCCCGCGGACCTTCACGCGGCACGGACAGTCCGGTCTCGAGATTTCCGACCTGTTCACGAACGTCGCGCGCCATGCCGACGACCTCGCCGTCATACGGTCCTGCCATCACAACGGGTTCACGCACATCACCGGCCAGAACTGGATGAACACCGGATGGGCCCAGATCGGCCGGCCGAGCCTGGGATCGTGGGTGGTCTACGGCCTGGGCTCGGAGAGCGAGAACCTGCCGGCGTACGTGGTCATGCTGGACGGCGGAATCAAGTCCGGCTCCCCGGCCTACGGTTCGGGCTTCCTTCCGGCGATGTACCAGGGGACGGTCCTGCGCAGCGAGGGGCCGCCGATCCTCAACATCCAGAGGCCGGGCTCCCGTGACCGGGAGGGACAGCGCCTGCTCATGGACAAGCTGGGCTGGTTCAACCGCAGGCACCTCGCAAAACGTTCCGAGGACACCGATCTCGAGGCGCGGATGACGGCCTATGAACTGGCGTTCAGAATGCAGACCTCGGCTCCGGAAGCGGTCGACGTCTCCGGCGAGAGCGCGTCGACGCAGGCCCTGTACGGCCTCGACGACGCCGTGACCCGGCCATTCGGCAAGCAGTGCCTGCTGGCCCGGCGCATGGTCGAGCGCGGAGTCCGCTTCATCCAGCTGTATTCCGGCTGCGGAAACAACGGGGCGAGCCCCGGCTGGGACGGGCACAACCAGATCGACTACAACCACGAGACGATGGCGAGCCAGGTCGACGTTCCGATCGCGGGCCTGCTGGAAGACCTCAAGACACGGGGCCTGCTGGACGAGACCCTCGTCATATGGGGCGGGGACTTCGGCCGGACGCCGTTCACGGACGGCGGCGAAGGAGGGGCCCGCAACAACGCCGGCCGGGACCACAACCCGTACGGCTTCACCGTGTGGATGGCCGGGGGAGGCGTCAAGGGCGGCAAGGTGATCGGCTCGACGGACGAGATCGGACTGAACGCCCAGGACAACAAGGTCCATGTCCACGACCTGCACGCCACGATCCTGACCCTGCTCGGACTTGAGCACGAGACGCTGACCTATCCCTTCCAGGGGCGGGAATTCCGGCTGACCGACGTCGGCGGGCACAACAACCTCGCGGAGACGCTCACCGCCGGATAGCGCTCGCAGGAGCGACAGCCGGGAGCGGGAACGGACCGCTGCCCGTCTCAGACCGGGTCCACGACCCGCATCACGCGGTCGATCAGGAATGCCGCGTACGCCGCGGTCTTCGGGTCCGGAGTCAGGGTCGCGTCCCGCACTCGGTCCGAAGCGAGCAGCCCGCGCCGCACAAGGAGGCTCTTCTCCATGCGCAGCAGCAGTTCCATGTTCTGCAGGCTGAACACCAGGTAGGGGAGGATCGGCTCGAACCGGTCCGAGGCCGCGTCCATGGCCCCGGCGCTGGCAAGGTCGAAGGTCTCCTGCAGCACGTCGGCAACGCCGAGCGCCGGCATTGCGCCGCAAATGCCTGCCCGGATCCCCTCGAGAAGGTACAGGCCTCCCCAGCCCTCGAGCACCTGCACCGCACCGCGCGTCTCGTCAAGGATCTCGACCACCCTCGGCGCCATCAGGGGCTGCTCGAGCTTGAGATAGCGGAAGTGCGGGTATTCCTCGTTGACCCGTCGGGCGAGCGCCGCGCTGATCGTCGGACCTCCGGGATTGAAGTCCTGCACCAGAACCGGAAGGGACGTGGATTCGAGCACGCTCTCCAGGAACCGGAACACGTCCGCTTCGGAGATGTCGAACATGCGCGGAATCGCCACGGAAATGATGTCCGCTCCAAGCGCCTCGTTCCGGCGGGCGATCTCGCCTGCGAGCCTTCCCGAGAAATGGTTGGCCTGCGCGATGATCTGGACCTTGCCACCCGCGGCCCTGACCGCCGTCTCGACCAGTTCATGCCGCTCGGCCATCGTCAGCTTGTAGAACTCGCTCGCATAGGCCGGAATGCACGCGGCGCCGAGGCCCTTCTCGGCACAGAAGGCCACGACTCGCCGGAGCGATTCGAGATCGATCGCATCGTCGGGCCCGAACGGCGTCGGCAGGACGGGGACAATCCCCTTGAGCTCCCCTCGCGTCATTTCGGAGCCGATGCCGCGCCCACGACGCACCCGCCGTCGCAGGTGATGGTCGTGCCTGTCAGGTAGTTCGAAGCGTCGGAGACGAGGAATCCGACGACATCGGCGACGTCCTCGGCCTGCTGGATCCTGCCGAGGGGAATGAGGCTCATGAACTCCTCGCGGAATTCGGGGAAGTCCCTCAGCTCCCTTGCGGTCAGCCCCGCCTCCACGATTCCGGGCGCGATCGCGTTGACGGTGATGCCGTGCGGCGCCAGCTCGAGAGCGGCGCAACGCGCCAGCATCCACACGCCGGCCTTGGACACGCAGTACGGGGCGATCAGCTTGTAGGGAACGTCCTGCACCCACGATCCCGTGAAGATGACCTTTCCCCGGTGCCCGGTCTCGACCCAGCGCTTCGCAACCTCCTGGGTGACGTGGAAGTAGCCGTTGAGATTGACGTCCATGTGCCGGTTCCATTCCTCGACGGTGTACTCCAGGAAAGGAACGTTCATCGAGATGCCGGCGTTGCACATGCAGACGTCCAGGCGGCCGTACTCGCGCCACACCTCCGCCAGCGCGGCCCGCACCGCTTCGCGGCTGGAGACGTCCGCCTGGACGAACAGCACGCGCGCTCCCTTCGCCCGGAGCGCCTCAATCCGCTCCGGATTCTCCCTGATGTCGATCAGGGCCATGTCCAGGCCCATCTCGACCATCTTTTCGGCGCTGGCGTAGCCCAGGTCGCCTACGCCGCCGGTGATCAATCCGACTTTCTTTTCTTCGTTGTCCATGAGTTTCCTACCCAGACTGCCCTCCGGTCAGTTCGACATCAATGTCGTGCTCCTGCTCCGACCCCAGTATGCTCGCGACCTCGTAGGGCCAGGTGTGGCGGTCGAACCGCTCCGCAGCCTGCTGCTTCGGCCAGCCTGACAAGGTTGTCCGTCTCGGCCGATCCAGCATGTAGTTCGCGTAAATGGCCCGGGCATGCTCCCTGTGCGGCGCGACGGCCTCCTGCGTGTACCGGTACTTCTCCAGCCTCTCGGGGTCGAGGCGCAGGCCGTGTCCCGGAGAATCCGAGAGGCTCAGGTGCCCGCCGGCCCAGTCGAACTGACCGCCCTCGATGACATCGTCGCTGACGTGAATGGTCTCGTTGTCGATGGGGTGGCACGTGCGCGGGGCACGGCCCATGTAGATGCCCACCCGCTCTGATTCCTGCAGCAGGGCGGAAGCCATCGCGCCGCGGAAGGCGAGTTGGGTGCAGAGCTCGAAATTGCTGTGAATCGCGAGGTGCAGACCCATGAACTTCGCCAGCTGCCCGAAGCGCCAGAGGCCCCATGGTCCCAGGTTGATGTCCGGGACGGCCACGTCCGCGCCCTCGTAGCGTTCCAGCATGTACCAGTCGGGCTCCCACCGGTTCGCCATCGGACTGGCGCCGTCGGGATGGATGATCGGCGGCCACCAGTGACAGGACAGCGGCGTGCGCAGCTCCGCGCGGAGCGCCGTCATGCGCCGGTAGTAGTACTCGGCCTGGTAGCCTCCCTGTCCCGGCCGACGCTCGGGCGGCGTTTCCCGCCCAGGGTAGAAGCGCTGTGGCAGCAACGAGTGGACAGGCTGTTCGGCGTACTCCAGCTTGCAGTCTTCGACCGCATGCAGGACGCGCCGCGCCTCCTGGTAGTTCCAGGTGCCGTGGGCGTCGATTCGAATCGCCGTGTCCGGCCCGACCGCATCGCGGATCCTGTGAATCAAGGCGATGTGGTCCTCCGGCTGGTAGGCCGTCATGGAGACCTTGACAGCCGGGAAGCCCTCGCGCGCCCGCGCGGCGGCAAAGTCCGGCCAGGTCTCGTAAGTGATCGCATCGTTGCCGTGGATGTCGGCGAAGCGCTGCCAGGTGTAGGCCGCCATGGGCACTCGTTCCCTGGGCTCGTACTCCGCCTCGAACAGGTCGGCCCAAAGCCTGTGCAAAGGCTTGCCGAGCACCTGGCCGACCAGGTCCCACCAAGCCATGAAGAGGGGCTCCTCCAGGCTCGGGTCCAGAAGGTTCCGGCCGGGCTGTGCTCTCAGGGCGGCGACGCAATCGCGGGCTGTTCGGTCCAGATCGACGGACCATTCGCCGGTTCCGACGATGCCTTCGGCCGTGCGGAGCTCCACGAACGCCCATGAAACCGCCGGCAGCGCCTGCCATCCGGGCGTGTAGACCCCGACCATCGGGATCAGGACCTTGTGGACCCGGGCCTCGCCAAGGGTCAGCCTGTGCGGGGCGAGCTCGTCGGCCAGCTTCTCGCGGAACGACCCGATGCGACGCTTGAGCATCGCGTCAAAGCTCCGAACGTCGTCAATGCAGTGCAAGGTGTCCGAACCCGCGTCAGCCGAATGGGTGGTTTCGACGCCGATCATGCGCCGGAAGCGCCCCGCCGGCCGGACGCCCGTTCCCGCGGCATGTGGGAATAGGTAGTGTATCGCGCAAGGCTCGGTCCGAACGGCTACCGGGGAGCGGGCGCTCCGCGAGCCGAGATTCCGGACATCCGCCGGGCGGCGCTAGCTGGCGGCCTGCCGTGGCCGGCCCCTCCTTCCCCGAGGTCATGTGTCAACGTAGATAAGCCCCGTTTCCTGCCGTTATCGCCGCCTGATCCTGCGCAAGACGTCCGAGCCTTCCGAGAGGCTTGATTTCGAGGCTGCTAGGATTTCAGGTCGCTGATTCGTCGCCCTGTGCTGCGGGCGCAGCGTCCAAGGGCGCACAGCCAGTAAGGACCATGCCTGAAAAGAAACTCTCCCAGGAAGAATCCGGCCGCTCCATCGAGGAGCTGGAACGCCAGATCGCCGATCTGACAGAGCAGATCAACGCGAAGCGGAGGGCCGCTCCATCGAGCGAAGTTCCTGACTACGCACTGCGGACGTCTTCCGGCCAGGTGCGTCTCAGCCAGCTCTTCGCCGGGCACGACAAGCTCCTCGCAATCCACAACATGGGGCAGCGTTGCCGGTATTGCACGCTATGGGCTGACGGCATCAACGGCTTTGTGCCACACCTGGAGTCGTCGATGGCCGTCGCGCTGCTCTCCAAGGACCCGCCCGACGTTCAGCGCCGCTTCGCCAACTCGCGCGGCTGGCGCTTCCAGCTCGCGTCCCACCTAGGCGGCGACTACATTCGCGAGCAGACCACCATGGAGGGCGAGGACAACATGCCGGGCGTGGTGCTGTACCAAAAGCGGGAAGGCAGGATCTTTCGGAAGAACTCCGCCGTGTTCGGCCCGGGCGACATGTTCTGCCCGGCGTGGAACTTTCTGGCCATGGCCGGTCTCGGCGTCGACACTTGGACGCCTCAGTTCTCCTATTGGCAAGTGCCGACCAAGCTGGAGGATGGCGGCGCCAACCTACTGCCGGTCCAGCTTCTGGAAGATTGAATGGGCTGGCTTTCCAGAGCCATCAAGGTGCTGGAGATCCGCGGTCCCTGCGAATCAGTCCGCGCGGAGACGAGCACGCGCGTTCTGCTCCCTCTCATCCGCCTGCGCGCATCTCCTGCTCGTCGAGCTGTTCTTCGGCTTTCGAGGGCAAGCCTCGGACCCGATGCTCGAACCGAATCGCCTGCGAGTGCTTGCTCGATGACTCCCTAGCCCTACCGAGTAGTCATAAATCGCACTGACAACGTTCCAGCCGGCTGCGC
>JAPPMB010000012.1 GCA_028819255.1 Bryobacterales bacterium | reverse complement strand
CGGAGTGGAGGCAGACGAGGGTGAGCCAGTCTGCCTGGCGGTCGGTCCAGCCGAGAGCGCGAAGGGCCGCGGCGCGCTCGCCGAAGGTGGGTGGCGTAGTGGCGGCGGCTTCAATACCGGCGCGGTCGGAGGTCGGCGCAGATGGCCGTGGGATCCGGTGCATCGGGCGGACTACGATAGCACTCTAAGTCATTGACATTCAACGTTGTTATGATGGCACATCCTGGGACGCCATGGGACCAAATGGGCACACCGAAACCGATACTGAAGACGCGGAGGAGGCAGACGGCAGCGAGCCGATCCGCTCCGGGCTCCGCTAGCCGAGGTTGCAGAGGGTCGCGACGTGTTCTCCGAGGGCAGGAGGTGCGCCGGGGGCGGGCTCGACGGGCACGGTGCGGGAAAAGCCGGCAAGCAGGGGCCGAATACGGTCGATGCAGATCACGACCATCGAGCCGGCACAGCCGAAGCCCCAATGGGCTACGGTCGTTCAAGGACGCTCCGCACCCCTGCGGCCCTCGGCAGCCCGGTGGTGAGCGCATGGGTGGAGCCGAGCCTGCAACTCCAGCGGCCACGGCCTTCGTCATCGGGCGAGAGCCCGCGCTGCTCCTGTCCTCATGTCGACTGCGGTCGTCCTGTCCCCTTAGGTGACAGGAAATGACCCCGACCACGCGTAGCGTTCTCGGCATCCACGTAGACGGAGTTCCAGGTGAAGAAGCACGATCGTTTCCTGGCGCGCCGCTACCTCTACCGTGCCCTCCGGCGCGCCGTGGAAGACAAGGCGCTCCCTCCCCAGCTCGTCCCTTGGATGAGCCACAGTTGGACAGAGTTGCTCGAAATGGAGGCCGGGTTCCTTGTCCCCCGGCTGCAGAAGTCGGGACTGGCGGACGCCAGCGAGGAAGATCTGGTGCGGGTTCCTGCTCTCAAGGGGGCACGGAAAGCGCCTAAATGCAAGGGCGGCGAGATTCAGCGGAAGGTGGCCAAGTATCTCGACTACGCAGTCCGGTCACTCGCGAAGTCGCTCGCCGACCCGCCGCTCAAAGATGCCGGGGCGAAGGCGACCGGGATCGTGGTGCGCCGGTTCTCGCTGGCCGGATCCTGCGGAGCGGTGCTGGATCTCGCTCGGCTCTATGCAAACCGGCGATGGCTTGTCCGTGACCTCTGGGACAAAGTGGCAGACGGGCTCGGAGATCAGCTCGAAGCGACGGCGTTGCTGCTCGCGGTTTCCCGGAGCGAGGTCGAACGGGCGCTACGGCAAATGAGCGGCGTCGGGATCACGGACATGGACCAGTGGGGCGCAGACGTCGCCGATCCCGGCTGCTACATGCATCGATGGCTGGAATCGGTGTACACCCCGCCGGTATCCACCGAAGAAGAACTCCTGGAGCGCCTGGTACCGCTCGCGGCCGCGCCTCTCCTCGATCTTGACGCCTTCGAGCATCTCGATGGACACGGGACCGCCGTCCGGCTCTTGAGGGAGGCTGTCGAATCCCGTCGCGGCGTTCGACTGCTGTTCTACGGGCGGGCGGGAACCGGCAAGACGGAATTCTCCAAGGCACTGGCCCGCGCCGCTGGCGCCCGGCTCTACGAACACGGGGATCCAATTCCCTCCAGCAGCTGGTGGGAGGAGGAGACCAGTAACCAGCGAGACCGTGCCGCGAACAACCGCAACGAGCTCCGGATGGCTCTGGCGTTGCTGCGGACGGAGCCCGGCGCAGCCATCCTCGTCGACGAGACGGAGGATGTGCTCTCCTCCGAGGTGGGGAGTCGTTGGGAGAACCATCGCTTCCTTGAGGAGGCAGCCGTCCCGCTGATCTTCACCGCGAACGATCTCTCGCAGTTCGACGAAGCGATGCTGCGCCGCTTCGATCTGACGATTCGATTTCGGGTCCACAGCCCCGCCCGCCGCCGCGACGTGGTGCGGCGCATGCTCGAGAACGCGAACGTGGCCGGACTCCAGCGCGACGGGCTGGCGGCACTCGCCGCCCGCCTCGCCGACGAACTGGAATGCTCCCCCGGCATCATTGAGCGCGCGATCCGGAACACGCAGCTGGTCGGAGGTTCGCCCAAGGACCTCTTCGAATTCGCGGAACGCCACGAACGGACAATTTCCACCCACATCGCCCGCCCCCGCCTCGGCCCCCCGGTGAAGGCCGGATTGCCCTGGGAAGCCTTTCGGCATCTCGGCGAGCCAGCGGACGATGTCCGCCGCCTGCTGGCGGCGACCATCGGTGCGCGTCAACGCGGCGGAACGGAAGGTACGGGAGTCGCGTTCCTGGCCTACGGCCCCCCCGGCTGCGGAAAGACCGAGTTCTGCCGCACGGTTGCCGCCGAAGCCGGCGCGGTCCTCTACTCCGTCGGCAGCAAGGAACAGGGCCCTGACGCACGCCTTACGGTCCCGCGAAGCGTGAGCCTCGAATACGCAATCGAGGCCCTGACCGACGAGCCGGACGCGGTCATCCTGTTCGATGAACTGGAGGACTACTGCGCTGGCTCCAAACAATGGCTGAACGGCTTGGTCGAGACCACTCCCGTGCCTCTGCTCTTCACCGCCAATTCAATCGACGCCCTACGCTGGGCCGAGCCGTTCTTCCTCGACCGGCTCACCTTTTCGTTGGAATTCGAGCACTTTCCGCGGCAGCGGCGCGCCACAATTTTCCGTGGTCTGCTCGGTGGCGCGGACGGGATGGAACCGCTCGCCGACGAATTGGCGGCGGATCGGCGGCTGAAACCGCGGCAGGTGCGGAATGCGTGCCGCGTCGCCGGTCTTTCCGGCGGCGGGGCGGCCGCGGCGCGACGGGCCGTGCGGGAGAAAACACAACTCCTCTGGGCAAACGACAGGGCGGAGCCCTCGACGGCCGAGAGGTACGACTTCTCACTGATTCATGCGAATCCGGATCTGGCGGCATTGACCGAAGAGATCGTTGCCGCCGGACCCGGTCGGTGCGGAATCCTCCTCGACGGGCCTTCGGGAAGCGGGAAGTCGGAGTACGCGAAGCAGCTCGCGAAACGACTGGATCTGGATCCTCTCTCGAAGCGCGCCTCCCAGCTCATGAGCAAATGGGTCGGCGAAACCGAGGAGGCAATCGCCGCCGCCTTCCATGAGGCGCGGGTCACGAGCAGCCTCCTGATCGTTGACGAAGCGGATTCCTTCCTCGCCGACCGTCGGGACGCGGCTCGCAACTGGGAAATCAGCATGGTCAACGAGATGCTGAGCCAGCTCGAGAACCACGATCTTCCGTACGTGTTCACCACGAACCTGGCCGACCGTCTCGACCCGGCGGTGGGCCGACGCTTCCTGTTCCGAGCGACGTTCGAATTCCTCGATGAGCCCCGCGTCGTCCGCGCTTGGGAGTTCTTCTTCGGCGGTGAATGTCCGGCCCGGGTGCGCAGCTTCACCCGGCTCGTTCCGGCAGACTTCGCGCTCGTCCACCAGCGCGCCGGGAAACTCCGATTCCTCGACGACCGGGAACGTATCGCCGGCGATCTCGCTGCCGCATCCCGGGACCGGCATCGGAGCGGAGGAATCGGATTCTGATGGGACCAGGGCACGATCCGGACGCGCTTCACACGGCCGTAGAGACGGGCGATCTCGACCAAATCAGGTCGCTGGTGGAGAGTGGCGCCGAGACGGATGCGCGGGACCTGATGGGCCAACACGAAACCCCCGTCCACGTGTGTGCACGGATGGGCAACGTTGAGGCGCTGGAGATTCTTCTGGCCTCCGGCGCCCACGTATCTCCGCGAGACGGGCGGTCAATGACACCGCTCCTTGTCGCTGCGGCCCACGGTCACGCGGACGTTATGGAGACCCTGCTGCGGTACGGGGCCGACCCCGACCAGAGCGGTCCGGTAGGCCTCCGCGCACTGCATGCCGCCATCTTCGGCGGACACGCTCGAAGCGTAAACCTCCTGCTTGAGGCAGGGGCTGACGTGGAAAGGCGCTTGTGCGGTCTCGTCAAGCCACTGCACCTCGCCGTCTGGAGCGGTCGCGTCGGGATCGTCAGAATGCTCCTGGACCGCGGAGCAAACCCGCGTGCTCGGTTGCTGTTTTTTGCTCCCGAGCGGTGGGCGAAGGTGCAGGGATCCCCCCGGATCACCGAACTACTGCAGACCAGATCGCATCGAGGCGGGTGCGTGGATTCGGCTCCCCCGGGGAGGCGTGAATGAGCGCCAAGGAGCGAGACCGGCGCATGGCGCAAGCCCGCCTGCTGGACAGTTCCTGGCTGGCGCAGGCGTCCCCCGCTCAGATCACGGACGCCCTCGAAACCCGCGCGGACATCAACATCCGGAACGTCAATGGCCGAACGCCCCTGCATTTCGCCGCCGAACTGAACAAGGATGCGGGCGTCGTCCGACTCCTCCTCGACCGGGGCGCGGATCCGAACGTAGCGGATCCAACAGGCGGGTCTCCCCTCCACTTGGCAGCGGCGTACGGCGCAAGCACGGAGATGGCCGCCCTCCTCGTCCGGCGCGGCGCGGACGTGAACGCAAGAGTCCATTCGGGGGAAACGCCCCTCCATTCTGCGGCCTCGGCCGACACTGCCCGGACGTTGCTCGATCTGGGGGCAGAGGTCGAGGCACGGGCCGAGAACGGATCAACGCCACTCCACAACGCCGCATGGCGCGGCAACTGCGCGGTCCTCACTCTGCTCGTCGAACGCGGCGCCGACGTGAACGCGTGCAATAACCGGGGGGACACGCCGCTTCATTCCGCGGTGTCTAGCCGGGACCCAGCCGTTCCGGCCTTGCTTCTCGATCGGGGTGCGGACATCGAAGCGAGGGATCGAGACGGACGGACGCCTCTCCACATCGCCGCCCAATGCAACGAGAATCCGGACATTCTCGCCCTTCTGCTCAGCCGCGGCGCACACGTCAACGCGAGAGACAGCGACGGGGACACGCCGCTGCACCTGGCGGCTTACGCCCGCCAGAAGCCGGAGATCCTCGCGTGGCTCGTGGCGGGCAACGCCGACATCAACGCAACCAATCGTCACGGTCGAACGCCGCTCCACGAGGCGGCTTCAAGCGCCACCGACTTCGGCAGGGGCCTGTCGGCGGCCCGGGACCTTCAACTCCTTCTCGACGCCGGCGCCGACATCACGGCGCGCGACACGTTCGGCCTCAACGCCCTCCACCTGGCGACGGAACGCGCTCCGGACCCGAAGTGTCTGGCAGTCCTCCTCGAAAACGGCGCGGATGTCAGCCAGCGCGACGATTCGGGACGAGACCCGTTGCATCGGGTCATCTCGTGTGTCCAAGAGGAGCGCTTGGACGTTTGCCTCCCGGATGGCGCGGAACAGCTCGAAGTCCTGCTGGTTCGGGGAGCAGATGTGCACGCCCGCGACTGTTTTGGCGGGACTCCACTGCACCGGGTGACAAGGCGTCCAAGGAAGTTGACGGCGTGGGACCAGGAACGGCTCATGACGACGCTCCTGGGACACGGGGCTGATCCCGATTCCCGTGACGAGCGCGGCGCAACCCCCCTGCACTACGTGGTGATGCCGCGCGCTTCCTGGGATTCTCGCAGGTTCGAACGGATTGCGGGGTTGCTCCTCGACCGCGGCGCGGACCCCAACACAAGGGATCAGGACGGATGTACTCCGCTTCATTGGGCGGCGCGGCACAATCGGAATGCGGAGATCCTGCGGACCCTCCTAGAGCGCGGCGCGGACCCAAACACTCGTGACGGGAACGGCGCCACGCCGCTACACGAAGCGGTGGCGGCCGAGAGTCGCGAGGTTGTTGCTGCACTGCTTGATCAGGGGGCCGACGCATCGCTGCGCGACGTCCTGGACCAGTCGCCGACCGACTTGGCGAACAACAGCCGGGTCCTGCGCGGCACAGTGATACACTCGCGCCTGAGTGCGGCTTGCCGCGCCATGGGCTCCAACTGCACTCCATGATGACTCAGGAATGAACGAAGCAATTCACTTCAAGCCATGGACATCTCATCACCGAGGCCTCCGGTCGGCACGCGGTGTGCGACAGCGCGCCGCATGGCCGATGACGGCTCCGCAGCGGAGATCGCACCATGTCAAATGAAGCCCGGAGCGCAGAGCACCTCCTGCTGAAAACCGCAACAACCCTGCTTGCCGAGGAGCGGCGAGAAGACGCCGAGTCGTTCAATCTGTTCACGGTGCTTCGGAGCGGAAGCGACGAAGTGAACCTCCACTCCCGCTTCCTGCACGCTCTGCTGGATTACCGGACGGGTGGACGACGCAGGAACCTCGCTGAGTTCCTAGAGTTGCTGAAACGAAAATACCCGGAACTCGGCGACGTGGCGAGCCTCGATGTTGAGAGAGCGAAGGTTCATCGAGAGAAGAATGACATTGACCTTCTGATCGGATTCAGAACGCGCCCTGGTGATCGAGAACAAGGTCTACGCGGGGGACCAGCCGAAGCAGCTCGACCGCTACTACAAGGCGCTGGAGCCGCAATTCTCCAAGCGCCATGTCGTCTATCTCACGCCGGACGGACGCGAGCCAAGCGGTGACAGCAAGGGAGACGTTCCAGACGGCAAACTGTCCTGCGTCTCGTATGTGGACCTGCTTCCCTGGCTTCAAACGTGCCACGCACTGGCGAGTGAGGATCCGGCGCTTCGGAGTTCCGTCGCACAGTACCGCCAACTCCTCCGCGAGCTTACGGGGAACGGTCTCGGAGCAAAGCAAATGCAAGACATGAAGAAAATCATTCGCGAGTCACACAGTCTGACGCTGGCGCGGGACCTCGGAAAGGCTGCCGACAGGATCTTCGTGGACATCGTCCATGAGCTTTGGGAAAGGATCGACGAAGCCGTCGTGGCGAAATTCAAGGACGAGGGCCTTAGTCAGGGCATTCCCAGCGCGTTCGGCCGCGAACGCATCGAGCGGACTTTCGGTCTCAGCCGGAAACACATCCCCAGCTGGCACGGTCTCTACTATCCGCTCGGCGGAACTGACGACAATCAGGACGCACCCTCGCTCGGTATCGAGATCAATAGTGGCTGCGATTTCTTTATCGGAATTCGGTGCCGGCGAGAAGGCAGCGAGGGTTTGACGGCGGTGAAGGGAGCCTACGCTGCCATCCAGAAGGCAGTGAGCGACTCCCCATCCGCAGATTTTGAGCGAGATAACGATCCGTGGTGGCCCTGTTGGCGTTACGTCCTGCGCGATTCACGAAGTTTCACGTTTGAGAACGCCGTCAAACTTGAGACAGTTGAGGCGCAGAAGGAGATCGCGAAGGAGATCGCGGAAGAACTGAGAAAGCTCTGGACCACACTGAAGGACCACTCGGATACGCAACATCTCTTCTGATCGCCGTCCCGGCGTAACGCGGTAGCTGCGGCCGCGGGTGGCCGTCATGGGCTAGATCAGAACTAGGGCGGAGGGCCACCGCGATTGGGAGGGGCCAAGAGCGTGGGAGCCGTGCTCCCTCAGCTCCCCTCGGCGACGCTGCGGAGACCCGCCGCGGGGCGGAAACGCACCACCCGTCCCCGGGGCATGGGCACCGGCTCGTTGGTCCGGGGATTCCGGGCCACGCCCGTCCTGCGGGGGGCGGCGTGGAACA
>JAPPMB010000110.1:3834-63849 GCA_028819255.1 Bryobacterales bacterium | reverse complement strand
CGGAGATAAGATGTCGATTTATTCAGATTGGGCACTCAGGTCAGTAATTCCCCTTTGGAACGTATAGATGCCGGAGATCTGCCAGCCGCCAAGGACCGCGTTCAGCGGACCGCTCAAGTTGAAAAGCTTGCCTTTCCCGAACGGCAGTTCGTAAACCGGGCTGAATACCATCCTGTGCGGAGCGTGATTTCCTGAGAGAGACCATTCCGAAGCAAAGTTATAGACGTTCTGGAACCAGTCGTGATCGCCAAGAGACGCTGCGTTCTCTCCGACGAACGGCGCGTTGTCGTACCACCTGGAGAACGTGTACAGGAAAATGTAGCCGACCCCCTTGTTGAAGCGCCGCTCGGTCTTGAACGTGATTCCCTGGTAGTCCGACTTGAAGAAGTTCGGATTGTTCATCCGGATCTGGCCCGTGCCGCCGTACTGGGTGAACGGCTTGAGAAGCCGCTGGGTCTGGCCCCCGAATTCGTTGAGGCCGACCCGAGGCAGATTGTTCGGGTGAATCTGATTCACGTTCATCCGGCGCAGGTTCACCTTCTTCGCGAACTTCGCGTAGTACCGCACCTCGAAGAGCTGCTCTCCGGCCTGATGCTGGAACGTCAGGTTCCAGTCGAACGCGTACGGTGTCCGGTGGTTGATGTCCACATAGTCGACGCGGCCCTGAACGAACTTGGTGCCGCGCGTTCCGAAGTTGTGGTTCAGCTCCGAGGCATCGGGAATCTGGAGGAACGTGGCCGGCATCCCGTCCTTGAGCAGCGGAACCTGTCCGCCGCCGATGTTGCCGGCTCCGCCAAAACCCTGGCTTCCGGTCTGCAGGACGTTGCCGTCGTAGTTCCCGCCGTACATGACGGCGAAGCCCCCGCGCACCACCGTGTTGCTCGCTCCCCCGGGCCTGATCGCGAACCCGAACCGAGGACCGACGTTGTTCTGGTCGCGACGAATCGGGTTCCTCGGGAAACCGTCGCGCCCAGCAAAGAAGAAGGCGCCCGTCTGGTCATGCCGGATGCCGTTGGTCCCTGCGGCCGGCAACGGCAGCCCGGGATCCCAACCCGTGATCCGGTCCGCCACTTCGGTGAAGGGCCCTTCGTATTCGTACCGTAGGCCCAGATTCAGGGTGAGCTGGCTGTTGACGCGCCAATCGTCCTGAAAGAAGCCCGCGAAGTAGCCAGACCTGCGCCCGAACGACGGGTTGGCCTGGACGCGCGCCCTGTCCGCCTGGCCGAGCAGGAACGATCCCAGATCGGAGCCAGTGCCCGGAATGACGCTTCCGTCTGGATTCAGACCGCGCGTGTCGGTGTTGGCGAAATCAAAGACGCCTGAAGCCGTTTGCCTTCCCAGCTCGCTGCCCTGGTATCTCCTGTAGTCGATTCCGAACTTGAACGTCTGGTTGCCGGTCACCTTCGTGAAGTGGGCTGTGTACTCGAAATTCGTGAACGCAAACAGTCGCTGGTGGCCCCCTCCCTGGCCAAGACTCGAGTATCCCGGATTTCCTCCGATGTTGAACCTGGGGAACGCGTCGGCGGCGACCCCCGAGAGGCCGATCTGAGAAGCGAGATCCTCGTCGAGGAAGTAGCTCTGGACGTGATTGCGGTACCGGAAGAAGCCGCCTGTGGCCGTCATGAAGAAGGTTGGCGAGAACAGCTTCGTGTAGGAAAGAAGGATGTTCTGCTGCCGCTGCGGAAACCGAATTGCGTTCGGATCGGCGCCGCCCCACTCGGGGGACGGCTGCAGGCCGTCGTCGACCGGCATGAAGAGGTTGTACCGGAACGTGATCTTGTCGCTGGGGTCCAGCTCATAGTCAACGCGCATGGTGTGGCTGGTGCGGCGGAGTTCTCGCGGCAGATTGCTGACCCAGTTCCCCTCGTTGGAGACGTCAACCTCCGTGCGGTTCGCAGTCGGAACGAAAGCAAGAACATTCTGGGCGACCGGATCGAGGCGGGCTCTGGGTATCACGTTGTTCTCGAACTGCGTTTCTCCGCCGCGGCTCGTCGAGGTCAAGGGATCGTAGACCCTGCGGAGCTGGCCGTTCGACTGGAGCATCGTCGACAGGTCTCCCGTCTTCCAAGCGGGAAGGCCAACGCTTCGGACTCTGAGGTTCTCCAGATTCTGGATCGTGATGTCGTAGTTGTAGAAGAAGAACGCCTTGTTCTTCACGATCGGGCCCCCAATCGTGGCTCCCGGGACATTGCGGCGCAGCTTCGTCTTGCTCCTCGCATCCCATCCGCGAGCGTTGAGCGCGTCGTTGCGGAGGAACCAGTAGCCGGAGCCGTGGAACTCGTTGGTGCCGGACTTTGTCGTCGCGTTCATGAATCCCGCTGCCGAGCGTCCATACTCCGCAGTCGGCGCGTTCGCTTCGACGCGAACTTCGGAAATCGCGTCAACCGGCGGGCTCAACTCCGTAATCGTCGCGCCGATGCCCGTCCGGCTGTTCACGACTCCGTCGATGAAGACCCCGGCGGACCTCGTGCGTCCTCCGGCAATCGTCACGTCACCGCCTCCAGCGCGGTTGCTGTTGCGCATGCGCTGAGCCCCGGGAGTGAGGTCGATGAGATCGAAGACTTCGCGATTGACCAGCGGGAGCTCGAGCACCCTCTTGTTCTCGACCACGGCGGCGAGCGATCCGCGAGACGTCTCGACGAGGGGACTCGCTGCTTCGACCGTGACGGTCTCGGTCAGGGCGCCGACCTCGAGCGCGGCGTCGTACGTCAAGACGCTGCCGACCTCGAGGCGCAGGTTGCTGACCTGGTGGGGCCGGAAACCGTCCGATTCCATCCGGATCGCATACGACCCGGGCCTGACGTTCGGCAGATAGTACGTACCGTCACCCTGGGTTTCCACCACGCTCGTAGTTCCCTGCTCCTCGTTCGTAATCTCCACTTGGACTCCGGGGATGACCGCACCGGTGTTGTCGGTTGCGGTGCCCAGGATCGTGCCCAGTGTCTGGGCTGGCGCATTGACGGCCAGCGCGGGCAAGAGCGCGGCTGCAACGAGCAGCCTGGCAAGGTTCATCGGCATGGAAGGGCCTCCTGTTTGTTGGTCAGGGTTCAAGACATAGGCAATGGTGCGCCAACAGTCTATAGCCGACGGCCGCGGGGATTCAACCCGAAAACCCGAAAGCGTCGGAATGGCGGGTGATTTGCCCCTGATTCCCGGTCGTGAGCCGCTGCAAGGCGTGAGGTTCTCCCGTCCTGCGCAGAGAACCCGCCGAATCCGGGTTCGGCCGGACCGGCTTGAGAGACTGCCGCGGGAACTCGCGCGGGCGCCGGGACAAAGCGGACGCCGACCGGAACCGGATGTAGGGCGAGCGGAACCTGCGCGGGCGCGGGGACGAAGGCCATGCAGCCGCACCGGATGGCGGCCCGCTCGCGGAACCTGCGCGGGAGCGGGGACGAAGGTTTCCGGTCGCCGACGGGTTCGGAGCGTGCCACGATGGGAACGCACTCGGCCGGGGGTGAGCCAACCCGAAAATAGTCAGTCCCTAGTCAAGCTGGGAGCGTCTCTCAGCGGGTCGCCGACGACCTCGCGCACCAAGAGGCGGAGCGCGTAGGCGAGGGGACGAAGGACCGGCCCGCCCTGACGCCCTTCCGCCGCTCCGACCGCCGCCGTGTCGCTAGCGGAGCTGCTGGTAGAAGGCGATCACCGATATGCCGAGGAAGAAGACGAAACATGCCACCTGGCTCAGCTGCATGAACATCGGCGGCCGCAGCTCTCTGGGAAGCAGCTTGCGGTTGACGACCAGCGCGTGCAGCGCACTGGCGCTCATGCCCAGGTTGCGCAGCGAGCCCGTCAGGACGGCTAGGAACAGCGGGTTCGGCGTCAGGCGCAGCGCGATCAGGCCCCAGCAGAAGTACAAGCCCATGATCGTGTAGTAGACGTACTTGACCTGGTTGCCGCGCAGGTGCCGGGTGTGCTTGCTCCCCGTCCAGATCAGCTCGGTCCACCGACGGACCAGGTTGTCGGCTTCGGAGATCTGGCCGGGCGAGAGGACGATGAAGCCGCACAGCAGGGTCAGGAACCAGAACACCTCGCCCGACCGATCCGCGATTCCCCTTGCGGTCATCGCTGCGGCGGCGTGCCCCTGCACCTCGGTTCCCGCGATGTACTCCAGGGAGAGCATGGACGGAAGCGCCATGCCCATCACGCACCCGACGGCCCAAATGCAGACCTGGTCCCGCAGCAGGTGTCGCATCCAGCCCTTCCACCGCCTAAGCGACCCCGCATTCACCGGGAACACCTTGCCCACGTGGGCCAGCTCGATCTTCTTGCCGCCGATCATGCTGGGAATCGCGCCAACCAGCGGTCCCATGCCCCAGCCCTTGTCGCGCGCATAGTTCGAGAAACCCGTGTTGCTGATCCCGCCGATGCCGGCGATCGCCGCGAAGGCGGCGAGCGTGGCCCAGTCGATCTCCTTCTCGGGGAAGGAGCCGACGCGAACGAATCCCGTGAAGACCGCGGCCCATGTCTCCCAGCTGACGAGGACGATGCAGACGAATCCCAAGTAGCTGAGGACGAGGACGATCTTGACGACCATCACCTTCTCGACCATGTTGTAGACCTTGCCGCCGAAGATCAGGGGCAGAAACGCCGCAACGAAGATGCCGTACGAGACCCACCGCAGGAGACTCTCATGCTCGGGACCGGGAAGATGCCCCAAGAATGCGGCGACGAGCGGCACGGCGGCATTCGAAGCCAGGTAGGGAAAGATGCCGGGCAGGTCGAGGATCAGGTAGGCAAACACCCAGAATCTCGGACCGGGGAAGAGCCGGAAGAACCCGACCATGATGGGCTCGCCAGTATAGAGCGTGTAGCGCATCATGCAGAGGTTGTGGCTGACCTGCAGCACGATGCTGATCATCGCGATCCACATCAGCTGCCCGCCGTACTGGGCCGTGACGATCGGACCGAACAGCCACTCGCCGCCGCCGATCGCGCTCCCGGCGAAGAGCAGGCCGGGCCCGATCAGGATCTTCCACTGCCCCGGCGAGAGAACCGGGGCCGCGGGCAGGTCGGCCCTTTGCCACCGAGGAAAGTAACGGGAGGCTCCGGAGCGGACCTCCCCGGATTCGTCCACAGGCATTCCGAAGATGATAGCCGAGTGCCAGTTCCGGGGCTGCGCCGCGCCTTTCAGTCGACCCGGCTTGCGAACGTGCGCCTTCCCTCGATGCCGTCGATCCTGACCCGGACGAGCGAACCGGGAGACATGGGCGCACCCGAGACCTCAACGTCAATGAAGTTGTCAGTCAGTGCGCGGGACCGGCCCCGCCTGCCCTCCAGAACGGTGGCGGGCAGCGTCGCACCGGCCAGGCCTTGGCGGAAGGACTCGTTCTTCCATTCGATGAGTTCCCGCAGAATCCGGCTGCGCCGGCGCTTGACGGCCTTCGTCACATGGTCCGCGTGGCCGGCGGCGTCCGTGCCGGCCCGGGAGGAATACGAGAAGACGTGGAGGTACGTGAACGGCATCCGCTCGACGAAGGCGCGGGTCTGCTCGAATTCCTCGTCAGACTCCCCGGGGAATCCGACCATCACGTCCGCACCGATCCCGGCGAGGGGCATCGCCTCTCGGGCCAAACGGATCCTGCTCTCGTAGTGGCGAATGCGGTAGCGCCGACGCATTCGGCGGAGAACGCTGTCGGACGCCGACTGCAGAGGCATGTGGACGTGCCGCGCGATCCGCGAAGACGATGCCATCAGCCCCACCAGCCGCGCGCTCCAGTCCATCGGCTCGACGGAACTGAGTCTCATCATGCGCACGGAAGTGCGGTCGAGCAGGGCCTGAACCAGGTCCGGGAGCCTTGGCCGCCCATTCAGGTCGCGCCCCCATCGACCGAGATTGATTCCCGTCAGCACCACTTCCGCGTAGTCGTCCTCGAGTCTTCGCACTTCCCGTATCACTGAGGACGCGGCGGCGCTGCGGCTCCGTCCGCGCACCGAAGGGATGATGCAGAACGAGCACCGGTTGTCACAGCCGTCCTGCACCTTCACATTTGGCCGGCTCCGGCCCAGAGGCTCGCCCGTGGGCAGCGGATGGAGAGCGGTCTGCCGGGAGATGTCGCCCACGAGAGACCCTCCGGCCTCGATGCCGCCGTGATAGGCCAGCGACACCGTCTCGGCTCCCTGGATCTGTACGAGCTGCGGCGCAAGAAGGCCACCGATGGCGTGCTTGTGCGAGTTGCCGACCACCCACCTAACGCCGCCGAGGGCCGCCAGCTCCTGAGGTGCGCGCTGAGCGTAGCATCCCGTCACCAGGATCTCCGCATCGGGATTCTCCCGATGGATGCGGTTGACGGACTTGCGGGCGTCCCGGTCCGCCGCAGAGGTCACCGTGCAGGTGTTGACGACCACGACATCGGCGCGACGGTGCTCTTGCACCGGCTGGAGGCCGCGTGCGGCCAGGTCCGCAGCGATTCCGGCGCCGTCGGCCTGGGTGGCGCGGCAGCCGAAGTTCTTGACGCTGAAGGAGCGTGGCACCGGAAACCCCATTCAATCACGTCGCGACGGTTGCGGTCGCAATCCCACTATCCGAAGCTGGCACCGGACGGACTTCGAGTCTCCAGCAGGGTGAAGGCGGCGAGCCGGTCGAAGTAGCACTCGAGATGCCATGCAGGGGTCTCGTGCCAGATCGCAATCGACGCGATCAGGCAGTCAATGGAGGACAGAATCGTGATGCCGCGACGCCCGGACGCGGCGGATAGGTCCGCTGCCTCGAGGAAGAGTTCCACTGTGAGCGGATCGGCGGGCCGGGGCAGGCACAGGACCCGCCAGCGAATCAACTGCCCTTCCCGCCCGGGACGCAGGCCCTGAAGGACTTCCTGAGTGACCGGGCTGCACGTCGCCATGCTTCGGAAATCGTCCGGTCGCGCCTGCACCCTGCCGGCGAACATCTCGATCCAGACGGAGGTGTCAGCGAGGATCGCAGACCACCTCCAGACCGGATTAGCGATGAGAGTCCTCGCGCATCTCGGAAAGATCGCCAAGCCATTCGACTTTGCCGATGTGATCCGCAAGCCCTTGGATCCGCCTCATGCGCAAGACCTCTTTCAGCGCCAAGTTGACCGTCGCGGAGTAGGTCCTGACTCCCAGCACTCGAACCGCTTCCTCCAGGATCTCCTCGTCAAGCACAAGACTTGTGCGTTTCATGTGTGGAAGGTAACAGACCCGTTCAGCCAATCGCACATTCCGTTACCAAGATCCTCGGGACGGCCCCTCGACTGTCCCACACCTCACTGGTTCGCCTCATCCGATTCGGCTTGGCGAACTCGTGCTACAGGCGCACCCGCGCCCACTTCTTGCCGAATCTGAGAACCAGCTCGGAAGCCTCAGAGGGCACGTCGTAGCTCATCTCCCTGTGCTTGACGCCGTTGACGCTGACGGCGTTCGCCCTGAGCTTGCGGTTCGCCTCGGCCCCGGACCTGGCCAGTCCCACTGACCGCAGGAGCTTGTCGATGCGGATCACCGTCTGGCCGCGCATTTCGGGCGGCAGGTCCAGCTCCGGCATTTCGGCCGGAACCTCCTTGTTCTGGACCACCCGGCGGAAGACATTCCCGCCCTTCGCCGCACCCTCGGGACCGTGGAAGTCGGTGCATATCCGTCGGGCGAGATCGTGCTTGAGCTTCATCGGATGAGCCGCCCCTGTCTCTGCGTCCTTCCTCATCCGCTCGATCTCAGCGAGGGACAGGTCCGTCAGCAGCTCGTAGTACCTGTACATCAGGTCGTCGGAGATCTGCATGACCTTGCGGTACATGACCTCCGGAGGCTCGCAAATGCCGATGTAGTTGCCGAGCGACTTCGACATCTTCTGTTTTCCGTCGAGACCCTCCAGGATCGGCACGGTCATCGCGATCTGCCGCAACTGCCCGTTGCTTGCCTGCAGCTCCCTGCCCAGGAGCAGGTTGAAGGTCTGGTCCGTGCCTCCGAGCTCCACATCCGCTTCCAGCGCCACGGAGTCCTGCGCCTGGGTGAGCGGATAGAGAAACTCGTGCAGGCTGATCGGCTTGCCCTGCCTGTACCGCCGCGTAAAGTCGTCACGCTCCAGCAGCTGGGCGATGGTTGCGTTCGCGCATAGCCGGATCATGCCGACCGTGCCCAGCTCGAGCAGCCACTCTCCGTTGAAGCGGATCTCCGTCCGGTCCCTGTCCAGAATCTTGAAGACCTGTCTCTTGTACGTCTCGGCGTTCTCCAGGATCTGTTCCCGCGTCATTGGCGGTCGCGTGGAATTTCGGCCGGTCGGATCGCCGATCAGACCGGTCACGTCACCGATCAGGAAAATCGCAGTATGCCCCAAGTCCTGGAAATGCTTCATCTTGCGGATCAGAACCGTATGTCCCAGATGAAGGTCTGGCGCGGTCGGGTCGAACCCCGCCTTGACGCGCAACGGCCGGCCCTGCACGGCACGCAGCGCCAGACGCTCCCGGAGCTCGTCCTCCGAAATGATCTCCGCACAGCCCTTGCGCAGGTAATCGAGCTGCTCGTCGACCGTCATGGGGTTCGAAGCACCCGTCGGCCCTCGATTCGAAACCGGTTGCTCAGCACCAGCCGGACGGCCTCGGTGTAGATGCGGTGCTCCTCTTTCAGTATGCGGGCTGCGAGGGCGTCCTCGTTATCGGTGTCGAGCACCGGAACCACTGCCTGGCAAATGATCGGGCCGGCGTCAAGGTGCTCGTCAACAAAGTGCACGGTGCAGCCTGAGTGCTTGACGCCGTGCTCCAGGGCCTGCACCTGAGCCTCCAGGCCCGGGAAGGAAGGCAGCAGCGACGGGTGGATGTTCAGGATGCGGTTGGGGTACTCGCCCACGAAGTACGCGCTGAGCAGACGCATGAATCCGGCAAGGCAGACCAGATCGACCTCCTCCTTGCGCAGCGTGGCGACCACGAGCCGGTCGTAGGCCTCGCGCTCCATGGCGCGCGACCGGATGCAGACGGCCTTGAGGCCTCGGGCCTTCGCCTTCCGCAGGCCCTTGGCGTGCGGATTGTTGCTGATGACGATGGCGATCTCGGCGTCGAGCCGGCCCTCGTCGATGCTGTCGGCGATGGCCTCGAAGTTGGAGCCCCTCCCGGAAATCAGAATGCCAAGCCTGTTCATGAGTCGTACACCACTCCCCTGGGGCCGGCCTCCACCACGCCCACATCGAAGGCCCTTTCGCCGATCGAGGCCAGGATTTCGAGAGCCTTCCCGACGCCGTCGCGCGGCACGCACACGATCATTCCGAGCCCCATGTTGAATGTGCGGCGCATCTCTTCGTCCTCGACGCCCCCGAGCTCCTGGATCAGCCCGAAAACCGCCGGAACGGGCCATGCTCCGCCCCGGATCCGGGCCCGCAGACCCTCGGGCAGCATCCGGGGGGTGTTGTCGGGAATCCCGCCGCCCGTGACGTGGGCGGCCGCCTGCAACAGGTCGGCCTCCCGCAATGCCCGAAGAGGCTTGAGATAGCTCCTGTGGACTCTGAGGAGCTCCGCGCCCACGGTCCGGCCCAGTTCCGGCCGCCGCTCGTCCACTCGAAACCCGCCAACCTCGAACAGAGCCTTGCGCGCCAGGGAGTAGCCGTTCGTGTGGAGTCCGTTGGAGGCGAGACCGATCAGCCGGCTGCCCTCGCGCACGCGGGATCCGAGAAGGAGGTCCTGGTGCTCCGCCGCCCCCACGATGAAACCCGCGAGATCGTACTCGCCATCCCGGTAAATGTCCGGCATCTCGGCGGTCTCCCCGCCGATCAGCGCCACGCCATTCTCGAAGCAGGCGCGGCTGATGCCGCCGACCACGCTCTCAACGACGCCGGGATCGAGCCGACCCGCTGAGAAGTAGTCCAGAAAGAAGAGCGGCTCGGCTCCCTGAACGGCAATGTCATTGACGCAGTGATTGACCAGGCACTGGCCGACCGTGCCGTGCTCCCTCGCGGTGAACGCGACCTTGAGCTTGGTTCCGACCCCGTCTGCGGAACTCACGAGGACCGGCTCAGCCAACCGCTTGCCGGCGAGGGAATAGGCTGCGCCGAATGAGCCGATGCCGGCCAGCACGTGCTCGTCGAACGTGCGGCGCGCCAAGCCCCGAATCCCCTCCGTAGCACGATCGGCTGCGTCGATGTCGACACCGGCAGCAGCGTAGGTCAGGGGCTCCGGCACCACAGACTCGCCCCGGAAACCGCGGATGAACCCGCGGAAGAACCCACTGACGTAGCCGGCGGCGTAGGTCAACGGCTTCAGCACCATAGGCCGTTCATTATCGCAACGAAGGCAGCCCAGCCGCCCGATGTCCCGGAGCGGAATCGGATTCCGGGTTCGCCGAACAACCGCCTGACGACATCCGCGTTCAGCAAGCGCTGACCGATGCGCACCGCCGCCGCTCCCCTTGGGTCGCCTTCGGTGTTGCGCTGCCTACAAGTGCGCTCCCGCGGCTGAACTTATTCGATCGACGCACAGTCGCGAAAGTGAGACTCAATCCATGGTGTGACGCCTCTGACCCGACACTACCCATGGGGCCTGCCCCGTCAGTCGGGCAGCCCTACAGTCCGAAAGCTGGTACCATCGACCCGTATCCACTGTGGTGAATCGGATGCATGCTCACATGTCGAGACTCGCGACGCTTCTGGCGCTGGCCCTGTTCCTGCCCGGAGGCCTGCGCGCCCACGGCGAGGCAGGCGGGTCCAAGGTATTCTCAGCCGCCAGCCTGACCAGAGAGGTGCCGGTGGCGCCGAATTCCATCGCCATCGTGGAGGGTGAATTCGGTGACGCCACCGCGACCGCCCCTGCCGGGGACCCGCAGATGGAGTTGGGCGGGATCACGATCGAGATTGAAGGTTCGGATGATGTCACGATGCGGGCCGCGCTGTTCGCGGTCGAGCCGACCCGGCTGCGATTCCTCGTCCCAAATCTGCCAGTCGGCGATGCGCACCTAGTGGCCAAGCGCGGCGCAGAAACGGTCGCAAACGAAGAGTTTGTCGTGCGGGCCGTCAGTCCCGGTCTCTTCTCGGCGGCCTCGAGCGGCGGGGGCCTCGCCGACGGCCAGGCCGAGATCGTGAGCCTTCTGGAGGGCGTCCGACACCATCAGGATCTCGCATACCTCGATGAGACGGACGGAGTCTACCGGTCGATCCCCGTGAATCCGGCGGCCGAGGGTACCGTGGTGTTTCTCAAGCTCCGCGGCACGGGTATCCGGTTCGCGTCGGATCTCGACGTTACGGTCGGGGGCGTCTCGGTCCCGTCGCTCTGCCGGAACGAGGACGGCATCTCCGCGGGTGTGGATGAAGTCAGCGTCGGACCGATCCCGGTCCAGCTGGCGCACAGGGAGGTCGCGGACGTCGTCCTGAGCGCGGACGGACTCGAGGCCAACACGGTCCAGGTCGCCTTCACTCCGACCGGCGGGGATTGGGTCACGTTCAGCAACCAGATCTCGCGCCTGTTTCAGGAGCACTGCCAGGAATGCCATCGCCCTGGCGAGGTCGCACCGTTCCCCCTGATCGAGTATTCGGACGCCCGCGAGTGGGCACCCCTGATCCAGCATGCGGTCGCTGATGGCACCATGCCGCCCTGGAAGCCGGTTCCGGGACATGGCGAATTCGAGGGCGTGCGTCGGCTAAGCGAAGAGGAAATCGAGATGGTGACGTCCTGGGTGGATCTCGGGGCTCCCGAAGGCGACCCTGCGGACCTTCCCGCGCCCCGCGCGTTCAGCACCGACTGGTCAATGGGCGAGCCGGACCTGATCCTCGAGACTCCCGTCTACACGCCCGACCCGCAATTGACGGACGACTACCGATGCTTCAGTGTCCCGATTCCAGACAGCATCACGGAGAACAAGAGCGTTGTCGGGGTCGAGGTCCGGCCGGGAAACCGGAAGATCGTCCACCACCTGATCCTGTTTGGCGATCCAGTCGGGGAGTCGCTGGCGCTGGAGGCAGCAGCCACTGACGGCCGGCCGGGATACCAGTGCTTCGGGAGCGCCGGAATCAGTTTGAGCGGATTCACACTCGGCGTGGAGTCCTTCATGCTCGGCGGCTGGGCACCCGGCAGCAGGCCGCAGACCTTGCCCGAAGGCACCGGACTGTACCTGCGGAGGGGTTCAAGGATTGCGATCCAGCTCCACTACAACCCGGATGGCACTGACCAGTCCGACAGCACGAGGATCGGCCTGCACTTTGCCGAGGAGCGCACGCCGCGCAACGCCACGGTGCTTCCCGTGATCAACACGCGGTTCACGATTCCCGCCGGGGCCGAACGGCACGAAGTCACAGCCGAGTTCAGCTTCAAGGATCAGCTGAGGGCGATCCTTCCGGCATCCGTAGCGGACTTGGTTACCTCCATCGACCTGTTTCCTCTCGACATCGTCAACGTGTTCCCCCACATGCATCTGCTCGGCACGTCGATCCGCATGGACAGGATTTCCGAATCCGGGGAGAAAACGCCGATGGTGTACATCGACGACTGGGACTTCAACTGGCAGGACTTCTACAGCTACGTGAATCCCGTGCCACTCGGCTATACCGACCGTCTGGTCGTCTCGGCGATCTACGACAACTCGGCCAACAACCCCAGAAACCCGAACAGCCCTCCCGTCGCGGTCTCATGGGGCGATAGGACCACGGACGAGATGTGCATCGTATTCGTGACGCTGGCGGTCCCGGACCTGTGCAGCCTGCCCCTGGGCCTTTGCAGCAGCCACTGAAGTTCCCAGCCTGTCGATCTCGGGCGCTGATAGCGGGACGACGCGGGGAGCGGCGAGGCCTCAACTCACCCCGACGATAGAATGGGTGCGTCTTCGATGCCAGAGAAACTGCTTTTCGAAAAGCGAGGCCGCGTGGCGCTGCTCAGCTTCAACCGCCCCGAACGCAACAACGCCATCACACCGGGGATGCGCGAACACTACTTCGACCTGCTGGAGGAATGCCGCGACGATCCCAGCGTGCGGTCCGTCGTGCTGACGGGAATCGGCAAGTCGTTCAGCGTAGGCGCGGATGTCCAGTCGCTCAAGTCGTCGGGCCAGCACACGATCGACCGCATCCGGCAGCACGGCAGGCCCGTCCACTACCCTCTTTCGATCCCGAAACCGATTGTCTGCGCGATCAACGGCGGCTGCGCGGGCGTCTCGCTGGTGCATGCCCTCTGCTGCGATGTGCGCTTCGCGGCTGCGGGAGCCAAGATGACGACGGCTTTCGCGAGGCGGGGGCTCATCGCGGAGTACGGAATCTCGTGGCTGCTGCCGCGTCTGATCGGCCAGTCCAAGGCACTGGACCTGCTGCTGTCGGCACGCATCGTCACAGCTGAAGAGGCCAAGCAAATCGGACTGGTCAACGCGGTCTTCCCCAAGGAGGAGCTGCTGGACAAGGCCATTGAGTACGCCTCCGACCTAGCGGAGAACTGCTCTCCCGCCTCGATGGCCGTGGTCAAGCGGCAGGTCTACGCGGACTATGCCGCGACCGTCGACGAAGCGGCCGCCGCGGCACTCGAGGAGATGGTGGGATCCTTTCGGCGGCCGGATGTCAAGGAAGGCGCTGCCAGCTTCATCGAGCGACGGAAAGCGGAGTTTCCGCCCTACCCGGCGCCCTCCGCCTGACCGGGAGGATCACAGGTCAAGACTCACAGACATCCGCTGCCGGCACTTCCGGACCGGCACCGAACGACCAGCCTAATGACTCTCGATCCATCACCCGATCCCCGAGTCCGCACATCGGATGCGGTCAGGGACACCTTTGACGAGTGGGTGCGCACCGGGAAGGCGGACGGGATGGAACGCCGGCACAAGCGGCTTGCCGAACTCATGCTCGAGCGAGTGGATCTGCCCGCGGACGCCCGCATCCTCGATGTCGGCTGCGGTGACGGCTGGGCGGCCCGCATGCTTTCGCCCCACGTTCCGGAAGGCGCGGTCATCGGCATTGATGTCTCGGGCGAAATGATTCTTCGCGCCCGGCGGTCGTGCAGAGACTCCAGCAACGTGCTGTTTGCGCCGGCCGAGGCGGAGACGATTCCATGGGCGGAGGAGTACTTCACCCACATCCTGAGCATCGAGTCCGCCTACTACTGGTCGGATCCAAGCAGGGTGGCCCGCGAAATGTATCGGGTCACGACTCATGGAGGCGCGTTCCACATCCTGATCAACTACTACAGCGAGAATCCGTTCTCCGACGGCTGGGAGACCGAGATGGGACTGCGGCTGCATCGCCTCAGTTCGCCTCAATGGGCTAGGGTCTTTCAGGAGGCCGGGTTCGGGGAGGTTTCGACCGAGCGGATTCCCGATGATTCCCCCATCTCGGCCGGCAAGACGGCGGAACAGCTCGCCCGGCGAGAGGGTCTGCAGCGCGTTGGAGCGCTGTACGTCACAGGCCGGAAACCGATACTGCCTCGGTCACAGAGGGCCAGGCCGAGGCCGGCGGCCAACCCATTTCGCATCCTGCGGCGGTCCTGAGGTCCTGATCCCGGTTCATCCCCGTGTGTGCGTGGAACGGTCCACTAGTTCACGATTCGCGAAATCCTGGGCAATTTCCAGATTCCGGGTGCCCAATGCCACGTTGATATTCTGATTCCGGGCTTGCCGGGAGCCTAAGTGTGTATACCAATCCCGGCATCCCCCATTCCGGAGACGCGCTCCTCGCGATGGTCGTGCTCGATCAATCCGGCAGGCCGGTCCCTCCCCCGCGTGTCCGGGGGTCGCGCGATCGATCTGCGCCTGTCCGGTCGCGGGGGTGTGCTGGCCCAAACGCGCCCGGCCGGAGCGATGCCAATCCGCGAAATCCCGGCACCACGATCCATCCCAGCGTGTGAGGAGAACGGCGCGAATCAAGCGAGCAGTACACGCGGAGGTGGCGCAATAGGTGCCTCGTGGATTGCGCCAGTCGGTTTGCTCACACGGCTGCCCTCCCAGCTCCCCGCGGGATAGCGGAACAGGGTAGTGTTCAGCCGTCCCCTGCGCAGCCGCCGTGTCGTGGTCGGCTTCAGCATCGGGAGACCGCCACGCCCTACAGGATCTCTCCCCATCTGTCTTGCCGGCGACGTGGCGCCGTCCGGATTGATGCGTTCATGGGCGGTGCGGCGGTGCGATAGAGTGGAGCGATGTGCCGGACGGCGGCGACACTGGCCATGGTTTGTCTGAGCGGATGCGGTGAGGTCGAGCAGGGACCGGCGTTCCCGGAGACCGACTTTGGCGCAAAGGTCAACGACTACGTCCCTATCAGGCTTGAGGCGGACCTGAGCGGCCTCTCCGAGAACCAGCTTGCGATGTTGCCGTTGCTGGCGGAGGCCGCGGAGATCATGGACGGTCTCTTTTGGCGCCAGGCGTTCGGAGAAAAGGACCAACTGCTTTCCCGGATCGAGGACCCGAATGCTCGCAGGTTCGCCGAAATCAATTACGGTCCGTGGGACAGGCTTGACGACAACACACCGTTCCTTCCGGGCTTCGGCCCCAAGCCGGCTGGCGCGAACTACTACCCGGCCGACATGTCCAAGGACGAGTTCGAATCCATTGCTGAAGAGGATTCTGAACTGAGGAGCCAGTACGCCCTCGTCCGACGGGACGGTTCAGGCAAGCTCGTCGCGGTTCCGTACCACGAGGCCTTTCCGGACGAACTGGCCGCCGCCTCGGACCTGTTGCGGCGGGCCGCCGCGATGGCCGAGGACGAGGGGTTCAGGCGCTATCTCGGGATGCGTGCGACCGCACTGGAGACCAGCGACTACCAGCCGAGCGACTTCGCATGGATGGACATGCGGACGAACGCCATTGATCTCGTCATCGGCCCGATCGAGTCATATGAGGACAGGCTCTTCGGCCAGAAGACGGCATTCGAGGCGTACCTGCTGATCAAGGACAAGGAATGGAGTTCGAGGCTGGAGAGGTACTCCTCGATGCTCCCCACGCTGCAGGACGGCCTTCCCGTCCCTCCGGAGTACAAGGCCGAGGAACCTGGGGGCAACTCGCAGCTCAACGCGTACGACGCGATCTACTATGCCGGAGACTGCAACGCGGGAGCGAAGACCATCGCCATCAACCTTCCGAACGACGAGCAGGTCCAGCTTGAGAAGGGCTCCCGCAGGCTGCAGCTCAAGAACGCCATGCGGGCGAAGTTCGACAACATCCTGCTGCCGATTGCCGATGTGCTGATCGCGGAGGACCAGCGGGACCGGATCCGGTTCGACTCGTTCTTCGCGAACACGATGTTTCATGAGGTGGCGCACGGGCTGGGCATCAAGAACACTCTGGATGGCAAGGGCACGGTGCGCGAGGCGCTCAAGGAAGCGAGTTCGGCGCTCGAGGAGGCCAAGGCCGACATCCTGGGACTTCACCTGATTGGCGAACTGACCGATTCAGGGGATCTGCCGGACGCCTCGCTGGAAAGCAATTATGTGACATACCTCGCGGGCATCTTCCGTTCCGTCCGATTCGGGGCATCGAGCGCCCACGGTGTCGCCAACTCCCTGAGCTTCAACTTCTTTCAGGGAGCAGGTGCCATCTCGCGGGACGAAGGCACCGGGACCTACCGCGTGGACGTATCCGGCATGCGTGCGGCGGTGGACGCTCTCTCGGGTGAGATCATTCGCATGCAGGGTGACGGCGACTACGAACGCGCCGTTGAGTTCCTGAACCGGATGGGTACGCTGGACGAGACAGTCGAATCCGATCTTGCCCGGATCGAGCGCGCCGACATTCCAGTGGACATCGTGTTCGAGCAGGGGCTCGCCTTCGCGCCCGAATGAGTTCGCCGGAGCGGCAAAGGCCGCGACCGCCGGTTCCGCCTGAGCGGACCTAGGTGTCACTCCGCGACGGGGTGGGGAACCAGGAATCTCGGATCGTTGACGATCCCGACCGGACGGCACTTAGGGCACTCGGCGGGTCCGTCGCCAAGAGTGGCAAAGGCCTCATCGAGGTGCTTTGACAGCGCATCCACCACTTCCGGATGCTCGGCGGAAACATCCGTGGTCTCTCCGATGTCCGACACGAGGTCGAACAGTTCCCCGCTGTTACGGAACAGCTTCCATTTCCCGGACCGAACCGCCTGCAATTCGTGCTCCTCGTAGTAGAGGAACGCCGAATGCGGTGACGTTGCACCTTCCCTTCCGAGCAGGATGTCGGAAACGTCGCGCCCGTCCAGAACACGGTCCTCGGGGACGGCGCCCCCTGCCAGATTGGCGAATGTTGGCAGCAGGTCCATCGTCGAGGCAACCTCGTCGCTGGCTGAACCCGCAGGAACCGTGCCCGGCCACCAGACCAGTGTCGGCTCCCGCATGCCGCCCTCCCAGGTGGTGCCCTTCCCGCCGCGAAGCGGTGTGTTCACGGTGCCGGTAGCACCGCCGTTGTCCGAGGTGAACACGACCAGCGTGTTCTCCGCAATGCCGAGTTGTCGCAGCTCGGCCAGCAATGCGCCGACGGTCCAGTCGATCTCCTCGATCTGGGCCTTGGTACGGCGACCGACCAGCGCTTCCCATTCCTCCGTAGTACCAGTGCCCGGCCCGCAGTTGCCGTCGGAGTCGCAGTGCCATGGAGTCTGCCCGGCCGTAATTGCGGTCCAGTCCATGGAATCAGGCGCCTCTCCAGCCTGCTCCATGAAGGATGCTCTCGCGACACGGGGGTGGTGGATGAATGCGTGCGGAACGTACGCGAAGAAGGGGCGGTCCCTGTTGCGCCGAATGAAGTCTATGGCTTCGTCGGTGAACGACCGGGCAAGATCGGCCTGCTGCTTCATGTCGGTGATCTGGCCGATCACCTGCTTGCCGCGGATCAACGGCAGCGGCGGGAAGTCATACACGCCCCCCTCCGGAGCTCTGTGGTGAAACGGCCACATGTCGTTCGAGTACGGGATGCCGAAGTACTCGTCGAATCCGTGCTCGGTCGGCAGGAATTCAGGCTGGTCTCCCAAGTGCCACTTGCCGAAGCATCCCGTTGCGTACCCCCGGTCGCGCAGGATCTCGGCAATCGTGACTTCGTCCGGATTGAGCCCCCACGGCTCCCCGGGCCAGAGCACCCTCATCACCGGACCGGTCGCAAGGCCGACCCGCTTCGGGTACGATCCCGTCATGAGGGCGGCCCTGGAGGGAGTGCACACCGGCGAGGCCGAGTAGAACGACGAGAGCTTCATGCCCTCGGCCGCCATGCGGTCCAGGTGCGGGGTTTCGTTCAGCGTCGACCCGAAGGGCCCGATGTCCCCGTAGCCCATGTCGTCCATGAAGATGACCACGAAGTTGGGCAGACTCGGTTCCGGTGGCTCGACGCAGCCCCAGCCGGCAGCCAGCGCCGCAGCCAGGGCGCAGGCAGCAATGCGGATCCGGTTTCCCTGAGGGTTGTGGGTGGCCATGCCAACATCTTCCGTGATTCGGGACCGCAACGGGGAGGCGGAACAGGCGTTCTGTTCGAGTCGGTCGGTCCCATGGCTGGTTGCGGCGGGATTCGACCGCTGGGCCGCCGGTTCGGAACACCGGCGGACAGGCGAGCCGATCGGGGCAGTCAGCTCAGGCACCAGTGTCGTATCAGGTCTCCGTAGAGGCGCGCCCCGCTGTCCAGCTGCTCGAGCGAGATCCATTCATCCTCGGTGTGCGCTTGGGCGATGTCGCCCGGACCCAGAACCAGCAGTCTCTTCAGAGCCGTCAGGACCGTCCCATCGGTCCCGAAGCAAACCGTCCGACAGCGGTCGTTTCCGGCAAGCTGCATGACCTCGCGAACGTATGCCGATCCGGGATCGGCGTACAGCGGCTTCCCTGCCTTCAGCAGCTTGAATTCAATGCCGCACCGAGCGGCGGCCTCCTTGGCCCGCCCGATCAGCGCTTGCGCGTCGTGCCCGGGAGCAGGGCGGAAATAAACGGTGCAGACACTCCTGGCCGCAGTCATGTTCACCGCCGCAGTGTGGTCGTTGATCCCGATGTTCCAGCTGATGCCCGGCGGATCGAACGCAGGGTCCCGCCATGTCGGATCCGACTGAGTCTCATCGTGGATCCGCTTCATCTCGGCGAGAAACGGAATCATTGCCAGGTTGGCGTTGATGCCCTCGCTCGTGCTGGAATGGGCGGCCCTGCCGTAGGATGTCGCCCGAAATCCGAACGTCCCCTTGTGGGCGTGAACAACGTTGAGCAGTGTCGGCTCGCCCACGATCCCGCGGGCGTCTCCCTCGACCATCTCGCGGAAGAACCCGGATCGCAAGGCAACCTGTTCCGCGCCGCCGTAGCCGATTTCCTCGTCGGCGGTGAACGCCAGGTAGAGAGGCTGCTCAAGATCGCTCTCCGCAACAGCCTCGACGGCGGCGAGCATCGCGCCGATCGAACCCTTCATGTCGCAACTGCCGCGGCCGAACAGCCTGTCACCCCTGACCGCGGGCTCGAAGGGGCCGTGGTCACTCGAGAACCAGCTGTCGGCGGGCACCACGTCGGTATGGCCGAAGTAGGCCATGCCGCCAGTCCCGGTACCCTTCTTGCCGACGACGTTGACCTTCTCAACGCCTTCCGCATCAAGGTACGTGATGCGCTCAGTGCCGAAGCCAAGCCGCTTCATGACGTCTTCGAGGTAGGTGCAAATCGCCGTGTTGGACGACGTGCTGACCGTCGGGAACGCCACGAGGTCCCGTGTGTATTCAAGTGCTGTCATGATTCTCTTCGGAACGGGCGAATTCCGCTCGATTTGCCGGGCACATGGACCAAGGGGCGGGTCAACGCGATTCCGGATTCCGCAGGACTTGATCCTGAGCCCAGGGGCAGCCCTCTGCCAGATTGTCGCAAGGGAGTTCGACCGTCAAGCCAGCGAATCGGGTCGCGGCACCGGAAGCTGGGAACTTCAGTCCTTGCTTCGTTGACACGATGGCGTGTTCCGCAGAATGCGGTCGATCGGGTTCCGCAGCAAGGGTCGGCCTCTGAGTCTGATCGTCGGGCTCCGGAAGTCGAATGCGTGAAGGCAACATCACGGTGGGACGCAGGCGGTCCCACTCGACGGGGAATAGCCCTATAACAAAAACATATCATCCAGTATGCTTTTATGCATGAGGACAACCATCGACATCAACGACGCGTTGCTGGTCGCGGCCAAATCCCGCGCAGCGCGCGACCGTAAGACGCTGAAGGCAGTGGTGGAACAGGCGCTGCGTGCATTCTTGGCGGGCCCGGATCGCGCCGTAGCGGACCCTCCCGCGGTTCCGGTGTTCCGCGGCCGGGGAGTACAGCCCGGGGTGGACCTGACGGACAACGCAGCCCTTGAGGATCTGATGAATGCAGAGTCCTGACGTCAACGTCCTCGTCAACGCATTTCGGGAGGACGCGGTCCATCACGAGCGCTGCCGGGCGTGGCTGGACGGCACCATCGCGAGTCGCGAGCCGGTCGGTGTCTCGGAACTCGTGCTGAGCGGCGTGCTGCGCATCCTGACGCACCCGCGAGTGTTCTTCCCTTCGACCCCCGCGGAAGCTGCAGCCGCTTACATCGATGCCGTGCTCGCTCAGGACTGCGTCACTCCGCTTCGCCCGGGATCGGGCCATTGGCGCATCTTCCGAGGCCTGGTCGCGGCGTGCCACCCCACCGGCAACCGAGTTCCGGATGCCTATCACGCAGCGCTCGCAATTGAGCACGGCTGCGAATGGATAACCCTCGACCTCGGCTTCTCGATGTACCCCGGCCTGAGGTTCCGCAATCTGCTCAATGCCTGAGGACAGTGCCGATGGAACCCGCCATGCTGCCTCCACCACGTCCCAGCCCTGTCGGGGCCGGCACCATCCGCAAAGGGCATGAGCCTCCTGTGAGCTGTTGAGCGCTCAGGGTGTGCCTCAAGTTCCTGTCCGGAATCCCCGGAACCGCAGAGGCAACGGGCTTCGACACCTGGAATCCCCGGAGCCCAAATTGCAGATGCAGTGCATGTACTGCGTCATGCGCCGGAATCAAGGAACCACCCGCGCCGGTACGCCTTGACGGGGGATAATGGCGCTTGCAAGGCGCGGTGGCCCCTCGCTTCCCACTGCGGCCCATCCAATGGCTACTGCGCAACCAGACGGTCAGGCCGGGCTCCCGTCGAATCTGCTCGAGTCCCGGAGCGCGGTTCTGGGCCTGTACGCCGCGCTCACGGCGGTGATGACCTTTCCGCTCATCGCGTCGTGGCGGACATCGCTGCCCGCAGGCTCTGGGGACCTGTGGCAGAACTACTGGAACTTCTGGTGGTGGAAACAGTGCCTCCTCGAGGGACTCAATCCACTGCGAACCGAGGTCCTTTTCCATCCGTCCGGCGTGGATCTCGTCTTTCACACACACTCGCCGTTCAACCAAATCCTGGCCATGCCGGTGAACCTGCTGTTCGGCGAGGCCGCCGCCTACAACTCCTGCGTGCTCCTCGCCTTGACCCTGTCCGGATTCGGCACGTACCTGCTCGTCCGCGAGCTTACCGGCAGCGCGCCCGCCGGCTTCGTCGCGGGACTGGTCTTCGCGTACTTCCCTCAGACGCTTGAGCAGACGCTTGAGCACCTCAATCTCTTCTCCACCCAGTTCATCCCGCTCTCACTCTTCTACCTAGCCCGATGGAGCAAGTCCTTGCGCAGGATGGACGCGGTCGCTTTCGGGGCCTGCTTCGGTTTGAACGCCCTCTGCAGCTGGCATTTGGGCGTCAAGCTCGCTCTCGTCGTCGCACCCTGGGTGGTCTGGATCGCCTGGCGGAACCGAGACCGATGGACGACCTTGGGCAGGCACATCGGCATGGCTGCTGCCCTGGCGACGCTTCTCGTCCTGCCGTTTCTCGTGCCCATGGTCTCCCTCATGGCGGAAGGGAGCGAGTACTTCAACAAGGGGCCTGTGAATCGGGGCATTGACGCGAGCTACCTTTTCACGGCGCCCTACGCGAATCCCGTCTTCGGAGGCTTGGTCCTGTCCCGATACCTGGACCGCGCATACCAGGCCTCGGGATTCGTTTGCTATCTGGGCCTGGTTCCGTTCGCACTCGCAGCGGTTGCGGCGTGGCGGCGAGTCCGCGGCACAGCGGGCTGGATCGCTCTGTTCGTCCTGGGGGTGGTCCTCGCGCTGGGGGCACACCTCCTGTGGGACGGCAGCGGATACCAGTCCGTCGCCCTCCCGTTCGCGGCCCTGGAGTCCCTTCCGGTGCTCGGAAACCTCCGGGTTGCGAATCGATTCCTGCTTCTGGCGGGGCTCGGGCTCTCTGTGCTGGCGGGATACGGATGGAAGTCGCTGCGGCTCAAGTCGAAATTGGCCCTGCCCGTTGCGGCCCTGGTGCTCCTGGCGGAATACAGCTGGCTTCCGTTTCCGATGCAGGAGGTGGAGTTCTCACCGCTGCTCAAGCAGGTAGCGGAGCGCCCGGGCGCGGTGCTGGACGTCCCGTTCCACCAGCGGAGCCGGACCGTGCACAACATGGCAAGCCAGACCGTGCACGCGAAGCCGATCTCCGGAGGGTACCTAACAAGCTACCCTCCGGAAGTCGAGGCGAACATGCGGGAACATCCGGCCCTGGGACAGCTTGCCGGCGTCCCCGAATCCACCGCGGTCGTCGACGCGGAGGCGCTGCGCAGGCTGGGTTTCCGAACCGTGGTGGTGCACAAACGGAGGGCCAACACCGTACGTGACCGGATGCTGGCGTCCCTCGAGGACCACGAACTGCTCAAACGCAAGCGGGTGCTCCGCCTCGGAGGAGTTCCGGACGATGCAATGGCATCGATCAGGCGGCAGCTTGACAGTTTGGCCGGCGGGGCGTGCCTGGAAGACAATCAGCTCGCGGTCTACTGCCTGGAGTGACCGGCGGGCCGGCTCGTTCCGCTGGTCAGCCCTCGTATTGACAGCCCCGGCGGTGTCACGGCTCTGCAGGCGTGGCGGAACGAGCCGGGCGGTACCCGCCAGATCTCGACGCGAGGCGTTTTAGCGACGGACCGCAACCATCGACTCGATCCAGTGTCTCAGGTCGTGCGATCGAAACGACACGTCTCCCGTCACGACGCTGAGGCCCGAAGCGTCGGGGCCCGGAGTGACACCGAAGCGGATGCGACCCTCCTGCAGGGCTTCAACGTGGAGTTCCGCGTACGCCGGCACGCATTGCCACCCTCGGGGCACGTGTGGCCGAATCCGGAACGTCTCCGCCTCGGGCAAGTGGTTGAGCACCACCGCGTAGAGGTCGAACTCCCTTCCATTCTCCGCTTGCAGGCCGTACGGATAGAATCGTGACCACTGTTCGTCGACCCCGAAGTTGGGATCCTCCCAGGGAACCATTTCGGCGATCACGCTTCTCTTCTCCTCGAGGACGGCGCGCATGGTCGCCAGTTGCTCGCCGTCGTACCGGAAGACCTCGTCGATGTGCTGGTTGACCAGCCAATAGTCCCCCTGCATGGCCTCGATCCTGTCGAGACACCGGAAGTGGCCGGTCGCCGGATGCAGCAGGTGCCGGTTCAGCAGGCAGTAGTCGTCGAGGCCCGAGGGACTGAAGGAATCTCCAATGAAGAAATAGCGCTCCCCGCCGTCGCGAAGGACATCGAGCCCGCCGTGGTAGATCGCCTGCCCGGGGAAGTAGGTGTAGCGAAACTCGAACTCGTGCCACCGCAGCACTTGACCCTCCGCCAGGGCATGCACCGGTCGGATCGGCCTATGGGTCATTGCGGGCATGTGGTAGGCATCGGGATTCTGCAGGATGTCCTGCAGCTCCTTGCCCGCATAGACGGGCGCATCCTCCTCGTCCGCCATCGCCTGAACGAAATCGGTGTGGTCGTCGTGGAAGTGCGTCACAAAGATCCCCTCGATCCTGTTGAAGACGCGCCTGCGCTTCAGGCGACGCACCTGGCGCATGACTTCCTCGCTGCCGCAGTCGATCAGGAACGCCGCCTTTGTATCGGAAACGAGGAGCCGCGACGTTCCGAACTTGTGCCACCAGCGCGGGGGCGTCTGACGCAGCTTGACCGCCATGGGCATCCATTCGACGGGTGAATCTCCAAGGATTCTGCGGGCTCGCTTCCTGAGGTTCTCCTCGCCCCAGTACCAGCGCAGGGCGTCGGTCCGGAAGTAGGCGAGAAAGAGCCGCTGAATCCGGTCGAGAAGCAGCTGGATGTCTCCCAGCGGCTCGAAGATGATCGGCCCTCGGGCGGGCACGATGATGTCGGGTGCGGCCTCCCTTACCCTCCGCAGACTGCGGATCAGGTCCGCGGCCCGAGCCGCGTAGCCGTGATAGCCGCGCGTTTCGGTTTCCTCGATGGAGTCCTGCAGGCTGTACAGATCCAGCACTCGGCCGCCCTCATAGATGAGATCGCCGGTGAACGCGACCCGAGTTCCTTCCAGGTCAACGAGATACGAGACGGACCCTCGCGTGAAGCCCGGCGTGTCCATCACCTCAATCTCCAGGCCTCTCCAGTCGATTGTCCGGCCTCCGGTCGCGGGTTCCTGCACGTTGAGGTTCTCGGTGAGGATCTTGGTGGACTGCTGGGCGTAGTCGTGGAACCGGACGGCCTGGAACTCGTCCCAGAATCCGCCGGCGTTGGCGATGACAGGCAGTTCGGCAGCCGGTGCAGCAACCCTCGCCGAACGTCGCGCCGGGCCTAGCGCCGCCCAGGCGACATCCCTCCTGTGATGGGTCAGGAAAACCTTCTCGATGTCCCCGAAAGAGCCCTCGGGGTCGCCGTAGAACGCGATTCGATGTTCGTCCCGCTCGATGACTGCGCCGTTAATCGGGCCCTGGACGACATCCAGGGATCCCGGTAGGTCGGACAGCCGCCCCGAGCATCCGAGGGAGATCAGGAGCAGGGCCGGCACCAAGGCCACAGGCCAGCGCCTGTCGTTAATCGGTCCCGATATCGTACGGCGCGACCGAATCCGGGGACGATCGGCATCCCGGCGAGGGAGGTATCGCATCGCCAAATCGTATCAATCCAACTTCCCGTCTCCGGCACGCCGCTTGTTGGAGCCTGCGCCGCGGTTCTACGATGGGATCTCGACGGAGCCTTGAGCACGAATGGATCCCGCCTCGATCGCGCCAGAGTCCGGACTTGCCCTGGGGGCAGACGGCAGGCCCCGGTGCTTCTGGGCCACGTCGCACGCCGACTACGGTGCGTATCATGACGAGGAATGGGGCGTGCCGGTCGCCGATGACCGCATCCTGTTCGAGAAACTCTGCCTGGAGGGGTTCCAGTCCGGCCTGTCCTGGCTGACCATCTTGCGCAAGCGCGAGAACTTCAGGGACGCCTTCGAGAACTTCGAATTCGAGAAAGTCGCCGAGTTCACCCGGAGCGACGTGGAGCGGCTCCTGCGCAATCCGGGAATCGTGCGGCACCGGGGCAAGATCGAGGCGACCGTCAACAATGCCCGCAGGGCGCTTGAGGTGGTGTCCGAGTACGGTTCGCTGGCGTCGTTCTTCTGGCAGTGGGAACCGGACAAGGCATCGAGACCGGACCGCATCGACCGGCAGACGCTGCTGACACTGACGGCATCGAGGGAATCGACGGCCATGGCGAAGGCGCTCAAGAAGCGCGGCTGGCGCTTTGTGGGACCGACCACCGCGTATGCGTTCATGCAGGCGATGGGCCTGGTGAACGATCACCTCGGCGGATGCTGCGCCCGGGCCCGGATCCGGAGTCTCCGGGCGGGATTTGTCCGGCCTCGCGCTCGGTCGGCGGCCTGGTCTCCGAACCCGCGATCCTAACGACCGACGAACCTCGGCTTTCTCTTCTCGAGGAACGCCGCGATCCCCTCGCGCCCGTCCGCCGTGCGCACGGCATCGGCGATCGCCCGGGTCTCCAGTTCCATCTGCGTCTCGAGTGACTCCGTCAAGCCGCGGTGCAGGAGGTCTTTCGCCGCCCCGAGCGCCCAGGTCGCCCCTGAGGCGAGCCGGCGGGCCAGTTCCTCGGCCGTCTCGACAAGCTCATCGTCACCGGCAACCCGCGAGATCAGGCCCCACTCAAGCGCCTCCGCCGCCGTCAGCACCCGATTCGTGAGAGCCATGTCCAGTGACCGCCGCAAGCCGATCAGGCGCGCCAGGAAATAGGTCGAGGAGCCGTCGGGCGTCAGTCCGGCCCTGGTGTATGCCATCGTGAACTTGGCCGACTCCGCCGCGATCACCAGATCGCTCGCGACCGCAAGGCTGAAGCCGCCGCCCGCCGCAAATCCGTGGACGGCGCACACGGTGGGAGCGCTTTGCCGCACGAGTCTGGATATCGCTCCGTGCAGGTATGTCGTTGTTTCCTTCAGGTATCCCGGAAGAGCGTCTCCCTTCTTCGCGAAGGTCTTGAGATCGCCTCCCCCGCTGAACATCGCACCCTCGCCCCGGATGAGGACGGCCCTGATTTTCGGGTTCTCGTCGCACTCGATGGCTGCCGCCAGCAGCTCCCGCGCAACCTCCGCATTGATGACGTTGGCCTGCCCCGGGCGATTCAGAACCAGGTGCGCGACTTGATCTTGGACGGTGAAGTCGATGGAACGGTACTCCATTGCCAGAGTGTACCGGAGTGAGAAAGGCCGACTGGACGGTCGCCATCGCGCGACGCCGGAACGGACTCGCTATCCATAGATGGTTTTCTGGACCAGAACGAAAGTGGCCTATACTGTTTAGGCAATGGAGGGTTCGGAGATCATCGAGGCCATCAGGGAGGCGCTCAGGCTCAAGGGCACGAATCCGAGCCGGCTGGCGAAGGAGAACGGCTGGTCCGTCAACGCGGTCCGCTACATCCTCGAGGGCCGCGCGCCCAGCAGCCGTCGGCTGGCCGAGGTCTGCAAGGCGCTGGACCTGGAATTCTACGTTGGCCCACCCCGCTTTCCGGAGGGTTCCCGTCTGAGCGTCAGTCAGCTCGCGGGGGAGCTCGAGCGCCTGGCGTCGGAAGCCCGGCGCATTGCCGCGAGGGAGAAGCCTGCGCCGCTCGAGGCGGAGCAGAGCCTTCCGGACTTCCATCCCGAGTACATTTCGGCGCCGCTCTACGAAGTGCTCGCGGCCGCGGGCGGCGGTTCGCCGGTCGGCTCGGAAGTCGTTCGCGGTTTCCTCGGATTCAACCGGACTTGGGTGCGCGAGCAGCAGCTCACGCCCGAGAAGCTCGCGGTGATCGAAGTGCAGGGCGATTCAATGGAGCCGACCCTGCATGACGGCGACATCGTGCTCCTGGATCTGCGGACGCAGGACCTGCAGGACGGGAGCATCTACACCCTCAGGCGGGACGAAGACCTGCTGGTCAAGAGACTCCGACGACACGGGTCCGATTGGCTCATCCACAGCGACAACCTTGCCTATCCGACCGAGACGCTCGACCCCGAGGTCACGGTCGTGGGCAGGGTGGCGTGGCTGGGTCGGACGCTGTGAACCGCGCCGGTCAGCGCGAGACGGCCCGACCGCCCACGTAGACGGTGTGGATGTCGCGCAGGTTGCGGATGCTGACGAGCGGATTGCTGTTGAGCAGAATCATGTCGGCGACCTTCCCCTCGGCAAGGGTGCCGAAGTCCCGGTCGATTCCCAGGCCTTCGGACGAGTTCTTCGAGTAGGCGACGATGACCTGCATCGGCGTGAGTCCGGCCTCCACCATCAGTTCCGCCTCCCAATGCTCGAAGTAGCCGGCGAATCGGGCGGGTGGGCCGGTGTCGGTGCCGAACCCGATCTTCACCCCAGCGTCGGACAGCTTCTTCAGGTTCCGCATCGCCATGCGGAAGTTCTCCCGGTTGATCTCCTGCTCGGGGTCCTTGGACTGGTTTTCCCGCATGGTCGTCTTCAGTCCCTGGATCACGGACGAATCCACTCGTGACGCGAAGAAGGGGTCTTCAAGCCAGGCTGGGGAGTCGGCGTAGACGAACGTGGACTGTTCCCTCGTCAAGGTCGGGGCGTACGTGATCCCGCGCGCCAGCAGTCTGCGAATCAGTCCTCGATCGACCTCGGCGTCCCGAACACTGTGAACGATCAGATCCAGACCGGCTTCCGCGAGGCGCTTCGCGTCCGACAGCTCGTACAGGTGAGCGGCCGCCAGCAGGCCGCGGTCGTGGGCCTGCTCGATGATCGCCTGGCAGATCTCCGTACCGAGCTTCTCGAAGCTGCCGTGGTGGCCGTCCACCCACATTTTCACGAGCTGGGCGCCGGACTCCGCCAGCCGGTCGACGTGGTTCCGGGCCTCGTTGGCCGAGGACACCTCGATCGCCAGACCCTTCACCCCCGGCACGTGGGTCGGATAGCCGCTCCGGATGGTGAAACCCTGCAGGGCCGTAATCACACGGGCGTGCCCCGGCAGGCCGCCGCGATCGATCTCGTCGCGAACACCGATCACGAGGTCCAGATCGGTGCCCATGCTGGTGGTCGTGGTGACGCCGTACCGGGCGTAGATGAGCAAGTTGTCGATCACGTTCGCTCGGGAGTAGTACTCCTGGGACTGGGCCAGCCCCTTGGTCAACCCGATATGGCCGTGGAGGTTGATGATTCCCGGAACAAGCGTCTTTCCCTTGCCGTCCACGATCTCGGCACCTGGCGAAACTTCCAGGGTCCCGCCTTCGCCGATGAGCACGATGCGCTCGCCGATGACCACGACCGTCGCGTTGAACAGCGGCGGCCCGCCGCTGCCGTCAATGAGCGTGACATCCTTGATGACGAGAGGGGCCTGGGCAAACCCCAGGAGCGGCAACAGGATCAGGGCGGCCAGACGCAGCATCAGCGAGGATGGATTCTACCACGGGCGCTGCTCCGGCGAATGCTGCGGACGAGGGCGTCCAACTGCCGCAGGAGGATGGCCCCGGCATTGCGTGCTGGTAAGCTACTGGCTGGCTGTTCGGGCGTGAGGACCTCGCGGCTGCGAATCCGTCCCGCGCCTGAGCGTCAGCAGGGAAATGCCAGATGCTGATTGACGTCAACAAGTGCGTCGCGTGTGCGAACTGCGTGCCGGTTTGTCCGATGGGCGCCATCTACATTGATCCGGCGATCCAGCGGGCGACGATCAACCAGGACGAGTGCGTGGAGTGCGGGACCTGCTTCCGCGGCATGAGCCAGGAGCATCTCAACCCCACGGTGGTGCGGGCCGTTCGAAAGGTTGCGCGCATGTTCCGGTTCCGCTTTGAGCCGGAGCCCGATGTCTGCCCCACTTCCGCGTTCGTGATGAACGAGTTGCAGATGCCCCGGCTCGTCCGCCAGGTGTTCTCCGACCCGGTCGTCGAGCACAAGTCCACCGGCATCAAGGGACGCGGCACCGAGGAGGTCAAGACGAATGACGTCAACCCGCGGGTCGGCGTCGGCGAAGTGGGCTACACGATCGAGTTCGGGCGGCCCGGCGTCGGCGTGCGGTTCCGGGACATCCAGGAAATGTCGATCGAACTCGCCAAGCTGAACATCCGCTTCGAGGAGAAGAATCCGATCACGCACCTGATGACCGACAAGTCCGTGGGAACGATTCGCGAAGACATTCTGGAGGAGAAGATCCTGTCGGCGATCGTGGAGATCAAGACGACGCTAGCGGAAGTGGAAGCCGTCCTGTCCACCGTGGAGGAGGTCAACCGCCGGATCGACACCGTCACCGTGGTGGGGATCTCCACCCGCTGCGACGACGAGGGCGAGGAGACGCACCTGGCGGGACTCCTCGAAGAGCTGGGTTACGGCGCCGAGCGCGCCAAGACCAACATGGGGCTCGGCAGGCTCACGAACCTGGAGGCCGCGTGACGAACACTCTGCACCGCTACGGAAGCTCGTCATCCTTCAGGGACGACTTCATCCTCTTCTGCATACCTTCCCCTGGCAGGAACGACCAAGGTGCCGTGGAACGGCAGAAGGCCTTCCTGCGGATCTGCGCGCGGCACAGGCCCGTGAACATGGGCAACGGAAATCGGGGGAGCTACAAGCCGGAGCGGCACCTGGACCCGCGGTCGCACTGGAACCGGGACCATTCGCCCGACTGGGAGGGCGTCATCGCTGAGGTGAAGAAGCCGGGGACCGTCGCGGCCGTCTTCGATTCCAAGGCGAAGGCCGAGGCGTGCCTGAAGGAGGTCATCAGCGCCGATCTTGGCCTCTCGGTGAACCTCAGCACCTCGGTCAGCGGGGCGAGAGAGGTGGCGCAGTGCTGCGGCATTCCCAGGCACAGCGTGGAGTACTCGCTCGGCTTCACGGATCCGCACGACCATCTGCCCAACAGCCAGGTGCTCCATCTGGCAACGATGTGCGGGCACGGCATGGTCTCCTTCAACATGGCCCGCAAGATGCTCGACATGGTCCGCGAGGGCCGGCGGACGCCGGAGCAAGCAGTTGCAACGCTCGCGCGCTTCTGCCCCTGCGGCGTCTACAACCCCGCCCGGGCGCGACGGCTCCTCGAGGAGTCCCGCAGGCAGAGCGGGTGACGACCGGATCGGCCTGACGGGCTCTGGAGAGCATTGACAGCCGGAATCCGTCGGTGGTAACTTCCAATCGCCATGGCGCAGGGGCTCGACCGTCGCAAGGTGCTGGGCCAGCTTGCCGCCTTCGTGCTCTCCTCCCCGCTTCTGGAGGCCGCGGGCAAGCCGGATCTGACCGACTCGACGCAGCTCGCGAACGTCTTTGATTTCCGCGACCTGACCCGCAAGCTCATCGATCCCGTAGCGTTCGATTACCTGGCCGAGGGCGGCAAGGATGAGATATCGCTGGTCGAGAACCGTCTCGCCTTCCGGCGGATCATCCTCCGGCCGAAGTTCCTGACCGACGTTCACTCGATTGATGTCAGCACAGAGCTTCTCGGGCGCGAGATGGACACGCCGGTGTTCGTGTGCCCGGCGGGGGGCAAGAACTGCTTCCGTCCCGGCGGGGAGGAAGAGACGGCACGAGGTGCGGCGCTCGCAAACGCGATGTACGTCAGCAACGGCGGCATCGAACGTTTCCTCGAAAGCAGCGACGCTCCCCGGCACTGGTGGCAGTACACGACGGGAGGTCAGTTTCGGGACGAGGATTCCATGCTGGACTTTGTGGAGCCGCTCGAGGACTCGACCTGCACGGGAATCTGCTTCACCGTGGACAACATGCTCGTTTCCCACCGGGAGCGATCGATCCACAACGGCCTGGTCCGAACCTGGTGCAATCTGGGCGAGATTCCCCGGGACCAGGACGGCAACCTGATCCGCAAGCCGAACGACCGCACATGGATCACCGGAGAGTATCCGGGCCGCGCCTCCCCCACGCCGACATGGGAGACAGTGAAGATGCTCCGTGAGATGACGGATCTCAAGATCATGCTCAAGGGCCTGATGATCGCCGAGGACGTGGAAAGGGCCGTCGAGGTCGGCGTCGACGCGGTCGTTGTGTCGAACCACGGCGCAAGGCAGCTTGATCACACGGGATCGACGATCGAGGCCCTTCCGGAGTGTGTTCAGGCCGCCAGCGGTCGGATTCCGGTTCTCATTGATGGTGGTTTTCGCCGCGGAACGGATATCCTTAAGGCGCTGGCGCTGGGAGCGACGGCGGTCGGCGTGGCCCGTCCCTACCTCTGGGGCATGGCCTGCTACGGCCGCGAGGGAGTGGCTCGCGTGCTCGAGCTGCTCCGGACCGAGCTGGCGCTCGACATGGGAATGTCGGGCGTGGCCCGGATTGCCGACATCAGCCCGAGCTTGGTGCGCCGGCGGAACTGGTCTTACGAAGGAGGACTGCAACCATGACTAGAAGGGAATTCTCGGCAAGCTGCGGCCTGGGTCTGGCCTCGACGCTCGGTGCGTGGAAGGCGGCGGCCGACGAGAAGGGCTCCTATCCGATCCGTAGGCGGAAGAAGGTTGAGGTCCTGTTCCAGTCCCCCGAAGGCCACCCCAATGGCCTCGAGGCCACGGAGGAGGGCCTGTGGGTCGGCGAGCAGATCAGCGACCGCGCGTACCTCCTCGACTGGGAGACTGGGCGCTCCCTCGCCATGCACGAGACCCAGTCGTCCAACACCAGCGGCATCGCGGCGGGCGGCGGCTTCGTGTTCATGGGCGCCAACGGGCCCGCCCATAAGCGGCCGCGCCGACCCCACGACGTTGTCAGCGGGGGGCGGATCGTGAAGCTGGACGCCAAGACGGGCAAGCATATTGCGAACTATCAGACTCCCGACGGCGGAGGGGTGCACGGGCTGCTCTGGGCCAAGCACTCCCTCTGGATCACCCAGTTCCGGCCGCTGAAGATCGTCAAGGCCGACGCGGACCTGAACCTGTTCCACGACTTCGAACTCCCGCTGAGCCGGCCGCACGGCCTAGGCTGGGACGACGGGAGCATCTGGTGCATGTTCTCCAACGACTACCGGGCTCTCAAGTTCGACGTCCGTACGGGGAAGGTGATCGAGGCGGTTCAGCTCGACCGGACGGATCCGGACCCACACGGCATGACGTTCTGGAACGGTTCGCTGTATTACTGTGACGCCGGCATCGCCCCCGGTCACAAGGACAACCTCAGCAAGCATGCAGGGACGATCTGCCGAATCCATCTGTAGGATCCTGGCAGCAACAGCCTTGGCGGCGGCCTGGGCGTCCCATGCCGCCGGCGCCGACTCCATTGTCAAGCCGCCCGACGGGGCATGGATCCAGGGCGAGGAGATTGAGATCATCGCCAAGGCGGTGGAAGGCCGTCTGCTTGTGAACGGCGAGGCCGTCGAGGCGGAGGAGCCTTTCCCCGGCGTGCTGCACTATCGGGGGCCTCTGGGCGGAGGCCGCCACACGATCACTCTCGAATCCGCCGACGGATCCCGCAGCGTGGCGTTCCGTCTGGCGAACAGCCCGGGGGACGGGACGGTCCAGCCGTACATAGACCATCCGCCCGTCCGCATGGACTGCACGCACTGCCACAGCGTCAGCCGCCGAGGGCGGTTCCGGTTCAGTGGCGGATGCGAGTCCTGCCACGCCACCCAGCAGTTCATTCGAACACACAGTCACGAGCAGCACGAGCTGTCAAGCTGCGGCATGTGCCACGATGCGCACGGATCGAGTGCGGCCAAGCTGCTGGTCATGGACAGGGAGCGAGCCTGCAAGCAGTGCCACAACTAGCGTTCGGCGCAGTGGCCGTGGCGGGAGGCGAAACACGGTCGGTCCGGCAGCAGCCACACCGGTAGCCAAGGCCAAGCCGAACATCGGACGCGCCGAGGACAGCCTGCCCGCACGGAGCCTGCGGAGCTTGACCGGCCCTCAGGAAACGCCGACGCTTGACCGAGTGAGCGGCTGGGGCCAAGGGCTCCGGCACGATTGCGGATTGATCCGGACAGGCGAGGCCGATGGCCGGAAGAGCACCGATGCGCAACAGCGGGATTGCGGGCCTTCGGTCGGCCAGGCCGTGCGGGCCAGTGACGCTTCCCGGGACACACCTGCGAGCGGAGTCACGCCCGGACTAGCGATAGAAGAACTCCACCAGCGACATCGGGATGGCGGGCAGGTAGGTCACGAGCAGCAGGACGAACAGCAGGACGCTGACGAAGACCGCGTTCGCACGGCTGACCTCCCAGATCTCCGCCTTGGCGATGGAGCAGGCGGTGAGCAGGACACTCGCAACCGGGGGCGTCTGCTGTCCAATCCCCAGATTGAGTGTCACGACCAGCCCGAAATGCACGGGCTCGATCCCCGCCTGCTCGACGAGCGGCATAACGATCGGAACGACCAGAATGATCGCCGCAGCGGAGTGCAGGAAAAGTCCGACCACCAGGAAGAACACGTTGAGCAGGGCGAGGATCGCCCACTGGCTCTCGGTGAACGCAAGCAATTGTTCGGCGAACCGCTGGGGAACCTGCGTCGCGGTCAGGTATTCGCCCAGCAGGGCGGAGGTCGAGACGAGGAGCATCACCACCGCGGTCTGTATTCCCCCTTCCACTGTGGCTTTCCGGAGGTGGCGCCAGTCGAGTTCGCGATAGACCAGTCCCCCGATCGCGGCCGCAGCGAGGACTGCAAGGCCCGCACCCTCCGTGGCCGTCACCCATCCCGAGAAGATGCCTCCCAGGATGATGACCGGCAGGAGCAATGCCCAGACAGCCTCCCTGAACGCCTTGGTGACCTTCTTCCACTGGAAGGCCACGTCGGCGGGAAAGCCGCGCCTCAGCGCGACCCGATAAGCCGCAGCCATCAGCAGCAGTCCCCCGAGAAACCCCGGGACGATGCCCGCCACAAACAGTTCGACCACGGACGCTCCGGCCATGACTCCGTACAGAATCATCGGAATCGACGGCGGAATGATCACCGCAAGCGTCGAGGCCGAAGAGGTCACCGCAGCGGCGAATTCCCTGGTGTAGCCCGACCTCTTCATTGACGGGATGAGGACGGACCCCAGCGCGGCGACGTCCGCGACCGCCGACCCGGAGATCTCGGCGAAGAACAGCGATGTGCCGATCGTCACCATGGCGAGGCCGCCGCGCACAAAGCCGATGAGCGAGGAAGTGAGGGCGATGAGCCTCTGCGAGATGCCGCTGGCGTTCATGATCGCGCCCGCGAGGATGAACAGCGGCACCGCGATGAGGGAGAACTTCACCGCGCCGTCGAACAGGGTCAGTGGGATGTTCGGCAAGTCGCGGAGGCCCGTCTCGAGGGCCATCGCCACAACCGACCCCAAGCCGAGCGCTATGGCGATGGGCACATCCACGAGAACGAGCGCCAGCAGCGCCGCAAGGATCCAGAGCAGCTTCATGCGGCTTCGCCCTGCTTCCAGCCTTCGATCGCTGCCAGGACTTCCGCAATGATGAAGAGCGCCGCCCCAACAGGCACGGCCGAATAGACGATCGCGGCCGGCAGCCAGGGGAGGCTGACCAGGAACGTCCCGCCCAGCGCCGAGAGCAGCTTCAGCCCCATCCATGCCGCGAGGCCGAAGAATCCCACGATCGCCGTCTCACGCACGATTGCCAAGGCCAGCCGCATCCTTCGTGGCGCTCGCTGCACCAGGTTCGGCATGCCGATGTGGGCGCGTCGCAGGGCAGCCAGAGCGGCGCCGTAGTAGGTCAGCCAGGCAAGCAGGATCGCCGCGACCTCGTCATACCAGACAAGGGAGTACCCTGCCTTGCGGCTGGCGACCCCAACGACGACCAGGATCGCCAGGGCCGCGGTGATCCCCACGACGGCCGCCTCGAGAAAGCGGCCCAGGGCCGCACGCAGTCGGGTCGTCACCAAGCGGCCAATATCACTGTTTGCTCGCGGCAGCGGCAAGCGACCGGGCAATCAGTTCCCTGCCCCCCGGAATGTTCTCCGCGAATTCGTCGAAGATCGGCTGGCCGGCCTCGAGGAAGCTCTCCCGGTCGCACTCGTTGACTTCGATGCCCTGACTCCGCAGGTCGTTCAGCAGGCGCGCGTCGAGAGCCTCCGCTTCGCGGTGGACGAATTCCCCGACCTCGCGGGCCGTAGTGCGCACGACTTCGCGTACCGGCGCTGGCAGCGACTGCCAGTGCCCCCGGCCAGCGAGAAGGAACGCAGGCGTGTACACGTGCCCGGACAACGTGAGGTACTGCTGCACCTCGTGGAATTTCTGGCTGTGGATCTGGCTCAGCGGATTCTCCTGGCCGTCGATGACGCCCGTCTGCAGTGCCATGAACGTCTCCGCGAGCGACATCGGCGTGGGGTTCGCGCCCAGTGTCTGGAACAGACGGACCCTCCATCGGCCGCGTGGAGTGCGCAGCTTGACTCCCCGCAGGTCGTCCGGAACACGAATCGGACGGCGGCTGTTGGTGATGTGTCGGAAGCCGTTCTCCCAGACCCCTAGCAGTTCGAACCCCCGATCCGAGGCGTCTGGAGCCAGACGGGGCCAGACGACCTCGCGTTCTATGCGGCGCATGTGCGCCCGGTCCCGCACCAAGTACGGCATCTCGAACAGGCCGAACGAACCGACGGCCGAGGACATGATGGTTGACGGCAGCGAGAAGTCCACGGTGCCCAGCTTGAGCTTGATCAGCAGCGTCTCATCGTCGCCCAGCTGGCTCGATCCAAAGACTGTGATGCGGGCCAGATCGCCAAGCCCCTCGTTCGCCCTCCGCGCAAACTCCTCCGCCGAAATCGCTGTCAGCGAACCCGGCGAGGCCACATGGGCCAGGCGCAACTCCAAGGGGCCGATCCCGGTGCCGCAGCCGACGAGTGCCAGCGCAAGAAGCGCTGAGGACAGGAGCGTCCTGCCTACCACGGCATCTTGCGACCGGTGTAGCGGCGGCCCTTGGCCATGGCGGCCTCGTCCGCGCCTGCGCCGATCCTGACTCCCTCGTCGATCATCTCCGTGACATCGTGCTCGCGGACGGTGTTCAGGAACACCAGCTTGTTGGCCTTGCAGGCATTGAGAACCGTCTGCCGCGCCTTGCGCATCTTCGGGTGGAGGCTTCGGTTGGGACCGTGCCCGTCGGGCAGGCCGAGCGACAGCGCCATGTCGCCAGGCCCCCACTCGGCGAATCCAATCCCCGGAACCGCAGCGACCTTGTTTGCGTTGGCCAGGGCGTGCTTGTCCTCGATCTTCAAGCCCAGCAGGAACTCGCCATCGGGATTGAGCGGCCAGGGGTCGGCCTTCTTCATGTACTCGGTGCGCGAGACTCCCCAGATCTCGGCCGGGAAGCCTTGGCTTCCGTTGCCGAGAAGACCTTCGCCAAGCTCAGGCACGACCGGCTTGGCATTCGGGTATCGCGCTGCACGCACCATCCACTTGACGGCCTCCGGGTCCCGCGCGTGACACAGCAGGATGCCGTGGACTCCGCAAAGCAGGGTCTGCTGCACAACCCAGAAGTTGGCGCGCATGTGCATCTCGTCGACGCCCAGGACCGGGAGCGTCGCGATCACGGCGGGAGTCCGATGGCCGCTGCGAGTCGGACCGCCATCGACCAGACCCCGCATGAATCCGCGCAAGGCGGTGAAGTCGAGCGAGCCGTGCTCCATCTCGTAGTTGATGTAGTCGTACTTGGTGCCGGCGGAGCGGACTCCCTCGTCGTATCCGCCCTTCCCCCCGGTGTAGTAGATCATGTGCCCGTTCTCGATCAGCTCGATCGCGCGATTAATGCGGCGAGCCTTGTATCCCGAGCCTTCGGCCGCCTTGGCGGCACCGGCAGCCGCCAATGGTGCCGCGAGGAACTGCTTCCGTGTCATAGCGGCACGATAGCGAGCCAAAGGGCAGCGCGTCAAGCGCCAAGCAGGGCTGATTCGAGTTCTGGACTTGCGACCTTGTGCGCACTGAGGCAGCCGAGAGAAGGGGCTGGCTCTCCGGGTCGGAATCATGCGGGCGAGTCGAGTTCTGGAGACCGAGTTCGAACGAGATGCCGGCCGGGACAGGCGTGACGAAGCCGGGTTGGCGAAGATGTCCTCTGCCTGAGTGCGGGTGAAACCTCGGGAGAGGCCGCCGCACTCGGCGGTGACCTCGAAACGTCAGGGAAAGTCACCCACAGCTAGGCAGCTATCCGAGAGTTGACCCTCTCTTCGATGACGGCGCATCGCTCCATGAGTGCGCTGAACGGCTCATCTTCGTCCAGCAGCATCCCGCTGGCGAGCATGCTGGCGTAGTCATTGGCGAGCACCTCTGGTGCGGTGCCGGTGGGAACGAGCCTGAGGCTGCCCGAGATCGCGGCCTCATAGTCGATCCGCTCACCGTTGGAATCGTTCTCGCGAAAGAACATCGCCTTGTGGCGCGCAACCGCCAGCCCGAGTTCGCGGTCCGCCACAGCGCGTGCCCCGATCCCGGCGTCGTCGAGGCGAGCGAGGTCGTGCCAGTGCCTGGACCAGCGCTCACACCTGCGGCGTCCCTGAAGACAGTAGACGTGCACCGCGGTTGCCTTCTCCCATAAGGTGCGCTCCGCCAGCATTACCGCTGGATGGGCAACGGGAAACCCGATGTCGGGAAGGTGCGATGCGGCATCGCACACGACCACTTGGGCAGCATGGGGCTCGCCGGTGGAACGTGCTCCGAAGTCGACCTTGACTTTCGGTCGAATGGTGCCGAACGTCTCGAACAGCGGATCGTATTCGATGTGGAGCCGCTAAGCCTGCGCTTTGACCCGTGCCTCGAACCCGGCGCGTGCAAGCTCTTCCTCGAGGAGCGGGCCGACCCGCTCTCTGACCCATTGGGCGAGGCGGGGACGAATCGTCTTCGTCCAGCGCTTCTCCTGACTGCGCGTCGGCGGAAGTGCCTCGTCGCCGGCATCGGAAACCAGATCCGGTGCAAATTCGCGGATGTCGTAGGTGATGTCGACGTCTTCCGAGAACTGTCGGATCACGTGCCACACCTTAGACAATGAGGTGCCGCCCTTGAAGACAAGCTGATTCCCAAACGGGGCGTCGAAGAGAACGCCGAGCGTCGCCACCACCCAGACGTCCTTCTCGATCAGAAATGCCGGATACGGGCCCTCGGCTTGAGCCGCACGGAGGGCACGGCGGCGCTCTTCGACCGGAAGGCTCTGAAACAGAGTCTCAGCCATGGGCGAGACGCCTGCTTAGCGGCCCCGCCATCCACGTGGGCATGACGGTGCGTGCGGCTGCAAGCTCGTCGAGATCTTCCTCTGAGAGCTTGGGCAGGACAGCGTCGAGGCCCTGCTCGATCTCTCTGGGGCCGAGCCATGCCAAGGCTCGGACAACCACTCCTGCCATCCGATGCGGGGCCACCAACTGCCAGCGGGGAGCGTGGCGCAGGTCGCCGGCGTGCTTGCCGAAGTGCAATCGCCGATTGCGGCCGGATGTGAGATACACCGAGCGAACCGGATTTTGCGTCGTCAGACCTAGCCAGTTGGCCGCGCCGCCGCCATTCGGAACGATCGTCTCGCTCCAAAGCTTCGAAAGGGCTTCGAGTGACTTCTCGACACTCGGCGCACACCGACCGAAGCGGGTCTCGATCGGGCGCATGTAGACGCCTTGGCAAATCCGCATGAGCCGACCGGAGCGGGCCATAAGGGAAAGCACCTCACCCACCGCGGCCCGCTTGCCGAGGTGAAGCAAGGCAGCTGGGCAGATCGGAGTGGCCTCCGGTGCGGCCTCGGCGTGCTCCATGATCAGTTCGGGCAGATTCTTCATGGCTCCGCTCTCTGGGTTACGATTCAAGCGACCAATATAATGCTAGTCCTTGGCGTGGCGACTCCCGATGGCGGCGTCCCCCATGGCTGATTCTCTTTCTGTTCTTGTAATCTTGTGCGCACTACATTCGGCAAGGGGCTGCCTTTCTTGGCCGGAATCATGTACGTATGGAACTCCTGTCGGATCGGGCAGCGGTGGTGCGGGAAGTAGGAGCGTCTGCGATAGGACACCCTCAGGAATAGCTTTTCGGTTAAGAACGGGGCTGAGAAGAGCCTTGGTAGAAAGCCGCTCGTGGGGGATCCGAAGTCCGATGCCGAGCGGCGCGCAGGGTGCAAGCCGGCCTGTCTGCGCCTCTCCGAAGCCCCATGTTCTGGCTCGATGCTGCTGCGCAACAGTCCAGCCTGCCCTTCTTCCGGGGCACAAGGTGCCAGAATCCCCAAGAGGGAATCCGCGGTGCAGGCGGCCAAAGGCTGACTTGCCTCGGTGGGGGAATGGTCGGGGCGCCGAGATTTGAACTCGGGACCTCTTGCTCCCGAAGCAAGCGCGCTACCAGGCTGCGCCACGCCCCGATGTTGTCTTCAGTCTATACCAGTGCCGGCTCGTCTGCGGCGGACTGCGCCGGCCGGTAAAGGTCGGAAGCGGATGGCGCTAGCTCGCCTCCGGGGTTTCCTTGGGCCGGCTGGGCGAGAGGTCGGACAGCCTTTCCCTGCCCTTGTCGATCGCGTCCTTCGCGGCACTGGCGAACTCCCGGCCCTGATCGACCACGCTTCGCGAGAATTCGGCGACGTCGCCACGCTTGCGATCCGCAAACTCCCGGCCGCGACTCGCCGCACCCGCGATCGACTCGCGGGTCTCCCTTCCCGACCTGGGCGCGAACAGAATCGCCCCGGCAACACCAACCGCCAAACCGGCGATGAACCATGCGGCATTGCTGCCTTCGCTGCTTCTCGACATCTTCTTCCTTGAGTATAGACCGCCCGTCCTCTGGAAGAAACAAGCCGCGAGAGACCGGCTCGGCGGCGCGCCATCGCTACAGGTGCTGCCGTGCGTGCTCGGCCGCGCCAGTCAGCCCGGCCGAGTCGCCAAGCTCGGAGGCCACAACTCCAAATGGACCGCGCGAAGTGCCGGGCAGCATGGCCCTCGCCGACTGCATCAGAGTCTCTTCGAACAGCCGCAGTCTCCGACTCACCGATCCTCCCAGCACAACAACTGAAGGATCGATGACGCAGCACAGTGTCGCGATCGCCGTGCCGACAAGCCGTCCGTACGAGCGCCACGCGCGGATCGCCTCCGGCTCGCCGTTTTCGGCTCGGTCGCCGATTTCCTTCGCCGTCACAGAGCGGTCGACCTTGGACGAACTGTAGGCCCTGTACTGCCGGACCACCCCCGGACCGGAGCAGGCGTGGTCGAAGTCCGACTCGCCGACCCGGCAGTAGGCGACTTCCCCGGCGTTGTTGGTTGCTCCGGAAAAGATCCGCCCGCGGATCGTGATTCCGCATCCAAACCCGGTGCCAAGGGTAATGCCCAGCACAATTTCCCGGCCCTTGCCGGCCCCGTGCACGGCTTCGCCAAGGGCAAAGCATGCCGCGTCGTTCTCCAGGAACAGGGGAGCTCCGAACTCCCGTTCACTGAACCTCCCGATCTTGAAGCCGACGAGATTGGGCAGCGAGTCCACGTCGTGCAACACGCAGTTTGCTGGGTCCAGGGGCCCGGAACTGCCCATCCCCACGGCGACCGGGTCGCCGTCGACCCCAGCCTCGATCTTCGCCTGCTTGACCACGCGCTTCATGTTCGTCAACGTCACCGCGATCTGCATGCGCGCCATGGTCGGCAGCCGTGCGATTCGGCCCAGGCGCCGCCCGTCGAGGTCAAAGGCCGCGGCGGCGATCTTCGTTCCCCCCAAGTCGATTCCAATCAGGAATTCCTGCGCCATCAAGCAACCTCCCGGTCCGGTACAGCAGCCGATCTGGTTGGGGGGCGACCAGCCCGCTCGACCGCTCGCTCCGACGCGCACGCAACCGCCAACTGCGTATGGGCGACCATCCGCCTCCCGCCGAACCTAGCTTAGCGAGGCGGCGGCATCCGGGAACATTCCAGCCGCTGCGGTGTCCGAGAGAATGAGACGGGAACGGCAGGCAGTGCCGGCTGCGGAGCCGCGAAGCCGGCTCCCGGGTGCTAGGCTGAGCCTGCCGGACCAGCGGATGAGCCGATCAAGCCACTATCGGAGGCGCTACAACGGATCGGATCCGGACGGGGACATGGTGCGCGGGCTCAAGTGCGGGGAGCCCGAGAGCTTCCGATTGCTGCTGAGGCGCTACCAGAACCCCGTATACGGCTATGTCTGCCGCCTGATCGACGATCCTTTTGAGGCCGAGGACGTCACGCAGGACGTGTTCGTGAAGGTGTTCCGCAAAGTTGAGGGATTCCGCGAGCACTGCGCCTTCAAGACCTGGCTGTATCGGATCGCTGCCAACGAGTCGTCGAACCGGCGCCGGTGGTTTTCTCGGCACCGTGCCCGGATGGTCACTGAACGGGCGGACGATGTTTCGCGCGATGCGCTGGCCGAGCGCATGCCCGATCCGAGCCGGGGTCCATTCGAGCAGATTGAGCGACTTGAGCATCGGGACATCCTGAACAGGGCTCTGAGTTCCCTGTATCCGCGCTATCGCGAAGCGGTCGTGCTGCGGGATGTTTGTGGGTTCACCTACAACGAGATCGCCGAGACCCTCGAGGTCTCGCTCGGAACCGTGAAGTCGCGGATCCTTCGGGGGCGGGAGGGGTTGAAGCGCTACCTGCTGCAGAGCGCCCCCTCCGTCGTTCCGCATGACGTGAGATGGCAAACGGAGTAGGACAATGCACTGCAACTGGGCCAGGGACAGGATCGAGCGGTACGTTAGCAACGATCTCGGTCCAATCGAGAGAGCGCTGCTGAGGTTTCACCTGACGCGCTGTCCGCCTTGCCTCGAACGCTACGAGAGCCGCGAGACCGTGGCCCTGGAGGTCGCGGCCCTGCCCCCGAGGCTGCCTTCACGCGACCTCGAGGTGCGGATCCTCAGCGCTGTCTCGCTCGAGCGGCTGAGGCGGTCGCAGCCGCGGATGCGCTGGAACAGGACGAAGATCAAGCTCGGCAACCTGGTCCGACCGGTCGCCGTCCCCGCCGCGGGCGGACTTCTCGTCGCGCTGCTGCTGGTGCCCGCCCTGCTTTCGGCTTTTTGGACGGAGCCTGTCGTGCATGCCAACGACATTCCGCTGCGAATCCTTGCCGCGCCCGTCGTAAAGGCTCCCGTGATGACGCTGCCGTCCCCCTATCCCGTTTCCCGGGATCTGATTGTGCTCGCGTACATCGATCACCGCGGCGGAGTCTACGACTACAAGGTCGCAAGCAGCGAGCCACTGGACCAGCGCATGCGGGGGCAGCTCGCCAACGCGCTGCTGACGAGCAAGTTCGAGCCGGCTCAGCGGTTCGGACAGCCGATCCGCGGACAGAGGGTGATCCTGTACCAGCGGGTCGACAGCCACGCGTAGTTTCGCGGGCTCGGCCAGGACCTGGCGCCGGTCCACCGTCGCCCGGTGTTGCATTTGGCGGACGGGCGTCCCAAGATGAAAGGTCGCCCATGGCAAAACCCCGCATGTGCCCGCACTGCCGGGCTTTCGTCGATGCCAAGCAGAAGACATGCGAATACTGCGACAACCCGCTGCCGATGACCGCCGGCCGCCGCCTGGTCCGCGAGGAGCGGAGGCGCCGGACCCGGGTGGACGTCGGATTCACGACGATGATGCTGCTGCTCATCAACGCGGCTCTTTTTGCAGTCTCATGGGTTCTCACCCTGCGCTTCACGGGGGAGAGCAGCTTTCTGGGCGGAATTGACGGCGAGGTGCTGCACATCATGGGCGCCAAGTTCTCCCTGTCGATCCAGGTTCACGGGGAGTGGTGGCGACTGATCACCGCGAACTTCCTGCACGGCGGCCTGCTGCACCTCGGCTTCAACACGATGTCGCTGTTCAACCTGGGCCCCCTCGCAGAGCAGATCTTCGGCACGTCACGCTACCTGGTCCTCTACGTGGCCAGCGGGTTCTGCGGCTTCCTCGCCAGCACGATGTGGTCGAACTCGCTCTCCATCGGCGCCTCGGCGTCGATCTGCGGCCTGATCGGCGCGATGTACGGCTTCGGACGCATCAACCCGAACTCGCAGCTGCGGTCGGTCGCACTACGGTGGATCATCGCTATCGGGGTGTTCGGCCTCCTGTTTCCCGCCATTGACAACGCCGCGCACCTGGGAGGCCTGGCCGCGGGATTCGGCTTCGCCTACGTTTGCGGCACGCCCGGCCTGGACAGCGACAGGGAAGCGATCTGGCGGGGCATCTCGATCGGCACAGGCACCGTCGTCATAGCGGCGTTCTTCATGGCCTACAGGAGCTTCTCGTTCGCAACGGGGTGAATCCGCGACGCCATCGGGCGCGTTCATGCCCTGAGGCGCGTGCCAGCTCGGCCTCCGCAGATGGTCCTGTGCAGAATCCCGGATTCGTGGCCGTTGACGATCGAGACAGCTCCGATGCCGCCGCGTATCGCTTCGACGGCCGCCCGGAGTTTCGCTTCCATGCCGCCGACTGCGACCTTGCTCTCGATCAGGTCGAGTGCATCCCCTACACCGAGCTCCGGAACCAGCTCGCCGCGCCCGTCGAGCACGCCGCCGACGTCGGTGAGGAACACGAGCCTGTCAACGCCAAGGGCCGCGGCGCAGGCCGACGCCATCTGATCGGCGTTGACGTTGTAGATCGCCCCGCCGTCGCCGCCCGCTATGCAGGCCACGGTGGGCAGATATCCGTGATCCGCGAGCCGGTCCAGCAGCGCGGGATCGACCCGCTGGACCTTGCCGACGAGGCCGAGTTCGGGGTCCAGCTGGGTGGCACGGACCGTCCCGGCGTCGATGCCCGTCAGACCGACGGCCGACAGGCCGGCCCGCTGGAGCTCCGCGACGAGCTGGCGATTGACCGAGCCGGCGAGCACCCGCAGCACGGCGTCGAGGATTTCCGGCGGCGTGACGCGAAGCCCTCGGCGAAACTCGCTCTTGTGGTCCAGGCCGGCCAGATACCGGCTGAGCCGCTTGCCTCCTCCGTGGACCACAACGGCACGGTGCCCATCGTCGAGCAACCTCTTTAGCTGGCCCGCCAGCGAGGCCCGGCGCTCTTCCGATTCCAGAAGCGTGCCGCCCAGCTTGACCAGCAGCTTCATACCGAGCTCACTGCACCGGTGAGGCCGCCATTAAGCAGGCCCGCGGTCTCCGGAAAGCCCAGCTGCAGGTTCATGTTCTGCACCGCCTGACCCGCTGCTCCCTTCACCAGGTTGTCGATCGCGGCCACAATCACGACCCGGCGGGTCTCCGGGTCGACACGGAACCCGATGTCGCAGGAATTGGTGCCCTGAATGCCGCGCAGGTCGGGCATCCGGCCCTCCGGATACAGCCGCACGAAAGGTTCGTCCCGGTAGTACTTCTCGTAGGCCGCCCGCAGGTCGGCCCACTCCAGCTGCTCGGCGGTCCGGACGTAGATCGTCTCGAGGATGCCTCGATGCAGGGGAAGCAGCTGGGCCGTAAAGAACAGCTCGTGCTCGTCGAGATCGGTCGTGTAGAGGATTTCGGGGACGTGGCGGTGGTCGAGGACGCTGTAGGCCGAGAAGTTTCCCGTGACCTCGCAATAGTGCGTCTTGAGCGACGGCTTGCGTCCGGCCCCGCTCACTCCCGACTTGGCGTCGCACACGATTCCCGGCGCCCGGTCCAAGACGGCCTCGATGATCAGCGGCCGCACGGCAAGGTTCACCGCCGTCGGGTAGCAGCCGGGATTGGCCACGAGGCTGGAGATCTTCACCACCTCGCGGAAGAACTCCGGCAACCCGTAGGCAGCGTCGGCGAGCAGTTCCGGACACGCATGCTCAACCCCGTACCATCGCCGGTAGTCTGAGACCGCCCGCAGGCGAAAGGCCGCGCTGAGATCAATGCAGCCGACGCCCGCCTCCAGCACCCACGGCGCGGCGTTCATCGAGACATCGAGCGAGGTGGCCAGGAACACGGCCCTGATGCCCTCGTCCCGCAGGGCCTGCGGCTCGAACGGAATCCTCGCCGCGTCCTCCCCCAGGGGCAGCTCCCCATCCGACACGGCCCGATGCTCCAGAAGGACGGGTTCGACGAAGGGATGGCCCTTGAGAATCCTGACCAGTTCCGCACCGCTGTAGCCAGTGAACCCGGCGATTCCGATTCGCGCTGTCCGAGACATTCTGTTCGATCACCTGCTCATCCGATGGTAGCCGGAATCAGGCGCCGCGTCCCCGTGGGCGGCAGCGCGCTCAACGGGATGCCGGATGCGCCTCCGGCTAGACGTCGCAGAGCCTGACGGCCTGTGCGAGCGAATCCAGCGGGTCGCGTGTCGGGATGAACTCCTGTCCCACGTATCCCTCGTAGCCGATGTCGACCAGTGCTTCCATCACCGACGGATAGTGGATCTCCTGTCGCAGGTGAAGTTCGTTCCGCCCGGGATTGCCGGCAGTGTGAACGTGTCCGATCAGATCCCTCAATTCCCCGATCCGCCGGATGACGTCGCCGTTCATGATCTGTACGTGGTAGATGTCAAACAGCAGCTTGGCCCGGGGCGAGCCGACCTCCGCGATGATGTCCGCGCAATAGTCGATGTCATCTCCCTGATACCCGGGATGCCCCTTCATCGGATGGGTGTCGTCCCTGGTGTTGAGCATCTCCAGGCAGACCGTGACTTCCTTCTCCTCCCCGTAGGCAGCGAGCTCCCTGAGGCCCTCCACCGTGTTCCTGGCCCCCTCCTCGAGTGAGATTTCCCCGCTTTGCGGATCGTCGGGATCCTTCCACTTGTAGCCCGTGAAAGCGATGATGCTGGGCACGCCGTGCTCGGCACAGGCGTCCATCGTCTTCTTGGTCACGGCGACGACTTCTTCCTGATAGCGCGGATTGTTGAGGCCCTTGGTGAAGGGGGGTGCGGGCATGCCGTTGCCGGCGATCGCGCACTCCAGCCCGTGCTTCTTGACGGTGGGCCACTGCTCGGGCGCCAGAAGCTCGACGCTCTGGATGCCCAAGCTGGCCGCGTGCTGAGCGAGCGTGTCCAGATCCCATGCCCACTCCGAGCTCTCGTAGCACCACAGGCAGACCGACTGGCGGATCCGCCCGTTGACGGCTCGGGTCCATTGCGGCTCCGCTTCCCCGGCGCCGGCGCCACACGCCGCCAGTGTGGCCGCGGCCGCTCCGCCGCAGCCAAGAAGGTGTCGGCGCGTGGGCTCTTTTCCGAATTCGCTCTTCGTCATATCCATCTGCCTCATTGCATCTTATTCACGCGCGGACGGGTCGTGCGCAGTCCGTCAGTGTGACCGTTCCCGTCCCCGGATTGCAAGCCCGCGCGTTCGACGTTCGACAGCGGGAAGACAATGGCTACATGAGACTCTATCGAGGCTCAGTGATCGTGATGGTCTGATTCGGCTGGATTCCGTCGACCGTCTGCTCGGCGCCGCTGGGCCAGGCGACGCGAACGCTGACCTGCCCCTCAGCGTCGCCGAGGCCGAAGTGCACAGGCCGGCGGACCGAGGATGCATAGCCTGCCGCGCTCTTCACCCAGCGGACTCGTTCGCCGGCCCGCACGACCGCGCCAACAGCGTCACGACTCGACCGGGTTCCGACAAGACGCACCGCCAGCCAGTTACCGGAGTTCCGGGTGGCGTTGCGGTAGACGCGGGCCTCCTCGCCCTGGGCGCTGACGACGATGTCCAGCCGCCCGTCGCCGTCGAAGTCGGCCGCCGCGGCGCCGCGATACGCACGAGGGGCGCCGACCCGGTCGGCACGCTCGAACTTGCCGTCCAGGTTTCGGAACACCGTGTTCGGCTGGAGATAGACGAACGGCTCGAAGTGCTCGATCAGGTCGTTCACATGCGAGTTCGCCGTGAAGAGATCCTCCCAGCCGTCGTTGTCAAGGTCGGCAAAGACGTTCCCCCAGCCCGCGTAGGGATGGGCCGCCCTGGCAAGCCCGCTCTGCACGGTGGCGTCCCGGAACAAGCCCGCGCCGTCTCCTCGGAACAGCGGAAACGTCTCGTTGCTGAGAGCGGTCACCGAAAGATCCAGCTGTCCGTCGCCGTCAAAGTCCCCGATGTCGACGCCCATGGAGGCAACCGGCCGGCCATGATCGAGCAGCGCCACACCGGCCAGCAGGGCGTCCTCCTCAAGCGCCCTTCCGCCGCGGTTCAGGAACAGGGAGTTGGGCAGGTTGTCATTGGTCACGAAGACATCCTGCGTTCCGTCGCCGTTGAAGTCGGCGAACGCCGCGCTCATCCCGCGGCCCTTCGAGCCCGCGAGACCGGTCCGCTCGGTCCAGTCCTCAAACCTGCCCGCCCCGAGATTGCGGTACAGGCGGTTGGAGATCGGCGTGAGGTACTTCGGATGGCAGTAGACGCGAAGACCGCGGTCCCTGTCGCCGCAGTAGCGGTCGAATTCGAGCGTCCAGTCGGCGTAGTTGACGACAAAGAGGTCCAGCAGGCCGTCTCCGTCGAAGTCGAACCAGCCCGCGGCGACGGCCCACTCCCCGCCGGCGATGCCGGACGCTTCGGTAATGTCCTCGAAGGTTCCGTCGCCGAGATTGCGGTGAAGGGTACTCCTGAACACGCCGGCGACGAACAGGTCCGTGTCCCCGTCGTTGTCGAAGTCGGCCGCGGCCGCACCCATCGAGTAGCCTGCGCCGGCGATGCCGGCCTCCCGGGTCACATCCGCGAAGCGCAGCCCGCCCTCGTTGCGGTAGAGACGATTGAAGTAGGCTGGCGAGGCCTTGCGCATCGTTGCCCCGTCCGCACCGTTCGCGAAGAAGATGTCGGCCCGCCCGTCCCCGTCGTAGTCGAACACGGCCAGACCGCCCGCCATGGTCTCGATCATGCGCTTGCGGGGCGTCGGCTCGTGCCGCAGCTCAAACCCGACGCCGGAGGCCGACGCTGCCAGCTCCTCGAGACGGATCTGCGACGCCGCTGCCGGAGGATCCGCCGCAACGGCCGCCGCGAACCAAGCTGCGGCCGCCAAGGAGAGGGCCTCTCTTGCAGAACACGGCAAGTCTCAGGTTAAACCGGGCCGTAGCTCGTCGATGGCGGCGGTCACAGTGCCGCGTGCGCGGCCCCGACCGTCACGCCCAAATTCAGGACCGTCCCGCAGGTGGACGCAAGGGCAAGGAAATCAGGAACTTAAGGAACGGTTTGACAAGCTGTCCGGCAGGTGCGAAAGTACGCACCAGCAATGCTCGTGACTGTCGGCCCTGCAGATTCGCTCGGGCAGGCAGAATGGTTGAGGACGACGGGATTCACGAGTTCCGTCGCTAGATTGCAGAATGGGAGAGCACACCAATGAATAGACCCGTTTCCGGATTCCCGATGCGGGCAATCCTGATTGCCGCAGTCGCACTGGCTGTGGCGACGCCAGCTGCAGCGCAGGTGCTGTACGGCTCGCTCGTGGGGACCGTCTCAGACGGAACCGGCGCCGTCGTGCCGGGCGCGAGCGTTTCCGCAGTGAACACCGCGACAGGCCTCGAACTGACCGCCGCCACCGGTGCGGACGGACTGTTTCGCATCGTCAACGTCCAAGTCGGCTCCTACGATGTCTCGATCACCTCGGACGGGTTCCGGACCCATGTCTCGTCCAACGTGAACGTCACGGCGAACGACGTGTCGAGGGTCGACGTGGACCTGGTCCTCGGCCAGGTCACCGAGCAGGTCACGGTCGAGGCGTCGGCCGCCCAGCTCCAGACCGAGAAGGCCGACACGCGTTCCGAGATCACACAGGAAGCCATCACCAACTTCCCGCTGCCGAACTTCAGAAACTACCAGAGCCTGGTGAACCTGGTTCCGGGAGCGACGCCGGCGCGATTTCAGAACTCGATTCTGGACACTCCGGCCCGGGCGCTGAGCACCAACGTGAACGGCACGAACCGGAACAACAACGTCACCCGCATCGACGGGGCCGCGAGCATCAACGTCTGGCTGCCCCACCATGCCGGCTACATCGCCCCCGCCGAGACCATCGAGACCGTGTCGATCACGACTGGCTCGGGCGAGGCGGAACAGGGGCTCTCAGGCGGCGCGTCGACGACCGTCATCACGAAGTCCGGAACCAATGACCTGCACGGGTCTGCGTTCTGGTTCCACGACAACGACTCGCTCCGCGCCAGGAACTACTTTGCCGCAAGCAAGCCGACCAGCAACTTCAACAACTTCGGCGCGACGGTCGGCGGGCCGATCAAGCGGAACAAGGTCTTCTTCTTCTTCAGCTATGACAAGACCTCCCAGCAAATCGCGGGCGTCCGCACCGGAGACGAGGTTCCAACAGCGGACCAGAAGGCGGGAGACTTCAGCGCATATGCGAACACCCGGATCTACAACCCGTACACGGGCAACCCGGACGGCACCGGACGGACTCCGTTCAACAACAACACGATTCCGCGGAGCCTGCAGGACCCGATCGCGCTGAAGGTGCAGAGCTACTACCCGGAGCCGAACCAGCCCGGAACGAACAACAACTTCCATTCCGAGGATTCGCCGCCCTTCGACAGGGCCTACTACGACTCCAAGGTCAACTTCAACGTCACGGACAAGTACGCGCTCTGGATCAAGCACGGCTTCATGGACGCCCCGGTCTCGGGCAGTCCGATCTTCGGCGATGCCGGAGGACCGGCACCGGGCGGCAGCCCCGGCAACGCCGAGACCAAAGTCAACCTCGCGACGTTCGGCCATACGTACACCTTCTCCCCCACGCTCTTCTACGACGGCGTGTTCGGATTCTGGCGGCAGGACCAGTTCGTGAAGCCTTCGGACTTCGGCAAGGACTTCGATCTCGGGATTCCCGGGGTCGGCGGTCCGGATCCCCGCCAGAAGGGCTTCCCCAACATCCGTCCCGGCTACACCGCGTTCGGGTCCCCGGGCTGGCAGCCGCTCGAGCGGGTTGAGGAGAACTGGACCACCAGCCAGAACTTCACGTGGGTCAGGGGCTCGCACCAGGTGCGGTTCGGATTCGACGGGATCCTGCTCAAGCTCAGCCACTGGCAGCCGGAACTGGGCGGCGGCCCGAGGGGCAACATCCACTTCGACGGAGACGTCACCGCGCTCAAGGGCGGCGATCTCGCACCGGACCAGTACAACACCTATGCGGCGTTCCTCCTGGGCCAGTCGTCGCGGATGCGCAAGGCGATCCAGCACATTCTCGCCACGGGGGCCGAGTGGCAGTTTGCCGGCTACGTCACGGATCGCTGGCAGGTCTCGCAGCGTCTGACCGTCAACCTCGGGCTTCGCTGGGAGTACTACCCCCTGATGTCGCGCGCGGGCGGCAAGGGCATCGAGCGCTACGATCCCAACACGAACCTGATGTATCTCGGAGGTCGGGGAGGCACGCCGAAGAACGCGGGAATCGACGTCAGCAAGGGGCTGTTCTCGCCCCGCGGCGGCCTTGCCTACCGCATTGACAGCCACACGGTCCTGCGCACGGGCTTCGGCCTCAACTACAGCCCGATGCCGTTCTCGAGGCCGATGCGCGGCCAGTACCCGCTGACCGTCGCGCTTGACTTCCAGCGCGACAACACGTTCACACTCTTCCGCTCGCTGGCGGACGGCATCCCGCCGGTCGTCGGTCCGGATCTGGACACCGGCGTCGTCGAGGTGCCCCTCACGGCCGGATTCCGGAGTCCGTACGAGGGAACGCTCAACCGCGGCTACATCGCCTCCTGGAACGCCACCATCGAGCGGAGGCTGCCTGGCGACATCATCACCTCCGTGGGCTACGTCGCAACAAAATCCGTCGACATGCTCGCCGACCAGGACATCAACGCATCGCGGCCCGGCGAGGGCAACGCGGGCCGGCCCTACGCAGCGATCACGGGACGGAAGGTCAACATCAACATGTGGGACAGCTACCTGCAGTCCGACTACCACTCGCTCCAGGTCGCCATCAACAGGCGGGTCGCCGAGGGAGTGATGCTCAAGGGCGCCTACACCTGGTCCAAGGCCATCAACATGGCCGACGACGAGGGCTGGGCCGGAGTCTGGTGGGACCACCCCGATGTCTTCCAGCGCAATCGCGCCAGGGCGGGCTATGACCGCACCCACATGTTTCAGATGGGCTTTGTCTACGACCTGCCCTTCCTGCAGAACAACAACACGGCGGTCGGAACCGTCCTCGGCAACTGGCAGGTCAGCGGAATCGCGGCCATGTTCACGGGAACCCCGCGTTCGATCCGGGCGTCCGCCAGTTCGCTGAACGCCGCCAGCGCCGTGCAGACCGCCGACCAGGTGGGCGCCGTCAGGAAACTCGGCGGCGTGGGACGCGGACAGCACTACTACGATCCGTCGGCGTTCGCGCCGGTCACCGAGCAGCGGTTCGGGACAAGCGGCCGGAACATTCTCGACACGCCCGGCGTCACGAACCTCGACCTGAGCATCTTCAAGAAGTTCCCGATCGGGGAGACCAGCGAGGCCCAGTTCCGGGCGGAGTTCTTCAACCTCACCAACACGCCGCAGTTCGGGCGCTTCAACGACAACGCGAGCAGCGGCGGCTTCATGCAGATCACCTCCGCGTCCAACCAGCGCATCGTCCGCATCGGGCTGCGGTTCGAGTTCTAGCGCCGCACATCGCGACGAGAACGCGCAGGGGCCCGTCCACCGGCGGGCCCCTTTTGCATTGCCGGGCGCAGCCGGCGTCCCAATGTCCCTGTGCCAACATGGGCATGAACCGCATGTTGGTGCCCGGAATCAGCCTTCCCGGAACCGCACGAGCCGCTCTCAGGCTGCAGCCCTTGGCGCTGGCGGCGTGCCTGGCTTGGACGGCGGCCGGCCAGTCCGATCCCGCAGCAGTCGCCGAGCGCGCTCGGAGGGCGATGGCGGAGAGCCGTTTCGCCGAGGCCGCGGACCTCTACTCCGAGCTCGCAGGGAACTATCCCGACGAGCCGTCCCTGCACGCCAACCTCGGCATGGCGCTCCACCTGAGCGGGCAGGACCGAAGGGCGCTGGCCCCTCTGCAGAAGGCCGTCGCGAGCATGCCCTCGTCCTTCCAGGTCCAGTTCTTCCTGGGCGCCAGCCTCACGAGGCTCGGAGAGTTCGAGGCCTCCCTGGAACCCTTGCGGCGCGCCGTCGATCTGGACAGCGGACACCCGTTCGCGAAGGCGCTGCTTGCCGATGCCTTGGAAGCCGCGGGCGAGCCTTTCGAGGCAGGCCGGGTCTGGAAGGCGCTGCGGAACCTCGAGCCGTCGAACCCCTACCCGCACGCCGGACTCGTGCGCTGCTACGAGCAGCTTGCGGCGGACGCGCTAGAGGAGCTCATCCGCCGCGACCCTGAGTCCCCGCTCGTGTTGCGCCTGCTCGCCCGGTCGCGCATGGCCGCTGCCCAGTATCCCAGCGCACTGTACCTGTTCCGGCAGGCCCTCGAACGCAAGCCCGGCGTGCGGATCGTGCACGAGGCCGTCGCCGAGATCTACCGGCGCTCGGACCGGAGCGACTGGTCGGCGGCCGAAATGGAGCTGGCCGATTCCCTTCCCCGGGCCGACTGCGCCGCAAGCGCCTCTCCGGACTGCGTCTTCGAGCGGGGCGAATACGACAGGCTCGCGCGGTTTTCTCCCGAGGCGCCCGCAGAGGAAGTGTTCTGGGCGGCACGGGCCTTCGCGATGCTGGCCCGGGAATCGTTCGCCTCGCTGACGTCGCAGCAGGAGTCGGTCGACCAGCTGCGCCTCCTGGCCGACATCCTAGCGGCCCAGCAGCAGTTCTCCAAGGCCGCCGATGCGTACCGCCGGGCGCTGGCCCTCCGACCGGACGACGGACATCTGAAGCGTCAGGTCGCCGAGCTGCTCTACCGCGCCCGCAGGATCGACGAGGCACGGCCCATGCTGGAGAGGCTGCTAGCGTCGGATCCCGAAGACGGGAGGTGGCCGGCAATGCTCGGAAGCCTCTTGGCAGAAGAGCAGGATTTCGGTGCCGCGATCCCACTCCTGGAAGCGGCCATGGCTCTGCCGCAACCCGGACCGGGCGTTCGGCTCGGTCTCGGCCGCTCGTACCTCGCAGTCGGAAAGCCGAAGGAGGCCGCTGGGCACCTCCGCGCATCGCTCGGAACCGACCAGGACGGCAGCGTCCACTACCAGTTGGCGCAAGCATATCAGCAGATGGGAAGGCGAGACGAGGCGCGCGCGGCGCTTGCGCGGTATCGCGAGCTGAACCATCGGGCACGTCAGCGGAGCGAGGCCTCCGCAGCCTTGGCAATCACTCCTCCAGACTAGTGCCGGGCTCGGAACTGCGGTCGTCGCGTGCGAGGCGCGGCGGCGATGCCGCGCAGTAGGCACGGGGAAGCGAGGGGACCAGCGGCGGGCCGCCTGGAGGGCCGTTCCTGCATCGGTGGGCCATGCGGCCCTGAGAACGCCGATGTCGGCTCGATCCACCGTCTTTCGCGCATCTTTCCTCCGGTTCGGGTCCCGGGCGCTCAGGGCGTTGAGGGCGGGCGCCTCCAGCGCCCGTCCCTCCGGTCAAGCGCTGCGGTATGATTGATTCGATTTCGCGATGAGCAGCCAGAACACCTTCCCAAAACTGCACAACGCCGCATGGCCGGGAGTCGTCGGCAAGGGGCCGGATTCGGAGCCGCCGATCGACCTTGACACCATGCTCGACCTGACCGCGAACGCAAGCGTCAACGGTCGCAAGTTCGACGGCGTCGATCTGTTTCTCTACGATCCGCACATCAGCATCGACATTTCGGACGACGATCTGAAGGCGTGGGCGGACAAGTTCTCCGACCGCGGCCTAGTGATCGGCTCGGTCGTTGCCCCCGTCTGGGGACCCACCGGAGGAGGAGCGGCCATCGATCCGGGCGAGGGCCGGGCATCGTTCCTCAGCGCGGTGCGCAAGGGCTGCCGCATTGCACAGAGGCTCAGCGAATGGGGCATCCGCCCCTACGGCGTGGTCCGCATCGACTCGGCCAGCGGCGTAGGGGACTGGGCCAGCGATCCTGCCGGCAACACCGCCAACGTGGTCGAGACGTTCCGTCAGGCCGCGGCCATAGCCAGCGACCACGGGGAGCGGCTCGCGGCGGAAGGCGAGATCTGCTGGGGAGCGATGCACAGCTGGAAGTACATGCTCGAAGTGCTTGAAGGCGTGGACGATCCGGGCTTGGGCTTTCAGGCGGACATGGCGCACACTCTCCTGTACACGCTCGGCTACAACGCGCCCGAACACGCCATCCTGCCCCAGGACTTCGCGTGGAACGACAGCGATCTCCTGGATTCTTCGCTCCGCAAGGTGACCGACGCGCTGCGTCCCTGGACCACGGACTTCCATGTGGCGCAGAATGACGGCACGGTGTTCGGCAGCGGCGGCCACGACCGGACCGGCCGGCATTGCCTGGCGCTGGATCCCAACGGAAAGCTCGACATCACGCGTCACGCCGGATTCTGGCTGCGCGACGGCAACGGGGACCTGACCAGGAAGTGCCGGCACATATGCTGGGACGGCTGCATGTTCCCGAACGAGGTGATGATGCAGCCCCAGACGTGGAATGACATTCTTGGCGTCATGGTCGCGGTCCAGGACGCGCACGGCTGGTCGGAATAGCGGCTACCGGCAGTCCGCAACTCCGGCCGCTCCCTTGTAGAGCATCCACATCCCGAGCATCTGCACGACGTGGTACAGATCGTTGTGGTTGAACTGAGGGTGTGGTGCGATTCCGGCCGCTTGGATTCCGGCTGCCAGGAATGAAACGAGGACGCCCAGCACGATCCATCGTGCAGCTTCATTCGCATGTCCGATCCACGCGCGCGCGTGGACGGCCAGGACGAAACCGAACGAGACCGAGTAGTCGATGATCGCAATGATGAATTCGTCCGTTCGAGTGGCCGCGAAGAGGTAGACGGCCAGTTGGAGAGCGGCCGCGACCATGACCACGCGGCGCCACCGGGCGGGCAGATGGGCCGCCGATGTCGCGATGGTCGCAAGGAACGCGGCGCAGCCGATCGACATCAAGGTCGCGGTCCACAGGGGCTCGGAAACCGAGACAGGCATCCGAGGGAGGAAGCCGTGGTACGTCCCGCCAGCGAACGCCGAGACGGCGCAAATCGCCAGCGCGCCCGCCCAGCAGGTCCGGCTCACGCCGGCACCGTTCCGGACAAGACGGAACGCCAGAAACACGCACAGGACGCCCAGCACATAGTCCGTCAAGACGGTCATCGGTTCGTGCAGTGCCACCTCGCTAGAATACGGTATGGACTCGCCTGCGGCAGTCGAGCGCCGTGGCGGCGAGCGCGGGAAGATCTGGGCGGTCCTCGCCGTCGGAGCACTCGCGGCGGTGGTGGCGGTCGCACTGCAGCGGGGCTGGCTGACGGGTCTTGCAAGCCACGACCAGCTGATCGCGTGGATGCGCGGTCACGGATCGGCCGGCCCTCTGATCTGCATCGGCATTCAGTTTCTCCAGGTCGTGATCTTCGCGATTCCGGGGGAGATCACGCAGATCGCCGCCGGCTATGTCTTTGGCGCGTGGTGGGGATTCCTGTACTCGATCATCGGCATCCTGCTTGGAACCGCGTTCGACTTCGGCTTCGCCAGAGCGGTCGGACGTCCTGTCGTGGAGAGGATGCTGGGACGCAAGCGCCTGACCGAGGTCGACGACCTGCTGAAATCGCGGAAGGGCCTTGCCGCCATCGTCCTCCTCTTCCTCCTTCCGGGATCGCCCAAGGACGCGCTGTCCTACGGAGCGGGCCTGACGGGCCTGCGCCCGCAGGTGTTCCTGGCTCTCAGTGTTCCGGCCAGAACGCCCGCACTTTTTCTGAGCACCTTGTTCGGTTCCGAGGCCTACGACAGGGACTACGCTTCGATGGTGTGGATCGCGGCGGCCGCCGGCCTCCTTCTCGCGGGGACGGTCTTCTACCAGTGGTGGCGCCGCAAGAGATGATCCGGACGATGCAAGCGAGCGACGTCGCCTCGGCCATGCGCCTCAAGGAAGCGGCGGGGTGGAACCAGACATCCATGGACTGGGAGCGACTGCTGCGACTGGAGCCCGACGGCTGCTTCGTGGATGAGCGCGAGGGCGTGATCGCCGGGAGCGCCACCGCACTGCGACACGGCAGCGACCTTGCCTGGATCGGCATGGTGCTCGTGCTGCCGGAATTCCGGCGTCGAGGCATCGCGAGGGGCCTCATGCGGCACTGCCTCCGATGGCTGGCGGATCGAGGAATCCGGGTCTCGCGGCTGGATGCTACCGACATGGGTCGGCCGCTGTACGTAGAGCTGGGCTTCCGGGACGAGGCGTTCGTCGAGCGATGGGAGCGGCCTCCGGTGGCGGCGCATGCCGCCGAACGCCGCCTCGACGAAGACCCGGCGGCCTTCTCGGAAGCCGAGGCAGCCTTGGACCAGAGCGCCCACGGGTACGACCGGAGCGCCCTGATGCGTGATCTGACCACAGATGGATCGGTCGAGCGCATCCGTTCCGCGTCCGGCTTCGCGTGCGGTCGGCCGGGATCGGGCGCCTGGTTCCTGGGGCCGTGCGCGGCCGTGTCCGAAGACGCGGCCGGATCACTGGTGGCCCGGCTGCTCCGCGGGCACGAGAGCCAGCGCATATTCTGGGACTTCCTTCCCTCCAACGGGTGCGCGGCGAGGCTTGCTCGGAGGCTGGGATTCCGCCGAATCCGCCGGCTCGTCCGGATGGTCCGGGAGGAAGGGGGCGGAAGCGCCCCGCAGGGCCGGCCGGATCGGGTGTACGCGACGGCAGGCTTCGAGTTCGGATAGAGCATGGCATTCCGGCGCAAGAAAGCGCTCTGGCGCGTTATGGGCGAGGAATACACCCTCGGGGTGAAGACTCTCCTGACGGCGCGCATCGAGTTGGGGATTGGCGGGTTCGCGGCAAAGGTCGATGCGGCTGCCGCTCTTGACTCCGCAACCAGGATGGAGGAATCGGGCGCAGACATCATCGAACTCAACCCCGGGCCCCGCGTCTTGACAGTCGGGCTGCCCGCCCCTGACCAGGAGCTGTCCAGGCTGGTGCCGGTCCTGCGCAAGCTGGAACCGCGGCTCGCAGTCCCGATCAGCGTCGTCACGGCGAATACCGAGACAGCCAGAAAGGCAATCGATCTCGGCGCATCCATCATCCACGACTTCACCGGACTGGCGTTCGACGTACAGCTGGCTTCCGCCGTCAACGAGACCGACGCCGCCCTGGTGCTGGGCCACATGCGCGGCTCGCCCACGCAGTGGCCGCGCATGGAGCCGCTGAACCGCCTGGGCGAGCATGTAAGTGTGGACCTGCGGGCTTCCCTGTTCCGCGCCCACAAGGCCGGAATCGAGCCTCGAAGGATCGTGTTCGACCCCGGTCTCGAGCACGGCAAGCGGGGTCAGGAGAACTTCAATCTCCTGCGCTCGCTTGGCAGCCTAGTGCCTCCAGGCCAGGGCGTCCAGGCCGATCTCTCCGGCAGGCGATTCCTTGTCGAGTCCGTGCGATCGAGCCAGGCCGAGCGGATTGCGGCGCAGACGGTCGCCGCGACGCTGGCCCTTGAGTCCGGAGCCCACGCGCTCACGGTCGAGGATCCGCAGGCAATCCGCGACGCGGTGCGGGTCGTCGACCGCATCTACCACGGCGACGAGACGGAGCGAGTTCCGGCGCGGCTACACGAATGAGTCCTGGTCGCATGCCGCAAGCAGCTCGGCCTTCAGGATCCCGCACAGGTCTACCGAGAGCTTGCGTTCCTCCTGCCGAATGTAGAAGACATCCGCCACCCGATGGCCCTGTGTCTCGCACAAGACCAGATCAATGTCGCAGGCGTGCTGGGAGAAGACGCTGGCCAGATCGTACAGCAGCCGGGCGCGGTCGGCGGCCTGAACATAGAAGATCGTAGCTCGTGCGGAGGTGGCGTTGTCGAACGACACGTGGGGAGGCTCCGTGTGCCGCCGCCTGCGGTACCACAGAGCGCCGCGCTTCCGGAGCAGGGCGCTGGCGTCGAGGCTGCCTTCGGCAACGCGGCGGAGACGCTGCTCGAAGCCGTTCAGCGCACTCCCGTCCACATTGGACACCGGAGTCTGGGGCCCCGCGGTCACACGGAAGGAGTCGAGGACGAGACCGGCGTCATTGGAGAACGCCTCGGCCTGCACGATGCTGAATCCGTAGCTCGCAATTGCGGCACAGAGCGAGGCGAAGAGAAACGGCCGCTCCCTGCCGATCACCAGGATCTCGAAGTCCCCGTGGGTCTCCGTGAACACCGCAGCCGCCTCGTCGCCGACGAGGCCGGCGGCCAGACGGAAGTGGTCATGAACCTGCTGCGGGGTATGGGTCCGGAGGTACCTCTCCGGAAAGCCCTGCAGGAACCCGCCCATTTTCTGCCGCTCGGCCTCCGAGTCCACCATGTCCAGGCATGCGGCCCTCACGCCGGGCTGGATGCGCCTGTCCTCGTGATCCCGCTGAAAGATCCCGTAGACTCCGAGAAAGAGCCGCCAGAGCAGCTCCTTCCGCCAGCTCGAGTTGGATGACGGGTCCACCGCAGAGCTGTCTGCGTAAGTCAGCAGCGTCAGCAGCCTCAATCGCTCGACGGTCGCGACGCGGGCCTTGAACTGCTCCAGGACCGCGGTCTCGCTGAGGTCCCGTTTGGTCATCACTTCGGACATCAGCGTGTGGTGCCTGATGAGCTGAACGACGGTTTCGCGGTCCGCCGCACCTCCCACGCCAATTCGCTGCATGGCAACGCCGGCCAGCTTCCCGCTCGCCTCGCCGTGCGACTCACCCGGGATGCCCTTGCCCACGTCGTGGAAGAGCAGGGCCAGGTACAACAGGTCCGCGTCACTGACCTCGGCCAGCAGCCCGGCAAAGCGCCTGTCGATCGACTCTGTGGCATCCGGCAGCTCCTTGAGGATCCGGATCGCCATGAGGGTGTGTTCGTCGACGGTGAAGCGATGGTAGAAGTTGCGGATGACCAGGCAGTCGACGAGTTCGAGTTCCGGCAGAAGCGTATAGAGCACGCCGGTCTCGCGCATCGCCTCTAGTGCCTTGTACACGTGCGGAAGCAGGAGCACCGTGCGCAGCTTCGGCCACTGGGACGGACCTGCGAGGAAGTACTCCCCTATCTCGGCCAGATGATCCTGAATGCGCGCCTCGGTCTGCGCCGCCAAGGGAATTCCGTGGCGAGCGACGAACTCGAAGATCCGCATCACCAGTTCGGGCCTGGAGCCGACGGCATGGGGGTGCTGAAAGAAGACCTTGCCTTGGGAGACGCTGAAATCGGCGTTCGATAGGCGCGACCTGCGCCTGCGCAGGATCTTCAGCAGTGCGTTGGAGGGGGCCGCCGCATCCTCCATCAGGCGCAGGGCGAGACGGTACATGGATCGGGTGTTGCGGTAGTAGGTCCTCATCAGGTCCGCCGCTCCACCCTCGCCCGAGTAGACCCTTGCTGAGCCGGCGTGGGCGATCGCATCCTGCATGTCGTAGCTGAGGAGGTTCTTGTCCCGCCCGTAGTAGTAGTGCAGAAAGCACCTCACCGCAAACAGGAACTGCTTGGCGCCGTCGATGTCCCAGCCCCGCTGGGCGGGGAGGAACTCCTCGCTCCACGGAATCCGGTTGGTCTGGAGGTTCTCCAGCTGCGCCATCCAGCATGCGAGGTGGTAGTCGCGCAGCCCACCCGGCCCCTCCTTGATGTTGGGCTCCAGATGGTACAGCGTCTGCTCGAATGCCCGATGCCTCCTGCGGGCGCCTTCCGACAGCGCGCGGATGAGCGCCCTTTGCTCCCGCAGATAGAACCGGGGCAGTGTGACGGTGCAGAATTCCTTGAAGAAGTCCTTGTCGCCTGCAATGAACCGCGTGTCGAGCAGGCTGATGTGGAGCTCGGCATTGTTCGGCGCGAGCTTGGCGCACTCGCGGGGGTCCCGGACCGAGTGCGAGACACGCAGCTTGGAGTCCCACAGCGTGGTGAGCAGAGTCGCGATCTTATCGCGGCGCTGCTCGGCCTCCTTGGCCTTGCTGAAGAGCAGCAGGAGGTCGATGTCGGAGTGCGGGAAGAGTTCGCACCGGCCGTAGCCGCCGACGGCAATGGCGGCGATCCCGCCGCCCTCGCCGCCGAACTCCTCCCGGAAACGGCTGCTGACGATGTCATCCACCGTATCGGTGCGTCGCGGGGGGGGGGCCCCGCCCCCGGCCGGGGGGGCGCCCAAAAAAAAAAAGCCCCCCCAATTGATGAAGTGGAAAAATTGGATGGGGGTGATAT
>JAPPMB010000110.1:0-3824 GCA_028819255.1 Bryobacterales bacterium | reverse complement strand
CCCCGCCTACCCCCCCCGTTAACCGGCGGCTCAGTTTTTAACCCCCCTTTGGGGTGCGGGGCGGGCCGGCCCGCTGGCGGGCGCAGTCCTCGAAGAAGTCCGAGCTGAGCCGCTCCATTTGCTGAACGTGAAAGGTTGCGAGGCTTGACATGTCGCTCTTCCTACAACGCTAGCGAACCGAGTGGCATGCAACGGATGCGAGGCCGGCCGCCAGGCAGGAGCCCGGTGGCCGGCCGGTTTCCGACAGGGATCAAAGCGCGGTGCGGCGCCCGCTAGAGGGCGTCGTCGTCCGCGTCGCTGTTGCGGATCCTGATGGCGCCCGAAACATCGGAAATGAAGACCTTGCCGTCGCCGATCTTGCCGGTGCGAGCGGACTCGACGATGGCGCGGATGGTCTCCTCGACCCGGTCATCGGGCACGATGGACTCGAGCTTGACCTTGGGCAGCAGCTCCACTTCGTATTCCTGGCCTCTGTAGACCTCCTTGTGGCCCTTCTGGCGGCCGTGTCCACGCACGTCGTAGATCGTCATCCCGTCGATGCCGATGTCCTTCAGTGCCTCGCGGACGTCGTCCAATTTGAACGGCTGGATGACAGCTTCGATTTTTTTCATGGGAAGATCCTCCTCTCAATTGGCCCTTTATAGCTGATAGGCTTCTTCGCCGTGCTGCGTGACGTCGAGTCCGGTGTACTCGTCCGACTCAGTGACGCGCACGCCGATGACCGCATCGACGACCTTCAGGATGACGAAGGTCGCAACCCCCGCCAGCACCCAAGTTAGCAGGGCGGCAAGGGTGTTGTTGCCGAGCTGCGGCGCATTGCCCTCCAGCAGGCCGGCGGTGCCGCCGACCGCCTCGCGAGCAAACACACCCGTGAGGATCGCTCCGACCGAACCGCCGATGCCATGGACGCCGAAGGCGTCAAGCGAATCGTCGTAGCCGAGCTTCCCCTTCAGCACCGCGACGAAGTAGTAGCAGACCACCCCGGCGGCCAGTCCGATGAGGATCGAGTCCATCGGGCCGACGAAGCCCGAGGCCGGCGTGATCGCAACGAGGCCCGCGACCGCTCCGGTGATTCCGCCGAGGATGCTGGGCTTGCCGTCACGCAGCCATTCGACCACGAGCCAGCCCACGACGGCGGCGGAGGCCGCGAAGTGCGTGTTGACGAACGCCGCGGCAGCCAGGCCGTCAGCGGCCAGAGCACTGCCCGCGTTGAAGCCGAACCATCCGACCCAGAGCATGCACGCGCCGATGAAGGCGAGCGTGAGGTTGTGCGGGCGCATGGTCTCGGAGGGGTACCCGATGCGCTTGCCCAGGTAGAGCGCCACCACCAGCGCGGAAACGCCGGAGGAGATATGAACCACCGTGCCGCCTGCGAAGTCCAGGCTGGGGATCACTCCGTCGGCGCTCAAGAAGCCACCGCCCCAGACCATGTGAACCATCGGGAAGTAAACGATCGTGGCCCAGATCGCCATGAAAAGCAGCATGGCCGAGAACTTCATCCGCTCGGCGAATGCACCGGTGATGAGCGCGGGCGTGATGATCGCGAACATCAGCTGGAACACCATGAACGTGAGGTGGGGGATTGAGCCGTTGGGCTCTGTTCCGACGCCCTCCATGAGCGCGTACTCAAACCCCCCGATGAACGCGTTTCCGCTGCCAAACGAGAGGCTGTAACCGTAGAGCGCCCAGAGCAGTGTCATGAGCGCCATCATTGCGAAGGACTGCATCATGGTCCCGAGAATGTTCTTCTTCCGGACCAGACCGCCGTAGAACAGAGCCAGGCCTGGCCCTGTCATCATCAGGACGAGCGCCGAGCTCGTCAGGATCCAAGCGTTGTCGCCCGTGTCTATGCCGTCCTGCGCCGACGCCACTGCGGGCGCCAGTAGGACAGCGAGAAACATCAGGCCGCACTTGATTGTTTTCTTCATCTGCACACTCCCTCTTCGGAACATTTCGATTGCTGAAGCCGGGAGCCCTGTGGCTCGGCGGGGCAAGCGGTGCGGTCTGCACGCCGAGCCACAGGGCTCCCCGCCGGCCGCTTCACTGCGCCCGGACGATTCGATTGCCATTTTGGGCGGTCCGCGATGTCGCCATGCGCCGGTATCGCGCCGATCAAGAATTTCTATCGAAAGCGCGAATCCCGTGAGGCAACGGGACTCGGCGGTCCCCGCATGCCTTGGGGCTCGGGTGTCCCGTTCGCAGCGGCAGATCGGAACTGGTTCAGGCATACCTAGGGAAATTACTGTCTTATCCAATGGAATTTCCAGTTCTTGACTCCTCTAATATTACGTAATATTTCCCATAATTTCAGATAATCTGATTGATCTATAGTAGCTATTAAGGTAGGATTTATTCGGGATTAATTCCCCCTTATATGTCACACAAATTCATCAAATACATATTGCTATGTGCAGATATTTCCTAAATTTGTTCCGATTACATACATTCCATGGCCAGTCACTGACCTGACTGCATGGATGTCAATTCGATCCGGATTTCGAGTTCTGACACTGCTTCGGTGCAGCATGATGAGGTAGGTGTCGCGGGCCTTCACGTTCATCTCGGCATCCAAAGGGAAGATGATCCGGCCCCGCCTTGCTTCTTTCCGGAACAGTCGTCGCTACCGAACACTGAGGGACCCTGTTCCATGCATGCGTAGTATGCGCTACCACGCCCGTTGTGCTACGGTTCGGGCGACGGGGAGACCGATGCAGCTCAAGATCCACGCTGTTCTCGCGACATTCCTGCTGAGCGGATGCGCGGGCATCCGGATGCAAATCCCGCAGATGACCCCGTACACGAAGGCGGCCATGGTGGAGCGGTTCGAGGAAGGCATCCCGCCCTCGCTGGATCTCCCTGCGGACGAGAGGCAGGAATTCGCACACCGCGCAGCCGATCCCATCCACGGCGCGGCCATTACGATGTGCGACCGGATCTTCGGACCGGAGCAAAGCTGTGCGTCCCGCCTGTCGCGATACCGGCTGACTGTCAAGCCGCACAGCCCGGTGGTTAGTGCCCACATCGACCTCAAGAACAACATCACCGTCTATGGAGGCCTGATCCGCCTGGTGGGCAGCGACGACGAACTTGCCGCCGTACTCGCGCACGAGTACGCCCACGGGCTGTTGGGGCACGTGCGAGGGAAGATGCAGACCATCATCGTCGGAACGCTGGTCGGCATGGCCGCCGGAGCGGCTGCCGGAGCCGCCGCCAGCGACGATCCCGAGGACGTTGCCGACGCCGCAGCGATCGGCGCCGAAACCGGACAACTGGTCGGCGTGAGAGCCTACAGTCAGGCGATGGAGAACGAAGCCGACCATGTCGGGCTGTTCATCCTAAGAGAGGCGGGCTACGAAATGGGAGCGGCCTCCCATCTGCACATGAGGTTCCTAAACGCGGCCAGGTCCGCTTCCAGCGGGAAAGAGGATCCCGCTCTGCTCTACATCCGCACCCATCCTGGTTCAAGGGAGCGGATCCAGAAGCTGATCGGTGCGGAATGCATGATCGAGGCCGGACACCTCCGCCCCTTGTGGAAGCGGTGATCCACGACGACTCCTCGCAGCAACCCTTCCGACATGAAGTTCTAGGACAGCAGAGACGTCATAACCTGCTGATAGAAAGCAGCTTATCTATTGTCCTCATGCACGTGCCCTTCGTTTCCTCCATCGTTCCGTATCGGATTCCAGCGGACCATGGACACTGGCCGCGGACGGACTGGATCCGTCCACAGGCCGCCGTCGCGCAGCGGAACTTCGGACCCAGTGCAGCCGCAATGGCATTCGTATAAGCGTTCGTAAGGGATTTGGAAATTCCGGCCCGTGAAG
>JAPPMB010000015.1:139225-218598 GCA_028819255.1 Bryobacterales bacterium | reverse complement strand
ATTTCCCGCCGAAGTCCACCTTAGCGCGTGGTCCGAAAAACTGGGACCACCTCAGTCCGCCACTGTAGGCATTCGCGACCCGGTTCTCATAAGTGCAGACGAAAGTCGGAAACTCGTAGCTGGCAAGGATGGTGTCCGGTGTCTCCCGGTTGTCAATCAGGGCGTACTTTCCACCGTAGGTCGAGATCGAGCGCGGTCCAGGCTCGGCCATCGCCCACAGCACGATGTCGAGGAGATGGATGCCCCAGTCCGTCATCATGCCGCCGGCATAGTCCCAGAACCACCGGAAATGGGCGTACATGTACGGGTTGACGCCAAACCGGTTCTTGTTGAACTGTCGCTCCGGAGCAGGCCCGAGCCACATGTCCCAGTCGAGGTCCGCAGGTGGCTCGGTGTCGGGAGGTACGCCAATGCCCTCGGGGTAGGCGTTGGAGTAGTTCCAGGTCCGCACGAAGCTGATCGATCCGAGGCGACCGCTCTGAACGATGTCCCTGGCCTCCCGAAAGTGCCTCCCTGATCGCTGCTGGGTGCCGACCTGCACAACCCGGTCGTACTTCCTCGCCGCCTTGACCATCATCTGGCCCTCGTGAACCGTAACCGAGATCGGTTTCTCGACGTAGACGTCCTTGCCTGCCTTGCAGGCCTCGACCGTCATGTAGGCATGCCAGTGATCCGGCGTGGCTACTAGGACGGCGTCAATATCGTCGGCTGCGATGAGCTCGCGGAAGTCCGGATAGACCTTGGCGTTTGGCACCATCGCGAGTGTCAGGTCGAGGTTCGGCTTGTACACTTCGCTCAGGGCCACGACTTGGATGTCGTCCTTGAGCCTGAGAACCGATCTCAGGTTGTTTCGCCCACGCCGCCCGCAGCCGATGATGCCCAGCCGGATCCTGTCGGGCTGGTCCTGAGCGCTGGCCGTGGCGACCGCGGCGGTGGCGGACGTCGCCACAAAAACTCTCCGATTCATCAAGATTCCTCGTTTACGAGCGCGGTCCGGTCGGGTGCGCTGCGTGCCCCCTGCCCCCACAGAAGATTGCCACCGGCTCTTCGAGACGCCCGCTTGGGCGGTCCAAGCCGGACCACAGTGTAGGAACATGGTAGCAACCGAGTCTGCACCGGGAGCTTGCCTGCCGGTGTCCGCCTGTCCTCGCAGTGCTCCGGCCGGCGTGCGGAGCCAGGTTTGTGGCACGGCCAGGCTGGAATCGTTCCGCCCAACCCTCCTGGGTCCGGACACGAGTCAATCTGCGCTGTCATGATTCCGAGCCGCTCGGACCCGCTGCTGCGAGGTGGGCAGGTCCTCGACGCTGAGGAACGCCCCGCCGCTTCGTGAACGTTCGAGCGAGCCGTAAGAGTGGGCGATTCAGGGGAATGAAGTAGGTCGGCAAGAAATTCTCCTAGGACGCTGGACACGGAAGAGCGGAGGGCTGGGCTACTTGATGGCCGTCCATGGGCGTGCAGCCGGCCCGGGGGATTCCGGACCGATATTTCGCAGATGCTCCGGGTCACCCAATAGGGCGCACCTGGAGGCAGGCGTCGGTGCATTCCAGATGCAACGAGGATCGGGGAGGGCCAAACGTTCTAGTGGCCGCGACCTCCGGGACGCTGCCCGGGAGGGATTGGCACGATGTCCCCAACCCTGGGAGGAGGCACGTAGCGGTCAACGTATGTGCGACCGCCGTTCCCGTTGGGGCGCTCCAGGTTCCCAGCCAGGGCTCTTCTGCCAATCCCGATGACTCCCAGCAGTTCGGTTCTTGCCAGGCTCCCTAGGTAGTCACTGAAGGTCTTGAGGTTACCCGAGTCAGCGTCCTCCAGTACGACGATGTAATCGAGCTTCCGCGCAGTCTGGATGATGGGAGGCGGCAGCCAGCGCCTGGTGTAGGCGTAGGCCATCAGCATGCGTGAGACACGGCCATTGCCGTCCTGGAAGGGGTGAGTGCGGACGAACCTGTGGTGCATCCACGCTGCCTCGACCTCCACGGGGTAGTCCTGCCTCTCGATCTCCCGGTGGAACTCGATGAACCTGTCCATCTCGGACTGCACCTGCTCCGGCGGACAGTACTCGTGGACCCCGCCGTCCTGCCTGCGTGGATTGTTCGGGATCGTCTTCCAGACGCCCTTCTCCCTGAAGGGAATCTGCACCCGTCGCATTGCCTTGCCGTCGGGTGTGATTTGGAGTCCGGTCACGGTCTCCTGGTGGCGAGTCAGCATCGCATGCCAGGAGCGGATCGTGTGCTGGGTGAGCGGTTGTCCACCGGCGACGTCCCCGAACATCATCTTCAGTACATCTGCCTGGTCCCGCAGCAGGCCTTGGATGGTCCTGTCCGGAAGTCCCTCCATCGTGTGGGCGCCAATGACTCCCTGCAGTCCCTCGGCCATGAGCTCTTCGGTGACGCCACGACGTAGGGTGTACAGGTGCTCGATCTGGCCGTTCTCGATGGCAAAGGCCCGATTGCGCTCCTCGAGCCAGTTGTTCAGGAAGCGCTGCGGCCGGTCCCGGTCGGTCAGCGCACCCCGGATCTCCTGCCATTCATTTCCCAACTCCTGAAGTTCGGACGAGCCCCAGAGGTGAGCCCCTTCAGGCATACCATCCAGTGGTGCCCACCTGGCTGGATCCTTCCCTTTCATTTCCGCCCACCGGTCTTCATGTAGAACGCCCAGTTCTGGCAGCTCTTGCAGAAGTACCTGCGAAGGCCCCGGTGCGGCCCGTGACACTCAAGGAGCTTCCCGCAGGTCTCGTACCTCCAGTCCCAGCTCCCGTTGGCGTGGAAGCGCTCGATGCTGGCGGGCTGCGGCCACCTTCTGCCCAGAACCTCCGCCATGTCGATTGTGCTCGTTCAGTGTAGTATGCCTTACTGAGAGCCGGGCAGGCTTCGGACCTCCCACAGGCGGAGTCGCGGTAATCCTGTGTTTGCGGAGCCGCGCGCTGTCGCTGCAAACTCGATACCCGCCACTAGTACAACCAGCCCCTCAAGAACATCTTCGCCAATCCCCTCTGCCCGCACTGGAACGCCATTCTCAATCCAGAGTTCCCCGGCCATTCATCACGGTCCGCTCGATCAGTGACGCCGCTCCTGATAGTGACACGTCAGAATACGTATGGAAGTCCCTGCAACCGCGCAAGTTATGAGGGGAAGAGTCGGAGCAGAATGGCTGGCCGTGCTCGGAGGCCGGAGCCTCTGTCCCGCGTAGACGGGATCACCGGACCAAGGTCGAGTCCTTGCTTGCCACGGCTCCCGAAACCAATCAGTCGCGCGTACCTGCTTCGCGTGAGCCACCGTCGCGCTGGCGTCATGCGATACGGGCAGGACTGGCGGACCCGTTCGATGAGGCGCGCGGTCGAACCTGAGGAAGCGTGCTCCTCATGATCGAAGTCGATCAGGGCATCCCGCCACGCGACCGATCGGGAAGGCAATTCCGAGGGCCGGACCACGTCTGGCAATGAGGGAGGCTGCCGACAGCCTCCCTTGGATTCGGCGGGTCCGTGCATGCATCGATCCGGACATCCTTTCTCGGCGTCGCCGGATTCCGCCGAAGGGCTTGACACGATCCGAACTCCAGGAGCCCAAGGTCGCAGAGGGTTCACCAGCCGCTCAAGGACGGCCTCCCGCTCCTCGGGATCCAGACCCCTCGGACTTCAACGGGAAGGCTGGTCCCTGGAACGATCCTGAACCGGCGGTGCTCCGCTCTCACTCCGAAGCTTGTTCGACCAGCGCCTTCAGCGCCGGCACGTACGGATCACGGGCGATGCCCTGCTCCGTCACGATTGCCGCGACGTAGCGGTTGGGAGTGACGTCGAACGCCGGATTCCACACCTCGGTCTCGACAGGGGCAATCTGGTGACCCCGAATCTGCGTGACCTCGTCTGGCGATCGCTCCTCGATCGGAATCTCGTCGCCCGAAGGGAGGTTCAAGTCGACCGTCGTGGTCGGGGCCGCGACGTAGAACGGGATCCCGTTCTCCTTGGCGAGAACGGCAAGCGAGTATGTGCCGATCTTATTCGCCACGTCGCCGTTCGCCGCGATGCGGTCGGCGCCGACGACGATCGCTTGCACCTTGCCCCGCCGCATGAGGTGTCCGGCCATGCTGTCGGTGAGCAGCTTGACGGGGATGTCGTCCTGCTGCAGCTCCCATACCGTCAGCCGCGAGCCCTGCATGAAGGGCCGGGTCTCGTTGGCCAGAACGTTGAGGGGGTTCCCCTCCTCGACGGCAGCCCGGATCACGCCGAGGGCTGTGCCGTAGCCGCCCGTCGCGAGCGCCCCGGCGTTGCAGTGGGTCATCACGGTTCCACCGGTAGGAAGCAGTGCAGCTCCGTGACGCCCTAGTGCCTCGTTGCTGGCTATGTCCTCGCGCAGCACCCGCTCGGCTTCAGCGATCAGGGACTGCCTGATGGCAGAGGGGCTGCCGCCCGAGTCCCGCTGCCCCTGGTACAGCAGGCGCATTCTTTCGATTGCCCAGAACAGGTTCACTGCGGTCGGGCGGGTCGCTGCCAGCACGTCGCAGACCTGCTCGAACTCGGCGTCCATGTTTTCGTCGCTCGCCTTGAGCACGCCGATCGCGACGCCCATCGCCGCCGCGCAGCCGATCGCGGGGGCGCCTCGGATCACCATCGCGCGGATCGCGTCCGCGACCTCGTGGTAGTCGCGGCATGTGATGAAGGTCTCCTCCGCGGGCAGCTTTCGCTGGTCAATCATGACCACGCCGGCGTCGGTCCATTCGATAGTGTTCACCATGGGGCAGAGTTCGGCCTGGCGCCTTCGGGAGCCAACCGGAAGTCCAAGTCTACCCCACCCCGCTGAAGAACGAGATGACCGCGAGGAATAGGAGCCCGTTGTAGGCGGCGTGGACGATCGTGCTCGCCTTGGCCGAGCCGCTCTGCATGCGAACGGCCCCCAGCGCGGAACCGATTGCCGCAAGGACGACGAGCCTCTGCCACTGCCAGCCGTACTGGGCGCCGTGCAGCAGAGCGAACAGCGCGCTGGTGACCACAAGAGCCGCCCACGGCCCGTGAGCGCGCTCAAATGCGGCGAACAGGAAGCCCCGGAAAACCACCTCCTCTAGGACGGGAGCCGCGAGCACGCCGAACGCTGCAAGGATCCAAAGATGCTCTCGGTCGGCGAACAGCTCCCGCATCGGACTCTGCTGACCCGCATCGCCCATCGCGATGCTGACCAGCAACGAGGCGAATCCGAGCAGGACGCCTGTACGGATGTAGCTGCGAGTCGAGCCCGCCGGTTTCGTCCAGGTCAGTCCCTCCCGCAACGGGAGCCGGTACCGGACGGACACAATGAGCACGACGTAGGCCATGGGCGGAATCCAGGCCACGATCTGGGCGGCAACGGCGACCCGAGCGTCCCGTTGCAGGAGAGCCTGCGCTTCCTCGATCTCGGTGACGCCCAGGAGCTCGGCGATCAAGACCGCGGCGAGGCTCGCCAGCGGCTGGGCCAGGGCGCCCACAACGAGCAGCAGGAGGATCTCGCGGTATCCCCAGCAACCCGGGGCTGGGCTGTCTCTCCCCAGGGCACCAGCCCCCAATCGATCCGGGGCTGCTTGACGTGTCCAGGGCCAATGGCGGTTCATGGTCGATTCCTCGGCCGGTCCGGGCGGCAACGCGGGCCGGCCTGCCGGACCGGCCATGGCGCGAAGCCCCCTTGCAAGATACCCGACCCGCGAACGCGGACCCTGTGGCGGGGGCCCGCTGCGGGAGGGTGCGATGACAGTGCTTCGGCGGCTGCGCATCCGAAACGGAGCGTCTTGTGCAGTGGCGCGAGCCACCGACGCGGGTTCCGCTCTCGGCCCGAGCCGGAATGGCCGCCGCCTACCTGACACCGATCTCGCGCAGCGCCCTGCCGGTGTGGCTTGCTGGGGTGTTGGCTACCTGCTTGGGACTGCCCATGCACACGACCTCGCCGCCGGCCTCACCGCCCTCCGGACCGAGGTCCACGATCCAGTCCGCCGAGCGGACCACATCCAGCTGATGCTCGATCACGATCACCGTGTTGCCCAGGTCGACGAGTCTCCGAAGCACGCGCAGGAGATTGCGCACGTCCTCGAAATGCAGGCCGGTCGTCGGCTCGTCGAGGACATAGACGGTTTTGCCTGTCTGGCGCTTGCTGAGTTCGCGGGCCAGCTTCATCCGCTGGGCTTCGCCTCCGGAAATCGTGGTGGAGGACTGCCCCAGCTGGATGTAGCCCAGTCCGACGTCGACCATCGTGTCCAGCCTCTTTCGGACGCTCGGGAGCTTTTCCAGAACGCTGAGGGCGTCCTCGACCGGAGACTCGAGAATGTCGGCGATCGAGTGTCCCTTGTAGCGGACCTGCAGCGTCTCCAGGTTGTAGCGCCGGCCCCGGCAGGTGTCGCACTTGACAAAGACATCGGGAAGGAACTTCATCTCGATGCGCTTGAGGCCGTCTCCCTTGCACGTCTCACACCGGCCGCCCTTGACGTTGAAGCTGAACCGGCCCGGCTTGTAGCCTCGCGCCCGCGATTCAGGGAGCAGGGAAAAGAAGTCCCGAATCGGCGTGAAGGTTCCGGTGTAGGTGGCCGGGGTCGAGCGGGGAGTGCGGCCAATCGGTTTCTGGTCGATCCGAACGACCTTGTCGATCAGCCGCAGGCCGAGGACCTTCTCGTGCTCCCCTGGCGGAATCTTGTTCTTGTTCGCGAGATTGGCCAGGACCGGATAGAGGATTCCGTTGACGAGGGTCGACTTTCCGCTGCCCGACACGCCCGTGACCACGCAGAGGTTTCCCAACGGGAATCTGACGGTGATGTTCTTGAGGTTGTGCTGGCGGGCGCCCTGAACGACGAGCTTGCGGCGTCTTTGCGGTTTCTTTGCCAGAGGCAGGTAGGCAACCTTCCTGCCTGCGAGATAGTCTCCGGTCAGCGACCGCTCCGAATCCGGAATCGTCCGGGGCGGACCGGATGCCACCAGCTCTCCGCCGAGCCGTCCTGCACGCGGCCCCAGATCGACGACGTGGTCGGCCCGCTCCATGGTGCTCTGGTCGTGCTCGACGACGATCACGGTGTTGCCGATGTCCCGCAGGTTCTCAAGCGTGTCTAGCAGCAGCGCGTGGTCCCGCGAATGCAGGCCGATCGATGGCTCGTCCAGCACGTAGAGGACGCCTTGCAGACGCGTTCCGATCTGGGTCCCGAGACGCACGCGCTGGGCCTCCCCTCCGGAGAGCGTGGTGGCGGACCGGTCGAGCGTGAGGTAGCCCAGTCCGACATTCCGCAGGAAGGTGAGCCGCTGGTGGATTTCCTCAACCAGGTGCTCGGCGACGACCCTCTTGCGCCCGTCCAGCTTCAGGTCACCCAGAACATCCAACAGGCGGTGGATCGGCATGCCCGCCATGTCTGCGATCGAGTGGCCGCTCACCCGCACTGCCAGCGACTCCGGCCGGAGTCGACGCCCGTTGCATGCCGGGCAGGTCTCGGACAACATGACACGAGCATCGTTCTTGCTCGGATGGAAGCCGCCCGAGGTGCCAAAGAAGCCCCGCAGCCCGTTGATCGCCCCTTCGAACCTCGTCCCCCAGTACAAAACGTTCTGCTTGCGGCCCGCCCGGGTTCCGTAGAGCAGGAATTCGCGGTCCAGTTCGCTCACCGAGTTCCACGGGCGCTCGATGTCGATTCCCAGCTTCTCCGCCACTGCGGTCGCGCGGCCCAGGAAATGCTTGAAGGGATAGTGCCCGGGCCAGCCCGAACGGGCGAGGGGCATCTTGGGCTGGGGAATCAGCTTGTCCGGATCCAAGGCCCACGCAACACCGAGACCGCGGCAGCGCTCGCATGCCCCGAAGCGGCTGTTGAACGAGAACGACCGCGGTTCGAACTCCGGCAGGCTTGCGCCGCACTGCAGGCAGGCCAGCTTCTCGGAATAGAGCGCCTCGGTGCCGTCCTCGGCAATCACCCGGACGAGACCGTTCGCCAGCTTCGAAGCCGTGCCGATGGAGTCCCGGAGACGCTTCTCCGCTCCCTCCCGGACGGCCACTCTGTCGACAATCACGTCGATCGTGTGCTTTCTGTTTCGATTGAGCCGGACCGGACGCCGGGAGGTGCCCAGTTGCCTGAACTCGCCGTCGATCCGCGCATAGGTGAATCCCTGGCGAGTCCAGTTCTGGATCTCCTTTCGATAGTGCCCCTTCCGGCCCCGCACACAAGGTGCGAGAATCTGGATCAGTTCGCCGGCGCGCTGCTCAAGGATGTGCGCCATGAGCTGATCGGAGGTCTGCTGCAGGATCGGGAGGTCGCACTTCACGCAAAAGGGCGTTCCCGCCGAGGAATACATGAGCCGCAGGTAGTCGTAGACCTCGGTGACCGTGCCGACGGTGGATCTCGGGCTTCGGCTCGAGGTCTTTTGCTCGATCGACAGGGCAGGGCTGAGCCCGTCAATGGAATCGATGTCCGGCTTCTCCAGCTGGTCCAGGAACTGCCGGGCGTACGGCGACAGGGTCTCGACGTACCGGCGCTGCCCCTCTGCGTAGATCGTGTCGAATGCGAGGGAGGACTTTCCCGAGCCGCTCAGGCCCGTCACGACCGTGAGGCTTCTCCGCGGTATCTGGACGTCGATGTCGCAGAGATTGTGCTGCCGGGCGCCGCGGACATGGATCGTGTCGAGCATCGAGGAAGGGCGAAGGCTTGTCTAAGCGGTCAGAGCAGGGATTGAGGCGCCCGGCCGCGTGGTGCCGCACGGACGCCGAGTCGGCGCTTTGGTCCCGAGGTGCTGCGGGACACGCTGGCTGGAACGACCGCCATCGTGCCTCCGGCGCTCTCGCCGAAGCGCCGTCGCAGGAGCGTGAGGCGCAAGAGCATAGCCCACCCTCCCTTCTCAGGACGCCCCGGCATCGTCAGCCGGTGCGGGGAGCCCACGGTCGAAGAAGACCTGTTCCCGGAATGCGTGCAACGAGGCCGGCGCGGGTCCGAAGATCGCCGTCTCGTTGCGCCCGAGAAGCAGATCCAGCAGTTCCGCCGGATCCTCGAGCAGTCCTGGATAACGCACCAGCAGCAGGGAGAGGGCTCCGATGGCGCAAAGCAGCAGGATGAAGATCGCAAGGGGCCATCGCGAGGCCCGCTCCCCGTCCGGATCCTCCAGCGGCCCGGCTGCTCCGGTTGACACCGGAGGAAGCCCTTCCCGGGATGCCGGCGCGGTCTGCCGGACACTCCCATCCGGCTTCAGGACCGTCACCGGAGAGTCGTCAGCCGGTTCAACGATCTTTCGTCTGATCCTGATGCCCGACTTGCGTGGTCCCGGCGCTGGCCGCGACTGCGGCTCCGGGAGGGAGCGGGACGGCTCCGCCGTTTCCGGCATTCGCGGCGGCGAAGCGGGCTGGGGCGCTGATGCCGCCTCGAGCTTGGCTGCCGCGGCAAACGCCGCGGCGAATGCGCTGCAGGATTCGTGGCGGTCGCGAGGATTCTTCTCAAGCGCCTGCATGACCACGCGTTCGAGTCCGAGCGGAACACGGGCGTCGAGATCCCGGATCGGGGACGGGTCCGCGTTGACGAGCTTGAACATCGTGGTTGTGAGGTTGGACGATCGGAACGGCTTCACGCCCGCCAGGATCTCGTATGCAACGATTCCCAGCGAAAACTGGTCGGACCGTCCGTCGAGGGATTCGCCCTGCACCTGTTCCGGGGACATGTAGCTGGGCGAGCCGACGACCGTGCCGGTCACGGTGAGTTCGGATGAGTGCATCCGGGCGACTCCGAAGTCCATGATCTTGACGCCGGTCTGGGTGACCATGATGTTGGCGGGCTTGACGTCGCGGTGCACCACGCCATGGGCGTGGGCGTAGTCCAGCGCCGAGCCGGCCATGCTGAGCAGGTCGCTGAGGAACTGCAGCTTCGTGCCGAACTCCAGGTCCGCCGCCCGGTAGTCGGAGAGCTTCTGGCCTTCGACCAGCTCCATCGTGAAGTAGGCGACGCCGTCCTCCTCGCCGACATCGAAGACGGTGACGATGCCCGGATGTGCCAGTCTTCCCGCTGACTGAGCCTCCCGAACGAGCCTCTTGCGCAGGCTGCCGATTTCCTCTGCGTTGGCGTGGTCCTTCAGCCTGATCGTCTTGACTGCGAGTTCTCTCCCGATCTTCGGATCTCGGGCCCGGTAGACAACGCCCATCGCGCCGCGACCCAGTTCGGAGACTATGCGGTACCGCCCGATATTTGCCATCAAGGGAGTCTTGTCCTGATTCTATCGCGCCCCCGAAGGCCGGGAGGGCGGGCCCGGACGCGCATAATATTCTGGTGAGCATGATGTCCCGAATCCCGTTGTCGGTGCTGCTGCTGGCAGCGCACACGCTGGCGGCCAGCTGGCCGCAGTTCCGGGGGCCGGACGGCACCGGAATCGCCGAGGGCTTCGAGCTGCCGGATCGCTTCGGCGAGGACGAGAACCTGGTCTGGAAGCGGGAACTGCCCGCCGGTCATTCCTCCCCTGTGGTCGCCGGAGAGACGATCTTCCTCACAGCCCACGAGGATGAGAGGCTGCTGGTGCTGGCAATGGAGCGCGATTCAGGCGAGGTGCTCTGGATCCGCGAGGTTCCGAGAACGCGCCGGGAGCCGTTCCAGAGAACCCATGGCCCCTCCTCGCCGTCGCCCGTCACGGACGGCGAGAACGTATACGCGTTCTTTGGAGACTTCGGTGCCATCTCCTTCGACGCCCGCGGCAACGAGCGCTGGCGGAGACCGCTCGGGCCGTTCGTCAACCAGAACGGGCACGGGTCGTCCCCGATTCTCGCGGGCGACAAGCTTCTGATTGTTTGCGACCAGCAGGTGGGCGCGTATCTGATCGCGCTGGATTCGGCCACGGGCGCGACGATCTGGAAGACCGATCGTCCGATGGCGACGCGGGGATATGGCACGGCCGGCGTCTTTCGGCCCGCGAACGGGAAGCCTCAAGTCGTTGTGCCGGGTGCGTATCGGGTCTCCGCATACGATCTGGAGTCCGGGGAGGAGGTCTGGTGGGTCGACGGCTTCGCGTGGCAGCTCAAGTGCGTGCCGCTCTTTGCCGGAGACACCGTCTTCATAAACGGATGGGAAATCGGAGGCGACCCGGGCCAGCGTCAGGACACTCCCTCATTCAAGGATGTTCTGGCCTCGCACGACAGGGACGGGGACGGCCTGATCTCGCAGGACGAGGCGCCCTACGAGCGGCTCAAGGCGGCCCACCCGTGGGGTGAGGCGGACCTTGGCGGGGACGGCAGGCTGGACGAGCGCGACTGGTACTTCTACGGTGCCCGACGGGCTCCGGTCAACAATCTCGTCGCGATCCGGCCCGGCGAAATGCGGGGCGACATCACAGAGCGCGGCGTGCTGTGGCGCTACAACAAGTCCCTGCCGAACACGGCCTCGCCACTGCTGTACCGAGGAACGATCTACCTGGTCAGGGACGGCGGAATCTTCAGCAGCGTCAGTCCCCGCGACGGTTCCGCGCATCGCGTGGGCCGGCTGCCGGACGCGGCCGAGAAGCACTGGGCCTCGCCTGTCGCCGGGGACGGAAAGATCATCACCATCAGCCAGGGTTGCGTGATCAGCACCATTCGGCCCGGAGAGCAATGGAGCGTTATCGCGACCAGCCGGCTGGACGGCACCTGCTTCGCGACACCCGCGATCGTGGACGGCAAGGTCTACATCCGCACGCTGCAGGCGATGTACAGTTTCGGGCTCGAATGAAGGCCCTCGGTCGACGGACTTCGGCCCTAGGACGGGCGCGGGCCGTCGGGCGCTGCTTGCTGGCGGCGGCAGCTCTCACCTCGGCGTTTCCGGCCGTCGCGCATGTCCTGAGCATGAGCCAGGGCAGCCTGCGCCTCGACGGGCAGTCCGTGCGGTACGAGTTGCGCATCCCCCTTGCGGAGGCGCCGTCGGACCCCGACCGCCAGCGGATCCTGCTGAACGCGTTCCGAGTGACCGCCGGCGGATCGGAGGGCGAGCGCGCAACCGGCGCCTGTCACGAGGAGGGGGGGCAGGAGCTTCTCGTCTGTGAGGCTTCGTACCGGTTTGCCGAGCCCCCGAGCAAGGTGTCGGTGCGCTGCGACCTGCCGACCGTCACCGTCCCCCAGCATGTCCACATCCTGCGTTCGGGCGAGGGCGCGAGCGCTCGGCAGACGGTGTTCGACATCACGTCCCGCGAGTCCGAGATCCGGTTTGTTCCGCCCACCTGGATCGAGACGGTCGCAACCGAGTCGGGAGCCGGCATGCGCAAGGCTCTCACGAGCCCCGAGCTCATTCTTTTCTTGGTCGCTCTGGCACTGGCTGGCAGGACGAGGAACGAGCTGCTAGCCTGCGCCGGGACATTCCTGGCGGCCCAGTCGGCGGTCGCCCTGCTCGCCGCCCTCCTTGCCTGGATGCCTCCGGCGGGCTTTCTGGAGTCGGCCGCGGCTCTGACCGTCGCGTATTTGGCGGCCGAGGTCCTGTTCCTGCCGGAAGCCCGGAAGCGATGGCTGGTGTGTGGCGCGATGGGCTGTTTCCACGGGCTCTTCCTCGGTGTGTTCCTGGGCACCGCGGGCATGAGTCCGGCATACTTCCTGCCCAGCGCGCTGGGTCTTGAGGCGGTGCTCGCGGTCGGCGCGGCCGGATTGCGGCTCAGGCTCTCGTCGCGGCGGTCCGAACAGCTTGTCGCCCTGCTCCTGCTCGTGCTAGGGCTGGGGTGGTTTGCACTGAGGGTGGTCGGCTGACAGGATCAGTCCCGGGAGGTCTGGTCGACCCGCTTTCCGGTGAACGTCATAGCGTACTGGTCCCAGGTTCCGCTGCCCTTCATCTCCCCCTCGCTGACGGTTGCCTCAATCTTCAGCGTTGAGGAGTACCCGGCCTCGCTGGAGTAGAACCTGCCGGCAAGGGACAGCCTGCCTTCTCGGAGAGTCCCGTTGAGAACCTGACCGTCTGTCTTCACGACCACGGCCTCCGCCTCCTGGGAGACCTCCCAGTCCGTGTAGCGCATGCCGCCTTCCGTGTTCCACGACATTTCCCATGTTCCGCCGACGGTGCCGCCGAGGGACCTCGGCGCCGTCGCCAGAAGGATCAGCGGGCCCAAGAGAGGAAACAGGCGACGATTCATCAAACCTAATCTGCCCGAACAACTCCGGACCGTACCGTGGTCTGATCATGCGGGAAATCCCGGCCCGGCCAGCGCCGGCCAGTCCATTCCGCGTGAAGCGACGCAGCCGCGCGCCCATGCCGGGCTCCTCCCGTTCCCTTCCTGCGCCGGCCCCTCGAGTTGCAACTCATGCCGCGAACACGCGTGCCGAAACCATCGCGAGCTCCTGCTCGCCACCCCGCCGTCGGTGCAATTCAGACTTGAGCGAGCCCTCTCGACCATCGCGGGAAACGATCTCGAAACAGGACGCACGGTTCCACACGCATGTCAACAGCTGGCGCTAGAATTGGATTCAGTGGACTGCGTTGGGGAACCGGGGGACAGCTTCCGATCACGCCACGTCAGCGTGGTGCGCTGGATCCTCGCGGCATCGCTGAGCGCTTCTTTCTGCTTTCCGCAGTTTGCACCCGATGATCTCGATGCAGTACAGCGCGAGGAGGCCCGCGAGCAGGCGGAGCGACAGCGCGACTGGTTCTTTAGGATGGCCCTGGCCGAACGCCGGGACCGTGCGCATGCGCGCCTGGAGGTCGAGAGCGTCCCGCTGCAATCGCAAGCGGCCTGCCCTGCCTTCGAGGGCTCGCTCCGCGACACCAGCACGTTTGGAAAGAGAATCGAGCGGCCGGTTGTCGCGAGGTACGCTACGCGGCCCCGGAGACCTGCCTGGCAAGACGTCGCGCCGGACGGCGAATCGCCCAGCGGGCTTTTCACTGGCTACATTTCCGACGCGGTCGTCCAGTCCAAGTGCATCAACTGTCATGTGGAGGGCGGGGCGTCCGGACACACGCGGCTCGTGCTGACGCCCAGTGATGCGGAGGGGCACGCGGCAACGAACCTGAGCGTGTTCCAGAACTTTCTGGACACGGTCGACGGTGGAACGGATTTGATTCTCAACAAGGTCCAGGGAGCCGAAGGCCACGGCGGCGGCGTCCAGATCGTCGCCGGCTCCGCCGACTTCGCCAACATGGAGCGCTTCCTCCGCGCGCTCGGAGGCGAGACCGCGTCCGGAGGCCTGTCTCCGACCACCCTATTCGACGGAGTGACGATGGCCTCGCCTGCGAGGACGCTTCGGCGCGCCGCCCTGCTGTTCGCCGGCAGGCTCCCAACCCCAGCCGAGTACGCCGCTGTCAGCGATGGCGGGGACTCCACGCTGCGGAGGACCATCAGGAGCCTGATGGCAGGGCCCGGATTCCACGACTTCCTCATCCGATCCGCAAACGACCGCCTGCTGACCGACCGCGAAAGACCGAACGTGGTCGGGGTCGCGGAAGTGAAGTTCGTCGACCTGACGAATAGGCGGTGGGAGCTGGCCCAGGAGGGCATTGCAAACGGATACACGGAATACCCCCGGCGGTATCCCGCCTACCGGCACCACGAGCGGGCCGTTCAGTACGGCATGGCCCGGGCTCCACTGGAACTGATTGCTCACGTGGTGGAGAACGAGCGTCCGTACACCGAGATCATGACGGCGGACTACGTCATGGCCAACCCGATGGCCGCCAAGGCCTACGGCGCGAACACGGTCTTCGACGATCCCGAGGACGTGACGGAGTTCAAGCCCTCGAAGATCGTCAGGTATTTCAGGCGGGACCGGTCCATGGTCGTGGTCGAGGACCCCGCCAATGTCTGGAGGGTCCTCAATCCGGGCAATCTTTCCACGGACTACCCTCACGCCGGAATCCTCAACACCACGGTCTTCCTGCTTCGCTACCCGACGACTGCGACGAACCGCAACAGGGCGCGGTCCCGCTGGACCTACTACCACTTCCTGGGCTTTGACATCGAGAAGTCCGCAGCGCGGACGCAGGATCCGGTCGCCTTGGCCGACACGAACAACCCGACTATGAACAACCCGGCCTGCACGGTGTGCCACATCCCGATGGATCCGGTCGCCGGGACGTACCAGAACTACGGGGACCGCGGCCTGTTCCGCGACAGGAACGGCGGCCGTGACGCTCTGCCGAACCTGTACAGGGTCCCCAAGGACGGAACCGTCTCGCCGTACCAGCGGGGCGATACCTGGTTCCGCGACATGCGGGTGCCCGGGTTCGGCGGCAAGACGGCCCCGAGCGCCGACAACAGCGTGCAGTGGCTGGCAGAGCAGATGATTGCCGACGAGAGGTTCGCGAAGTCGGCTGTCAGGTTCTGGTGGCCGGCGATCATGGGGGTCGAACTCGTCGAGCCGCCCAGCGACAGCGGCGATCCGGACTTCGATGCCCTGCTCGTTGCATCGGCGGCGCAGACCCTGGAGCTCGATTCCCTAGCGTCGTCGTTTCGCGACGGATTCGGTGGGGGCACTCCCTACAACGCAAAGGACCTGCTCGCCGAAATTGCGCTTTCCCCGTGGTTCCGAGCCGAGTCGGTGACGGGCGACGACCCGGTCCGTGCAGCAGCGCTTCGCGACGCGGGCGTGGCACGGCTGCTTACTCCCGAGGAACTCGCTGCCAAGACGAAAGCTCTCACCGGATACGTCTGGGGCAGGCGGATGCAGAAACCCTTCGGACTCGGAGAGACGAGGAGCAAGCTGCACGACCCGCAGGGGTTCAGCGGATATCAGCTCCTCTACGGCGGGATCGACTCTGACGGGATCATCGAGAGAACGGGCGACATGACGCCTCTGATGGCTGCGGTCGCCCAGAGCCATGCCGCGGAAGTGAGCTGCCCGATCGTGCGCCGGGAGTTCTACTACTGGCCCGAAGAGAAGCGCTTGCTGTTCGATGGAATCACGCTCTTTGACACTCCTTTCTCGGAGACCGCCGGGCAGTTCGACGTGACGGCGGAGACCTGGGAGACCCGCCAGGAGGTCGGCTTCGAAGTTCCGCTGGCCGCGGGTTCCAAGACCGTCCGTCTCGCCTTTACGAACAACAACGTGTCCGGGGGGCAGCAGGACAGCGAGGGCAACCCTCTTGATCGGAACCTGAGCCTGGATCGGCTGGTAGTCCGTCACGGCAGCGGCTTGGCCGTGGCGGCGGTCGAGTTGGAGTCTCTTGGCCGGCAGGATTGCGGCCGCGCGCGCGGGGAGTTCTACCGGATGTCTTCCAATTGTTCGCTGGAGGTCCCGGTCGAGATCGCGGTCGACGGCGTCTACAGCGTCCTCGTCACAGCTCATCAGGATCGAGCCGGTGATGAGGCGGCCCGCCTCGCGATTGACGTGGAATCGAAGGACGGCAGCTCCCAGGGGGAGATTGCGATTCGGAGCAAGCTCGCTGACTTGCACCGGAAGCTCTTCGGCATGACCGTGGCGATCGATTCGCCGGATGTCAACGCGGCCTACGACCTTTTTGTTGAGGTCTGGAACCGCAAGAGGGACTCCGAGGGCATCCGACTCTCCGGTTCGGGCTTCAACTGCACCGACTCAGGGGATCATCTCTACTTTGACGGGCTTGTGGACGATGCCTGGCGATACGCCACGTACGGCGGCAGCCAGTTGAATCTCGATCTCGTCCGCCCGTTCAGCCGGGGCATCGACAAGCTTGATCCGCAGTACGTAGTCCGGACGTGGGTCGTCACGCTCGCCTACCTGTTGACTGACTACCGGTACCTGTACTTCTAAAGGAGGAACGGATGAATCGCCGTAGCTTCATGCAGACCATGCTGGGCGTCGGGGCGGTGTCCGGCTTCCGTGTGCCCTTGGCGAGAGCCGCAGATTACAGCGGCAAGCTGTTCGTGTTCATCCAGGCGGACGGCGGCTGGGACCCCACCAGCTTCTGCGATCCAAAGACAAACGTGGCTGGCGAGCCGATCATCAACCACTGGGCGCAGGCGGGCGAGGTCCGGCAGGCAGGCAACATCCGATACGCTCCGTTCGCGAGGAACCAGGCCTTCTTCGACAAGTACTACCAGCGCATTCTGGTTGTGAACGGAGTGGACGCCCAAACCAATTCTCACACCGCAGGCGTCGTGCATAACTGGAGCGGACGGATTTCCGAAGGGTACCCGACGACCACCGCCTTGCTGGCCGCGCACAATGGTGGCGGCCTGTCGATGCCGTACCTGAGTTTCGGCGGGTTCTCGAACACGGCCGGCGTCACCGTGTTCACCCGCGTGAACAACCCCAACGAGATTCGGAACATCGCGAAGCCGGAGCTGACCCTCGGGGATCCGAATCGGCGACCGTACTTCAACTCCGACGACTGGTCGTCGATCACGCTTCATCGCGACGCGCGGCAGGCCCGGCTGGCAGCCGCTCCCAATCTCATGCCGCGGGACGCCCGGAACAGGGAACTCTACGCCGCCGCCCTCGGCCCGGAAGCGGCGGAAGGGCTGCGATCGTACGCGGACATGATTCCCGAAGCCGATGACCTGCAGGTGGTTGAGGAGTTCAACCTCTTCCGGAGCACGCTCAAGCGGCAGGTGCAGCTGACGGTGCTGGCGTTCAAGGCGGGGGTTGCGGTCAGCGCGGACTTGCGCCTAGGCGGCTTCGACACGCATGACGATCACGACCGCGACCAAGGCTGGCTGCTGGGAAACCTGACGCATTCGGTCGACTACCTCTGGGACTACGCCGAACTCCACGGAGTCGCCGATCGTCTCGTGGTCGTGATGGGTTCCGACTTCGGCCGGACCAACAAGTACAACGCCGAAATGGGCAAGGACCATTGGCCGATCGGGAGCTTTCTTGTGATGGAGAAGAACCAGCGCTGGACCAATCGGGTTGTGGGAAAGACGGACGAGCGGCACTTTGCGCACAAGATCAATCCTCTCACTCTCCAGCGGGACGACTCGTTTGGGACACTGATCCACCCCAAGCACATCCACAAGGCGCTCCGGCGGTACCTCGGCGTGGCCGACACCGAAGACAGCCGGCGATTCCCCTTCAACAACACCGCAGAGCTCCCGCTGTTCGCGTGAGCGGGAGGTCGCCGCGGTCCGGGGACGGTCGGGGTCCCGCAAGAGCCTGTCGACTCGATTCGCCCGGCTGGTGTTCCGGACGAGGGTTCGGCGTTCGCCCGCGTGCGGCCAGTGCGAGGCGGGCAGTCACGATGCGCGGCCCGCCCGAGTCCGGGATGCGGCCGCTTGCAGCCCGGGACAGCGACGGACTCTACAAGCCCAGGTCGAGTCCGTCCCGGTCGTCCTCATACAGCGCGCGCAGTTCGACGAGGCGCCGCGTGAGGGTACGGACTCGATCCTGGTATTCGGCTTCGTGATAGACGTTTCGGAGTTCCAGCGGATCCTCATCCAGATCGTAGAGTTCCCAGAACGGGTCGCGGACGTTCGGGCGGGCGCCGTTGACAAGCGTCTTCCCGTCGGGGCCGAGCGGGCTGTCGTTGAAGTAGATGAGCTTGTACCGCTTGGTCCGAACTCCCAGGTGACTGGGAATGTTGAAGTGGGCGCGGCTCATCCAGTAGCGATAGTAGACGGAATCCCGCCAGTCGGTCGGCGTCTTCCCCCGGGCGAGGTCCAGGAAACTCCGGCCCTGCATGTCCGGCGGGACATCCACGCCGGCAGCTTCCAGCAGGGTTGGGGCGAAGTCGAGGTTCTGGACCAGTTCCGCGCTCACTGTGCCGGCTCCGATCTCGGCAGGCCATCGAACGAGCAGCGGAATGCGGAACGCCGGTTCGTACATGAATCGCTTGTCGTACAGTCCGTGCTCGCCCAGGAAGAACCCCTGATCGGAGGTGTACGCCACGACCGTGTTGCGCGTCAGGCCCTCCTCGTCCAGGTAGTCCAAGAGGCGGCCCATGTTCTCGTCAATCGAGTGGACGCACTGCAGGTAGCGGCGCATGTAGATCTGGTACTGGGCACTCCGCAACTGGGGCCCCGAGAGCCCCGCCAGGTCTCGCTCCCACCGGGCAATCTCCTGCGGAGCGTACCGGACTCTCCTGAGGAACCAGCCCCATTCAGGCACGCCGTAGGAAGTGTGCCTGTGGCCGATCTTCTCGACCGTCTCCCGCAGTGCGATCCGGTCTGACACGTCTTCATTCAGCGTTGGCGGCTCAGGGATATGCTCCGGGAACAGCCCGACGTGCTCCCGTTTCGGGACGAACACATCGTGGGGCGCCTTGTGGTGGTACATCAGGAAGAACGGCTTCTCGGCTGGACGGCTCTCCAGAAAGCGGAGGGCGTGGTCGGTAATAACGTCCGTCACGTAGCCTTCGTGCCGCTCCTGCTCGGGCCACTTTCCCGTGTGGCGGAGAAACGGATCGTAGTAGAGGCCCTGTCCGGGCAGGACGGCGTACTCGTCGAATCCGGTCGGCTCGCTCTTGAGGTGCCACTTCCCGACCATCCCGGTGTGGTAGCCGGCCTCCTGAAGGTACTTGGCGAGCGTCGGCTGAGAGCCGTCGAACGTGTCGACCAGGGTCAGGACACCGTTCTTGTGGCTGTGTTTGCCGGTCAGCACCACCGCTCTGCTGGGCGTGCAGATCGAGTTGGTCACGAATGCGGCGTCGAAACGGGCGCCCTCGGTCGCGAGGCGGTCCAAGTAGGGAGTGGAAATCAGGCCTCCGCCGTAAGCGCTGAGCGCCGGCACGGCGTGGTCGTCGCTCATGACGAAGATGATGTTCGGCGCCGAGAGGCCCAGGGCCGGCAGGCAGGCGAGAACGAGGAGACGAACAAATGCCATGGCGCCGATTCTACCGATCGGCCCGATCACCGGCCATTGTCGGACCGCTCGGCCGGAAGAGCGTCGATCCGAAAAACGGTCACGGAGTGTCTAGGAAACGTGTATTCGAATCGCGGGCCTTCAACCGGGACCGTCAATTCGCGAACGGCAATGGCGTACGGCTCCCGAAACGAGTTGGCCGTTTCCAGGGACGGCGCAGCGACCTCGGTCACGGTTGCGTTGCGCTTCAGCTCGCCCGAAACGCCCTGAACCTCGATGACTGCCCGAATCGAGCGCTCGGCCGAGGTGTTCACGGCCTTGATGTACAGTTCGCTTCCGGAGTCGGCGACTGTCACCGAGAGGTCGAGCGCGGGCACGTCTGCGCCAAGCGCAGCGTCACCCGTGTCATAGGTCAGGTCGCACTCGACGTTGGCCTTCACGCGCCAGTCGCCACGATTCCGGACGTACGCTTCGATGACCGAATACGTCGCCGTGGTGAACACGTCGTGGCGGCTCGCCTGAATGACGCCTCCCGGCCAGCCGTTGACCAGATCGGAAACGGCACTCATGCGAATCAGATCCCCTTGCCGCTCGAACACGTTCATCAGTCGGGCGCCGTACAGCGCGGACTCCATGGTGTGCTGACGCGGAATGCCGAACGTCGTATTCCACTCGTTGAGGGCGACGCCGACTTCCCTTCCCGGCACGATTTCCCGGATCATCTCCCGGATCGTGCCGTAGAGCCTCTCGTAACGGAGCGGCCGGGCCATGAGGGCTAGGAATCCCGGCGGGTCGTCGATCTTGGGCCGGTAGTGGTGGATCGCCAGAAAATCGATCTCGCGGCCGATTTCCTTCAGCACGGTCCGGTTCCATTCCGGATCCTCATCGCCGACCGCGATGATCCTGATCGAGGGGTCGACCGCCTTCATCGCCCGGATGTAGCGTCGGGCGGTCGCGGCGTAGGTGACAGCATCGGAGTGCCCGCGCACCCAGTCGCCCCAGATCTCGTTGCCGATCTCCCAGTAGACGACTCCGAAAGGTTCGGAGTGCCCGTGACGCTCGCGCAGTGAGCCGAACTGCGTCGAGGATTCCCCGTTCACGTATTCGACCCAGTTCGCGGCTTCCTGAGGGGTTGCCCGCCGCGAGTGGTCGCGAATGTCTAGGCCGGCGGCGCGCAGCGCCGCGGCCTCCCCCACGGTTGCACCACGTCCGTCGGCGTTCACGACGATGTTGGGCTCTGCACCGACGGTCTCGCAGAATCTGAGGTATTCGAGTGTGCCGAAGTCGGACGGCTCGGGATCGTTGTCCCATGACATGTTGACCCACACCGGACGTTCGTCAAGCGGGCCGACGCCCCATTCCCAGTGGTAGTCCTGCGCCACGTTCCCGCCCGGCCACCGCACGAACGCTGGCTGGAGTGCTTCGATCTTCTCTAGCACGTCAGCTCGGATTCCATTCACGGCGTCCCCGGGCATGAGCGAAGCCTGGTCTATCCAGACCACGCCGACTCCGAAGACCCGCAGGGCGAACCTCGCGAGCGGATCGGATCGTTCAACCGGGAGATCAAATGCGAAGCGAGTCCACTCGTTGGGCACGGGTCCCAGGTCCTTCGATGCGTAGACGGTTCCGCCCGAGCGGTTCTCTTCCAGGGACACGCTCAGGGAGCCATCAAACGCGCCGCCGGCCTCGAGCCCGTCCTCCATCCTCTCGACTCCGCTGGCTTTCAGCCAGACCGAGCCTCTGTAGCTGACCCCGGAGCGGACGGGCACGTTGGCCTGGTAGATCCCGTGGCCCATCTGCTCGGGCAGCGAGTTCACCAGTACCTGCGCGCGATTCGCGTACGAGGACGGGTAGCCCTGCTCGGACACGCCGGCCACTGTTCCGTTCATGAAAAAGCCGTTGGCGTGATTTCGGTTGTCCGGATATCGCTCCCAGTAGTGTGCGGCTGCCGGGGGAGGGGCCGGGTCCTCGAATCCCCGGTTCGCGAGTAGCTCGGCCCACATACCGTGCTTGATGTTCTCGAACATGAATTCCGCGAACTGGCCGTACAGGAGGTCGCTGACCGCATTGAGGCGCTCGGACGCGTTGATCCGGATCGTTGCCTGAACCGGTGCGGCATCCGGATTCGGCCCCGTTGCGGTGCAGGCGACCACGAGGCAGGTCACGACGAGTGGCGTCAGGGGCGTCGCGAGGAGCCCGCTCCGGGACGACGGAAAAGGATGTCTTCGAGGTGCTTGGGCGGGCATGGGATCGGCGCCGGTTACCGCAACGGTAGCGCATCCTCGGTCCGACTTCCGGTCGGACGGCTCAGTGAGCGCGCAGGCCGCGACGGAGGTGAGCGCCGGGAGGCCCGCGTTTCCGACACCCGTCACAACAGGTTGCCACCGAGCTTCACCCAGCCGTCACCGGTCACCGATACCATGACCACACTCCGTCTCTTGCGCCCTGAAACCGGCGGGGACGGGAATCCTGGAGCCGATCATGCCCAGTGTCCGTCACCGCCGTCGATCCGTTCGAATGACCCGATTCCGTCCAGCACGGCTGAGATCCTCGCCTCGTTTCCGATGATCGGAAAACGCACCTCGCAAGAGACCATCGCCTCATCGTCGCTCTTGCGCAGCTCCGGCAACGGGGCCCGGGCCCTGTCCAGTGTGTCAAGCACCAAGAAACGCCCCAGTTTCCGGGCGCAAGGCAGACTGCGAATGATCGCGTCCCTCTCCATCAGCTTTGCCGCCGGCGACCTTCTGCGTCGCCGGCGCAATCCCCTCCTCGCATGCTCGATTCGTGTCAACTGCCCGAAGCGCCCTGATCGACGCTTCGCAGCGAAAAAGAAGCAGGGAGCCGGCAAACCGCCACTCCTCGTCAGCGGCAAGGACGCGCGCCGCTGCGCGGTCCCACGGGGCCAGGGTCTGCGAGCTTTCCGCTCGCCGCAGACTCGCGTTGGTTGGCAGCGCTAGTTCGCGGGGTCCGTCAGCCAGTGGTCGAGCTTGTCGCGGAGCCCGGCGAGCTGGCCGCCGTACGAAGGGTTGTCTGCAAGGTTGCGGCTCTCCAAGGGATCCGCCAGCAGGTCGTAGAGTTCCTCGGGGGGGCGCGGCAGGGGATACGGCTGGCGCAGGGTGTCCTCGTCCATCTGCTGCCAGTTGCGGATAACCCTTGGCGGGATGAGCGCCTCGTCTCGCGTGTGGTTGCGGATGAGCTTGAATCTTCGGCCCCGGACTGCGCTGAGGTGGTTCCCTCCTTCGTGGTGCTCCGCGAACACGTGCTCCCTCGGCTTCCCGCCTCGGTCCGCAAGACGAGGCTTGAGGTCGATCCCCTGACACCCGTCCGGTGCGGTGCCGCCCGCGAGGCTCAGGAGCGTGGGCGCGATGTCGACCGTCGACGCCAGACCGAGGTCCACCCGGCCGCTTCCCGCGACACCGGGGCCCCGGAAGATCAGGGTCGACCGGGTTCCCCAGTCGTAAAGCGAGAACTTGGCGCGGTGCATGGACGGCCCGTGATCCGTCATGAACGCCACCACCGTTCTGTCGATCTCCCCGCTGCGTTCCAAGGCGCCCAGGAGCTGCCCGATCTCGTGGTCCATCTTGCTGGTTTCCGACAGGTACCAGGCATAGTGCTGGCGCACTTGTGGCGTGTCCTTGAGATACGGCGGAAGGCATTCGCCAACTTCGTCGGGCGCGTACTCGAATCCACTGTGCTCGCGGTACGGCCTGTGGGTGTGCGTGGGACAGAAGTACAGGCAGAACGGTCGGTCGTGGCGACGCTCCAGAAAGGACACGGACTGTTCCAGATAGGTCGCGCGACTCGGGAATTCCACATCGAAGCCATGGGGAACGGCGCCCGCCGTCGAGAGATGCCACTTCCGCGCGGCGGCGCATTCATAGCCCAATGCATTGAGTCCCCGGGCGAATGTCCAGATGTCCGGATTCAGGGACAGCCGGTCCGCCTCCTCGCCCTGAACCAGCCTTGTGACTCCCGACACGTGCGGGTAGAGGCCGGTCATGACGGCACCGCGTCCCGGGCTGCAGAGCGGAGCGGTCGTGTAGCAGTGCGTGAACCGAACGCCGTCGCCGGCCAGCCGGTCCAGGTGCGGTGTCCGGGCAACAGGGTGTCCGTAGCAACCGAGATCATTCCAGCCGTGGTCGTCCGCCACGATCACTAGGAAATTGGGTGCGCGCTCCTGTGCCCGCAGGGCCGCAGCCGGCAGCCCCGCTAGCAGAGCACGGCGCGAGACCCTTGGCGGGGCGGGTCCCGGCGTCGCGCCGGATTCCGGTTTCGGGGTCGGGTCGTCACTGTTTCTCCGGCGTGCCATGCCATCCGAGTCTACTGTGTTGCGGAAGGCTCCCTCGCCCCAGCCGGCGGAGAGGATTCTGCTACAACATACTGACTGTTCCAGCCCGGCACGTTCCCGCTGCCTCCGCTGGCGCATGACGACCCCACGAAAGCACACGATGCACCGCACACACGCCCTGCCACTGGCCGCCCTCTTGATTCTCACAGTCGTTCCGACCGAGCGGGTCGGCGCCCAGAACCAGACTGAAGGATTCTCGGATGACCGTCTGGCGCGGGTCGACGAGGCGATGGAGCGATACGTCAACGACGGCGAAGTTCCCGGGATTGTCGGTCTGATCGCGCGACGGGGCAAGATCGTCTACCACAAGAGCTTCGGATATCGCGACGTGGAAGCCAAGGCGCACATGTCCAACGACGTCATCTTCCGCATCGCATCGATGACCAAGCCGATCGCTTCCGTGGCCGCCATGATGCTCTGGGAGGAGGGCCGGTTCCAGTTGCGGGACCCGGTCTCGAAGTTCCTCCCGGAATTCGCCGACATGAAAGTGGCCGTGCCGGTCAGGCCGGGAGACTCCGCCCGAGGTGCGTACCGAACCGTCGAGGCATCGCGACAGATCACCGTCCAGCATCTGCTAACGCACACCGCGGGCCTGCCGAATCCTTATCGGGGCGTTACCCGCGAGTTGTACGGCGAAGTCCGTGCGAACCGCAAGCCGGATGGCACCGTCGGCGACTACGTCACCGCCCTTGCCGGGCTCCCGTTGAACTTCGAGCCCGGCTCGCACTGGGAGTACGGTCCGGCGACTGACGTGATCGGGCGTCTGGTGGAAGTGCTGTCGGGAAAGACCCTCGACGTGTACCTGAAGGAACGAATCCTCAAGCCCCTCGGAATGCACGACACGCACTTCTATCTGCCGGCATCGAAGGTTCCGCGGCTGGCGGCGCTCTACGAGCCGGACGCCGAAGGCAAGATCAGGCTGCAGGAGAAGCCCGACTCCAACAGCCGCTGGGTGAAGGAGCCCCATGTCTACTTCAGCGCGGGAGGCGGGCTTGTCTCGACCACGACGGACTATTTCCGATTCCACCAGATGATGCTGAACGGCGGGGTGCTCGACGGGGTCCGGATCCTTGGTCCGCGCACAGTTCGGCTCATGACCGCGAATCACACCGGGGACAAGCCGGTCTGGCTGAGAGGGCCGGGCTTCGGCTTCGGCCTGGGGTACTCGGTGACGGTCGATCAGGGCCCTTCCGGGATGCCAAGCGGGGAGGGCACGTACGGATGGGGAGGGGCGTATTGCACGGTTTTCTGGGTTGACCCTCAGGATCAGCTGGTCGGCATTCTGATGACGCAGGTCAGGCCGTACACCCACCTCAACATCCGCCAGGACTTTCAGACTCTCGCCTATCAGGCGCTCCTGGAATGACGCCGGCCCGGCACCGGCAGTGCATCGGGATCCCGCTGCCCCCCACGGCCGCCAACCTGTGCCGCCCCTTTCCTCAGAGGCTCTGGACGCCAATTCTGTGGAGCCTGCCCCGGGGCGGCGCCCTTGTCTCCTCCGGACCGGATCACGGGTCAGGCGTTCGCTCGACGAAGATCGGCGAGGACCACGCGATCTCCCCCTCCTTCTCAGGCTCGTCCCGACTGTAGGTTTGGATGACCCTCAGGTAGTAGAAGCTCTCGTAGGGGTTGGGCCGGGCGCGGATCCCTGTTTCCGGTCTCGACCAATCGGTGATCGTCGCCGTCGGACCCATGGAAGTGTCCGCGAAGTCCTCGTCCCGATACTTGATCTCGATGTCGCGGGCCCCCTTGCCGCGGTGCGTGTAGACCACCCGGTTGTTCTTGATCACCTCGATCACGAGGATCGGCTCCGTCCCGCGCACCCGGACTGTGAACACCGGTGATTCGGCGGAGGAGATCACTGATCCCTGGTGGCGGTCTTCCGCATGGAAATCCACCGCTATGTTGTCCGTGGACGCATAGGTGCGGCGGTTTCGGAACGCATCCAGCAAGTGCTCCCTTGTCGTCACGCCTTCCGGGACGATGAGGTTCGCGTACGAGATATGCGTCGAGTAGTGGTCGCTCGATGCGATGAAGCCCATGCGGTACCCGACACCGAGGGCGTTCTGGACGAGTCCCCGCTGGTGGGGGGGACGACCGGCCGAGCCCAGGCCCGGAACGTCGGGAATCGCAGCCCTCGGCCCTCCCTGCGTCTCGTACGAGTTCCGGTCCCCCTGGTAGATCTCCGTCACCGGGATGACTTCGTCGTTGCGCCGCTTCCAGTCGGTTCCCATGGTGGTCGCTGGCGTGTGCGGGATTCCGATGCCTCCGGTTCGGCGCAGGTAGGCCCAGAGCCTCGGCGGATCCTTGTCGATCAGTTCCGGCATCTCCCGCACGTGCAGCCTCGGTACGCGCAAGCTGAAGACGCCCCGCCGGGCATGGAAGATGTTGCGGTGCCCCAGCGGAAAGTTCGGGGTTCGCTCGTAGCCGTAGAGCGGGGTGAAGCGTCCGGGAACGTGGAACAGGTCGGCCGACTTCTGTGTGCGCCAGAACTGGAATTCGTTGTCCGACGTGGGATCGTCGGGCTCGTCCGTGTCGAGCCACTGTCCGTAGTTGTGATCGCTGACTCCCAGAAAGTCCAGTTGTGCTGCATTGAGCGCATACCGGTAGGCGTCGTATAGGGAGCCGTCGATGGCTCCGTCCATAGAGATCTCCGTGTGGCGGTGGAGGTCCCCCCTGACGACCTTCCAGTTCCTGCCTCCCAATTCGATCCGATGACCGCGGATCCTTGCGAGATCGCCCTCCTCGTTGGTGTGCGTGGGCCGATAGCCGGCCGCCTCCGAAGGCCGGAACGGCTCCAGGTCGGCCACTCCCCGCTCTCCGGGAACGAAGCGGCCGTCGAGATACAGCACGGCAACGTCATGGTGCTTCGGCAGGCCGACCGGCAGCCGCCGGCCGTCACCCACCACGGATGCGACCAGCGAGCCGCCATCTCCGGCGGCAGCCGCGACGACGGTGTCCTGGCGGCCCGTGCTGCCGGTGAGCAGGACGGGGGCAATCCATGCGTTCCCCGCCCAGGTGGTTGCGTAGAAGTCGAACAGATGCCCGCCCCATCGGCCGGCGGGTCGCCACTGGTGTCGCAGGAGCACCCACACGTTTCCGTCCCCGTCCGTTGCAAGCCGCGGGTTCTGGAACAGGTTCGGATTCAGGTAGTCCGGAGCGGCCGAGACCAGCTCCTTCGCGGGCTGCATCCAGCGACCGTTCTCAAGAACGGCCGCTCTAGGCAGCCTCGGGCCCCTCGGATCGTAGAGGCGCGATCCCTGCTTGAGATGGATCCGATGCCGGGGGTTCGCGTATCCATAGTCCTTGCCCCAGTTCACCGAGCCTTCCTCCCAGGAGACCCAGACCCGGTCGGCGGAATCCACCGCGACATCGGCGCGCATCTCCGCGAACGGCGTCGCGGAGACCTCGGACGTCGCGCCCTCGCTGGTGGCGGTCACACTCCGAACCAGCAGGTCGTAGCCGTTCTCCCGGTAGCTGTCCCAGCCGATCCAGGCCCGGCCCGACGAGTCTGCGGCCACCGCGGGCTCCCAATCGTCCTCCGGGGAATTCGTGAGGTTGACTTCCGGTGTCCACTCGGAGCCGACTAGGCGGCGCAGCAGGATGTCGCTCTGGGGCCGGCCGCCACCCGGGCCGTCCCGGAATCCCGCCCACACGAGGAACAGCGTGCCGTCCAAGGCTGTCGCCAGATCATGAAACGCGTCCGGCCTGGGATCGTCGGTCAGCCGAACCGCGTCGGAGCGGACTCCGTCATCGATTCGCTTGGCATAGAGGTCGAAGTTCCCGGATCCCAACTCCTTCTGGAGCGAGTACACGCACAGGATCCCGCCCTCGGCCTCCTCTCCCAGTGCGACCCGGAAGTGGTCGCCCGGAGCGGTCACGGCGATTGGGCTCGACCAGATGCGGCCATCGTCGCTGTGGGCGACCATGATGCGGTCAGCCCCGTCGAGGTAGGGACCATTGCGCCGAATCGTCTGATACGCCACCCATGCCATCCAGTAGCGCCCGTCCCGAGCGCGCAGCATAGCCGGATCGTCGTCCTCCGCGTCGGGCAGCGAGACGACCGTGGGGAACGGAACCCGCTCGATCACCACGTCGTTTCTCAGATCGCTCGGCCGGTAGGGCGCCCCGTACGGGATGTCGGACGGCGTGAACTGCGTGTCGCCCCGCCGGGTGAAGAACGTGAACGGCACGGCCTCGGGGGAATTGACCTCGAGAACCACGCCAGGCGAGGCCACGTCGCCTCCGACCGATTGCGTGGTGATCACCCACCGGTCCGGTGGGTTGATCCGGTCGTCATCATGGAGGTGCCAGCCGAGCAGCGACCGGAGCTTGCTCGCGTCTTCCACGCCACCGTTCCAGACGCGCCCGTGGGCGCGGTTGCTTGCCGAGAAGGTGATCTTGAAGGCCGGCGCCGCCATCGCGGGCGCTGTGATCACGGCGGCGAGCGCGACGGCAAGGGCATGGCGGAACCGGCATCCGAGTCTTCTGTCCGACCTGCGGCCGACGGACACTTTCGGGGACGTTGCTTTGGCGGCGGCAAAGCGCTCCGGATGGATGGACATCGCCCAACATTGCACCATAATCCCCCTTGGACGCCGCCCGGTCCGTGGCAAGGTCCGGGCGACTTGACGCGGCTGGTCCGGAAATGCGAACATAAGGACAATAACCGAGTCAGCTTGCACGAAGTTTCAGGCCATACAGAGACAATGGACTTCAAATCAGAGCATCTCTCGATCGCGTCCGTCGAATCGTCTTCGCACGCATCGCGCAAGAGCGCGGGACCGATTTCAGCGCGCGACACCTCGCTCGGCGGCGTGATTGAGCGGTTTGAGACGCTGCAGCGGCGCACGAATTCGCCAGTCGCCGCGATTCGCCGGCGACCGGCGCGCGATGCGCGGTACGAGGAGATGCCGCGGAGCATCGACCCGCGTTTGAGGAAGGCTCTCGCGACCAGGGGAATCGAGAAACTGTACCTGCATCAGGCCCGGAGCTGGGACCGCATCTCCGCGAAGGAAAACGTCGTGGTGGTCACCCCGACCGCCAGCGGCAAGACGCTCTGCTACAACCTGCCGGTCCTAAACGCTCTTGCTGCGGACCTGTCGGTGTGCGCCCTCTACCTCTTTCCGACCAAGGCCCTGGCCGTGGACCAGCTGCATGAGTTCAACTCCCTGGGTGGTGCGCTCGGCAGCGACGTCCGGGCCTACACCTATGACGGCGACACTCCCAGCGATGCGCGCCGCTCGATCCGCCGCCGTGCAAACGTCGTCCTGAGCAACCCGGACATGCTGCATTCGGGCGTGCTGCCTCACCACACGCGCTGGGCCCGGTTCTTCGAGCATCTGCGCTACATCGTGGTCGATGAGCTTCACTCCTACCGCGGCGTCTTCGGAAGCCACTTGGCCAACGTGCTGCGCCGGCTCAAGAGAATCGCGGCCTTCTACGGTTCCAGGCCGCGCTTCGTGTGCTGCTCGGCCACCATCGCCAATCCCAAGGAGCTCAGCGAGAGCCTCGTCGAGGAGCCGTTCTCGCTGGTTGACGACAACGGCGCTCCCAGCGGAGAGAAGTTCTTCGTCTTCTACAATCCTCCGGTTGTCAACTGGCAGCTTGGAATCCGCCGCAGCTACATCAACGAAGCCCGTCGGATGGCCAGGATGTTCCTGGAGCGCGGCCGCCAGACCCTTGTGTTCGCAAACAATCGCTTGGCGACCGAGGTGCTGACGCGCTACCTGAAGGAGGACATGGGCCGGTCCGCGGGAAGCGCCGCCCGTGTTCGCGGATATCGCGGAGGCTACCTTCCCCGGGAGAGGAGGGAGATTGAACGCCAGCTGCGCGAGGGAGAGATCCTCGGGGTGGTGGCCACGAACGCCCTCGAACTCGGCATTGACATCGGTTCCCTTGACGTCGTCGTTCTGGCGGGGTATCCCGGATCGATCGCCTCAACATGGCAGCGGGCAGGGCGCGCAGGGCGGCGCAGCAGCGTCTCCGTCAGCGTGCTGGTCGCGTCGTCGGCGCCGCTGGACCAGTACGTTGTCGAGCATCCCGAGTACTTCTTCGAATCCTCGCCGGAGCGAGCGCACATCAATGCCGACAATCTGGAGATCCTCATCAACCACCTCAAGTGCGCCGCCTTCGAGCTTCCGGTCATGGAAGGCGAGGACTTTGGTCCGCACGACACGCGCGAGCTCTGCCGGTTCCTCGAGGAGGCTGGAGTGCTTCACCACGCCGGCAATGCGTGGCACTGGACATCCGAGGCGTATCCGGCTGACGCGATCAGCTTGCGCAAGGTCTCGAGCGACAACTTCGTGGTCGTGGATGTGACCGACGGCTCGAGGGTCGTCGGCGAGGTGTCGTTCCCGGCCGCCCTGACGACGCTTCACGAGAAGGCGATCTATATCCACGAAGGCTCGCTGTATCACGTGGACCGATTCGAGTACGACGAAAGGAAGGCCTACGTCAGGCGTGTGGAGTGCGGCTACTACACGGATGCCATTGAGTACACGCAGGTGGAACCGCTCGAGACCTTTGACAACAAGGGGCTGGGTCCCGCCAGCGCAAATCACGGGGAGATCCGACTCACCAGGAGGGTCGTTGGATTCAAGAAGATCCGCTTCCACACGAACGAGAACGTGGGGGACGGAAAGCTGTCGATGCCCGAGCAGGAAATGCACACAACGGCATTCTGGCTGCACTTCCCCATGGAGCTTCTGGATTCCCTGCCCTACGCGGCAGCCGAGAGGCGGGACGGGCTCATGGGCCTCGGCAATGTGCTGCGTACTGTCGGAGCGGTGATGCTCATGTGCGATCCCCGAGATCTTGGAGTCTCGAGCCTGCACACCGGGCAAGGCCCCGAGGCCCGGCTTGATCCCGAGATCTTCCTGTATGACAACTACCCGGGCGGCATTGGCCAGAGCGAGCCGCTGTACCGGCTGCGCGGTTCTCTGGGCGCGCGGGCGCGGGATCTGCTCGCGGCCTGCCCGTGCCAGACCGGCTGCCCGGGCTGTGTCGGAGCTCCCGGCGAGGTTGGGGACAAGGCGAAGGAGGTTGCGACTCGGCTCGCCGAAGCGGTCGCGACTGAGACACCTGAATCCGCGGGGACATGACCGCAGGAGAGCACGCCGTGCGCCCCCTCGGCCGTCTTGACAGCGAGGCCCTTCGACGACGCCTCAAGACGGCGCTCAGCCGCGAGTCAGCCAGGCCTGCTCCTGCAGTTCACGAGAGTTCGCAGCGACCGGCTCCCCGAAAAGCTGCCCCGCCCGCCCCGGACGTTGGCGGTCAGGTAGTTGAGAACGAACTCGGCCGGTTCGTCATGCAGGAGCACCAGTTCCCGGACAGCCGCATGCACGGCAGGTTTCCGATCCAGCGTCTTCGTGCGTTGTCGCCCGAATGGGTGCGTGACATTTCTCAGGGAGAGATCGGTCCAGCCGCCAGCAAACGGTGGGCGTTTCTCGACACCGAGACCACCGGCCTCGCGGGTGGGACGGGCACGTGCGCGTTCCTCGTCGGCGTCGGGTCCGTTGAGAGCCAGGGGTTCCGAGTCAGGCTCTTCTTCATGCGCGACTTCGACGAGGAGGCGGCCATGCTGAAAGCGCTGGCGGAGCATCTTTCGCGCTACCAGGTTCTCCTCACCTACAACGGGAAGACGTTCGACGCGCCTCTGCTTGAGACGCGCTTCCGGATGCAGCGGCAGCGCAACCCGCTGGCCGAGATGGGCCATATCGACCTGCTGCATCCTGCACGGCGCCTCTGGCGCGAGCGCATGTCCAATTGCCGTCTGGCGACGCTCGAATCGGAGATTCTCGGATTCAGGCGCCGCGGGGACATTCCTGGATTCCTCATCCCGCAGCGGTACTTCGAGTTTCTGCGCACGCGCCGCGGGGCCGGGCTCAGGCCGGTGTTCTTTCACAACGTGCGTGACATTGTTTCGCTGGCCTGTCTGGGGTCGGTCGTGATGTCGAGCTACTCCGATCCCGGAAGGGCTCCCCTGCGCCACGGCCAGGATCTCATGGGATTGGCGCAATGGCTGACTAGCACCCGGCGCGACGAGGTGGCGCTTCGCCTCTATCGGTCCGCCATTCGGGCGGGACTACCGAACTCCTGCCTCGCACGCTGCCTCCTGGAGGCGGCCAGGATCGAGCGCAGGCTGGGCAATCCCCGGGCTCAGGTCGAGCTGCTTCGGGATCTGTTACGAATCCCTGAGGTAGATCATTCTCTTCGTGTAGAGGCACTCGAGGCGCTAGCCAAGCACTTCGAGCACGTCGAGCGAAACTACGCCAAAGCTCTCCACCATACGCGCACCGCCCAGCGACACGCCCCTGGCGAGGACCTCTGGCACCGCGAGAACAGACTCCTACAGAAAATCGCATCGAAGTAGCTGTGCGCCGCTCGCATATGAGTCAGTTGCTGGCTGACGTCATGATTGCTTCGGCAAGGCTGCGAGCCAATGCTGCGAGTTCGGTCCGGTTCGTCTCGTAGCGTAGCGTTGCCGTATCGCTCGCAGAGATCAACGCAGCGAAGATCGTCCGAACTAACTCGTCATTGCTCAACTGATTCTCTCCGCTCCCGACTTCGCTTGCAATCGTGACCTGTGGCAACTGCGACAGTCTACGTATGGTTGCTTCCGTACTGGTATCATAATCGTCAGACAAGCCGCGAACCTCATCATATATGGCATCAGAAACCGTTATTCTTACGTCCTCCTTCCAATCATCTGGTTTGCCACGGCGGAGCTCTTCAGGCGCATCGGCTTCGATCACGAATTCGACCATCAGTCGGATCCTAGTCCCTGCTTGCGGATGGGAATTGTCTATGGGACTTGGCGGTGGCGGCGGAGCTACCTGTGCGGCCAGCGGTTGGCTGATCATCATGGCCAGGAGAACGGTGACTAACTTTCTCATAAGCAGAATTCTCGCAGCACACACCTCTCGTTGTTAAGAGCCAGCAGCAGTTGTGTCGCGTCAAGAGTCGTCGAACATTAACACGATAGGCGCGGTCTATCACGTAGATCGTACCGGCTTCAGGAGCGAAAATGTACAGTACGTTGATATCGTGACACTTGCCGTTGGTAATGTGCAGGAAGGCCGGGATCAACCCACGGAGATCGAGGAGGATGTGCAGCATCAGAATGGATGCGCCAGTCGCGACGCTGGTCCGCCCGTGACAGCGTCATAGTGTGAAAGGGCCTGCGGGAACCGCAATGATAGAGCTTGGCGGGCTGGGCTGCGGGACAGGCGACGATGCTCCACAGGCTCTCACAGCCGGAGATCTGGCTGGACGCCAAGGCTCGGAACTGCTCCGAGGAAAAGAAACCACGGATGCGCCGGTTCCCACCGCGTCGTCGCATGATCCTAACGAGCGTCGTCCAAGAAAGAAAGCTCATGATCTGGGCGACGAGAGTCTTGCACGATACGTCCGAAGCGCCTACGACGATCCGCAGTCACGGCGGGACTGCCAAGCTCCACGCCCACACCACTGCCAACCGAGCAGTCAAGGACTAGCCAAGAGCTTCAAGTCACCACCACCTCATTTCGCCTTTCATTAGAAACGATCCGGAGAAAGGACTGGCGCAAAAACATCGGATCGTCGCTCTGGATTACAAGACAATCGCGCCTAGAAGGAGCAATCCAAGAAGATCCACACCGACCACAATTTGTCGCTTGGAAGGCATCCTCAGTGAGATAGATGAGTAAGACAAATTACAACTAAATTGAACCTAGATCAAGAAATCCTAAGATTGCTTTTATCATTTGAACCAAAGCAGCGATACAAAATCCAACAGCGGCGATGAACAACAATTTCTCCACCTTCTGATGCAGAACTACCAACTTAGATGACGCTCTACATTCTCTAAGCAAGTTAAGTGCAAAACTGAGTATGTATAAGCCACTTCCGACGATCAGATAGCCAACAAGCTTCCATCCTCTGGCAGTCATTTCGCCGCCCAACAGAACTAGTATGATAGCGACAATAATGGAATACTTTGCATATTTTATGTTCATTTCGCTTCCTGATTTCTGACATAGTAACCATAGGCAGTGTCGAACGATGGTGATTTTCCACCAGCATTTCTTAGAAGTTCCTGCAAAACTTCATCATTCCTCATCATCGCGATTTCGAGTGGTGTGAAACCTGAATCGTTTTTCCAATCTATATCTGCACCGAGATCGATAAGAGAGCCGACAACCTCGGGATTATCATTGTGACCAACCGCGTGATGTAGGATCGAATGACCCTTCTTATCGTGATGGTTTATGTCCGCACCATTCGAAATTAGAATTCGACATACATCCGGATTTGTGTTAGAGTTTGCTGCCAGCATTAGAGGTGTGACACCATTGGAATCTGCGGAACAATCGAATCTAACTCCATGATCGATCAATAGTTGGATGGTTTCAGGACTAGTAGAGCGAGCAGCTATATGGAGAGCATTGTAGCCGAGAGTTGTCTTTGCATGGATGTTTGCTCCTTGAGCAATCAGATACTCAACCAACGCTATATTGCTTGATTCAATTGATCGGTGAAACGCAGTAAGATCTTGATTATGTCTGAAATCAATATTAACGCCAGCTCTAATGAGCTTCTCGATCTTCAGAAGATTGGCATGACTTTGAACTTCTTCGTGCAAGTTCCGACCTAGGATAGTCTGTTTGCTGACATATACGCCAAAGATCTGTGCTCCATAACGGATGGATATCCCTATTTCCTTGCCAAGTGAATCAGGGAGATCTGGCATATAGAATACTATAAACCAGCCCGAAAATATACCAAAGATTACCACTATGATTACTTGATTAAGTCTCTTGACTGAGCGAGGATCTCGGTTTAAGGAAAAAACCTTGACTGGAATCAGGATTGCATAGAATCCAATCAAATAATGGTAGAGCGCATTTGTAACAGAGAGTAATAATACACCATAAATGGACATTGGAGTAATAACGGTGATTACCTTCTCTGGAAGGGCTGAAAGGACGACAAAGACCAATGCAATACTAAGCATATCGGCGACGATAACAAAAGCGATTGCCAGAACAGTTGCGAAGAGGAAGTTCAAGTGCTCTCCTAAAAATAAAGATTGAGATGCAAAGCTGCCATCGAAGCGGAATCTGGCCGACTTCCTCAAACTGATAGCAGAGCGTCGTCACGTACGACACTCAAGATGATTGGAACCGCCGTATCGCTCGTCTTGAGAATAGCAGATATTTCGCGGCGGACGCCAGCCCGGCGGCCGCCGCGTGCTCGGCGGGCTCCTGGGGCGCCGACCGTAGGCATAGGCCCTGCGTCGCGCGCGTTGGCAAACAGCGTGAACAGGTTGCTGTCCGTCAGCACCACAGTCACACCTGAAGCACGGTACGCAGCTCCACCGGCTTGCGGAACAATAGGCCGATGGCATCCCGGTGGGGCTGGTGTAGGGTCTTCTCAATTTGCCAGAGGTCCGCCTTCTCCTAGCCGGCCTTCAGTGTCGTGAACAGCTCGCCCCGCTGCGCGATCTTCGTGCGGCTTACCAGTCCACACCCCCCGGGGGAGTGTGGACGAACGACAAAGCCACGCTGTCGGGCAGACGGCTTGCAAGTTCCGGGAAGGCCGCCCCGCTGCCGCCGGAAAGGAGCACACGCTATGCACAAGATGCACCTGACGGTCAGCCTGCGCCTGTGCGAGCAGGGCCGTCCGTCTGTGCTCTCGCTCACCGGCACGTTTGCAACCCACACGCACGGCCCGCTCATTGCTTGATTCCTTGCTAAGCGCCGCTCGTCGCTCAGGCTCCTTGCCGCCGCCCCAGACCAAGTTCCCGTTCCAGAGCAACTTTCTCCCGCAAGAGCTCTATCACTACCTTTTGGTCGCCATCTCGTTCAGCCGCGGCAAACTGTCGCCGCACATCGCGATAGCGGCCCTCCGTGACCTGCCGCCGCAGCGCATCGAGCGCCTCGCGACCCTCGCTGATCGTCGGAGGCGGCCGGTCCCTGTCGAACAGCAGCTGGGCCAGCCGCTCGCGGTCCGCGTCTTCGAGCCGGCCCTCCACCGCCGAGATCGGAAAGTCGCCCTCCGCTTCGTTTGTCGCTCGCATCGCAGCGAAGATCCGGCGGCTCGGGAGCCCCTGGGACGTGATCTTCGCAGTGTCGTCCAGCAACTCGTCCCGGGCGCTGCGGCTGTTCGCGAGAAGCACGACCAGGAGCCGCTCGCCGGGCGAGAGGCCCGCGCCCGCCACCGGGGATGGACGCCTTGATGACCTCGGCTGGCCGGCGCGCTGCCGAAGGCGGTTCAGCGCTACGCCGTGCTGGAGCCCGATGTGGTCCGCCAGCTCCGTGACCGTGGTGACGCGCTGGATCTCATCGGGGAGAAGCACAACCGACTGCAGCAGCCGTTCGAAGGCCGCCGTGCGGCCATCCGACGTTCGGAGATCGAAGCGTGCCCTCGACCGGTCGAGCAGCCAGAAGAAGTAGCGAGGAGCGTTTCGAAGCTCCTTCAGGTAGGCGTCCGCACCCTTGGCCTTGCAGAACTCGTCCGGATCCATGTCCCCCGGCAGCTCCAGGACGCTCACGTTCATGCCGTCGCGCAGAAGGAGCTCCACTGCTCGCTCAGCGGCGGCCCGGCCGGCCCGGTCCGAATCGAAATTGACCACGACGGTGTCGCAGTGCCTGCGGATCATGCTGATCTGCCGTGCAGTCAGCGCGGTGCCGCAAGTGGCGACGGCGTTGCGGACGCCCGCGCGCCACACGCCGATCACGTCCATGTAGCCTTCCACGAGCACCGCCATGTCCTCTTGCCGCATGGCGATCCGCGCCCGGTGAAGGTTGAACAGGATCGAATTCTTGCGGTAGATGGGTGTCTCGGGGGAGTTGAGGTACTTCGGCTGTTTCTCCGGCTGGCGGACGCGACCGCCGTATGCGATCAGCTTTCCCCCGTCCGAGTGGATGGGAAACATGAGGCGGTCCCGGAAACGGTCGTAGATCGATCGGTCTTTCTCCGACTGCCCGACCAGTCCGGAATTCAGAACATCGCCGCGCCGGAATCCCTGTCCTCGCAGGTGCCTGACCAGCGCGTTGCCGACCGGAGCATACCCGAGCCCGAACTCCTCCTGCTCCCGGGAGCCGAGCCCCCGCTCCCGCAGATACCGCAGCGCGGCGGCGCCCTTCGGCGACCGTAGTTGGGACGCGTAGAAACTCTGCGCCACCTTGTGGATCCGCAGCAGGGCGTCGCGCTTTCGCGCCGCCGCGTCGGCGCCGGGGCTCTTGCCCCGGCGGGGCATTTCCTTGCCCTGCTGCTCGGCCAGCGCCTTCAGGGCCTCGAAGAAGCTCAGGCCCTGGATTTCCATCAGGAAGCTGAAGACGTCCCCGCTCTTGCCGCACCCGAAGCACTTGTAGATCTGCAGGCCGCCGTGCACCGAGAACGACGGTGTCTTCTCCTGGTGGAACGGGCACAGCCCGACGTAGCGGTTGCCGCCTTGGCGCTTGAGGCGCACATGTGAGCCGACGACCGAAACGATGTCGGCCGCTGCCTTGACCTCTTGGGCAAAGTCCATCGGACGCCGATCCCGCCGCCGGGCGCGGCCCGGCCCGCGCTCAGTCGAGAACCTTGACGCGAATGTTCTTGTACATCACCACGCTCTTGGGATCGTGGCCCTGCAGGGCGATGGTTCCGGCATCGAGCACTCGCTCCGGGAAGTCCATTCCCCTGCCGTTGGACAACGGCCGCAGGCCGTCCCAGTCCTGGGGCTGGACCCAGTTGGTGATCAGTTCTCCGTCGACGTAGACCTTGACGGAATTGCCGTTCACGACAATGTGTTCAGTGAACCACTCGTCGTCATTCACAGGCGGAACGAGATTGTCGGACACGCCGTAGAGCCCGCCGGTCTTGCGGGGATCCCGGTTGTACGTGTTGTTGACCTGAACCTCGAATCCCTTGAGCGGCCAGCCCTTCTCCTGGTAGTCGGTGTGAAAGTAGATGCCCCCATTGGAGTTGTTCTTGGCGAGCACATCGACCTTGAGCTCGAAGTTGCGGAACTCGCCCCCGTTGACCTTGCCGGCGTAGAACAGGTGGGCTCTCGGCCCATTTGCAACGATCGCCCCGTCGGTGATCTTGAACGAGGACGGATTCTCGGTGCTGAGCTTCCAGCCGTCAAACGACTTTCCATCCCAGAGTTCGACCCAGCCGTCGTCGGCGCCGATGGCGGGAGCGGCGGCCAGGAGCGCGGCCAGGAATACGGTCGGTATTGGTCTTGTCACGGTGCCATTGTACTAGGCGGCTCTCCCCCGCCTGGCTCCCGCCGGCCCGAAGGTTCCCGGCCGCCGGCCCGGTCAACCTGCGGAGAACGCGCTGTTGAACACGTTTCGGACCGAGCCCATCGTCGTGTCGACCAGCTCTTCGAGCGACTGGTCCTGCAGCTTGTCGGGGACCCACCGGACCAGCAGTTCCTCGAGCATGCGCCGTTGCCACTCGGTAGGCGGCAGCGCGTGGGATGCCGCTCCCCTGTACACCCTGACTCCGTGGTCCAGCGCCCGATAAACCGTGGTGGCGTCAAGCAGCAGGTCGAGGTCCATGTGGTGCGAGGGATCAGTCTTGCGGATGATTTCGATCCTCTCCGGAGTGTTGAGGGATTCGTAGAACGACTCCGCATGCAGCAGCCGCCAGTACAGCAGTATGAAGTCGATGTCGTAGTATCCGCCGGGCGCCGAGCGCAAGGGCTTGGAATCGCCCTGCTCGGCCTCGAGGCGGCGGCGCATGCGGACCAGCAGCTCGGCCAGATTCTCGCGGCGGGCGAAGCGTTGCCAGAGAACCTCCTGCAGACGCTCCAGAAAGACCGTGCCTGCTGCGGCGTCGCCGGCGATCGTGCGGGCCTTCATGTAGGTGATTGCCTCCCAGGACTCCGCCTCGCTGGAGAAGTAGGCCAGGAACTGGCCCTCCGTCTGCACGAGTTCGCCGTCCCTGCCCATCGGGCGCAGGCGCGGATCGATCGTGAACATCTGGCCGTCGGCCGTGTAGCCGCTCACGATGCCGATGATCCGCTTCGCCACCTGGGTCCAGAAGGCTCTTCGGGAGGCCTCTGCGTCCGGAATCACGAACACGAGGTCGGCGTCGGAGCCGAGATCGAACTCGCGCATACCGAGCCGTCCCAGGGCGATCACGCGGAGCGCCTGCGAGGGATCGATCTCGATTGCCGAGTTTGCCGCGACCTCCCGCACCGCCAGGGCGTGCGCAGCGCGGAGAATCCACCCAGCAAGTTCGCTCGTGCCCGACATCGTCGTGAAGACCTCCTCCCCCCGGCAGATGCTGCGGGTCTGGATCGCGAGCATGCGGCGGCGGAAGAAGAGCCGCAGCTTCGACGCGGCTTCCGCAGGGGCCACGTCGTCGACCAGAAGCGGTTCCAGGTCCGGGTGCATGGTCGGCGGCGCGGAGCGGCTCTCTCCCTTCGAGTCCTCGGCCGCGATCACCGCCACGTCCTGGGGAAACCGCAACAGGTATCTGGCGAAATACGGGCTGTACTCGATGAGCTCCCCGATGTGCGGGATCAGGTCCGGTTCACGCTCCAGCACGGCCAACACCTTCGGCTTGACGACGATCCGCCCGAGGAACTGTTCAAGGGACCGGTTCCCCCACCTTAGAACCAGGAGATCGAACTCTTCGGCGAGGTTCCTCGAGTGCCTGCGCAGCTGGGGAAGGTGAGTGCGCCAGACTGACGACGCGACGGGCGCGGACCGATCAAGCTCGACCGGCTGGCCGCCGGGCCCGGCTGCGAACCTCCTTGCCTTCCTCGACGCGGCCGGACGCTGGCTCCCGATCACGCGATGGTAGATCTCCCGAACCGACTTGCGGTGGTCCTGGATCTGCTCGCGGAGTGCGGCGCCCGCCGCGGAGTTGGCGCGCACGCCCATCTGCATCGCCACTCGGCGCACTGCTTCCTCGGAACGGGGAAGCTCGTGCGTCTGCCGGTTGTCGGCCATCTGCAGGCGATGCTCGACTTTGCGCAGGAACCGGTAGGCGTTGAACAGCTTGCCGTAGTCCCCCGGGGCAAGATAGCCCTTCTCCTTGAGCCGGTGCAGGGCGTACATGGTTCCGCCGCTGCGCAGAAACCGGTCCTGTCCGCCGTAGAGCCGCTGCAGACACTGGACGAGGAACTCGACGTCGCGAATCCCGCCCGGGTCGAGCTTGACGTCGAGCGGTCCGTCCCGCCCCCTGCGGTGTTGCTGAATGCGGTCCCTGGTCTCGGCGATCTTGTCGATCTGCGAGAAGTCGGTGGTCGTCTGGTAGATCCGGGGCCTCAACCTGTCGAGGAACTTCCGGCCAAGCTTGAGGTCTCCGCCCACCGGCCGGGCCTTGAGGAGCATCTGCAGCTCCCAGTCCCGCGCACGGTTGAAGTAGTAGTGCACCGCCGCCGAGACCGGCAGGACGAGCTCTCCGGTCCTGCCTTCGGGACGCAGCCGCAGGTCGACCCGGTAGATGAAGCCCGCTCTGGTCTGGAACGAAAGGATGTTCGTGAGGCGCAGCGCCAGACGTTTTGCGAAATCCGCGTTCGTTGTCACCTTGGGGCCCGACGTCGTGCCGTTCCCGGTATAGATGTACATCAGGTCGATGTCCGAACTGTAGTTGAGTTCGCTTCCCCCAAGCTTGCCCATCGCGAAGACCGCGAAATTGCACATGATCTGTCCCGTTTCCGTCGGGCAGAGGGGCCGGCCGTAGCGGTGCACCAGCTGCTGGCGGATGTGGTCGTGCGCTCCTTGGATGATGACGTCCGCCAGGTTCGACAGCTCAAGCGCGATGTCGGCCAGCGGAGCCACCGACAGCAGGTCCCGCATCGCGATGCGCAGCATGTGCTTGGTCTTGAATCGAGCCAGTTCCAAGGCCGCCGCCTCGTCGTTCGCATCCGCGGCGATCATCCCCAGTTCGGACCGCAGCTCGCTGGCCGGGATCGTGCGCTCCAGGTTCCGCGGATCGAGGACCCACCCGAGCAGCGCGGGCGAATTGAGCAGGACGTTCGAGAGGTAGCGACTGTTGCCGAAAGCCGTCAGGAGCGCGTAGATGGCCCTTCCGTCGAAATCGGCGGCGCGCGGCTTCCATGGCAGCTGGCGATAGAAGTCGATCAGTCTCTGGATTGCGCCTACCGGGTCCGGAAGCGCATCAAGGAACGTTGGCACCTTTTCCGCTGCTTCGGCCGGCACATGCTCTCGCAGGGTGCCAAGCAGCTGGGTGACACGGCTGCCGAGGTCGGGTCTTGCGCCAATCGCCATGGACAGTTCACGGCAAGGATAGCTCAACCGGAGGAAAGCTCGGGTAGAGTGGAGAGGCACGCCCCTGACAGCTGCCAGGGGCGAGGCTTCGGACGATGACACGACGCGTGTTCACAACCGCTCTCGCCGGCGGGGCGATGCTCCGGGCGGAAACTCGCCAGGAGAAGGCCGAGCGCCTGGTGCGCGAGGCGCTTGAGGGGATCGGAGGCCAGAAGTTTCTCGAGATCCAGACGCAGGTCCGGTCCGGCCGGGCTTACTCGTTCTACAACCGCCAGGTGCGCGGCATGGCGCGGATCACCATCTACGACAGGTTCGATCGCGTGGATCCGGATGCCGGCGACGACTGGCTTCCGCTCAGGCGCCGCGAAGTCTACACGGAGAAGGGCGACTACTACGCCCTCTTCCTGAACGGAGAGGGTTACGAGGTGACCTACCGTGGCGCGGTGCCTCAGCCCGAGGACTACATGCAGCGGTACCGCCTAGCCAGCCGCCGCGACATCTTCTATTTCCTGCGCTACCGGATGGACGAGCCGGGGCTGTACTACTACTACAACGGCATCGAGATCGTCGACAACGTGCCCTGCCACTCGCTCGACATCGTCGACGCCGAGGGCGAGGCGATCACCTTGTTCGTCAGGCAGTCGGACGGTCTTCCCGTGCAGCAGCTCTACCTGCGCCGCGATCCCAAGACACGCATCCCGTATCAGGAGAAGTCCGTCTTCGGACGCTACCGGCCGGCCGGCGAGGCACTGCTGCCGTGGATCATCCGCAGAGAGCGCGATGACGAGCGCGTCTTCGAGCTCTATGCCCAGAGCTTTGAAGTCAATCGCCCGCTCAAGGCGGCGGTCTTCGCTCTGCCTGACGGCCTGCCGCTGCTTCCGCCGAATCCGTAGGGCGCCCGAACCCGCACTTGGGGGCATCCGCGTCCTACGCCTCCCTGTTCAGCCAGCGGCTGCTGAGACGATGGACCGCCACGAAGGCGGCGACGAACAGGACGCACCCGCCAACGGCCAGGTGCAGGTGCTCCAGGGCCAGTTCCATGGCGCGGTCCCCGAAACGCATGGCTAGGTAGACGACCCCGAAGTAGCGCGCGACCCGCGAGAGGGCGATCGCCGCGCAGAACGACGGAAGCGGCATCTGAAAGATGCCCGCAGCCAGAACGACGGGCTTCATGGGAAGCGGCAGCGGTATCAGCGTGACGGGTATCAGCAGGGCGGCTCCCCAGCGATCCACCAGTTCCGCGAGATGCCGGATGCCCTGCGGCGTCAGGCGTCTGCGCAGCATTGCGTGCCCTGCCCTCCTTGAGAGGAAGTAGAGGACCACGCTTCCCAGCGTGGAACCGACCGTCCCCAGGCCGGCGGCGAGGTAGGCGATGTCGGGTCGGGCGATCGCCTGGGCCAGCAGCAGGGCGTCAACGCCCTGGGGCATCGGAACGAACGCGCTGTCGGCAAGCGCGACGAAAAAGACCCCTCCCGGTCCAACGAACGCGGCAGCGCCCGCAATCCACTCCCCTAGTTGGCGTACCCAAGACAAGAGCGCTGCGCCTTCCCATTGTTGCGCAGATTGCGATGGGCGCGGGCTGGAGTCGTCTACCGGTCTCCGACCGGCGGATTCGCCCGTCGGACGGCCGCCCTGCGCTCCCGCCGCTACGCGCCGGCCTCAAGCGTTGAGAGGAATTCGATCAGGTCGATCAGCTCCTGCTTGGACATGGCGCCGACCAGATCCTCCGGCATGATCGAGAGCGAGGCCTTGCGCCTCTCGAGGATGTCGGCAGGGGCCAGCCGGATTTCGTCGGCGGCCTCGTTCCGCACGACGACCCGGTCCGGCGTGTCCTCGACAAGGATGCCGGTCACCAGACCGTGGGTCGACGTGTCCAGGATCCACGTCGCGTACTCGTGGGCAATGCCGTCGCTTGGGTGCAGGATCGCATTGAGCATGCCCGCCTTGCCGTACTTCGATGCGATGGCGCCGAGGCTGGGTCCGACAATCTCCTCCCCCGCAGTCAGCGAGTGGCACTTCACGCAGTTCGCCCCGTCCGAGCGGTGGTAGACGTCTCGGCCCCGTTCCGCGCTGCCGACCGCCTCCACGATCTCTCGCACCCTGACGACTGGCCGGTCGTTGCGGCTCCTAGGCGGCGGAAGGATCCCGGCCGCCCTCGCCCGCACCTCCCGGTCACGCGAGACGTTCACGATGCTCGCGGCAGCGGCCCGCAACTCGGCGGGCAGGTCGTGGGACTCCTCCATGTCAAGGATGAGGTGCTGACCCGCCGGGCGCCTCCCCAGCATCCTCAAGGCCGCGCTTCGCACTTCGTTGGGCGCATTGGAGAACACGATCCCCTGCAGAGTCTCGTGCAAGTCGTCGGGCGCCGCTGCCCAGAGGCCCTCCATCGCCGCGACGCGCAAGGCTGCGGGCCCGGCTTCCACGTGCTCGCGCAGCAGGCTTTCGGTCCCGCTCGCGGGGACCTTGCCTAGCGCCCGCAGCGCAACGATCCGTTCAGCCTCCTCGGCGGAGGCGTCCTGCACGATTCCGCGCAGCTCGGGCTCGAGGACCGAATCGGCCAGCTGGTCGGCGAGCTCGAGTGCCGCGGCCCGCGAGCGACGGTCTCCGAGCGCATGCTTCACTGCTCGGAGAACGGTCGGATGGCTGCGCTGACCGCTCCATTCGCTGAAGACCTGCTTGCCCAGGTAGTAGAGCGCCTTGCGCCGAATCTCCGGATCCTCTGAAGGGTCTCCGGCGAGTGTCGCCACCGTGAGGGCGACCGGTTCGGACGGTTGCCAGGCAAGCGCGTCCAGCGCTTCGATCCGCTGTGCCGGAGGGGCCGAACGGTCCCTGGCGACACTGGACAGGTAGGGCACCGAGGCCGGTGCCTGGAGCACTCGGTACAGGTCGGCGACGCGGGAGCTCCACGCCGGTTCCTGCGAGCGGAGAGCCTTGAAGATCGGATCCTCCGCACCAGCCGCGGCGATTCCCAGCGCCCCCGCGTACCATCGGTCGGCGCCGTCGTAGCTCCCCGCGAGGCGAAGCCACTCCGGCACGCGGTCGTGAAGCGGGACCTCCCTCAGCATGAGCGCCACTTCGCGTCGGACCCCGGCGTCGGGATCCGACGACATTTCCGACAGTCGGGGTCTGAGGTCGAGTCCGTGGTGGCGGGCGGCGCGCAGGGCTAGGATCCTGAACCGCGGATCGTGGGAGTCGAACGCCTCCCTCAGAGCCGCGGCCCCTTCGGCGCCCAGGTCTGCCAGCATCCAGAGAGCCCGGGCGCGAAGGATGTCTGCTCCTGTCCGCCAGGCGTCGAGAAGGATGCCCAGCCGTTCCTTCTCGGACCGAATGGCCAGTTCCTGGTAGCCGCGGTACCGCGTCGCCTGGTTGGGCGAGCCGAGCGCGGCGAGCAGACCCTCGTCGGTATCGAGGTCCGGGTCGGGAACGGAGCCGCGATGCCCGACGGGCGCAAGCCGAAGGAAGCGGCCTCGCTCAATGTCCAGCATGGCATGGCCGCCCACGACCGGGTCCTGCCAGTCGGAGATCAACACGGACCCGTCGGGAGCTACGGCGAGGTCGCTAGGGCGGAACAGCGGGTCGGTGCTGACCACGGTGTTCTCCGCCTCCATGGCGTAGCCCGCTCCATCCGGCTCGGTGAAGAAAGTCTGGACCAGGCGCTTGCCCGGTTCGGTGTGGAGCAGCCGGTTCCGGTATTTTTCCGGCAGCAGGTCGCCCTCGTAGATCACAAGCCCCGTTGGAGATCCCGGGCCCGTGCGGGCGACGTAGGGGATCGTGCTCGGCCGCTCCTCGTGAAAGTGCGTGCCCCTGTCCTCGCGCCAGCGCCGGCCGCCCGGCCCCCAGTAGCCAAAGTCGGCGCCTTCCATGACGTAGAGCAGCCGGGTCCACTGGTTGCCGTCGTCGTCGTTGTCCGTCTGCCAGATCGAACCGAACGAGTCCAGGGCGATCTCATAGGGGTTTCTGGCGTTGTGGGCCAGCACGCGAAAGTCGGTTCCGTCCGGCCTCACGGTCTGCACCGTCGCGGCGTAGTAGGGGCCTTCACGGCTGCTCCGGAACGAGTTTCCGGATCGATCGGTGGTCTCGAATCCCTGATCGCCGGAATTGAAGTAGTAGCGGCCGTCGTGTCCGAAGAGCACGACGTGCAGGCCGTGGTCGTGATCGACCCCGCCCCATCCGGTCAGCAGGGTCTCCTTGGACACGATGTTGTCGTCCTCGTCCTTCGTGTAGACGAACAGGTCGGGCGACTGGGACACGAGAACCTTGTTGCCCAGCACGGAAATGCCGAGAGGGGCGAGCATTTGCGGATGCTGGTCGAATAGCTTTCGGGAGTCGGCCTGCCCGTCTCCGTCCGTGTCCTCCAGGATGACGATGCGATCTCCTTCGAGGTCGTTCCAGGGCCGGCTTCTCAGATCGCTGCGATAGTTCACGGACTCGACGAACCAGACACGGCCGCGCTCGTCGATGTCGAAATTGGTGGGGTTGATTACGAGGGGCTCGGTTGCCCAAACGGTGAGTTCCAGGCCCGGAGCCACTTCAAAGGCGTCCCCCGCGGGCGGCGGCGAAACCGTGCATGCCGCCGCCGCCAGAACGGCGGCCGGACACGCCCACCTCAAGAGCGTCATGGAATCGATTCTAGCGAGGCGCGTCCCACTCTGCCCGCGGGCGTCCGGCGTGCCTGAAAAGGCTCCGACGGAGCTGCGGCTCCGGTCCGGACCGGGCCCGTTCCCGTGGCTCCGCACCACTGAAAACTGTTGCCCGGAATCGCGGCGCCTTTATATAATGTTGCCAGATGAAGTGCTTCCGGTTCTCGAGGCTCATTCCGTGCGTCATTTTCTTCGGTCTTTCCGCTTTCGCCTTCGCGGCGAAGATTGACTTCCGTACCGAAATCCGGCCGCTGCTGGCTGACAAGTGCTTCCAGTGCCACGGACCCGATGCCGCGACGCGCGTGGCCGATCTGCGCCTGGACCGCCAGGAGGGACTCTTCGGCCACCGCCCGAACGGCGCTCCGGTCGTGCCGGGCGACGCCGGCTCCAGCATGCTCTACCAGCGCATCTCGCACTCGGACCCGGCGCTGCGCATGCCGCCGGAGTACTCCCACAAGTCTCTCGACGAAGGCCAGATCGACCGGCTGCGCCAGTGGATCGAGCAGGGCGCCGAATGGAGCGGTCACTGGGCGTTCGAGATTCCGAGGCGTCCTGCCCTGCCCGAAGTGAAGGACCTTGACTGGGTGCGCAATTCGATCGATCGGTTCGTTCTCGCGGGCCTGGAGGGCGAGGGCCTCGAGCCCGCTCCGGAGGCCGACCGGCGCTCGCTCGCAAGGCGGGCGGCCTTGGACGTGACCGGCCTTCCTCCGAAGCCGGAATTGGTGGAAGAGTTCATCGCCGACACGGCGCCTCACGCCTATCAGCGCTATCTGGACCGCCTCTTAGGCGCAAGGGCGTACGGGGAGCACCGCGCTAGATACTGGCTGGACGCGGCAAGGTACGCGGACACCCACGGGATTCACATCGACAACTACCGGGAGATGTGGCCCTACCGGGACTGGGTGATCAAGGCCTTCAACCGGAACCTCCCGTTCGACCAGTTCACCCTGGAGCAGGTCGCCGGCGACCTGCTGGAGAATCCCACGATGGACCAGCTGATCGCCTCAGGCTTCCACCGCTGCAATGCGACCACCAACGAGGGGGGCGTGATTCCCGAGGAGTACGAGGTCATCTACGCCAAGGACCGGGCCGACACGACCGGCACCGTCTTCCTCGGCCTGACCGTGGGCTGCGCCACCTGCCACGACCACAAGTTCGATCCCATCACGCAGCGTGACTTCTACGCCATGACGGCGTTCTTCCGGAACACGACCCAGTACGTGATGGACGGCAACATCTCGGATACGCCTCCGTACATCATCGTCCCGCGCGACGAGGACCGGGAGAGCTACCTGCAGCTGACGGAAACCTTGCGGGAGACCCGCGCGTCCCTGGCGGAGTCGGCCGAGTCGCCGGGTGCGGAATTCGAGACCTGGCTGGCTGGCGCCAAGTACTCAAGCCTCGACAGTCCGCTGCAGACCCAGGCCGCTCCGTTGCACGTGAGCAGCACCCACCTCGCGACCGCCGGCGGCCGCGAGGCGCTGTCGCTGCCGGAGGGGGTGACCGCTTCGGAGGGACCGGCGGCCAACCTTGACGCGCTCGAATTCGCCGAGGACGCCTTCGTCGAGCTTCCGACCTCAGCGATCAACGAGAGTTCCGCCTTCTCGCTCGCGTTCTGGGTCCGGCATCCGGAGGCGGCGGGCAACTACGTCGTGGCCAGCCAGACCGACACCGAGAACGAGATGCGCGGCTGGGCCGTGACACTCGGCGGCCGCCAGCTCGTGTTCAGAATGACCGCCGTCGAGGAGGAGGAGTCGACGAGCATCGAGATTCTCCCCAACAACCAGTATCAGCTCGAGCCGGGCTCCTGGCGCCACATCACGATCACCTACGACGGCTCCGGGGAACGGGCGGGCTTGAGCATCTACCTCGACGGAGAGCGCATGCCGTTCCAGGGAAGCGAGTACTTCGAGAAGCTGGCGGGCACCGCCGGGTCGGACCGGCCCGTGCTGCTTGGCCGCGGCTTCTACAAGGACGACGAGGAGGTCAAGAGCCGAGGCTTCGGCGGCGGGGCCCTGGCCGATGTCCGGCTGTACGAGCGGGAGCTGAGCGTCGAGGAGGCCAACGTCATCGCCAACTGGCCGGCCATCGAAGCTGCACGCTCGAAGGCGCCCGATCGCCTGAGCGCCGGGGAGAAGAGGGTTCTCGGGCTGCACTATCTGAACGTCTACGACGAGAGCTACCGCGCCCGCTTCCGGGCGGCGAAGGACGCTGAGCGCGAGATCCGGGAAGTGCGGCGCCGCGGGGCGGTGACGCACGTCATGCAGGAACACGAGGACAGCCCGGCTGAAGCGCACATTCTCTTCCGCGGAATGTACGATCAGCGGCGCGACAAGGTCCCGGCTGCAACGCCCGGCTTCCTGCCGTCGATCACCACCGGATCCGGCTCGATGAACCGCTTGGACCTGGCCAACTGGCTCATCGACGACTCAAATCCGCTGACGGCCCGCGTCGCCGTCAATCGATTCTGGCAGCAGGTCTTCGGGACGGGCATCGTCCGCACCAGCGACGACTTCGGAGCGCAGGGCGAGCCGCCGTCGGATCCGGATCTCCTGGACTGGCTTGCGGTGGAGTTCCGCGAGAGCGGGTGGGACGTCAAAGGACTGCTGAGGACCATCCTGTCGTCATCGACGTACAGGCAGTCCGCGGAGGCGGGGCCGGAGAAGCTCGAGCGGGATCCGGACAACACGCTTCTCTCGCGCGGTCCCCGCTTCCGTATGGACGCCGAGATGCTGCGCGATTTCGGCTTGGCCTCGACCGGCATTCTGGTCGAGAAGGTCGGCGGACCGAGCGTCAAGCCGTACCAGCCGGAGGGCGTCTGGGAATCCGTGGCGATGCTGGGCAGCAACACGCGCTTCTACAAGCGGGACGAAGGCGACAAGCTCTATCGCCGGAGTCTCTACACGTTCTGGAAGCGCGCCGCCCCCCCGGCCTCGATGCAGATCTTCAATGCGCCGACGCGCGAGCACGCCACGGTCCGGCGCGAGCGGACCAACACGCCGCTGCAGGCCCTGGTCACGATGAACGACCCGCAGTTCGTCGAGGCGTCTCGTTTCCTCGCCCAGACGGCGATGAACGAGACCTCGGACGATTTCGGGGTCCGGCTCGGATTCCTGACCAGCCGGATTCTTTCGCGCGAGTTCGACGAGCACGAGCAAGAGGTTGCCGAGAAGAGCTTTTCGGAATTCCTGGCCCACTATGAGACCGACGAGGAAGACGCCAGCGAACTGCTGGCAACCGGGGAATGGCCCGTGGACGAGGCCCTGACCCGACCCGAACTGGCGGCATGGACCATGCTGGCGAGCCAGATCATGAACTTGGACGAGGCGCTCAACAAGTAGCGGCCGCGACCGGCGCGTCGGGACGGCGCGAGACAGGAAGGGACAACACCAATGGATCCACTCGTACAGCAAGCGGTCCGCACGGAGACGCGGCGGCAGTTCTTCGCTCGCCAGGCGAAGGGCATCGGGGGCATCGCCCTCGCCACCCTGATGGCCGAGGACGCCAAGGCGTCGAGGACCGACACCGGTCGCATCGGAGGGCTGGCCGGTCTTCCCCATTTCGCGCCCAAGGCCAAGCAGTGCATCTATCTGCACATGATGGGCGCACCTCCGCAGATGGACCTGCTGGACTACAAGCCGGCCATGAAGGACTGGTACGACAAGGACCTGCCCGACTCGATCCGGCAGGGACAGCGGCTCACCACGATGACCTCCGGCCAGGCGCGCTTCCCAATCGCTCCGTCGGTCTTCGAGTTCACGCAGCACGGCCAGAGCGGCGCGTGGATCTCGGAGATCCTGCCGCGCACGGCCAGCATGGCGGACGACATCTGCATCATCCGGTCGATGAACACCGACGCAATCAACCACGAGCCCGCGATCACGTTCATCCAGACCGGCCGCGAGGTCGCTGGCCGTCCCTGCATCGGGTCGTGGATCTCCTATGGGCTCGGCAGCCTGAATCGCGATCTGCCGACCTTCGTGGTCATGAACGCCGAGCGCAGCCACCCGAAGGCTGGCCAGCAGGCGATTTCGGCCAAGCTTTGGAGTTCCGGATTCCTGTCGCCCGAATTCGCTGGTGTCGGCCTGCGCGCCGGCGGGGATCCCGTGCTCTACGTCAAGAACCCGGGAGGTGTGACCCAGACGGTTCGCCGCCGCATGCTTGACGGATTGGCGGAGCTGAACCAGATTCAGCACGAGCGCATCGGCGACCCGGAGACGCTGGCCCGCATCGAGCAGTACGAGATGGCGTTCCGCATGCAGAGTTCGGTGCCGGAGATGAGCGACCTCTCGTCGGAGCCCGAGAGCACTTGGAAGCGCTGGGGCGAGGAGGCTCGCGAACCCGGAAAGTTCCAGAACGCGGCGCTGATGGCACGGCGCCTTGTCGAGCGCGGAGTGCGGTTCGTGCAGATCTATCATCGCGGCTGGGACGTGCACAGCGATGCGCCCGTCGTCCTCCGCGCCCAGGCAGAGGATGCGGACCGGGGCGCATGGGCCCTGATCCAGGACCTCAAGGAACGCGGTCTCTTCGACGAGACACTGGTGATCTGGGGCGGCGAGTTCGGGCGCACCATCTACTCGCAGGGAGAGCTGACTCCCACGAACTACGGGCGCGACCATCATCCGAGGTGCTACAGCCTGTGGATGGCGGGAGGCGGCATCAAGGGCGGAATGGTGTATGGAGAGACGGACGAGTTCTCCTATAACATCGTTAGGGATCCCGTGCACATCCGGGACTATCAGGCCACGCTGCTGCACCTTTTTGGGATCGACCACGAGCGGTTCACCTACAGGCACCAGGGGCTGGACGCGAAGCTCACGGGCGTTGAGCAGGCAAACGTCGTCAGGGCGCTGCTCGCATAGGACGCCCGGGACGGAACCGCCGCTTGCGGACAGCGGGTGTGAACGGCCCGCCGTCCCGTGCGTGGAGCCGCGCTGCTTTCTCGCCCCGTCACGACCCGCCGCGTGGGGATGACAAGGTCCTCCGAGTCGTCCCGATGAGGTGTCTGGCGTCCTGCCGGCCGGCGTAGGGACGGGTGAGTCCGAATCCGTCGAAGCAGGCCACGGACCGGCCTCGGCAAGAAGGCAAGCCCGACGGAGTTGCGTCTCAGCACAGACGAATCTCACGGACCGGGATACGCTTGGACCCGAGTCCGGGAACCAGCCGGGCGGGCAAGGCCTTGTCGCCCTCGCTCCATGTGCGGAGCACAGCCCCTATAATCAGTTCTGGGTCGGTCGTCCGGGCAGTCGCTGCGCTCTTGGGCGCGGAGGAAAGTCCGGTCTCCGCAGGGCAGCGTGCCGGCTAACGGCCGGGAGGCGCTCTCGAAATGGGGCGTCGACGGAAAGTGCCACAGAAATGATACCGCCCCGCTTTGCGGGGTAAGGGTGAAATGGTGCGGTAAGAGCGCACCGCGTCTCGGGTAACCGGGACGGCAGGGCAAACCCCACGCGGAGCAAGACCAAATAGAGGGCGATGCGATGGCCCGTCGCGCCTGAGTCCCGGGTAGGTCGCTGGAGGCGTTTGGTGACAGGCGCTCGAGATGAATGGCTGCCGCCCGTCCTCGGACGGGAACAGAAACCGGCTTACAGGGCGGCCGGCCCTCCGCCCGCCCGCCCCGGCGAACGTCGCCGTCTCGGCGGGGGGCAGCAGTCCGCTGGACACGCGTCCGGGAGCGCCGGCAGTCTGCCGACGCTTGCGCGGTCCGCATCGGGTTGAAGCCTCTCCTCGATCAGATCGCAAACGCATGACACGAACGCCGGATGAGTGCCCACCGTTCCGGCGCGAACGAACCCGAGGCCGGCCTGACCGGCCGCGGCCGCAGATTCGACGTCGAGGTCGAACAGTATCTCAACGTGGTCGGAAACAAAGCCTATCGGCGCCACGCAGACGTGCGTCGTGGCGCTTCCCTCCAACTCCAGTAGCCGGTCGCAGACGTCGGGCTCCAGCCAGGGCTGGGACGGATGCCCGCTTCGGCTCTGAAACACCAGCTCCCAGTCAGCCGCCCCGGCTCGGTCGCCGACGAGGCGCGAGGCTTCGCGGAGCTGCTCCACGTATCGGCAGCCGGAAGCCATCGCGAGCGGAATGCTGTGGGCTGTGAACAGGATCTTGGCCTTCCGCCTCCCGGTCTCGTTGAATCCCGCCAAGGCGCTGCGGACCCGGCCGGCCATGGCGTCGACGAACCCGGGATGGTTGAAGAACGGACGGATCTTGTCCACGACCAGGCCGTCGGGAACAACCGCCTCCCGCGCCGAATCGATATTCTCGCGGTACTGCCGGCAGCCGGAGTATGAGCTGAAGGCCGACGTGACGAATGCGATCGCCCGGCTCACGCCGTCCTGCGACATTCCCTGCAGCGCCGCGGGAAGCAGGGGGTGCCAGTTCCGGTTGCCCCAGTAGAGTGGCAGGTCCGAGCCGCGCCTGACGAGCTCGGCGCGAACTGCGGCAATCAGGGCGCGGTTCTGGTCGTTGATAGGGCTCTTGCCGCCTATGGCGTAGTAGTGCTCGGCCACCTTGCGCAGCCGCTTCCGCGGCACTCCCTTGCCGCGCACCACGTTCTCGAGGAACGGGACCACGTCCTCGCGTCGCTCCGGGCCGCCGAAGGAGACGAACAGCACCGCATCGTACTTGGGCGAACTCACTCGACTCAGTATGGCCCAGAGCGGGTCCGTCCTCCCGGGTTCCGCCCCACAAGGTAGAGTCCGGCAAAAATCTTGGGGTCAATCAGGCAGCCGGCGAGCTCGCGCTCCCTGAGGAACCGCCGGACTTCCGCCAACGGCACGACGTGCACGGTGATGTCTTCGCCATCGACGCCGCCGCCGGGTCCGACTCTCGCCAGGGCCTCGGCGGCCACGAACGAAATGACTTCGCTCGTCATCCCGCCCGAACTCGGCGCCCTCGCCAGCACTGTCAGGCGCCCCGCACGGAATCCGGTTTCCTCCTCCAGCTCGCGGTTGGCGGCGTCTAGCAGATCTTCATTCCGGACGCCTTCCTCGTCTCCGACCAGACCAGCTGGGAGCTCGACCATCGCCGCCTGCACGGGAATCCTGTACTGCTCGACGAGTACGATCTCGGCGTTCTCCGTGACCGGGACGAGCACTGCGACATCGCGGACATTCACCCGCTCGACGTACTCCCAGTGCCCGCGCTTGACGAACCGGAGAAAACGCCCCTCCGCGACGACTCTCGGTTCGTCGCTCATGCCAGGCTGTGCTCGGACACGATCTCGATTCCGGCCGACTTCATCTCGCTCCACGCACGTTCGACGTCGCCCTCCGCAAGATCTATGCCCCTGCAGCCTTCGCGGACGACGCGTGTGCGGAAACCGAGGGAGACCGCGTCCAGCGCGCTGAACTTGACACAGTAGTCTGTGGCGAGGCCCAGCAGGCAGACGGACTTGATGCCCTGGGCCTCCAGATGCTCTCCCAGCCCGGTTGACTTTCTGCGGGCGTTGTCGAAGAACGTGCTGTAGCTGTCGAGGTGGCGGTCAGTTCCCTTCTGGAACACGGAGCTCAGCCGGCGCTGATCCAGCGAATCATGAAAGGCGGCGCCCCGGGATCCCTGGATGCAGTGATCCGGCCACAGGACCTGGTCCAGACCGTGCAGGTCAACCACCTCGCCCGGATTCCTCCCGGCATGCTGCGAAGCGAAACTCATGTGGTCCGGAGGGTGCCAGTCCTGTGATGCCACGACGAGGTCAAACCGGCGGCACAGGCGGTTGGCGACCGCGACCACGGCGTCTCCGTCAGGAACCGCCAGTGCGCCGCCCGGCATGAAGTCGTTCTGCAGGTCGACCAGAATCAGGCAATGCATGCGGGAAGGGCACCAGTCTGGCAAGCGTCCGGGACCGTTGCAAGCTCGACCTTGCATACTCCGTTAGCGGAGGAGCCCGGATCGGCGATGCCTTGGACGCTTGCGGTCACCTGCCCTCCTCATTCGAATAGCGCCTGAGGATCCGGCGCATGTGGCTCCTGACCCTCGGTCCGTGATCGGGGTCCGCAGCCGCAAAATCCAGAAACGTCTCAAAGTAGCTCGGCATGTTCCCGACGTCGTAGCGCTTCTCGTCGGCTCCCAGCCTCACGCCGAGCACGGTTCCGCCCTGCTCGGCGACCGCGCGAATCGCATCGGTGAGCTGGATCTCTCCCCTTCGGTCCGGCCTGACCTCACGGATCAGCCCGAAAATCCTAGGGGAGAATGCGTAGCGTCCCGCTACCGCCAGTCGGCTGGGCGCGTCCTGCGTCGACGGCTTCTCGACCAGTGTGCGAATTCGGAACGTGTCGCCGTCGCCGTCCGACACGACGATGCCGTAGAATCGCACGTGGTCCCGCGGCACTTCCCGGACAGCAATCACCACGTCCGCCCTCCGCCGGACGAAAGTCTCGGCCATTCTTCGGCACGCCAGTGAATCCCCGCGCAGCCCGATGACCGAGTCGCCGAGGGCCACGATGAACGGCTCGCGTCCGGTGAATGACTCGCCGTGGAGGATGGCGTCGCCGAGCCCGCGCGGGACGCTCTGGCGCGTATAGAGAATGTTGAGGCCCAGGCGCTCGAAGTCCAGCGCGACCTGGAGATCCGTCTTGCCTGCGGCGCGGAGTGTTCTCGTCAGCGCGGGATCGGGATCGAAGTGGTTCTCGATGGCCGCCTTGCCGCGGCCCGTCACGAACAGCAGGTTCCGCACTCCGCAGCGCGCCAGCTCCTCCGCCACGTACTGCACGATCGGCTTCCTGGCAACCGGCAGCATTTCCTTGGGCTGGGACTTGGTCGCCGGCAGCAGCCGAGTGCCGAGTCCGGCCACGGGAACCACCGCATTCGCGATCGGGCATTCCATGAGTGGGACGGATTGGGCAGACTTCAGGAGCCCGCCTCGTCAAAGGGAAAGTCGTCCAGCGTGGAACTGCGGTTCCAGAGATCGTCAAAGAGCGTCCGCATCGCGCTGCCCAGGCTCCTGTGCTCGAAGACGAGCGCGGTGATCCTCTGGTGGCTGACCACCGGATCGTCCAGGGAGATCATTCCGCTGTGGCCGTCGAAGAGCGCCAGCTTGATCGGAATGTTCCGCCCCACGCGAATCTCGGCCCCGGCATGCTCCAGGAGTTTCAGCTTCGCCTTCCCCACGGGATCCCTAAAGCCGTGCGGGTCGAACATGAGCCGACAGGCCAAGCCCTTGTCCACGAGGCTCTTGACGATCGGCTCGTGACCGGGATCCACCGCGTAGGGGGGCCGAGCGAATTCCAGATACTCGTTGCGCGTCTCGAGCAGCATGCGCCGGTATTCCTCGACGATTTGGCGCGTGTCCCCAATGATGCGGAGGTAGTCGAGCGGACTGTGGCCATGGGAGCCGTCCTGAAACACCGTCGCAAGATCGTTGCTGACCTGGTCCGCCAACTGCTGGCGGTCTTCCCATTCCCGGAGGAAGCTCTCTCTGCGTCGATTGAGGTACCCCTCCAGCGCCAGCCGGGGCTCGACGGCCGAGAACTGCTTCGTCTTGCCATGCACGACTCGCACGAAGCCCTTGTCGACCAGGCTGTTCAGCACGTCGTATATCTTGGCTCTGGGAATGTTCGCCCGGCCCGCAACCTCCAGAGCCTTGAACTGCACGTGCCCGATGAGCACGATGTAGGCACTCGACTCGTAGGCATTGAGGCCCAAATCGTGGAGCCGCCTCTTGTGAAGTGCCAGTTCCACCTAGTCGGATTATAGCGAGCCGGTCGTCGGGAGAATTCCCGATCCGGCGCCCTGTGGCGACGCGGGGCTCCGTGGCGGAGGCGTCCGCGGAGGCCGAAAGCAACGGCTTTGGCGAGGTCTCCCGGGCTGGCTATTGCACCATCGGGGGGAAGTATCCACGCCGGTGGTAGACCTGGACATCGGCGCCGGCCAGGCCGAGCTCGACGTCGATCAGCCGAAAGGCCTGGTCGGAGAACGGGCGGCTCGGAACGTAGCCCAGAATGTACTGGCTCTGCACGTTGCCGGCGACGTCGAGAATGGCCTCATAAAGCGCCTGCAGCTGGGCTGCCGCATAGCCTCCCGTCCCGACCTCGTACTGGTAGTTTCCGGCGTCCTGCGGCTTGGAGAGATATCCGGCGACATCCTTGTGGACCTTCTGCATGGGGCGCACGACGCGTCCGCCGGTCTCCCGGGCGAGCTTGAAGAGGTTCGACTCTTCCTCCTGGTGGTAGCCCCAGCCCACGGTGCTGACCGCGTAGATCGTGACCTGGTGCAGCTGGGCTGCGTGGATGACTTCGTCGATGGATCGCTTGCTGGCGTTGTCGTGGCCGTCGCCGATCACGACCAGCACCTTCCTCGGCTCGCTCGCGCCCTGGTAGGGAATGGACACCAGCTTGTCCGTGCAGGCGCGGTAGACCGCATCGAACATTGCGCTGCCGCCGCCGTGCTTGAGGCTCTCCATCCTCTCGGTGAGGAGGACTGGGTCGTCGGTGAAGTCGACGAGTTCGTCGACCTCCGTGTGGTAGCCGAACAGGAACCCCCTGTTCTTGCCCCCTTCCGGGACCAGCATCCATGCGAGGTCTCCGATCGAGGTCTGGTAGGTCTTGTAGTAGAGTCTCGCCGTGTTGCTGAGGTCGATGATGAAGCCCGCGAACAGGGGCGGCTTCTTGTCCTCCTCGACGCTTCGGGTGAAGTACCTGATCTCAACCTGCTCGCCGTCCTCCCAGACGGTGAAGTCCGACTTGTTCAGGTCGACGATGAACCGGCCCTCCGGATCGGTGACGGTGACCGGAAGGTTGACGACGTTCACCTCGACGCGGATCGTGGTTTCCGATTGCGTCCGAGCGTCCTGAGCTGGAGCAACAACCGCGGCTCCGAGCAGCGCAAGAATGCCGAGGCCCCATCCCGCTCGCATCACGCAATCATTCTATCCCACGTCCCGATCCAGGTTCGCGCAACGGGCCTTCAGGCGAGCTGTCCGATCTGGACTGGCAGTGTCGTTCTGCTTGCGGAACGGCGCTATGCCCCTGGTCTCTCCGGACTTGCGGACAAGACCCGAATGGATTCCCGCCGGTCCGAACCTGCCCCTTGGTGACACGGCCTGCGAATTCTGCGAGGGAGGCACCCTAACCTTCGGAGGCATCGGAACCCTCCGGCTCATCCTTCGGACTAGCGCCTTGAGTCGGTCCGACCGGTCCCTCTGGACCTGGCGGATCAGTAGCTGGTCCACCACTACCTTCTTCATGGATTGATCCTTCGCTGACTTCCCTTGCAATGTGGCAGACACTCGATTGATCCACTCGAAACCGTCGTGCGGCTGGTGTCAGGTGACGATGCCTCGCGAGCGCCGCTTGATGATCGGTGGGCTCCCGCACCTTCAAGAGGAATTGTTTGGTCTCGCCGATGTCAATGACGAACAAGTGCGACCAGAAGTCCGAGACAAGCCGCTCAAGTGCTCGCGGGCGCAGGTTCTCGACAAGCCGTTTGGCGTAGTCCTGTGCAACAGCCAGCGCCCTAGAGGTCTCACCCAAGCCCGCCGGATCGATCTTGGAGTAGATTGGGGCGAACAGCCCAACCGTTGTGTTGACCGCGATTTGCGATGCTCTCTGGGCCTCCAGGCCTCCGCCGTCGGCAAAATAGGCAAGCACCGCCTGGAGAGCGGCAAGCATCCTCGACTCCAGGAAGTCCAATCCTTTTGGTACGCCCAAGCCGGACCGGACGGTGGACAATTCGTTTTCCTCACGGACCTGAACGTCGAGCGGACCTAATTCGCCGGCCCCTGAAATCACCACTTCGTGAGCGCCGAGACAGATCAGCGTCCCAGCACTCTTGCGGAGGCTTGAGACGAAGACCGTTACTTTGTCGTAAGACCGGCGCAAGAACCGGACGATCCTGTAAGCCGAGTCTGCGTCTCCGCTAGGGTGACGAGCAGAACCAGCACATTCTTTCGCTTCTTGTCCGGTGTCCCGCGGATCACAGACTGGAAACGCTCATAGGAGACGGGACCTGCGTACGGGAGCGCGTTGAAACCCGCCGCTTCCACCCCGGAAACGGATTTCACCAAGACCATCGGAACCTCGTCAGCACTCGCAGGCCTGTCACTATCCCCCACTTGACAAGGCATACAACGGTTCACGCGAAGGACCTTGCAAACAGCAATTCGAAGAATCCGTCTCGCGCCGGACGAGGCCAAGAACCGCCTTGGCCTGACGCTGCGCGAGGCCCAACCCCTGGTGCCGCGACGCCGGCACGTTTCGCTGCAGCAGCACCGGGCGCATCTCGCGCGTGCCTCAGGGGCACGCCAGCGCCCCTTCTTCTCGGCCGGCTTTATAAGCTCTTTCGTGGGCGGGGCCGCAGTTCGACGGAACCTGACGCGCGTTGTACGATGAACCAAGGGTCGTTCGTCTCGGCGAGATGCAGGACTTTCTCGATTGGGCAGCGCCAGGCACCGAAGAACGACGCATGGCCCAGATGCTGGTGCCGGGCAGGCTGCCGCGGCACATTGCCGTGATCATGGATGGCAATGGGCGATGGGCAAGAAAGCGATTGTTGCCGCGCGCAGCCGGCCACCGGGCAGGCGTGAGGCCGGTCCGGGAGGTCATTGAGGCCTGCTGTCGGTTGGGTATCGAGGCGCTGACGCTCTATGCCTTCTCGGTGGAGAACTGGAAGCGGCCAAGGGCCGAGATCCAGACGCTCTGGGTGCTGCTGCGCCGGTACTTGCGCCAGGAGCTGCCTGAGCTGAAGGCCAACGGTGTCCGGTTCCAGACGATTGGCCGCGTTGACGCCCTCCCGCAGGCAGTCTGCGATGACATCGACAACGCGATCGTCGAGACTTCCGCCAACACGGGCATGCGTCTGAACGTAGCCCTCAACTACAGCGGCCGCTCCGAGATCGTCGACGTCGTGAACGGCCTGCTTCGGCAGTCGCACAGACGCGAGGCGCCCATGCAGGTTGACGAAGCGGCCATCAGCGACCAGCTCTACACTGCGGACGCGGGCGACCCTGATCTGCTGATCCGCACGTCGGGCGAGTATCGTGTCAGCAACTTCCTGCTTTGGCAGATCGCGTATTCGGAGATTTGGGTGACGGACCGCTACTGGCCTGACTTCCGCACGACGGATCTGCTGGAGTCGATCCTGGCCTATCAGAAGCGGAGCCGCCGATTCGGCGGACTGCCCGACGAGGCGCCGTCGCGTCAGCTGGTAGCGGCGAGCAAGTGAGGCCGGGTTGTTGAAGAGGGTCCTGACGGGCCTGTTGCTGGCCATCGGCATCGGCGCCTTGGTGTTTCTTACACCCGGGTGGACGTTCATCCTCGTCGTCGCCGCGATTTCGGCGCTGGCGCTGCACGAGTTCTTCAGGATTGCGGCCAAGGGTGGCATCCAGCCGTTCGTGCTTGCGGGCCATGCTGCGGCCCTGTTGTGGATTCTGCTGCCCAACTTGGACCGCGGGTATTTTGCGACCCTCTTCGCGGTCGTTCTATGCGGTGCGGCGGTCTTCGCACCCGTTCCGTTTGCAAGCCTCTTGCCCGCGGTTGGGGTCACTGTGACGGGCCTCCTGTACGTTGCGGGACCGATGCTGTGGGGAATCCTGCTGCACGACCTCTCGCCCCTGTGGCTGTTCTTCGTGCTCCTGGTCGTTGCGGTAGGAGACATTTCCGCCCTGGCCGTCGGCAGGAAGTTCGGAAGCCGCAAACTCGCTCCCCGTACCAGTCCGAGAAAGACCTGGGAGGGCAGCATTGCCTCGGTCGTTGTCGGCACGACTGTCGGCTCACTCTACGCCGGCGCCTTTCTTGGATCGCAAATCGGACTCGTGGAGGCCGCGATCCTCTCGCTCGTCGTCAACGTGTTTGGCCAGGTTGGCGATCTCTTCGAGTCGGCGCTCAAGAGGGCGGCGGGTGTCAAGGACAGCGGAACGCTCCTGCCCGGCCATGGAGGTGTCCTCGACCGCATCGACGCGGCGTTGTTTGGGATTCCGGTAGTGTACGGCTATGTCCACCTATTCGTCTGAAGTGGCTTCGGCCGGCGTTGCCCTGAAGATGCAGCGAGTCCGGCGCCGGAGAATCAGGCGATGGGAGACCGCCTTCGGGAGGCGAAGGTCTCCCTTGCTGCGGGGCGGGGCTCCGAACCCCCGGAATGAGCGACGAGCCGACCGTGCCGCCGCGGTCCCCGGCCGGAGTGCCGGTCCGAGGCCAGAAGGCCCCGCAGCTCGCAATGGTGGGTTGCCGGACCGAGCGGCTTTCGCTCGCCTTCGAGGTCCCGGCACCTGCACGTCAGCCCGCCGTCCGCCGGCGCGCTCCATTTCTTCGCTGACCTGAAGCAGAGGTCGTGCTCGAGATCCGGGAGCTTGCGGCAGCCGAGCCAGCGCCAAACCCAGGTGCGAGCAGGCTCCCGCGATCCGCCCGAGGACGCGCGGGGGAATCGAGTTCCGCCGCAGGCGAGCGGTGCGGATTCGACATTCGAATCCCGGACCCTCCGTCGACGCCAATGCGGTTGCCGCACAGGCGGTCCGGCAACAGGATCGGGATCTCCGGACGTTCGGCGAGGGTGGCAGCGGCGCACGCGCAGAGTGCGGTCCGGGCTGTAGAGGGGATTGACGAGTCCGCGCCCACAGCAATCGCGTCCTGCTGAGCGGGGCGGAAGCCAGCTTCCGCGAACCGGCGTATGATGGTGCCGTCGACACCGCGAGATCCCGAGCCGTCCAGCGGCGTTCCATGAAGTCGGATCACGTGTGGATCAAATGCCTGGGTCCTGCTTGACACTTGGCGCATTGAAGTCCAGGGGTAGGCGCGAATCACTGACGCATGGCTGAGACGCAGCAGCAAATCGATCAGCGGGCTCCGAGCCCCGGCCGCCAACCCGACCTGGGAGCCCTCGCGCTGGAGCGGGGCGTGCCCGTCAACATCGAAGCCGAGATGTTCGTGCTCGGAACTGTCCTTCTCGACGACACAAAGTTCTCCCAGGTGGCGGGCTCGCTTGACGAGGTGGATTTCTACACCGAGAAGCACCGTCGCATTCTCAGATGCATGCATGGGCTCCATGAGCGCGGCGAGCGGATCGAATTCCTGATGCTTGCGGACGAGCTCAAGAAGTTCGGCTGGCTGGAGAACGTCGGCGGCTACGCCTACCTCGCGCAGCTCACCGAGGGAATGCCGCGTTTGTCGAGCATCGAGAGCTACGTGAGGATCGTCAAGAACAAGTCCGTTCTCCGGAAGCTCATCTCCACAGCGCAGGGAATCATCGCCAGCTGCCTTGACGAGTCGGGACGCGAGGTCGACGACGTCCTTGCCGACTCCGAACTGGCTGTGATGAAGGTCGGGAACGAATTGCTCCGGTCAGGCCTGGAGAGCCCGCGCGAGACATTGGACGGCATCGAAGGCGGCGTCAGCGCCTTTCTGGATCCGACCAAGCGGCCGAAGGGCCTGTTCACGCCTTTTCTCGCGTTCAATGAGATGACGAACGGATTGCGCGGCGGACAGCTGGTCGTGCTGGCGGGCCGGCCCGCCATGGGCAAGACGGCCATGGCCTTGAACATTGCCACCCACGTGGCGATTTCCCGCGGGGACGAGCCGGGCCGCCCGGTCGCGATCTTCTCGCTTGAAATGTCTCGCGAGGCGTTGCTGACGCGGATGCTGTGCTCGTTGGCCAATGTCGACCAGATGGCATTCCGGCAAGGAAGGACAAGCAGGTACGGAGCACAGCTGTCGAGCGCGTTGAATGACCTGGTGCAGAGCCGGCTGTTCATTGACGACTCCGCGGACCTGAACATCATTGAGCTCGCGGCGAAGTGCCGCCGGCTCCAGTCGGAACACGGCCTGGCTCTTGTCGTGGTCGACTACCTCCAGCTCATGGCGTCGAAGGGAAGAGTGGAGAATCGTGTGCAGGAGATCTCGAGCTTCTCCCGGGGGTTGAAGCTGCTCGCCAAGGACCTTGACGTCCCGGTCCTCGCCCTGTCGCAGCTGAGCCGGGCGCCGGAAGCGCCGGGGAGGAAGGGCCACCGGCCAATTCTCAGCGACCTGCGCGATTCCGGGTCCATCGAGCAGGACGCCGACGTGGTCTGCTTCGTCTTTCGCGAAGAAGTCTACAAGCCGGATGACAAGACGCTGGAGGGCACCGCCGAACTCATTATCGGAAAGCAGCGCAACGGTCCGACGGGCAGGGTCAAGCTTGCGTTCAGAAACCGGTTCGCGAAGTTCGTGGATCCCGTGGATGAGCAGTCGTACTCCGAGGAGGAGTATGCGGGCACGGACGATGGCGGAGATCAAGACGAGCCGCCGCCGTTCTAGGGGCAAACGCCGACTCGCGCCGGCGAGTGGCGGTTGCCGGGCAACTACACTGGAGGACGAGGGAAATGAATAGAGCGAGTCTCCTGGCGCTGGGTCTGGCCCTCACCTCTTCCGCAGGGGCCCAGCTGGCCGATCAGGCCCTGCCGGAAGACCATCCGCCGGTTGTCGGCGAGGGCGTGGCGGAAGCGCTGGCGCGGCAGACCGAGGCATCCGTGCCCGGCGGACACGCCGAAGAGGCAAGCGTGCCTCACGTCAATTTCATTGACGAGCGCATCTTCGGACGAATCGAGCGTGACGGGATCCCGCACGCACCGCTCGCCGACGACGCGACGTTCTTCCGACGAGTCCATCTTGACCTGATCGGACGCATTCCGGACGGTGGCGAGGCGCGGGAGTTCGTGGCCGATCCGGATCCGGCAAAGCGGTCCAGGCTGATAGGCGAGCTGGTCGGCGGCGTGGACTGGCGGGACCGCTGGACGTACTGGCATCTCGACCTCTGGCGCACCAGCCAGAACCGGGTCGGCATGCAAGGCCGCAACCTGTTCCATGACTATGTGGCGGATGCGCTGCTGCTCAACCAGCCGTACGACGAGTTCATCCGCGAATTGCTGACTGCGGAGGCGCGCAGCAACTGGTACGTGGGTCCCGCCAGCTATCTGGTCCGGTGGGCCGTATTCGCCGACAACTGCACCGAAATCATGCACGAGGACACCGCCGACGAGATGACGGTGATGATCTTCAGGCACTTCATGGGTGTGAACCTGCAGTGCGTTTCGTGCCATGACGGAGTCAACCATCTTGAGAAGGTGAACGCTTGGCTGACTGCCAGGAAACGGGAGGAGTTCTGGGCGCAGGCGGCGTTCTTCGGAAACACCCGGGTGCTGCGCAGGGTTGAGCTTCGCAACACACAGGACGAATACCTGATCGATGACAGGGACGGAGCCCGCAAGGGCTATTCCCGGGCGGCGCCCAGCACCGTCCGGGTCGCCCGACAGCGTGAGGGGCTGGTGCGCCCGAGATTCATCCTCGGCGGAGAGGAGCCGCAGCCTGGAAAGCCTCTGCGAGAGGAACTCGCGCGCATCCTTACGGCGCATCCGCAGTTCGCCAAGGCAACAGTCAATCGTTTCTGGGCTGAATTCATGGGTGCGGGCATCGTGGATCCTGTCGACGGCTTCGACTTCTACCGGATGGATCCCGGAAGCCTTGCCGAGGGATGGGGCGTTCAGCCGTCCCATCCGGAACTGCTCGAGGAGCTTGCCCAGGACTTCATCGACAGCGGATACGACCTTCAGCACCTGCACAAGCGCATTGTGAATTCCTCGGCGTACCAGCTCTCAGCCGATTTTCCTGCAGAGTGGAAACCTTCCTATGCGCGGCACTTCGCACGCAAGTTCCTCGTCAGGCTGTCTGCGGAGCAGGTCTACGATGCGATCGTCAAGGCCACGAACCTCCATGTCCCGATCCAGATTCCGCTTACGGACAAGCGGGTGCGTTACATGGTCCAGATGCGCGGGCCCGCCGACCTTCGGCGCAGCGCTTCCATCGGCCCGCAGCTGAGGCAGGATCTGCAGTTCTTCAGCGAGACGTTCGGCCAGGCGAATCGCGAGTTCAATGAACCGACGCGCCAAGGCTCCATCATCCAGGCCGCCCTGATGATGAACTCCAACCTTGTCAAGGAAAAGGCCAAGCCCTTGGATGGGAGCTACCTCTCTTCGCTGCTTGCGAGCAACGCCGAAGCGGGGGAAATGGTGGAAGCCCTCTTCTGGCAATTCCTGACCCGCGAGCCCGACGAGCGAGAAAGGCGGGCGGCTCTTGACCTCCTCGCCGAGCGTGGGAGAGCGGCAGGGGGCGAGGACCTGCAGTGGGTCCTGATGAACAAGATGGAGTTCTTGTTCAACCGGTAGGCGGCGACGGGAGGGCCGACATGGCAAGATTCGAAGACCATTTCCTCACCCGGAGGGAAATGCTGCGTGTTGGCTCCGTCGCGGTCACCGGGTACCACTTCTTGCCGCTTGTCCAGCCCCGCGCCAAGGCCGGTGGCCGGGCCTCCGGAAGCCGCACCGCGCGGTTCTGCATCTTCGTGATGCTCGAGGGCGGACAGTCGCACGTTGACTCGTGGGACTTCAAGGAAGGGCCATGGACCCCAGAGGATTTCGGCGTGCAGAGCATTCCGGGTGTCGGGAAGTGGCCGATGGGTCTCTATCCGGAACTCGCAGCGAGACGCGACAAGTACTCGCTGCTTCGCTCGATGGCGACCTGGGAAAGCCAGCACGGACGGGGCCAGTACTACATGCAGACGGGACACCAGCACAACCCGGCCCTCGCTCCCGAACTGCCCGCCGTCGGGTCGGTCGTGGCGTACGAGTACGCCGGCGACCGGAGGGACTCCGATTCCCTGCCCCCGTTTGTCGGGTTCAACACCTTTCCCCAGGTCGGGCTGATTGGAGCGGGATTCCTGCCGGGCGGGTTCGCGCCCTTCCACGTAAACACGTCCTCCGACATTTCCGCTCTTGCGCCTCGCAAGGAGGAGTTGCGCAACTTCGATCGCCGGTGGAACCTGCTGCGGGAATTCGACGGGCGGCTGCGAAACGACCCTGCCCTCGAGCGAAAGGTGTTCCGCGACTTCCACAGCCACTACGAAGGCGCCGTTGAGATCATGTCGGACCCTCGAAGCGCCGACATCTTCAGCATCGGCGACGAGGACCGGGCCAGATACGGCGGCAACCCTGTCGGCGACTCGTTTGTGCTCGCGCGCAACCTAGTCGTGGCCGATGCCGGCACGCACTTCATCTTTCTGACGCACGAAGACTGGGACCACCACGGATCGATCTACAAGCCGGACAACTTCTACAGGAGATCCCACCAACTTGACACGGCCCTAAGCCGGCTGCTGGACGATCTTGAGATGACAAGGAGAAGCGACGGAACTTCGGTGCTCGACGAGACTCTCATCGTCTGTGCGGGTGAATTCGGCCGGACGCCGGGCGAACTCACGAACATCGCCGGCCGCGACCACTACCAGTACGCCTTTACAGGCCTGTTTGCGGGCGGCGGCGTAAGGCCCGGACAGGTCCTCGGCGCGACCAACGAAAGCGGCGCAGAGATCACCGATTACGGCTGGAGCGGCAACAGGCCCGTGTATCCGGAGGATCTGGTCACGACCATCTATTCGGCGATGGGGATCGATTGGACAAAGACGATCGAGGAAACCCCATCCGGGCGGGCATATCACTACATCGAGATCTTCTCCCCGACGAAGATGCTCGCCAACCGGGTAGTCAGGGAGCTGTTTGCCTAGGCGGCCAGGATTGTTCGTCCGGCCTGGGTCGGACCTTGCCGCGCTGCCCACACGCTTGGAGCCCGGCTCGCCATAGCGGACTCATGAATCGCGACACGCTTGGCAGGATTCGACTTGCCCGCCTGTCACGCAAGATGCGCAGGGACTGGGACCGCAGAGCCAGAAGGGATGCTCTACACTTCGTCAACACCGGCCGCAAGCACTGGGACGAGGACGACTTCTTTTCCACAGGGGAAGAAAACGTGCGAGACCAGATCCTCGGCGACATCGAGAACGTTTGCCAGGGTCGCGATCCCGCCGAAATGCGAGTGCTGGAAATTGGGTGCGGGGTGGGCCGAATGACCAGGGCGCTGGCCGCGACATTCGGCGAAGTGCATGGCGTTGACGTGAGCGGAGAAATGGTGCGTCGTGCCCGTGGCTACCTGCGAGGAAGCCCAAACGCACATGTGCATCGCAACACTGGCACGGACCTGGGAGCTGTGGGGGCGATGGAGTTCGACTTTGCGTTCTCGTTCATTGTGTTTCAGCACATCCCGAGCTTGGCGTTGATCGACCGATACGTCGGCGAAGTCGGCCGCCTCCTTCGTCGAGGGTCGCTCTTCAAGTTTCAGGTCCAGGGCTACCGGGGCTCGGGGTGGCGGGGCGGCGGTCGGGGCACCTGGCTGGGAGCAAGCGTTTCCGAACGCCAGGCAGCACGAATGGCGGAGCGTCATGGGTTCGAGTTGCGACACAGCACGGGAGCCGGCACACAGTATTACTGGCTCTGGTTCTACAAGCGCTGACTATTGCCCGTCCGGCGCGCGGACGGATTCCGACCACTTGGCCGGGAGCTGCGGGGCCAGCCCGATTCGGCGGAGGATCCGGTACGGAAGTCGCTGCAGCTCGCGGCTCATGCTGTCTTCGACTTCCGCATGACGTGCCTCGGCAACGGCGATCCACTCGTTCAACTTGGCGATGTGGCGCTCCCTCTCGCGCAACACGTTCCCGCACTGCGGAAGATACGCAAAGTTCGGATGGGCTTCGAGGGGGCTCATTGAGCATGCCGCGACGAAGAAATTGGCGTGTTCCGGATCCTGTCTGGGATGCTCGAACTGAGTGCGGGCCGGTCTTCGGCCCTCCGAGGTGAACGCAATGGCCGGAACATGATTCTCAAAGAAGATCTCGACGTGTTTAAAGAACTCCGAGAGTGCCGTGCGGAACTCCGCGTAGTCGAATTCGTGGACGTGAAACGGGTTCGCCCGCTCTCGAGTCGTCTGGTAGTAGGGGCGGTTCGGGGTGGAGACAAGGAAAACGCCCCCCTTGGCGAGGACACGGGCCGCTTCCCTGATCAGGTCCACCCAGCGTTCCAAGTGTTCTATCACCTCGAACGCGACCACGAGGTCGACTGAGAGGTCGGTGATGGGCAGCGCCCTGCAGTCGGCCTGGACGAATCGCACATTCGGATAGGTCGCCCGTCCGTGCAGGATCGCTTCGATTGCCGAGTCCACCGCAAGAACGCTCAAAGCTGAGGCCGCGAGTCGTGCCGGACCGTAGCCCGTTCCGCAGCCGGCATCCAGAACCCTCTTGCCTGCCGCGAGGGGTTCTGCGAAAGCGTACCGTGACATGTGCTCGTTGCGCAGGTCGTCGTTGCCGGCTGTCGGTACGAGGCGTTCGCCGGTGGGCAGCATGGCGGAATCGCCCCCAGTATCGCCCAATGGGACGGCGGCGCGGTTGCCGAGCGAAGGCAGGGCTGGAACGTGGATCCGTCGCCTGTCGGCACTCGCATCCCGCCGCCTCAATTCGGCCGTTGAACCACGTGAAGGCTGAACATCGCCCGGTTCCGTGCCTCGCGGTATCTTGGGACATTGGAGTTCGACACCCGCACAAAGATCGTCGAACCGGCCTCCTTGCCTGTGCTGTGCGCCGGCATGCGGATCGCCAAGGGCTGGTTCGATGTTCTGACGGCCGAGACGTGCGCGCTGCTCCAGTCCGCCAAGCCCGCCGATGGCGCCTTGGTGGTCCTGGTGTACAAGGATTCGGATTCCCGCCCGGCTCCGCTTCAAGGTTGCGACCGGGCGCAAATGATCGCGGCGCTGGAATCGGTCGACTGGGTCTGCCTTTGCCACGCTTCAGAGGCGGACGACATCACATCGGTGTACTCAGGGGATTCCGTCATCGATGTCGATGCTGTTCAGGCACGAGATGTGATCCGCGATGTACTTGAACTACATTCCAGTCTCTGACGGGCGTCCCCGCATCCTCGTCGTGCGTCTGGGCGCGATGGGGGACATCATTCACACCCTGCCCGCCGTGGCGGACTTGCGGGCCGCGGCCCCGGACGCACACATCGTGTGGGCCGTGGACAGGCGGTGGATGCCAATCCTCGAGGGAAATCCAGCCATTGACCGCGCGATACCTGTCAGCCTTCGAAGGCTGCGGCGTTTCTGGTTCAGGCAAGGCTCCTGGAGGACCGCCAAAGGGCTTGCGCAAAGACTGCGAGCGATGGATCTTGACCTCGCGCTCGATTTTCAGGGACTGATCAAGTCGGCGTTAATTGCCAACCTGAGCGGAGCCCGCTGCGTGGCAGGCTTCGAGCCGACGTTGCTGAGGGAGCCGCCTGCCGGCCTCCTCTACAACCGGCTGGCATCGTCATCCGCTGCACATGTGGTTGACCGCTACCGCGGTCTCGCTGCGTTTGCCTCCGGCAGGCCCAACCCGGGCCCGGCGGTGTTCCTGTTGCCGAGAGGCAAGCGATCAGCCGGCCTGCCGAAGCGGTTTGTTCTTGCGAGCCCCCAGGCGGGCTGGGGCCACAAGGAGTGGCCGGTTCGGCACTTCTCCGAACTGGCCAGTAGAATCTGGGACACCCACCGCGTCCCGCTGGTAGCAGACTGCATTCCGGGGCGGGAGCGCGTTGCGGAGGAGATCCGCCGCTCGGCACCCTACGGGGCCGTGATTCCCCATCCGTCCACTCTCGAGGAACTGATTGGAGCGACCCGGGCCGCGGAGGCCGTGGTGGGTGTGGACAGTGGACCCTTGCATCTGGCCGCAGCCCTAGGCAAGCCTGGAATCGCGATATTCGGACCGACGGACCCAGGGCGGAACGGGCCTTACGGGACGGGGATTGCGGTAATCCGGAATCCGGATGCGAGAACGAGCTATAGGCGTCATCGAGGACACAGCGACGCGATGGAGGCCTGCAGTCCTGCAATGGTGCACGAGGTACTGGCAGCAATCCTCAGCTCGTCCCGTTCAAGGCCCTTGCCCATCGATTCCGACGACGGGATTCAAGACTAGTAGAGTGGTAGGCATGCCAAGCCTGTCGGTCCTGCTAGTGACCGCCGCGGTGTTCCTGACGGGATCCGTCGCATCCGGCGAAATGCTGAGCGGGCGCGAGTCGGCGCAGCTCATGCGTCGCATTTCCGACCTCCTGGAGGTCACCCGCATCGTCATGCCTGAGCTTTCTCGGGCAGGTGCGCCGCTTGCAGAGAACTTCCGGCAGGGTGTCAGGACCCTGGAGACAGCCCCGAACCCCCATCACAGCGGCATCGTCTACGGATTGCTCCTGAATGCCAAGGCGTACCTCCTGCTATCTGACACGCTGCCGAAACCTGCGGAGTTCTCCGAGGACATTGACGGACAGCTTGCCGATCTCAGGGAATCCATTCGGCGGCTCGAGGCTCACTTCCGCGCGACCCTCGACTCACGGGAGGAACTGGTCCTCGGCTCGGACCGGGACAACGTCCGCCGATACGCCGACGAGAACCGGAGGATCGGAATGGCTGCGGACGAAGGGCCGCGAGTCGTGTTTCTTGGAGACTCCATCACAGCGGGGTGGAATCTGGACCAGTACTTCATCGGCAAGCCCTACTACAACCGCGGGATTTCCGGCCAGATCACCGGCCAGCTGCTCGGACGGGCCAAGCCCGATGTACTAGACCTTCGGGCTTCGATGGTCATCGTCTTGGGCGGCACGAACGACCTCGCCAGGAGGGTTCCTGACGCCACGATCCGAAACAACCTGGAAGCGATCGGAATGATCGCGGAATCGTCGGGCGTGCATCCGATCATGGCCTCCATTCTTCCTGTCCACGACTACGACCGAGGAGCCGACCCGCGCTTCCACAGGTCGAGGCTTCGGGACCCAGCCCGGATCATCGGGCTGAACCAGTGGCTCGAGACCCTGTGCAAGCAGAAGGGCTGGACGTACCTGGACTACCACCGAGCAATGACCGATTCCGATGGACGCTTGCGCCACGACTTCTCCGATGACGGGCTGCATCCGAACGCGGAGGGATACAAGGCGATGGCCTTGGTCGTTCAGCCTGTGATCGAGAGCGCCATGCGGGTTACGGTGCGCCGTTCGAGGCGTCGCTAGCGAAGCTGCTCCACGCTCGGCTGTCGCACGCCTTCCGTCCCGAAAACTCATGGACCTGCGGTCGTGGGGCTTCAGCGAGCAGAGGCGACTTCGGAGGAAGAAAGTCCCGGCTTGTGCTGGTAAGCTGAGTTGGGCGGCGTCCGACCGGTTCGGGCCGAGCAAAACTCCATGCCAATCTTCGGCTGGTTCAGATCGGCTCCCAAGCAGCAGCCGAGGGCTTCCGGCGCTTCCGAGACGCTGCGCAAGATCAGTCGCGCGATGGACGAGCTCTCCGCGGAGCGCGCCAAGTTCATCGCGGCGTTTGCGTTCATTCTCAGCAGGGTCGCGAACGCCGACCTTGAGATCAGCGACGAAGAGGTCGCAGAGATGGAGCGCATCGTTGAGCGCGTAGGGGGTCTGCCGGAAGAGCAGGCGATTCTCGTGGTCCAAATCGCGAAGGCCCAGCACATGCTCTTCGGATCGACTGAGAACTTCGTCGTAACGCAGGAGTTCAATCGCATAGCGAACAGGCTTCAAAAGCAGGCGCTCCTGCATTGCCTGTTCGCGGTCTCGTCTTCAGACCAATCGATCAGTGTCCAGGAAGACAATGAGATCCGAGCGATCACCAGGGAGCTGCGTCTCGACCACGCCGACTTCATTGCGGCGCGATCAATTTATCGGGAGCATTTGAGCGTGCTCAAGGACTGACCGGCGGACTGGGGATGATTCCAAGCTGCCAGACAGGAGTGGCGCCGGCGGGCAGGTCGGGGAATGCCGGCGGACCGCGCGCAGGAGGGTGAGGCAAGCAATGGAGACTGCAACATTTGGAGCAGGGTGTTTCTGGGGCGTTGAAGTGGCGTTCGCGAATGTCCCCGGAGTCACTGCGACCAAGGTCGGCTACGCTGGCGGGACCTATCCGGATCCCACCTACCGCGACGTGTGTCGTGGCGACACCGGTCACGCGGAAGTGGTCAGGGTGACCTTTGACCCCGATCGGGTCAGCTACGAACACCTCCTTGACAAGTTCTGGGAATGCCACGATCCGACGCAAGTCAACCGGCAGGGCCCGGACATCGGCCATCAGTACCGATCGGTCATTTTCTGCGAGACCGACCGTCAGGCCAAGGCGGCGGAGGCCTCGAAGGCACGCCTCGATAGCGACGGGACCTACACACGGCCCATCGCGACGGCGATCGAGGCGGCGTCAATATTCCATTTGGCCGAGGAGTACCACCAACAGTACTTGGCGAAGCGCGGTCTGCTCTATTGCCACGTCTGATGCCGTTCGAAGGCGGACAGGCCGGCGGTCGAAGTCAACAGGATTGTGATTCAGGTAGTCAATAATGTCGTTGATGCTGGATGAAATCCGCCAGCAGCCTCAGGTTCTGCAAGGCATCCTGGCCAATCCACCGCCGGCTCTCGTCCATTTGCGCAAGCGATTCTCCAAGAATCCGCCGACGGTCATTGTGATCGTCGCGCGAGGTACGTCAAACAATGCCGGATTGTTTGCGCGATATCTTTTTGAAATCACTCTCGGCATCCCGACTTTCCTGGCAGCTCCGTCGATTTCAACGCTCTACCGGAGGCAGGCCGTGCCGTCAAGCGCACTGGTCATGGGTGTTTCCCAATCCGGCGAATCAACGGACATCAATGCCTATATGAAGGTTGCCAAAGGAACAGGTGCTCTTACGCTGGGCATCACGAATGAAGCCGGCAGCACGCTCGCAGCTCTGGTTGACGAAGTTCTGCTCACGCAAGCCGGGACTGAGTCTAGTGTGGCTGCAACCAAGACCTACACTGCGCAACTGATGACACTCTATTGCTTGGCGCAGGCCCTCGGATCCAAACTCCCTGACGACGCTCTGAAAAAGATTCCTGGCGCGGTGCGAACTCAGCTGGATCACGAAGCTGATGTGGAACAGCTTGCGCAAGACTACCTCGAAATGTCTCACGCGATTGTGATCGGCAGGGGGCTCAACTTCTCGAACAGCTTCGAATTCGCCCTGAAGCTCATGGAAACGAACTACGTGGTTGCCGCGGCCTTCTCTGCCGCGAACTTCGCGCATGGGCCGATCGCCATGGTGGAGGAGGGATTCCCCGTCTTTGTGTTCACGCCGCCCGGGCCAACGTCCATCGAGACAGGCAAACTCGTCACGCGACTCGCTGCCAGCTGTGTCGATACCATTGGAATCGGACCTGCGGGAGTCTTGGCGGACCTACCGTGCGCTCACCGGATTGAGTTGCATGGACCCACACCGCTGGCCCCCGGGTACCCGGCTGACGTGCTCACGCCGATCTGCTCGATCGTCCCCGCCCAGCTGTTCGCTGCACACCTCGCTGCGGTGAAGGGCTTGGACCCGGATCATCCGCGCATGCTGTCGAAGGTGACGCACACCATGTGAGACACGGAGAGTAAGCGATTCAGTCCACTGCGGACGAGGGACGCGCTCCCCAACGGCTCCCCTCACCTGACATATGGATGCTTGCGGTGTTTCGGCGACATCTTGTGAGAGGTCCGACGTAGGTGCGCTCGAACATGCTCCAAATCAAGTGAAATCAATGAGTTGTACCATTCCTGTATTTGACATGTCCTACGCGTCTCGCCGCTTGCCTTGGCTCAGTGAGTATCCCTACGCGCCGTGGACGGCGAAGGGGAAGCACTTTGAGCGGGTGGATTGCGAGTACGAGCGGGCTAACACATCCGCGGTCTTCCTCGGAAGACCACATGGACCCTATGTGCTGTCTCGTTGATTTCCGGGAGCACGATTCGGCGCTGATTGGCGTATCACAATTCGCTGCGGAGGCTCGGGACCCGCTTCAGAGCTACTGAACCTGAGATCACAAATATCTTGCTTGCCGTGCGTTGTGGTCGCTCTCAGCCGGTTCAGGATTTGCGTCATGCATCTGTGCGTTGATCCATAGATCCAAGCATGACAATAAACCAAGGCAGCCACAGAGGACGATAGGGTTTCGTTTACGAAATCAACGTACAGCAGTTGAGACGCTCCGACTTGCAGGATTGAGAAGGCTCTGCCTAGGGCTTCATACGCAAAATACGCGGCCAGATAAGTCAAGACACCGAAAATCAATGCATGGACTAGGAATTCCACTGACCGGGGCCGTTCCTTCATGGCCTGTGTGATGACTAATTGCGCACAGATCAGCCCGGACAGTAGCATCACTGCGAGCTGGATGAACAGGAGGTCTATTCGGACATAACGTTACGAACACTTGGCGAGGCGACGGTCCGAACTCGACCGCGACCTTGTCCGGATCCGTACCTCACCACTCAGTTCCCTCTCTCGACTGCCACACATGAGGGAACATCTTTTTCGGTGGTCTGCGTATCTCCGACCCTTAGTAGTCCGCCTGCGTGGACGGTACCTTTCGAGCCGCCTCGAATCAGCTTGAAGTCTGCACCGAAGTCGCTGAGCGAGATTTCGACCACGGAGAAATCGTCTCTAAGTCTTCTTGTATCATAGGGTAAGACGATTCACGTGGACACTAGCACGCCCTTGATACCGTCGATCGCCGTCCCGTAGACTGCGAGCCTCACAGCAAGGTGGGTCTTTGTTGGAGAACGATGGAGATTGCCCCTGGCATCCGGGCGGTGATCGTACGGGGGCCTTGGCGGCGCCGCCCGCCGTCTTGGCGCGGGACCTTCCGATCTACACGCTTGCTGTTCAGATCTACGCCGACGTTTGGGCCACCACCGGCGTCTTGATCGATCATGTCTGAACAACCGTATCTGGGAGGGCCTTTAATGGAGTTGAATAGACTAGGACAGCGGATCCGTACGGCTACGGCGGTGTGCGTTTTCCTGTTGGCGACGCCTTCCGCAAGTGCGCAGTCTACATCGGGGGCGATCCTAGGCGACGTGGCGGACGGATCGGGAGCGTTTCTGCCGGGAGCGACGGTGAGGGTGAGTAACAATGCAACCGGCGCGGCGCGGGAGGCGTTGACCAATGAAGTGGGGGCGTTCCGGTTCTCGGGACTCCCGCCGTCCAACTACTCTGTGACGGTGGAGTTTCCTGGCTTTCAGATTGTGACGCGGCCGTCTGTGACGCTGGCGGTGGGCGGCGCGACGAAAGTCGATTTCAAGTTGGACATGGGGCCGATCGCCGAGTCGATCACGGTGACCGGGGCGGTGCCGCTCGTGCAGCCGACGCAGAACACGAACCAGGTTGTGGTGGGCAACCGGCGAGTGCAGGAACTACCGACGAAGAGCCGCGACTTCATGGATCTGATGCTGCTGTCGCCGGGCGTGACGGTAGACCAGAGCTCGGCCCGCAGTGGCAACAGCGACTCCGTGAGCTTCTACGGTATGGACGAGCGGAACAAGTCGGTGTGGCTGGAAGGCGTGGACTTCAATGACGAGGTAACGATGGGCGGTTCGGATTTGTCCGAGGCGACCCGGACGCGATTGGGGCAGGAAGCGATCCAAGAATTTCAGGTGTTGTCGTCTGGCTATTCGGCCGAATTCGGCCGCACTGGCTCGGGGGTGATCAATGTTGTGGTGAAGTCGGGAGGCAACGACATCCACGGCAGCGGATTCTACTTCATCCGCGACGACGCCTTCGACGAGGATCCGTTCCAGGTGGTCCGGGGTAAAGCCATTCCGGATGCGAACGCGACGCCGTTCCAGACACAGCAGTACGGGTTCACGGTGGGTGGCCCGTTCGTGCAGGACAGGGCGTTCTACTTCGGATCAATCGAACGCCGCACCGACGAGAACAGCTCGTATGTGACGATTCCAGATTCGGTGAAAGCGTTTGTGGATTCCCTGAATGCTGGCTACGACACGTCCAGCGCACTACCACAGCTGGTGGACGAGCGGAACGCGTTGGGCAAATTCACGTTCAACCTGCATCCGAGGCATTCGTTGAACATCATGTATTTGTACGACGACAGAGAGTTCACCAACAAGCAGACCGGGCAGGCCAAAGGAGCCGACAACGGGTTCGACGATTTGCGCAGCTCCTACAACGCAACGGCGAGCCTGACATCGCTCATCGGCAAGAGAATCGTGAACGAATTTCGGGCGAACCGCTCGATCCAGCGGCTGTTCCGAGATTTGCAGGCGAGCGCGAACGGTCTGTTCCAGCCCATGCTGGATTTCCCCTCCGTCGACCTCGGCCCAGCGGGCAACGTGCCACAGGGCCGGGTCCAGGCGAACTGGATCTTCTCCGACACAATGAGCTGGGAGTCGGGCAACCACTCACTCAAGTGGGGCGGAGAATCGAATCGGGTCCTGGCTACAGCCGATGCGAATGTGGCTTTCCAAGGGGTGTACCGGTTCGCGTCCGACACGGCAACGGCGCCGGACCGTTACACGGCGAACTTTAACCTCCCGTTCGAGAACGGCACTTCAACACAGCCGAAGTTCGTCAGCATCCGCCGCGACGTCGCCTCCTACGCTGCGTTCGTCAACGATACGTGGCGAGTGACACCGCGCTTCACGATCAACATGGGGCTGCGCTGGGACAAGCGGACCTACTTGAATGTGGACGGCGTGGCGTCTATCGGCGGACCGGACGCGTTCGAACAGCCGGGTTTCTCGCGGGACCGGCCACAGGATGTCTGGGTGTCGGTTGCGCTGGGCGAACTTGGTGCCCTGCCGGTGAGGGACTGGCGTCCGGGTGTAGAGGACGAACTGGACCTCTCGCCGCGTTTCGGTTTCTCTTGGGACGTGACTGGCAAGAGTCGCGCGGTGGTCCGGGCCAGCTATGGCGTCTTTCACGACCGGATCAACACGAGCACGCTCCGGAGCCGAGTCCTGAGCTACAACGGGCTGTTGATCTCGGGAACGCAATTGAACGCCTCGAACGCGGCGCAGAACGCCATCATTCAGGGGAACTTCCCGAACCAGATCGCAGCATCGCTGTTGCCGGGAGGCGCGAGTGTCGGCGGAACCCCCGATGCGCCCTCGGCGCGGATGAACACGCCCTACACACAGCAGTCCCATGTGGGCTTCCAGTACGGGATCACCCAGGACCTGGCTGTGTCGGCCGACTTCATGCACATACTGGGTCTGAACTACGACTGGGGATCGGACTGGGAGCCGAACGCGCCGCTGCCGGGGGCCACATCGTCGGCAGAGCGGGTGTGCCCGTTCGCCCGCCAGATCGTTGCGCAGTTGCGGTTGCAAGCAACGGCGGCCAATCTGCGTTCCAACAGTGCGGGATGTCTGCGTATCCAAGTCGCCGACTTTACCAACCGGTTGCACATCAATAGCTTGAGTTTCCGGCTGGAAAAGCGGTTCACGCGGGACTTCGGTTTCTTGGCGGGCTACACGCTAGGCTCGGCGAACGGGTTCGACTGGACCTCGCCGCACATCAAGCACGGAGAGGCCAATTTCGGCCCCACTGAAAACGACGTGCGTCACCGCTTTACGGGCAACTTAATCTACCGGTTTCCCCACGACATCCAGGTGTCGTCGATCTTCACAGCCAACAGCGCGTCGCCCTACGACATTACGACCGGCAGTGACGACAACTTCGACTTCCTGCGCAACGACCGTCCGTTGGGAGTCGGCTCGTGGGCCGGCCGTGGCGCGAACTTCTTTCGGTGGGACCTGCGGTTGACGAAGAAGTTCGCCATCACCGAGGACATGAGGGCGGACGTGATGTGGGAGATGTACAACGTTGGCAACCGGGCGAACCTGGTGAACTTCAACGGCAACCAGCGCTCCTCGAGCGCCAATCAGGCCCGGGGCGTCATCCCCAGCGGTCAGTTCCAGGGACAGCTCGGCCTGCGGTTCGTTTTCTGATCGCGGGACGGAACCGTGGATCCGTCTCAGGTGTGGGACACGCCGCGATCCCGACGGTTCCACGCTATTCGTCTGCAGCGGACGAACATGGCGGCAAGCATTCAGTCCGTGGGGCACAGAGTGTGGGCGGAGATGCGCAGGCTCCGGAAAAAACTTCGGGTCAGGCGGCAAGCGGCGGTGGGGCGGTGGAGATAGGATCACTGGCGGCTGGTGACCGGTTGTGGCATGCCAGTTCCGCGAGGACAGCCCGCATTCCCCCGCATCACAGACTACAAAAACGGTCTAGCGCCGGAAGAGATTCCGATTCTTAGGGCTGCACTCAAATCTAGCGAAGCGCTTTGCGGGTAGGAATCGGGCGCTCGGCGTAGGCCGCCCTGCAGCACAAGAATGATGTCCTGGCGCAGCAACTGGCAACCTCGTGCGAGGAGATCCGGAGGATCCCTACGGAAAGAACCCTCGGCTCGACACGCTACGCTGCGAATAGGAAGCGGAGATTGCGTACCTTCGCACACAGAACAGTAAGCCGGTCTCTGCCAGGAACGAACTGTAGCAGAACCGAGAGCGCTGGCAACAGGTAGCGTAAGGGTTCCGGGAACTGCACCGGCAAAAAAGCGCGGGGACTCGAGGCTCGAAAACTCATGTGCAATATGATCGAGCGGCCGCAGCACTTCTGGCCGTTGAAGAGTCACCAGCCGCAGCCAGACAAGCATGACCTAAGAACCTGCTGACGATCCTGCTGCACTGGCAGGGAACTGAAGTTGCATAGATCAATCAAGAAATGCTCAGTGTAACGCCGGCATGTCCTCATGCTTTGGGACACCAAGAACTCTCAGATATGCACAAGTCTTAATGTGTCGGAAAGAACTGTCCAGTATCACCGAGATTCTTATGTCGCTGATTTGACCTCTTCACCGGCCAGATGAAAGGGAATCTGAATAGCCTAGTAAGTTTGCCGAAGACTTCGAAAGTAGCTTGCCTATTAAGTGGAACAGAAGGAATCGTGATCCTGTCAATTATCCAAGCTAATACTCAAGGCTCTCAGGAATTTTTGGTCTTGCTTGGTAAGGTTCGCATCCAAATCCTTGTGTGACAGCGTGAGAGGCTCCCGTTCTGTGGACTCGGTCCGTCTACGATTGAATCCGATCGTAGCCTCCAAGACAAGCAGCACATCGTATCCTTCCTTCTTGATTTCGCCAATCACCTCCTCGATTGCGTGCGATCCAGACAGCGACTCGTCGATTGCGTTTCCGAGCTGCTTGATGAGGTTCTTGAGTCGTTGCTCCACGAAATGCCACCCCGTACCCGGAACGGACCCATCCCAGCGCGTCCCGAACAAGGTACTTGTCTGGGGCTATTGAATCAGATAGCGCGAAAGATTGCAACCTGAACGATGCACTGCACCGACATCCGGAAGTGCCGGACGGTTCTATTCCATGCACCGCTACCTGCCGCATGGCGGCCGCGTCGCCCACAGGAACGAGCATTCGCGTTCTCGAAGCGTCGGCCGCTTCCCGGCGACGGCGTTCGACATCCCGGGCAGGCGGCAGGTCCGGGAAGACGGCCACGCTCGAAGTTGTAGAGATGGCGAAGGGCCTAGGAATGTGAATTCATGTGGGAATTCTCCTGCGACGCTGTCTGGCCGGCGCTTGCACGACCTGCGATGTGACGGGGACAATGAAGTCAGGTTGATGACGGACCGTGAACGAGCCGCCCTGGCGGCAGAGATCGCGTCAGCCGTTGCCGTGGCCGCCGCCCCGCACGCGTGCGAATGCAGGCAGCCCTCGGCCGTTTCCGAGACAGCAATGGGCTGGAGCGGGCTTCGTGGTCGCTTGGACCTTGCGTTCCAAAGACCGGATGCTTCGAATTCGGACTTTGAGCAGTTTCTCTCGCTCGCCGGCGCGGGAGGATTTCGTTCGGTCTGTGTTCCGCCCCGCTGGACGGCGAAAGCAGTGCGCGCTCTTGCCGACCGGCCGACAGGAGTATCGTCCATCGTCGGTTTTCCGAATGGTGCTTCGCTCACACCGGTCAAGTGCGCCGAGGCCGAGTGTCTGCTGCGGCTGGGCGCGGACGAGCTCTGGATGGTGGCGGACATCGGCGGTCTGCGGTCAGGCGACCTCGACGCCGTCTTCGTCGATATTCGGGCCGTGGCGGAACTCGCACAGTGCCGCGATGCCCCACTCAACGTCGTCCTGGAAATCCCTCTGCTGACACGTCGGCAGAAAGTCGAGGCCTGCGTCGTCGCAAAGCTCGCAGGGGCCGCCGCCGCAGTCTCAACGAGCGGGGTCGCCGGATCCTCCACAGACGCCGCCGACATTGATCTGATGCGACGGACGATCGGGGGCGAGGTCGAGATCGTCGCAGCGGGTGGACTTGAGTCGGCTGATGAAGCCCAGCGGATGTTGGATTCCGGAGCGGCTCGGATCTGCACCAGTGCCACGCCCGAACTCTTCAACTCCCTGGCTCATGCGTCTCACCGATCAAGCTAGCCTCGATGATAGGGCTTGGCCGCATTCTTGTGGACGGCTGCCTTGTTTCCACAGTCTGTCTGACACTTCCGGGGCGGACAGCGCTGAGGCTGGCGCCGCTGGGCTACCGGAACTACAGGCGAGAGGAGCATGCGGTGTCTGGCGACCATCCGATCCGGGAAGGCCAGACCGAGCCGGCCATGGTCACACAGGGTCCACGAGCGGAATTTGCGTCCCGCCCCTGATACTGCCGGCCGGCTCCATCGGTTCGCATCCACCCGCCAATTGGTGCAACTGGGGCGTGATGTCCGGCGCCTGAGAACGTCGCGCAAGATTCCGGCAGGCGTCTCCGAACCCGGTCTGCGGCCCGCCCCGACTGGCGGGCCGGGCCCCCCCGCGGGGAGGCGTCGCGCAGCCCCCCGCCCCCCGCGGCCCCAACCTGGGGGTTTGGGCCACAGCTATACA
>JAPPMB010000015.1:0-139215 GCA_028819255.1 Bryobacterales bacterium | reverse complement strand
CCCCCCCCATTTGGGTCAATGGGGGGGTTTTTGCCGGGCGCTTTTTACGGCCCCCATTTTTCCGGGGGGGGGCCCCCCCCCCGGGGCGGCGCCCCCCCCGGGGGGGGGGGCCCTCGCCGACGGCGGAGAGTCGTCGCTCAGCGCACCGCACGAGGCGTCCCAAGCGTGTCGATTGGGCCAACTGATAGACTGGGGTTTGAGAATACCGGCAATCGGCTCGAGGCTCGGGCTGCCGATTGTCAATTCGTTGTCGGCAATGTAGGGTCTGGAGTCGGCAGCATTGAGCACACCCTTCGCCCGATCGAATTCCGGATTCATGGTGCCGACATGGCTGGCAGCGAGTCGCTCAGCGCGCCTGTCCAGGCGGACCCCAAACCGAATCCTCGAATAGCGATCCTGCTCGAGGCTTCCGAAGCGGCTGCCGCCAACACACTCAACGTTGATTCCTTGATGAGCGAGCTCTGTAGGCTCGTTCGCAAGATCATCGATTTTGAGCTGTACTCGGTCCTCGTTCCGGGCGACGCCGGCGAGCTGCGCATTGCCCACTCGTTCGGCTATGCTCCCGAGGTCGTCCGAGGCCTTCGCGTTAAGCCCGGCGAGGGTCTTACGGGGCGTGCGGCAAAGTCGCTGACTACAGTTCGAGCAGATGACGTTCGTCGGGAGCCGGACTATGTGCAAGTAGTCGACTCCGTTCGGAGTGAGCTGGCAGTCCCTCTGGTCGCTCGTGACCGCTTGGTTGCGGTCCTTGATCTCCAGTCCGCCGATGTAGGCGCCTTCGACAGCCGTGTGTCAGACCTGCTGGAGCTTGTCGCATCCCGGTTCTCGCTCGCGCTTGATGTTGCCCAGCTTTACCACTCCCAAGCCGAGCAGCACTCGATCCTGACCACATTGCGACAGATTGCACACGAGTTCTCGAGCATTCTGGACTTGGGCGACCTCCTTCAGGAGATCTCGACGCTGGTGCGCACACTCATTCGCTACGACGTGCTGGCGATCTACCTGAAGGCCCCCAAGCAGTCCCTCCTGAGGCATTACTTCGGTGTCAAGTTCCAGGAACGGGTTCAATGGAGGGACATTGAGGTCGGGGAAGGCCTGGTCGGAAGCGCCGCGCAGACGCTCGAGCCGGTGTTGGTGGCGGACACAAGCATGGATCCGCGCTACATCGCCTCGATGCCGGGCATCAGGTCGGAGGTTGCCGTCCCGCTCATCCTCAAGAACCAGCTGATCGGGGTCCTCGATCTGGAGTGCGTTCGGATCGGCGCACTCACGAATCGGGACATGAACACACTCATGTTGCTCGCCCCGCAGATCTCGGCTGCGATCGAGAATGCCCGTCTCTACGAGGAAACGGCCCGCAACAAGGCCCGACTCGAGCGAGACCTCGTCGCTGCCCGCGCCCTGCAGAGTCACATGCTGCCAGTGGGAAGCCTTAGCGGGCCCGGAATCGAGATCGTGGCCAGAAACGAGCCGGCCGCAGTGGTTTCCGGCGACTTTTATGACTTCTATGAACGGGACCACGCGATCGGTGTGCTCAACGTAGACGTGAGCGGCAAGGGAGCCGCAGCGGCGTTGTACGCCGCTCTGGCAAGCGGGCTCTTCCGCACCGCGGCCGACTCGGGGCTTTCCCCAGGAGAGACCCTCGGGCGCGTGAACAACTCGCTCCATGACCGCAAGATCGAGACGCGGTTCCTGACGGCGCACGTCCTGGCCTGGGACGCGTTGCGCGGAAGACTCGTCATGTCGGGGGCCGGTATGCCGTTTCCCTACGTCTGCAGGGGCGGAGCGCTCGAGACAGTTCGCCTGGAGGGGCTCCCGCTTGGCCTGTTCAGGGACATTCGCTACGACGAGGTGACTCTGGATCTGGGGCCGGGAGATTCTGTGGTCACTCTTTCCGACGGATTCAGCGAGAGCTTGAACGAGCGTGGAGAGTCCTACGGGGACGAGCGTCTCGGTGACGTCTTGAGAGGGACGTGGAGTGCTCCGGCCTCGGTAATGCTTGACCGATTGTTCGACGGTGTGCGAGGCTTCTGCGACGGCTGCCCGCCGGACGACGACCGGACAGCGGTCATCCTCCGCGTCACGGAGTGACGCCGTTTCGGAGCGCACTGCAGTGCCATTCCAGAGATTCGATTACGTCGAGGGCGAGCTCCACTGCGAGGACGTGGCGCTGAGTGAGATTGCCGAAGCGGTCGGCACGCCCTCATACGTATACTCCGCCGGGGCGATTCGAGAAAACCTGCGGGAGTACCAGCGGTCCCTCTCGGGCATTCCGCACGAGATCCACTACGCCGTCAAGGCCAATTCGTGCCTTGCTGTCCTGGCAGTCCTTGCAAAGGAGGGTGCGGGCTTCGACATCGTCTCCGAAGGGGAGCTCTATCGTGTCCGCAGGGCCGGCGGAGAGCCGTCGAAGACCGTTTTTTCGGGTGCAGGAAAGACCGCGGCCGAACTGCGGTACGCGCTGAAGCATGGAATCGGTGCCATTCATTGCGAATCGGTCCAGGAACTCGAGCTGCTCCAGTCCATCGCCATGCAGTCGCGAGCGACACCGAGGGTGGCACTTCGGGTGAATCCCAACATCGACGCGGACACCCATCCGTACATCGCAACCGGCCTGAGAGAGCACAAGTTCGGCATCGCCCTGCACGATGCAAGGGCCGTCTATCTCGACTGGGCCCGCTGGGAGCCGCTGCGTTTCACGGGCGTTAGCTGCCACATCGGCTCGCAGATATTTGACATCGGCGTGTTCGAGGAGGCCCTGCGGCAGGTGCTTGCCCTGGCCGAGCACCTCCGCGACGCAGGTCTCCGGATCCGTACCATCGATCTCGGGGGCGGTCTGGCGGTCGGCTACAGGGCCGACCAGGCAAGCGCATCGATCAGTGCGTATGGCGCAATGCTGAGCGGCGCGCTGAGCGGAACGGGGTTTCGCCTGAGCCTCGAGCCGGGACGCTCGATCGTCGGCCAGGCCGGCGTGCTTCTCACCAGGGCGTTGTATCGGAAGCCTGCCGGGAGGAAGACATTCGTCGTCGTGGATGGTGCGATGAACGACTTGATCCGCCCGGCGCTCTATGAGGCCCACCACGAGATACTCCCGACCGTCCGGCGTCAGGGGCCGGCCGGCCGGTGCGACATTGTCGGGCCGGTTTGCGAGAGCGGAGACTTCCTGGGCAAGGACCGCGACATAGGACCCTGCCGCCAAGGGGACCTGCTGGCGGTGGGCACCGCGGGAGCCTACGGCTTCGTGCAGTCCTCCAACTACAACTCGCGCCGCAGGGCCGCCGAAGTTCTTGTGGACCGGGGCCTGTTCCGCATCGTTCGGGAGCGCGAGTCACTGCAGGACCTGGTGCGTGGTGAATCGGTGTGGACGGGGAGCGGGACAGTCAGGTGAGCGGTTCGAACGGCCACTTCGCCGTGGTGGTGTATCCGCCGTCCGCAGCGATCACCTGTCCGGTGATGTAGTCTGCGGCGGAGCTCGCCAGAAACGCTGCGAGACCCGCAATGTCGTTGGGTGTTCCCAGGCGCGGATTGGCCTGCACTTTGTGAAGCCAGTCAGTCATGCGGGACGGCTCCCACATGTCGCGATTAAGATCGGTCAGGATGAATCCGGGGGCAATGCAGTTCACCTGCACGTCGGCATGAGCCCACTCCGCGGCGAGCACGCGAGTCAGGCCTGCGAGAGCGCTCTTCGTCATGGCATAGATCGAGACGTACGGGAGGCCCAGGACCGACATCAGACTGCCGATGTTGATGACCTTGCCGCCCCGGCCGCCCTCGGCCATGCGCCCTCCGACGATGCGGGTCAGTTGCGCAATCCCGTGCAGGTTCGTCTGCATGATGAGCTCGTACTCCTCCCGCGTGTAGTCTTCGAAGCGGCGGCGGATGTTGGTGCCGGCCACGTTGACGAGGATGTCGGCGTCGGGGCAAGCCTCTGCAGCTGCCTCGATGGACCCCTCATCGGTAACGTCGAGCCGGATCGATCGGGCGGAAAGACCGGCGCCGCGGAGGTCGGCGGCCTCACTGCGGAGCGCGGCTGATGATCGTGCCGCAAGCACGGTGTGGGCTCCCTGATGAGCCATGGCCCTTGCGGTCGCCAGCCCGATGCCCCTGCTGGCACCGGCGATCAGGGCCGTTCGACCCTCGAGCGAGAACATCCTTGCGTAGTTCATAAGGACGGTCATGTTAGCAAGGCGTCTCTGGCCGCAGCTACGGGGCTGGGGGTCGCTACGATACAGCGTATGGCACGCGTTGGCACCGGCTATGAAGCCGCCCGTCCGAGGCTTCTCGCCTTGGTCGGCGAGCGGCTGTCCACATCCACTTACGACCTCAAGAGCCACGCGCGCGATGAGTCGTTTCATCCTCCCGCTCCTCCGGACGCAGTCGCATTCCCGAGGACGAACGAGGAAGTTGCCGCGATCCTCAAGGTCTGTCGCGAGTGCTCGCTCCCCGTGATCCCGTTCGGCGCGGGCACCTCCGTCGAAGGACACGTGCAAGCTGTGCGAGGAGGCATTTCCGTCGATCTATCCCGCATGGACCAGGTCCTGGATCTGCAGATCGACGACATGGACTGCCGTGTGCAAGCCGGAATCCGGCGACTCGCGCTCAACGACCATCTGGAGAAGCACGGCCTGTGGCTTCCGGTTGACCCCGGCGCGGACGCTTCAGTGGGCGGCATGGCGGCCACGGGCGCTTCGGGCACGACGACGGTGAGGTACGGAACGATTCGTGAGAACATCCTTGGCCTGACCTGCGTCCTGGCGGATGGCCGAATCGTCCGTACCGGAGGCCGGGCCAGGAAATCCTCGGCGGGCTACGACCTAACGAAGCTCATGCTGGGATCCGAGGGAACGCTCGGGGTGATCACCGAGGTGCAGCTGAGATTGCAACCCCTGCCCGAAGCGATATCGGCTGCGACGTGCACGTTCCAGGACATCAAGGGAAGCGTCGAGACGGTGATCGAGATCCTCCAGTCGGGAATCCCGGTTGCGAGGTGCGAGCTGCTTGACGAGGAGTCCATGCTGGCTGTCAACGACTACGCAAGGCTGAACTGTCCTGCCGCCCCGACACTGTTCCTCGAGTTCCACGGAAGCCCGGCGAGCGTGGCCGAGCAGGCCGAGCGGTCCGGCGAGATCGCGTCCGAATACGGGGGCGGGGGCTTCCAGTGGACCCGGGAGCGTGAGAATCGGGAGAAGCTCTGGCACGCGCGCCATCACGCCTACTACGCCATCAAGGCGCTTCGGCCGGGCTCATACGGTTGGGTGTCGGACGTTTGCGTCCCGATTTCAAGACTTGCGGAGTGCGTCACCGCGACGCTGGCCGACATCAAGCGGGCCGGCCTGATCGCACCCATCCTCGGGCATGTGGGCGACGGCAACTTCCACGCCATCTTCCTGGTCGATCCGGATGACGAAGCGGAGATGGAGCGGGCACGGACCGCGACCAACCGCATGATCGATCGGTCGCTGGCGATGGGCGGAACCTGTACGGGCGAGCACGGGATCGGAATCGGAAAGCACAAGGCGCTGCTCGACCAGCACGGTGAGGGCGTCGCCGTGATGCGGGCCCTCAAGGCCGCAATGGATCCGACGGGAATCCTCAATCCCGGAAAGGTCCTGCAGTAGGAGGCGACGGCCGGAAGCCCCCTCAGCGGCTGCGGCCGCGAGTTCGTATCCGCTCCAGCCCCTGCTCGAGGCGATTGGCAACGGTCGGATTCCGGTCGTACACGTTGCGCTTCTCGGACGGGTCGGCATCCAGGTCGAACAGCTGGTACGGCCTCTCGAAGGGTTTCCCGGTCGGCTTTTCCCTCCCTCCGGACCCGCTGCCGGCAACCAGCTTCCACTTGCCGTCCCGAATTGCGTAGGTTCCGTTGGACGAGTGGTGGATGACGGGGGCGCGGGGCCGCTCCCAGGTTCCGCCACGCATGATGGGCAGCATGCTGAAGCTGTCTTCGCCCGCGTCCTCAGGAAGGTCCTGACCGACGATGTCGGCTAGCGTCGCGAACACGTCCGTCAGGCAAACGGTCTCGCTCGTTAAGCTGCCGGCGCTGATTTCCGCCGGCCAGCGAGCAAAGAACGGCACCCGGTGACCGGCCTCCCAGATGTCGGCCTTGGTTCCGCGGTACACGTAGTTCGAGGTGTGGCTCGTAGACCGGTAGGCCTGGATCGCGGGATCGTCGGTGTGGTCGCGTTCCGTCAGACCGCTCCGCCGATACATAAACGAACCGTTGTCCGAGGTGAAGATCACGAGGGTGTTCTCGGCGACGCCCGCCTCGTCGATCGCCTGCATCACGTCGCCGACAGTCGAGTCCACCTGAACAATGAAGTCCCCGTAAGGGCCGAGGTCGGTCTTCCCCTGGAATCTTCCGGCAGGCCACACCGGCTTGTGCGGTGCGGTCAGCGGCAGATAGAGAAGGAACGGAGTGCCGTCGTCCGCCTGCCTGCGAACGAAGGCTGCCGATTGGCGCACCAGTTCGTCAAGAACGTCGCCTGGATCGAGATCGGAAGCCAGTTCCCCAGCCCGCATGAAGCGCGGAAACTTGAGCGCGGGCTGGCGCCCGAGCGGCAAGCCCGTGATCTCGCCGTTGCGGATGTAGACGTATGGCGGAAAATCGAGCGAGGCGGGAATGATGAAGGACTCGTCGAACCCTCGGGTGTGCGGTCCGTCCGACACGGGTCCTTCGAAGTCGAAGTCTCCCGACCCGGACTTCGCGAATCCCAAGCCCAAGTGCCACTTGCCGACAATCGCAGTGCGGTAGCCGTGCTCCTTGAGCAGCGTGCCAATGGTCGCCCGACCGGGCGCGAGCAGCGGTTCGCCGTAGCCGTTCAGGACTCCTCTCTTGAGTTTCGTCCGCCATGCGTACCGGCCCGTAAGCAGGCCATAGCGAGTCGGCGTGCAAACCCCCGACGGGGTGTGGCCGTCGAGGAAGGTCATGCCCTGCTCCGCCAGAGCATCCAGGTGGGGCGTCGGGATCCGCGATTCCGGGTTCAGGACGGCGACGTCGCCGAACCCGAGGTCATCCGCGAGAATGACGACAATGTTGGGAGGTTCGCTCGCCGAAGCCAGCCACGGAAGCAGGATCAGGCCGATCGCCCCAAGACGGTTCCAGCACGGCATCATGCCCATTGTGCCAGCGGTCCGCTGCGAGGCGCAGTTCCACCCTCGGGAGGGCGCGAGGCATGGCCCGCCACGACCTGAAGCTGGCTGTCCGCGATCGCTAGTCGTCCTTCTTGATGCGACGCTTGCCCTCGACGTCGCGACGCTCGTTCTCGATGTCGAACTCAAACTCCTCGACCCTCTCGGCCAATTCCTCGTTCTCGAGATGAGGCGCCGCCCATTCCTGGGCCAAGTTGAGAATATGAGCCCGAATCTTGGGGTCGTTCAGGCCCTCCTTGTCGAACATGATGGACACGTCCAACATGAGCCGAGCCACGCCGAAACTCAGATCGGTGGCGGATGCCTGGATGGAGCCGGCCTCCGATTCCTGCGTCAGCTCCGAGAACTCCTTGCCTCCTGTCAGGGTTGACAGCGCAGAAAAGACGCCCCGGGTCAGCGTCTGGTCCACCATCGCCGTGAGTTGGGCATCTACCGTGTTGCCCGCCTCGACACTGCCGAGCAGGGGCGATGCGCTGTTGTTTCCCGAGGGAAGCGGCACGTTCAGGGTGACCGTTTCCTGTTCTTCGAGGAGCTTCTCGATCGGCCCGATCCCCTCGGCGAACTGGATGGCGTTGACGCGGGTGCGGCGACGGTAGTCGTTGATCGATGGCTGGAACGCATCGATCATTTCGTCGTTCACTGCCGCACCCTTCACGAACGCGTCGGCAAGCTCGTCGTATCCGAGCGCCAGGCCGCCGGTGAGCACGAAGCGCCACACGCCGGCTTCCATGCCGAGGTCTCCCTCCGCCCTTGCTGCTTCCTTGAGCTGCTCGACGGTCTTCGTGTAGTCCAGGATCGCGAAATTGTCCTTCGCCGCCTCGAAGAACCATGCGGGCGTGCCCTGCCTCGGGCCCGGGTCGCCGCCCGTGCAGGCCACGCCGAGAAGGCAAACCGCAGCCACTACCCCTGCGGTCCAGCAGATGGACTTGGAATGCTCTTGAATCTCCGGCATTTGCAATGCCTCCTTTCGTGCGTACAGTCTCTCAGTTCGGAGTCTAGGGCGCAACCCGATTTCGCCCGAATTTCTGGGCGGATCGACGGGGTTGGCGCCGAAGAACATAGGGTCTGCCTTGCCGCCTCAAGAATGAAGCGCCTCCGCAATGCGCCCCACAAAGGAGACCGTTGGCGTCACGCTTCGGAAGCGAATTGCCTGCTGCCCGGGCGCGGGAGGTGGAAGTCCACTATGATGCCCGCGTGGAACTCCCAGGGGCAGAGTTGTCACCGTGCGTCGAGGGGTTCGTCCTTGTCGGCGGCAGAAGCTCGCGGTTCGGGTCGGACAAGGCGCTCCACGAGGTCGATGGACGCCCGATGGCGCTGCATGTCGCCGATGCGCTGCGCGCTCACGTGTCCGCCGTCACGCTGGTCGGCGAGCCTCAGTCGTATCGCGGACTCGGGTTGCCCGTGATCCCGGATGCCTTCCCGGGAGCCGGCCCGCTCGGCGGCATCGTCTCCGCGCTTCAGCACGCCGCCTCTCCGCTCTGCCTGATTGCGGCCTGTGACATGCCGCTCATTGCGGCAGCCCCGCTCGCGCCACTTCTCGCCGAGGCTGCCCGAACGGGAGCCGGGGCGGTACTGCCAAGGACCCCGGACGGTCGGCTGCAGCCACTGTGCGCGGTCTATGCGAGGCGGACCCGTGGATCTCTTGCCGATTCGCTGCTGCGAGGCGAACGGAAGATCCTTGCCGCCTTGGCGAACATTCGGTGGAGACCGTTGCCAGTTGACGATGCGATTCCCTTCTCCAACATGAATCGCGTCAGTGACCTGGATCCGCGCTAGGTCACGAGCGGAATCCGGCTTCCAGCGCTTCGGCGAGCCGCCGCAGGTCGTCGCTGTCGTTGAAGAAGTGCGGCGAGACACGCAGGCTGCCCTTGCGGACGGAAACGGCCACGCGTCCGGCCTCCAGCTCCGCCTTGACCCGAGCCGGGTCTCTCCCGGCAAACCTAGCAGTTACGATTTGCGAATCGCAGGCCTTCCCAGGATCGGCTGCGATCACACCGCCGCGGGCCTGAAGGATCGCGCGGCATTCGCCCGCCAGGCCGAGCACGCGACGCTCGATCGCCTCCGGCCCCAACTCCAGAATCAGGTCGATGGATGCCTCGAGAGCGAACAGCAGGGCGAAGGGCTGCACGCCTCCCTCGTATCGTGCCGCCTCGCCGGGAAGTTCGGGTCGTCCATGGTGCAGGCTCGAGTAGTCGCGCCAGGTCTTGTGGCTGCGCCAGCTGACGATGCTTGGGGGCAGCCACGCTCTGGTCCCCGCCGGTATGTAGGCGAATCCGGCTCCGGGAGGCGCCATGAGCCACTTGTACCCGTGGACGACGAGGTAGTCGACAGGGACCGCCCGGAGATCGGTCACGAGCGCGCCGACGCTCTGCGTTGCATCGACGCAGAGAAGCACCCCCATGCTCGGGAGCTCCGCCGACAGCTCCTCGAGCGGAGCCCTCAGCCCGTTGGAGTAGTTGACCGCGCTCACAATGACCAGCCGGGTGCGCGGTCCGATGGCTTCGAGCACAAGTTCGGGGTCAAACCGGGCACTTGGTGCGGACAAGGGGCGGAATCGGACGCCCTTGGCGTCCAGCAGCTGCGGAGCGTACTGGTTGTTGGGGAACTCGTGGTCCAGTGCAAGCACCTCGTCCCCCTCGCGCCAGTCGATCCCACGCAGCAGCCACGAAAGGCCCGCGCCCGCGCTCGGACAGAACGCTATGTCCTCGGCGTCAGCGCCAATTAGGCGGCCGATCTTGCCGCGAACGCGGTCGAGTCGATCGAACCATCGCGGAAAGTCAAGCGCCGCACTCACTTCGCGGGCTGCGAAGTGGTCCGTCATCGCGCGCGTGGCGGTCGACGGCACGGGCCCGAACGCGGCGCTGTTGAGATGAGCCCAATTCCGCAGGGCGGGAAACAGGGCGCGTACAGAATTCCAGGAGTGGCCGCTCACCTCCATAGCCTATGCGCTTGCGGACCGTCCGGCCGGAATCCGCCGGGAAGCGGTCGCCGCTGCATCGCGCTTCACGGCCCGGCAGCAGTCCGTTCACCATCCGGTACTCTGGGATGGGCCCGGCCGGAATCGGGCCCGGAGACTGCGGGAGAGGCCGAGCGATGCGAATTCCAGCCGCGACGCCGCCCGAGTCTGCCGGGGTCGCGAGCCCAACAGCCCGGCACAGGCTGGAGGACGCCGTCGCCGCGTCGCTTCTGGCCCTCGTTGCCCTCCTGCCGTTGGCGGAGGGGGCCGGGCGGCTGGTCGGAATCGGGAATCTGATTCCCGGGTCGCTGCCGATGGTGCAGCATCTCACGCTGCTCATCGCGGTCGCCGGCGGGGCTCTTGCGGCTCGCAACGGGCGCCTGCTGGCGCTGTCCACCGCGACCTTTCTGCCGGAGTGGCTCAAGGCGCCTGCGCAAACCTACACGTCCGCGGTCGGCGCCGCGGTTTGCGCGTGTCTGGCCTACGGGTCCTGGACCTTTGCGAGCGTTGAGCGCGAGGCCGGCGACATCGTGGCATTCGGCCTGCCGGTCTGGCTGTTCGTGTTCGCGATGTCTCCCGGGTTCGCCGCGATCGGCCTGCGAATGGTTTGGAGGAGTTCGGACTCGTTCCTGGGACGGGCCATCGCACTGGCCGGCGCCGGAGTGCCGGCGGCTCTCTATCTTTGGGAAGGGCTCGGCGACCTCCCAGTGCTGCAGTGGGGTGTCCTTGTGCTCCTGTCGGGGGCGATCCTCGGGCTGCCGATCTTCGCATGGATTGGCGGGTTAGCGGCACTTCTGTTCTGGTTCGAGTACACCCCCGTGACGGCCGTGCCGCTGGCGGCGTATCAGCTGTCCGGGCAGCCTCTGCTGCCCGCGATCCCGCTGTTCACGCTGGGAGGCTACATTCTCGCGGAGGGGGGTGCCAGCCAGCGCCTTGTCCGGGTGTTTGCGGCGCTTGTGGGCTGGATGCCCGGCGGACTCGCCGTGACCACGGCGCTGGCCTTCGCCTTCTTCACATCCTTCACCGGAGCCTCGGGCGTCACGATCCTGTCCTTGGGAGGCCTGCTCCTTCCAGTGCTGGTCAAGTCGCGCTACTCGCAGAGGTTCTCACTCGGCCTGGTCACGGCTTCGGGGTCGATCGGACTTCTGTTCCCGCCGAGCCTCGCGGTGATCCTGTACGGCGTGTACTCCCGCACACCGATCAACGAACTGTTCTTGGGCGGCCTTCTTCCGGGTGTCCTTCTCGTGGGGCTGGTGGCCCTTTGGGGCGTGCGGCACGGATCCGGGGCCGGCCAGGTCCGCCCAAAGTTTGACGGAGCCGAGGCTCTGAGGGCGGCAAGCGAGGCCAAGTGGGAGCTCCTGCTCCCCTTCGTCGTGATCGGCGGCATCTTCGGCGGCGTCGTAACCCTCGTGGAAGCTGCCGCCCTGACGGTCCTGTATGCCGCCGTCGTCGAGTGCCTCGTGTACCGCGACTTGCCCGTCACGCGCGGACTGCCTTCCGCCGCCGTCGAGTGCGCGACCCTGGTCGGAGGCGTGCTGCTGATTCTCGGCGTGGCGCTGGGCTTCACGAATTACCTGATCGACGCGCAGATCCCGGACCGGGCCCTCGAATGGGTTCAGACGCACATCGAATCCAAGTACGTCTTTCTGCTTGCACTCAATGCGCTCCTCTTGGTCGTGGGGTGCATGATGGACATCTTCTCGGCGATTCTTGTCGTGGTCCCTCTCATTGCTCCGATGGGCGAGGCCTACGGCGTCGACCCGGTGCATCTCGGCATCATATTCCTGGCGAATCTCGAGCTTGGGTACCTGACGCCCCCGGTCGGCCTGAATCTCTTCCTCTCGTCGTACCGGTTCGGGCAGCCCTTGACCCGCGTCTATCGATCGGTCCTTCCGTTCCTGCTCATTCTGCTCGGCGGCGTCCTCCTGATCACCTATGTGCCGGCCCTCTCTCTCGCGCTGGTCCGCTGAGGGAGCGGAATCGGCTTGATAGACTCGAATTGCGCTTGGCGGTTCAGCGATCCTGATGGCGATCTCCCGAAAACGCACCGCGACCTGCCTGGTGGGCAACGTCCCGATCGGCGGCCCGAACCCCATCGTGGTGCAGTCCATGACGAACACCGACACGGCCGACTCGGCCGCGACGGTGAACCAGGTGCTTGCCCTGGCCCAGGCGGGATCCGAGCTCGTCCGGGTCACGGTCAATCACGACAAAGCCGCCGAGGCCGTACCCCTGATCGTGCAAACGCTGCGGAACTTCGGATGTGAGGTTCCAATCGTCGGCGACTTCCACTACAACGGCCACATCCTGCTTCGGAAGTACCCGGACTGCGCACGGGCGCTGGCCAAGTACCGAATCAATCCCGGCAACGTCGACATCGGCAAGAAGCACGATGAGAACTTCCGCACCATGGTGGAGGCGGCGATCGATCACGGAAAGCCGGTGCGTATCGGCGTGAACTGGGGATCCTTGGACCAGCGGCTGCTGACCGACCAGATGGATGCGAACGCCCGGCGCACGGAGCCGTGGAGCGCCTCCGAGGTCATCTACGAGACGATCGTGCTGAGCGCCCTCCGCTCGGCCGAGGCAGCGGAGAGCTACGGCCTGGGACACGACAGGATCGTCCTCAGCGCGAAGGTGTCCAACGTCCAGGACCTGATCGCCGTGTACAGGAACCTCGCGAGCCGCTGCGACTATCCGATGCACCTCGGCCTGACCGAGGCGGGCATGGGCGCCAAGGGGATCGTCGCCTCCACCGCCGGCATTTCCGTGCTCCTGCAGGACGGAATCGGGGACACGATCCGGGTGTCGCTCACGCCGAGCCCCGACGGGGACCGCTGTGAGGAAGTGGAGATCGCCAAGCAGATTCTCCAGTCCCTCGAGATCCGGCACTTCACCCCCCAGGTGACAGCCTGCCCGGGATGCGGGCGCACCACGAGCACGTTCTTTCAGGAGATGGCGGAAGAGATTCAAGCGTATCTCCGGGACCGGATGCCCGAATGGAAGACCCGTTATGAAGGCGTGGAGACGATGAACGTGGCCGTCATGGGCTGCGTGGTGAACGGCCCGGGAGAGTCCAAGCACGCCCAGATCGGCATTTCCCTGCCCGGCACGTTCGAGGAGCCGGTGGCTCCGGTCTACGTGGACGGCCGACTTCTCCGAACCCTACGCGGAGAGGGAATCGTCGCCGAATTCATCGACATCCTGAACGCGTACGTCGCGTCAAGCTACGCTCCGAAGGGCGACGCGGTCGCGGCGGTCTAGCCGCCCGACCGGACCTGCAGCGGTCCCGCCGGGGGGCGGCTATCGCCCGAACCAGGGAAACTGGGCACTGAATTCGTAGCCGTGGTAGAGGTGCAGGTAGACGACGATGCCGGCAACCACCGCGAAGAACACCCCTAACGTCAGGAGGATCCGGAACCAGGGAAGCCTACGCCCCTCCCTCCGCAGGACCAGCAGCCAGCTCGCGCCGATGCCGATGAAATAGAGCAGGATCATCGGCCCGGCGAAAAGGGTCATCGTCAGCGGATCGCCGGTCGGTGTGATGATTGCCGCGGCCACGAACATGATCAGGACGGCGTACCGCACGTTGCGGAGGAGGAATCTCGGAGACGTAAGCCGCAGTAGCGTGAAGAAGAAGATCAGGACCGGCAGCTGGAATACGAGTCCCAGCCCGATCTCAAGGATGATGAACAGGTTGAGGTACTCGCTGACTGAGATGTAGGGCTCCACCTGATCGAGAGAGAGCGTCAGGAGGAACTGCAGCGTGACGCGGAGAGCCACGAAGTAGCAGAACATCCCGCCGAGGATGAAGAGTGTCGCCGTAATGAAGATGAACGGCACCGCCCATCGCTTTTCCTTCCTGTAGAGGCCGGGCGCGATGAACTGCCACGCCTGGTACATCAGCCAGGGCGCGCCGAGGAACACCGCCGTGATCAGCGGCACCTTGATGTAGATGACCTGGAACTGCTCGAGCGGGCGGATGTTGATGATCTTGATCGGATCGCCCGACTTGGTCGTGAAGCCCTCGACTGCGGCGTAGAACGGCGCCAGCACGAACGAGAGGAGATCCGTGGCGAACGCCAGGCATAGGACGTAGACGACGAGCAATCCGCCGAGGGCCCGGAGGATTCTCGTGCGCAGCTCTTCAAGGTGCTCGAGAAACGACATGCGCGCCATGTCGTCCTCGTCGTCCGCGTCGTCCGCGCCAGGATCGGGAGGCGGCGGCGGCGAGGGAGGAGGCTTGGATCCCGCAGCCGCACTTCCGCCTGCACCGCCTTCGGCGGAGGACGCGGAGCCGCCGGCGGAACCGCCCTCCGGCGGATTCGCGTAGGGATCGTCGTACAGGTGATCAGACTCGTCGTGATACGGGTCGTCGTAGAACGAGGAGTCCGGTGAGCCTTCCCCGGGCGTCCCGGTTGTGCCGTCCTTCGGATCTTTGTCTTCCGAACTCATTGGTCGGTATGGTTCCTGCCGGGAGCTCGCGCAAACTCAGGCGATGCCGAGCGACGGTCTTCAGGTTGAGTTGGTGGTCGCAACCGCTTCGGCCTCCGGCACGCCGGAAACGGGCTCGGCGTCGGACTGGCCGGCGGAGGCCGCCGTGTCGGGACTCACTTCCTCGCCATCGCCGGCGAGCGGCTCGGGGACGGGCTCAGAACCCGCCTTTGCCGCCGCGGCGGAGGCGTCCGCCGAACTCGAGGAAGCAGAAGAGGTCGACGTGGTCGAGCCGGCGCCGTAGTCGTAGTCGCTGTAGTAATCGTCGTCGTTGTCGTCGTAGTAGCTGGTGTTGATGTCGCTGGTCACGTCCCTTGCCAGAGACTTGACGTCCCTCGTTTCGTGCTCGATGTTGTCCATCTCGCGCTGGAAGGTCGACTTGAGCTCGTTGGATGCGCGCTTGAACTCGGCCATGCCCTTGCCGAACGTCTTGCCGAGCTCGGGCAGTTTCTTGGGTCCGAAGATCAGCAAGGCCAGTATGACCAGGACAACCACTTCACCCATGCCAAGGGGGCCCATGAAAATCTCCTCGCGCGCTTCCGGGTGTCCGGCTACTGCAGGCGTCCTTTGATCATAGCGACGCCGAAGGGCAGTTTCAACGATTCCGGGTTCAAGAGTAAGAGGCGCCGCACCTGGGCGAGGATCGTCGAGGGGCCGTTCTGCGTGCCGTCACCGCACGGCGGAAGCTGGATGCGCAGTTGGAAATGGGAAGCAGGTGCTGCGGCCTGCCTGCGCCGGCTATCCCGCCCGGATCGCCAACCGCATGCCGGACGGGGCCTTGGCGGGGCCGCGTGTGTTTCGCGGAGGCGCGAAACGGCCTTGGCGCATACACGGCGAGTGCTTCCCTCCGGGATTTGCCCCGAATCTGAGGTGGTGCCGGTTGCTTGGACCGCTGATCGGCAGATTCAAGAGGTTCCCTAAGCAACTCCGCTCGACTGCCGATCGGCAGGAAGATGGCGGAGGAGCGGAGGGACGGACGGTTCATCACCGTTCCGTCCCCCTCTCTGCTGCCCTAGGCTGTGCCGGGTGCCCGGCTCCAAGCAGCCGGAGATTGCTTGGCCCAATTGCGGACAGGCGGCAGACCTCGCAACACACTTGCAGGCAGGTGCCAGCGGCCTGGAGCCGGCCCTGGGCCCGCGTTCCTGGATCGCCTTGCCCGCGCACTCCGCATATTGGCCGCTCGCCGGATAATTCCGCCCGCTGGCAGGAAAGCTGCGCAGCCAAGTGAATCCCAGAGGGTATCATCGGGCTAGTGTGCGGCGGCGGCCTTGCTATTCGGCAAGGTTCTTGGCGAGTCGACGGAAGTGTCGCCCCTGACCGCCGCGACCAGGATGGCTGCTGTGAGCCTTGGACCCAGCTACCGCCGACAGCACCGCTGCGAGCATTGCCTGTGTCTATTCGCCACGGCGGACCTCGTCAATCTTCGTCTCCGCCGCCAGTGGGCGCTTAGAGAGACCGGGGAGCCTGCCGCATGATGCGTCGGTTGCTCCTTCTGCTGCTGGCTCTGGGGCTGTGGCAGATCGCTTACACCCAGATCCATTGCAGCTTGGAGCCGCCGGATTGCCAGGAAGGCAAGTGCGAGCTCTGCCACCTCGCGGACATCGCGCCGCAGGTCTCGGACTCCGCCCGACTCCGATCGCCGCCGGCTGCTCCGCGCTCCGCCGCAGCGCCGAACCAAGGCCCGACCGGCCGGCTGCTCTCGAAGCACAACCGCGGCCGCGCCCCTCCCCGCTGAACCTCGTCCAGTTGCTTGTACCGGCTCCGTGATTGCGCGAGCCGGACGGTAGGTTTTTGAACGGGTGATGAGGGGAGACTTCCAATGAAACGAATGCTTTGCGCTGTCGCGGCAGCGCTGCTCGCGGTATCCGCAGTCCACGGCCAGGAAACCGCCGCCATCGACGGGCAAGTGTTGCTCGAACAGACGGGTGAGCCCGTCGCCGGGGCGACCGTCATCCTCCTCGAAACGGGGGATTCGACGACCGCCGATGGGCAAGGGGAGTTTCAGTTCAAGGGGTTGCGGCCGGGCCGCTACCATCTTCACGCTCACATCGAAAGCGCCTTGCAGGGTGCCTCTGAAACGATCGAGGTCGCTAGCGAAGGGACGGCTCAGGTGCAATTGCTGCTGTCGTTTCCGACGGTGAAATCGCAAATCACTGTAAGTGCGGCAGGGCGGACCGAGTCCGCCTTCGAGGCCTTCCAATCCACGCACTCGCTGACCCCGCTCGAGCTGGCTCGCGCGGAGAACATCGCCGCCGGCCTGGGCGAAGTGCTCGGCAATCAGCCGGGCACGGGCATCGCCCAACGGGGGTTCGGGCCGGGCTCGTCACGCCCGATCATTCGCGGCTTTGACGGCGACCGGGTTCTGATCATGGCCGACGGGCTGCGGACGGGTTCCATCTCGTCCAACTCCGGCGACCACGCCGAGACGTTCAATCCGCTGTCGTTTGACAGGATCGAAGTGGTGAAGGGCCCCGCGACCTTGCTCTACGGCAGCAACGCCATGGGAGGGGTCGTGAACGCCGTTAGCGGCCACGCTGGCTTCGTCTCGCATCCGGACGGCCTGCAGGGCTACATCCAGGGCTCCGCTGGCACGGGCAACGCCTTGGCAGGAGGGGCGGCTGGCTTTGATTACGCCCGCGGCCCCTGGCGGGTCTGGGGCGGGGGCAATGGCCTTCGCACCGGAGACTACTCCACGCCCACCGGAGTAATCGAGAATTCCCGGACTCGCTCTGAGAACGGCTATGGCGGCTTTGGCTGGTTCGGCGAGCGAGGCTTCGTTAGTGTCGGCGTCCGCGCCAACGACGCCAAGTACGGGAATCCCTTCGCTGGCGAGTTCCACAGCCATGATCATCACGAAGAAGACGAGCATCATCACGAGGGGGAGGAAGCAGAGGACGAGCACGCGGAGCACGAGCACGAAGAGGAGGAGCACGAAGAGGAGGAGCACGAGGAGGAGCTTCGCATCGATCTCGCCATGCGCCAACTGGCCTATCAGGTCAACTGGGGGCTGCGAGGTCTAGGACCCGCGCTCGAGAGCTTCGTGATGAAGCTGGCCTACACGACGTATCAACACGAGGAGATCGAATTCGAGGGCGACCAACGCCGCATCGGCACGCGCTTCGACAACGATCAGGTCGTCTATCGAGGCGTCTTTGAACAGAACCAACGTGGACCGTTGACGGGCCGCTTCGGGTTTTGGGGCATGGAGCGCGACTACTCGGCGGCGGGCGAAGAAGCGCTCGCGCCGCCCATCGATCAGCAGTCGTTCGCCCTGTTCGCGCTCGAAGAGTTCGATTTCGAGCGGGTCAAGCTTCAGTTCGGCGGCCGCCTGGAGACTTCCCGTTACAATCCGGCGTTCGCCGAGCGCGCCCACGGCCATGCCCCTCACGAAGAAGAAGGCGAAGAGCACCATCACGAGGAAGAAGGCGAAGAACACCATCACGAAGAGGAAGAGGAGGGCCATCACGAGGAAGCAGTCCCGGACGCGATTCCTCGCCGCTTCACGGGCGCCTCGGCCGCTGTGGGCTTGCAGGCGGACCTGTGGCGCGGCGGCGCTTTCGTCGCCAACTATTCCCACTCCTACCGCGCCCCGGCGCTCGAGGAGCTCTACAACCTCGGGCCGCACGTCGGCACGTTGATCTTCGAGGTGGGCGATCCCGGCCTCGATGCCGAGCGCGGCAACGGCCTCGACCTGTCCCTGAGGCAGCAGGCTGGAAGAGTCGACGGCGAGTTCAACCTCTTCTACTACGATTTCCGCAACTTCGTCTTCCCGTTCGCAACGGGCGAGGAGGAGGGCGGGCTGCCCGTGGTCCACTTCGTGCAGCGCGACAGCCGCTTCACCGGAGCAGAAGCCCGGCTCGGCGTCGGCCTGATCCAGGACTTGCGGCTCAATCTCGGGATGGATCTCGTCGACGCGCGAGCGACGGTCACGCGCACCCCGCTGCCGCGAATCCCCCCCCTGCGGGGCCGCGTCGGGATCGAGTACCGGCGCAAAGGCTTCAGCATTCGGCCCGAGCTCGTGCTGGCGGACCGGCAGAGCCAGACATTCGACCTGGAAACGCCGACGGCCGGATACGCGGTCCTCGACCTGCGGGCGTCGTACACGATCCCGACGCGCGGCGCGATTCATCAGTTCTCGGCCAACGTGTTCAACATCGGCGACCAGCTCTATCGCAACCACTCGTCATTCATCAAGGATCTCGCTCCGGAGATCGGGCGCGGTGTTCGCTTCAGCTACATCGTGCGCTTCTTCTAGTGTCGTGTCGGTCGATCGACGCCGCGGAGGCGAAACCCGCGTTCCGACTGCCGGGGGTGGTCGAGACGCTCGAGGCAAGTGTCGGGCTCGACCGCGCGATGGCGAGCTACGCCTCGACGGACGCGAAACGGTTCGGGTGAGCCGATGAGGAAAGGAGCCCGCTCATTCGACATTGCCGTCGTCGGCGCCGGCGCCGCCGGCCTCGGCTTTGGTGTGACGCTACGCGACCTCGGAATCGAGAACTTTGTGATCCTCGAACGCCTCGCCGTCGGCGCCTCATTCCAGCGTTGGCCCCGGCAAATGCGCTTCATCACGCCTTCGTTCAACAGCACCCAGTTCGGCGCCCTCGACCTCAACGCCGTCTGTCTGCACACCTCGCCGGCCTACTCGATCGGCGTCGAGCACCCGACGGGGGAGGAGTACGCCGGCTATCTGCGAGCGGTCGCGGAACACTTCGACTTGCCGGTAGAGACCGGTGTCGACGTTCTCTCGGTCGCGACAAAACGTAGGTATAGGCGGTTTCGGGTGGAGACGAGTCGCGGCGACATCCGCGCGCGGTTCGTGGTCTGGGCGGGCGGCGAAATGCAGTACCCGTTGACCAACGGCTTCCACGGCGCCGAGCTGTGCGTGCACAACTCCATGGTGACCTCATGGGACGATCTCAGCGGCGACGAGCGATGCATCATCGGCGGCTCCGAGAGCGGCGTCGACGCCGCCATCGCGCTGGCCGCCGCGGGTCGACGAGCCGTCGTCTTCGACGGCGAGGAGCCGTGGAAACGAAGAGGCTCGGACCCCAGCCAACTCTTGTCGCCCTTTACGAACGCACGTCTGAATTCGGCTATTGACTCGGGTCGGGTGACGCTGCGCGGGGGCTGCACGGTCATCGGCGTACGCCGCAACGACGACGGCTATCAGCTGGCACTCGAGCACGGCGAGGTCGTCGACTGCGCCGAGAAGCCGATCCTGGCCTCCGGATTCGTCGGTTCGGCAAGCCTCGTCCGCTCGTTGTTCGATTGGCGAGATGACAGTTTTCCGCTGCTGACGGAAAACGACGAGTCCACCGTGACGAAAGGGCTCTTCCTGGTCGGGCCGCAGGTGCGCCAAGGCGATGTCATCTTCTGTTTCATCTACAAGTTCCGCCAACGCTTTGCCGTGGTGGCCAACCAGATCGCCCGCAGCCTGCGGGTGAGCACGAAGCCGCTGGAGGAGTACCGCCGCCACGGAATGTATCTCGACGATCTATCGTGCTGCCAAGATGATTGCGCTTGTTGACGGGGCCGTGAAGTGCTCGCGACGCCAGTTCGAACTGTGGTTCTGTTCGGCAAGGAAAACGTCGGCAAGACGCAACTGACCGCATCGCTGGCGGGTGCGCCCATCGCTGCCTCGAACTTCCGAGGCGCCACCGTCGGCTGCGACTTCTACCGAGTGGACGACTGGGAGCTGATCGACACGCCCGGGCTGCAACGAAGCTCCGACGTTGAGACCACCCGACTAGCCTTGGAGCGGCTGCGCGGCGACGACACCGTCCTGCTGGTTGCCCAGGCAACCACGCTGGACGCGGACTTGGCCGACCTGCTGCCGCTCGCAGCGGGCCGGCTCGGCGCACTGGTCGTGACCGTTCGGGACCGACTCGCCCGGCTGGAGGTGGAGTCGCGGCTGGGAGAGCTGGCGCTCCGGACGGGTTTGCCGGCGGTCGCGGTGGACGCTCGACGGCTGGACGCCAACGATCGTCGAAGGCTGATGCAGGCACTGGAGGCGCCCGGCCCGGTCCCCGCCGAAGCCGGTTTGAGGTTCGGCGATCTGATCGTCCGTCCGCGTCCTCTTTTCCTCGAGCGCTCCGCCCTTGGGCCTTTCTGGGCGCTGCTCCTCTTGGTGACGCCCGCCTGGGTCGCGGTGGACATCGCCACCCGTCTCGCGGATCGAATCGAACCCTGGGTCGGCGCCCAAACGGGGCCGCTGGCGGGTTTGCTGGCAAGCTGGCCGCAGCCGCTTGCGACGATCCTTGCCGGCGACTACGGCTTCGTCACGATGGGGCCGTTGCTGCTGGTGTGGGCAACTCCGGTTGTCGTGCTCCATGCGCTGCTGATGGGTGCGTACAAGACGAGCGGCCTGCTCGATCGCCTGACCAACGCCATGAATCCGTGGCTGCAGCCGTTCGGCATGACGGGCCGGGAGTTGGCGCGGGTCGTGATGGGTTTCGGCTGCAACGTGCCGGCCGTCATCAGCGCACGTTCGTCGTCCGCTTGCTCACGCGGCGTCTGCGTCTCAGCCATCGCTTTCGGTTCAGCCTGTTCGTATCAGTTGGGGGCCACGGTGGCGGTCTTCGCCGCGGCGGGACGACCCGATTTGGTCGTACCCTACCTGCTTTATCTTGGTGCCACGACGCTCATCTACGCCCGGCTCATCGCGCCGCGAGCGGCCCGTTCTCCCTTCAATGTGCTGTTGACGGAGGGCCGGATCTTCTTGACTTGGCCGCGCCCGAGGACCATCTGGCTTGAGGCGCAGGGCGTCGTTCGGGATTTCTTTCGGAGGGCCTTCCCGGTCTTCTTTCTAATGACGGCTGCGGCTTCTTTGCTGCATTGGCTGGGCGCGCTGCAAGCTGCGTCGGCCGTCGTCGAGCCGGCGATGGCCATCTTTCGATTGCCCTCGGAGGCGGCCCTGGCAGTGGTCTTGGCAAGCGTGCGCAAGGACGGCATCCTGCTGCTCACGGAGCCGGGAGTCGCCGCAGGCCTGAGTGCCATCCAATTGTTGACGGCCGTCTACCTGGCCGGCGTGCTGCTGCCATGCCTGGTCACCTGCTTGACGATTGCGCGCGAGCAGGGCCGCGCGTTCGCACTGCGGCTGATGGGTCGGCAGGCTGTGGCGGCCGCCGGGTTCAGCGCTTTACTGGCTTGGAGCGGAGCATGGCTGTGAGCCCGATCTCCGGCGCCAGCCGACGCAAGGGGCAGGAACTGCTGAACCGGCAGTGCTGGAACTGGGGCCGGGACATCGAGCGTCCGGAAGGCAATCTCCTGCTCGAAGCGGGCTTTTTCAGGCGGCGGCCGCCCGAAGGAGAAGCGGGGTCGAGCTGCTACACGCTTGCGCTGCCCAACGGCGACAGCCTGATGCTTTGGGGTTTCGGACTCCTGTATGGAACGCCGCGGAAGGGCGGCGTCTACCTCAACCGCTACCAGTTTCAACCCGTTTGGGTGCCGTCGGAGACAGTCCAAGAGCCGATTTGGAAACCCGACACAATCCCGACCGCACAGACGCCTCCGTCGCCCCGCGTACCGGTTGACTTGACCGTCGCCGCCATTCGGCGCATCGCTGATTACGAGGAGTGGGCGCTCGCGCAGTGCGGTCTCGAGTATCGTCGCGCCGTCCTGCGCCAATGGAAGCGGCCTTCCGAGCAACCGCCGCCCCAGGCGGTTCCCCAAGCCTGGCGCGCGCTCGCCGACGCGATTGACGGCCAACCGCATCCTGAGCCCGTGGAGGAATCAAATTGAACGACCCACGCCTTCCCGTAACCGTGCTCTCCGGCTTCCTCGGCGCCGGCAAGACGACGTTGCTCAACCACGCGCTGCACAACCGCGAAGGCCGCCGCGTCGCGGTCATCGTCAACGACATGAGCGAGGTCAACGTCGATGCCCAGCTCGTTCGCAACGGCGGCGCCGAGCTCAGCCGCGTCGACGAGCGGTTGATCGAGATGTCCAACGGCTGCATCTGCTGCACGTTGCGTGAAGACCTGCTCGACGAGGTCGCACGACTGGCGCGGGAACGTCGCTTCGACTACCTGCTGATCGAATCTACCGGTATCTCCGAGCCGCTTCCCGTCGCGGCCACCTTCGCCTTGTCGGACGAGCTTGGCGTCCATCTGGGCGAGCTGGCCCGGTTGGACACGATGGTCACCGTCGTCGACGGCCCTTGTTTTCTTCGCGACTTCGGCTCTGGTGAAGACCTCCTCGATCGCGGGCTGGAGCTCGACGACGACGATGACCGCTCCATCGCCGAGCTCCTCGTCGATCAGGTCGAGCTCGCCAACGTCCTCGTTCTCAACAAGACCGACAGGATGAGCCGGAGAGAAGTCGCACGGTTGACCGGGATCCTGCGCAAGTTCAACCAAACGGCGACGTTGGCCCAGACGACCTACGGGCGAATTCCGCTCGACCTGATTTTCGATACGGACCTGTTCGATTTCGAACACGCCGAGCAAACGGCGGGTTGGCATGAGGAACTGCAACGCAGCCACACGCCGGAGACCGAGGAGTATGGCATCGGCAGCTTCGTCTATCGGCGGCGACGGCCCTTCCATCCGGCGCGGCTGGCGGCGATCTTTGCAGGTTGCTTCGAGGGCGTGCTGCGGGCGAAGGGGGTCGTATGGCTAGCCACCCGCCATGAGGTGGCCGGCGCGCTTTCGATCGCCGGAGACTCACTGACCTTGGAGCCCGGAGGCCACTGGTTCGCCGCGCTGGACCCAGCAGAGTTCGCCGACGACCCGGAGACGCTCGAGTGGGTCGGCCGGGTATGGGAGCCTGACTACGGCGACCGCCGTCAGGAGCTCGTCTTCATCGGAATCGAGATGCCGCAAGAGGCCATCGAGGCAGCGCTCGACGGCTGTCTGCTGACCGATGCTGAGATGTCCTCCGACGCTTCCGGGTGGGCTTCGCTGGAGGACCCGCTGCCAGTTTGGATGGCGGAAGAAGACGAACCATAGTTCGGGCGCTTCCCAGTAGAAATCCGCAGCCGGTTTCGTCACGCAGCGATCGGCATTTGGGGGGGCCAGCGGGTGCCGTTGCTGGCAGCCGGGCGTCGACCTCCGGGCGCGGCTTGTGATGGAGGGTCTTGGCGGCGGTCTCGATCGCCTGCAAGCGTCAAACCGACATGAGAATCCATTACCATATTGGTTTGGGGTTCGGACTCTGCTCTCAGTACGCTCCCACCGTCGGTGCCTCATCATGAAGAACTCTCTCGCGACCGTTCCGTCGAGCGCGTATCTGGCTTCCGGATCGCGACTGGCGGCGTGCGCTGCAGCTTGGTGCGCCCTGCACTGCGCGCTCACACCATTCCTGGTCGCAGTGGCACCCGCGCTCGCGCTCACCGAAGGCGTCGAGCGAGCCATTTGGGCAGGGACCGTCCTCCTCGGCGTGGTGATGCTCGTCCTGGGCCCGGCCTGCAAGAACGCGGCCGTGATCCTCACCTTTGCAGGGGGATCTGCGCTTTGGGCAGCCTCACTGGCCGGTTGGCTCGAGCCGCTGCCCGAGGCCGTGACGTCGGCCGTTGGCAGCCTGATCCTCGCAGGTGCTCTCGTGCAAAGTGCCCGCATCTGCCAAGCCAGCGCGTGTTTGGAATGCGCCGACGAGGATCTCGCGGGTCAACGAGGCTGAAGAAACGCGCTCGCCGATCGTCGGGGCGGGTCGCTCGGGCACAGCCGTTATCGTTTCGTCCCGCACAACCACTGTGCCGCAACGCGACCATCGACGAGCAGACGCCCCCTTTCCGGAGGCCGTTCCTCTGAGCGGCCGTCAGCCGTCAGTGCCTCCAAGCCTGAATCGTCCGAGGCGGGCTGCTGCGGTGCCGACGGTTCCATTCGTAGTGTGGGGTACAAGATGGGAACACTTGGCAGACAATCAACTCAAGCTACTGATCATAATCCGTTTGATTGGGAACTATTGAGCTGAGAATCTAAGGAGAAATTGAGGTGGAATTCACGGAAGACACACTGCATATAGGGGTGCCAGTAGCTGAATGTGGGCAGACTATTCTAACTCTGTGTGTGCTTAACCTCACTCATTTTGCACCCGTGATCGAGAGTTGAGTCCCTGCCTGTTGCTACGATTTTCAGACAGTTTTCCGCCGTAGTATGGGAGTAATATGGTTCCATAGTCATCTCAGTTCAATCAAGATTCTACTAGGATTCGAACAGAATAATCCGGCATATTCCAAGGCAGACACCGCCCGTTCAGGCTCACTGACAACGACCCCATGTGCCTCGTAGAGTTGAGGTTCCGCATGTTGTGACGAGCAGTGAACTCGGTCAGGTAGCGCCGCAGATTCTGCCCGCTCGTCTGATGGTAGGTGACGTACAATCCGCACTTGAACCTAGCATCATCACAACACTTGCCGACTCTGGAAGGACATCGAATCCCTAGCCTCGGATGATGATGCCAACGTGTACTTCGTAGGCGGATATCAGGTCCTTCGAGTCAACGGGTACGATGGCGGGATCGAGGTTCTGGCGGGAACTTGGAAACCTAGGCTCAGCGGTGATGGGGAACCGGCAAGCGTGGCTCGTCCCTCTATTTCGGGTATCACAGTGGATAAGGACGGAAACGTTTGATTCACGGACGGCAAAAGTCGGCGCATCCGCGTCCTGGAACGTTCAATTCCGGGCCAATGAGTGGGTTCCATACGAGGGGTTCGTGGCTTCTCAGCCTCCGCCACGTCTATTCCAACCGCTGCAACTGCGCGTACCCCAGCGCCATGTCTTTCCCACTCTGACGGTTGTCACTCCCGTGCATCACGAACTTGCTGTCCTTCCGCTCCGCCGCCCACACCTTCCGATTCCGGTCGATCAGGAGGCCCCCTCGCTTGCCGCTCTTCAGGTGGCGCCAGCACCGCGCGTGCCTGAGATTCAACGAGCGACTGAGCCAGGAGAGGACGGATCCGGAACGGTCACCTCATCTTGAGCGCCGGATAGACGTGCGTTCGGGGGCCTAGCGGCGGACCATCCACGCATACGGCCACCACGACAGCTAACGGGCTGCCGACCTGCGCTACAGTCTGACGCATGGAAGACGACCCCGATGCCGTTCGAACACGACTCGCTTCCCATACGGCTGTTCACGGCGTCACATAAGCGCGCTTGGAACCCCGGCGACATTGACTTCGCCCAAGAGCGCTCCGACTGGCTGGCGCTAACTGACGACGAACGCCGCGTGCTTCTTCGGCTGGTCTCGGCCTTCCGGGTCGGCGAACGCGGCGTGACGCACGAGTTGGCTCCCCTGCAGTTCCGGTTCCGCCGGGACGGCTGGATCGAGGAGGAGGTCTTCGTCGCCGCGCAAATGTACGAAGAGGCACGACACGTGCAGTTCTTCGAGCGCTGGTTGGTCGAGGCGCTGCCGGGCCGGTTCGGAGTTGACATCCCCTACCCTGAGCTCCAAGGAGACATGTTCTCCATCCGACTGCCCCGGACCATGCGGGCGCTGCTCGAAGACGAGAGCCCCGAGGCGGTGCTGAAGGCCGTCATGCTCTATCACTTCTACGTCGAGGGCGTGGGCGCCGAGGCTAGCTACCCTCTTTACCACTTGATCTTCGAGCGGAGCGGCCGGTTCCCTGGCCTCGAGACCGGCATCCGGCTGATCCAGCGCGACGAGGCGCGACACGTCGCCTTCGGCGTGTACGTCCTGCAGCGGCTACTGGCCGAGCATCCCCGCCTGACTCGCGTGTTCGAGAGCCAGCTCGCGGCCATGCGCCACCTTGCCGAAGACGATCCCGATCAGACCCTCGCCGGCTTCGAAGCAGGGCACGTCCCCTTCGGCCTCGACCCCGCCGGCTACCGCCAGACCTATCGGGACCGACTCGAAGAGATGCGACGGCGCGTGGTCGAACGGCCGGAGTAACGGCATACGGGCCCTTGGCGGCGACGCGTGGACGCCATACCGCTGTCTGTCTGGGACAGCGAGGGGCCACTGACGAGGAAGTGGGAAACGCGCGACATAGCTCGAGCGGGCCGAACGGTTGACCACGATCCCACCACAGGTCCTGGAACGCAGCTCACCGTTCGGCTGGAGCTGCCCGAAGACCGCCCTCCCCAGGCCTTCTTACTAGGAAATCTGCTTGATAGCCAACACGGAAGCTACCCTCTTGTCAAGGCCAAGAGGGGTGTTCTTCGGCTGCCAGAGGGGATGCGGCAGAGACGGTGGCTGCGGCCGATGTCATGGCGAGGGCGAGCGGGAAAACCGACCAGTGTCAAGTGGTTGCACGGCGAACACCGGCGGACCCCGACCTCATCCGCGTATGCGACCGGTTCGCGCACCGTCAATCCTGATGCAGCCCCAGCCGAGGTCATTCCGTGACTTGGACTCCCGTACAATAGGGCCGTATGGACCGAATCGGGCTCAAGCGAATGCATCACGTCTCGTTCGCAGTGGCGGACCTGTCGGCCTCCAAGCGGTTCTTCTGCGAGGTTCTTGGTCTTCCCGAGGAGCAGCGGCCGGCATTCAGCTTCCCCGGCGCCTGGCTCGCTGTCGGCGACCGCCAGATCCACCTGATTGAGGACAGGAGCGCAGGCCGGAGGGTCCGCGAGCAGATCAGCCGATCCGATCATCTGGCCATGGAGGTCGACGACCTTGAAGTGGTGAAGGCGCGTCTGAAGGAATGCGGCATCAGCTTCGCCCTCGGAGGAAACGAGCGTCTGGGCATGAGCCAGGCCTTCTGCAGCGATCCGGACGGCCATACGATCGAGTTCGTCCAGTACGACTGACCAGCCCGGACCGCGCATCGCAACCGCGGACGCTGAGAAACCGATGGCCTTCGCTGCAGGCTTGGAACGCGGGGCCAATCCTCCCCTCGGGACGCGCTGCTTCCTGAGGGAACTTTCTGCCGGGGCTGGCGCGTCAAAAGGAGATAGAGTCCATTGCGGCTGCGCCACCGCAGGTTCGGACGGAGAGCCTGACGTGGCGATGGCGTATTCAGGGCTATGATGGATCTACTTCGAGGGAGGCCTGATGAGAACCTTTTTCCTGTCCTGCATTGCTGTCATGCTGCTCGCGCCCCCCGCCCAGCCCCAGTCGGCCGAGCTCGGCATTTCCGGCGGATACGGATCTCTCGGGGACAACTCGGTCAGTGAAATCGTCCAAGTCGGCAATGCCGCTCAGACCGAGGAGTTCAATCTGAGCAACGGCATCCGGATCGGCGGCCGAATGGCATTCAATTCGCGCGCGTTCTTCGGGCACGAGGTCTCCTACTCCTACCAGCACGCGAGACTCAGCTACATCGCGCGGGGACCTGAAGTCTCCGGTACCCAGGAGTACGGTGCGGTCAGATCCCACCACATGTACTACAACCTCGTCTTGCACGCGACGCCGACAGACACCAGGCTTCGCCCGTTTGTGACCGGCGGCGGCGGGTTCTCGTCGTACTTCCTGCCGGGAATCTCCTCGTTCTCAGGCTACGGCAACACGAAATTCGGGTACAACTACGGCGGCGGGCTGAAGATCAACTTCTTCCCTTACGGGATCCGGTTCGACGTCAGGAACCACGTCACCGGAAAGCCGTTCGGACAGTACATCCCGAATGTTGAAGGGACACTGAAGAACCTCGAGATCTCGATGACGTTCTCCCTGCTCATGTAGCCCGGCATCGTGAGATGCCGGCCGGCCCGCCGAAAGCCCAGGCACACCCGCCGTCGGCGTCGAACGCCCGGGCAGGGCCGGGAACGTGCCCGGCGCCGCGAAATCAGAAGCTCGTCACTGCCGTGGCTTCGTCTGTGTGGGCCTCGAACACGGTGTACAACTTTGTGATCTGGAGCAGATCCTGCACCTTCGACTGCACGTTGAGCAGCTTGACGGTGCAGCTCCTGCCTCGCGCCGTCGTGTAGGCGGACACCAGCTCGCCAAGACCGGAACTGTCGATGTAGCTGACGTCGCCGAGGTTCAGCAGCATCTTGGTGGCCCCGCTGTCCAGCAGCTCCTTCACAGTGGAGCGCAGCTGCCCTGAAGCCTCGCCGAGCGTGATGCGGCCCGACAAATCGACCACCTTGACGTCTGCAACATCGCGAATCGCGGTAGATAAACTCATTGATCTTCCTCCTGAGTTGTCCCACCTGCACCCTTGGTGCGGTACTTGACCAAACGAACCCTCGTCCCGGAATCCACGGACGAACCGATCTCGACCTCGTCGAAGAACGCTCGCATCATCAACAGGCCGCGTCCCGACGGGAGCAGCAGGCCCCCCTTGTCGAGGGGGTCCGCCACGCTGTCCGGGTCGAACCCGCTACCCTCGTCCGCCACCCTGACGCGAAAAGCCTGCTCGTCAATCGACGCGTCGAACCGGACCGACTTGTCAGGGCTCAGCCCGTTGCCGTGGATTACGGCATTAGCCATCGTCTCACGAACGCCCATGCCGATCTGATGCACCTGATCCGGGTCGAACCCATTGAGCTCTGCCATTCGCTGAACAATTAGCTCGGCCGCCTCGACACTATCCAGCGTACTCTCAAGCGAGAGCCGCAGTTTCCTAGCATCCGTCATCCACAGGGGTGGTAGACCGGGCGAGCCTCAGACATGACTCCGGCAACGAAACCGCAACAATTGCACAGTGTGAGCCGAATTGTCAAGGACGCGCCGCGCGCGGCGGGGTATGATGGTCGCTCCACCCAAGGAGGTAAAGGATGAACGCCAGACTCCAATGTCTTTCACTTGCAGTGCTGCTGCTCGCGGCATGCGGAGCCCCACCGGAACCGGAGGTCGCGCCCGACCCGGGCGCCGGCACGGTGCTGAGGATCAGCGACGGCCTCGACGCCATCGTGCCCGCTGACGCGGTGATCGAGAAGCTCGCGGGCGGAATGGGGTTCACCGAAGGCCCCGTCTGGGTCAAGGAACCCGCTCCGCAACTTCTGTTCAGCGACATCCCGGCGAACAACATCAACCGCTGGTCCGAGGGCGACGCCGAAGCTTCGGTGTTCTACGAGGGGATGTACAAGGGCGAGCCCAGGACCACGCCCGCCGGCTCCAACGGGCTCATTCTTGACAGCGAAGGCCGGCTGCTCGCCTGCGAACACGGCAACCGCCGGATTTCCCGCCTCGTTGAGGGCGAATGGGAGGTCGTGGTCGACAACTACGAAGGCAAGAAACTGAACAGCCCGAACGACCTCGCATGGCATCCCAACGGCGGCCTCTACTTCACCGATCCTCCGTACGGGCTGCCGGAGCAGGAGGCGGATCCCGCGAGGGAGCTCGACTACAACGGAATCTACCGCCTGAACTATGAGACCGGGGAACTGCATCTTCTCAGCAAGGACCAGACCCGGCCGAACGGCATCGGATTCTCGCCGGACGGCTCCACCGCCTACGTCGCCAATTCGGACGCCGCCAAGAAGCTCTGGATGGCCTACGACGTGAACGCGGACGGCATGTTTGAGAACGGCAGGGTCTTCTATGACGCCACAGCGGAGGAGGCCCCCGGAATGCCGGACGGCCTGAAGATCGACACGGAGGGCAACATCTACGCCACCGGACCCGGCGGCGTCTGGATCTTCTCGCCGGATGGGACGCATCTGGGTTCGATCCAGCCGGACGAAGTGCCGGCCAATGTCGCGTGGGGCGACGACGGCAGCACCCTCTACATGACCGCTCGAACGGGTCTGTACAGGATCAAGCTGCTCTCGTCCGGGGAAATGCCCGCGGACATGGCCGGGGACGCGGAAATGGCCGGAGAGTAGCGGCTTCGCCGAGCCGACATCTAGCGAATCTCCCCTGACTCCGCAGCCCCGAGTCAGTGCTGCCGCGGGTAACGGCCGACGGGGCATGGACGACGGCGGCGGAGCCCGTTGGCGGGTTCCGCCGCGAACGCGACCACTCTGATATTTTGGGTCGGCTATGCTCTCTCTGAAACGGCTTCCGGGGCTCCTGGCGGCCTGCATCCTCACACTGCTCGGCTGTTCCGGCGAATCCAGTTCGTTTCAGAGCCAGTGGCCTGAGGACGTTGAGCGCCCTTGGATCGGCGCCGACTACTGGTCCAACCCGCTTCAGGACTGGCGGGTCCGCGCAGGCCGCTTGGAGAACTTCCGTCCCGGAGGGGACAGGAACGTCTTCCTGCTGACCCACGAGGTCGGCGGGCGCACCGGTCGGCTCTCGATGCGGGTGCGTCTCGGGCGGCTTGAGGAGGACGAGGGTCCGCTCGAAGAGGGCTGGGCGGGATTTCGAGTCGGCATCCGAGGGTCGTTCAGCGACTATCGCGACAGCGCGGTGCGCGGACTGGGTCTGAATTGCGGCGTCGCGGCGGACGGCCGGGTCTTCATCGGGTCGCTCACAGACGCTGCCCCGGTGGCGTCGGGGGCCTTCGAGGGCGAAATGGTCGTCTCCCTGAGTGCCGAACCGGTTGACGGGAGATACGAGGTCGAGCTCAGCGTCAAGACGGCCACCGGCGTGCAGGATGTTGCAAGGACCGTGGACTCCAAGTGGCTGGAGGGCGGAGTTGCTCTGGTCTCGAGTTCCGGCACTGTGCCCGATTCCCCTCCGGGAGAGCAGGCGATCCGGGAGACAGGCTGGAGCCTGAAGCCCGGGACGCGCCGCGGCGGCACGCTGCGCCTCTGGTTCGATGACTGGGAGGTGGCGGGCTCGAAGCTCGAGGCCCATCCCGAACGCAGCTTCGGGCCGATCATGTTCGCAATGCACACGCTGAGCCGTGGCGTCCTCAAGCTGAACGCGATGATTGCGCCGGTCGGCAACGGCCCGAGGGAGGCGGCTCTGGAAGTGAATGACGGGGGCTGGAAACGCGTGGCAACTTCACCTCTGGATCCCGACGCCCGAACCGCGACATTCCGTGTCGAGGACTGGGACGACACCGTCGACACCCGCTATCGGGTGGTGTATGGGGATGACGCGTGGGAAGGGACCGTGCGCAAGGATCCCAAGTCCAAGGACGAGATCGTTGTCGCGGCATTCACGGGCAACAACGACCTCGGGTTCCCGCACGCCGACATTGTGCGGAACATGCGCTTCCACAAGCCCGACGTGATGGCGTTCACCGGCGACAACATCTACGAGCGCGTCGGTGAGTACGGAATCGTGCGCGAGCCGACGGACATGGCCATTCTGGACTACCTGCGCAAGTGGTACATCTTCGGCTGGGAATACGGGGAGCTGCTGCGAGACATTCCGACCGTGGCCCTGCCCGACGACCATGACGTGTACCAGGGGAACATCTGGGGTGCGGGCGGGAGGAAGGCTGTCGGCTACGGAAAGCCGGGGCAGGACCAGGGCGGCTACGTCATGGACAAGCGCTTCGTGCATGCGGTACAGACCACGCAGACCGCGGGCATGCCGGACCCACACGACCCGACGCCTGTGGAACAGGGCATCGCCGTGTACTACACGGACTGGCTGTACGGAGGCATCAGCTTCGCGATCATCGAGGACCGCAAGTGGAAGGACTCCGCAACCGCCCTGCTGCCTCGTTCCGGGATCGTGAACGGCTGGGCGGGCGATCCGAGCTATGACGCCCGCAAGAGCTCCGACAATCCGGCGTTTCCCCTGCTGGGCGAGCGGCAGGAGGAGTTTCTGGAGGACTGGGCGAAGGACTGGGATGGAGTCTGGCTCAAGGCGGCGATCTCCCAAACCATCTTCGCCAACGTATGCACGCTTCCCAAGGGAACGACAACCGATGCCGTGACGGGGCGGCTGCGGGTGAATGCGCCCGGGGAGTACGCGCCGAACGAGGAGCCGGTCCAGGACCATGACTCGAACGGATGGCCGCAGACCGGGCGGAACCGCGCGGTGCGTCTGCTGCGAAAGGCGCTCGCGGTTCACATTGCCGGCGACCAGCATCTCGGGAGCACGATCCAGTACGGAGTCGAAGACTGGAACGACAGCAGCTTCGCAATCTGCGTGCCCTCGGTCGCCAACATTTTTCCAAGGCGCTGGTTTCCAGAGGAGGAGGGTCGCAACCGCAGGCCGGGCGCGCCCCGCAACACGGGAGAGTACCTCGACGGCTTCGGGAACAGGATCACGATTCACGCCGTGTCGAACCCGCAGGCGAACGGCATCGAGCCGACAGCGCTCCACCAGCGGGCTCCCGGCTACGGGATCGTCAAGTTCACACGGGCGGACCGCGGGATCGAGTTTGCGAACTGGCCCCGCTGGGTCAATGCGTCCGACGAGGGGGCGGAGCCCTATCCGGGCTGGCCCATCCGGATCCACCAGCACCAGAGCGGTCTGCCCTCCGAGTTCTCCCTGCCTCCGATCGATGCCGGGGGAGCCGTCGACCCGGTGGTTCAGGTCATCAGAGAGTCCGATGGCGAAGTGGTCTACACTCTGCGGATCCTTGGGAGCGAATTCACGCCGACTGTCCGGGAGCCCGGCTCCTACACGGTGCGGGTCACCGACACGGAATCCGGGGCCGTGACCGAAGCCACAGGACAGCAGCCTTCAGAGGGCTGACAGGCGAAGTCCGGGGCGCTAAGGACGCCGGACGCGCTCTCTGAGCCTCTTCACACGCGCGCCGAGCTCCCTGAGCGCGGCCGCGTAGCCGTCCTTTGTCACCTCGCCGGCGGCGCAGTAGTCGATCACCACGGCCTCCGCATCGCAGAATTCCTGGCAGACGTCGGCCACCTCGCCCGCGATTTCAGCGGGGATGTTGGTCACTCCGTTCTGGTCCGCGTGGAGCAGGTCGCCGGGGTAGACCCCGAGTCCGCCGACATGGACCGGAACCATGAAGTCAAGGAGCCGCGGAAAGCCGTGGGAGGAGATCACGCCGTCCGCAAAGCACGGCAGGCCGACTGCACGCACCTGGTCCAGATCCCGGGCAGCGCCGCTGGTGATGAGGCCGGCGACACCGAAAGACTTATAGGAAGCAGCCATGACCTCGCCGAAGGTCGCCGACTTTGTCGGGACGTCGAGATCCTGGATGACGACGAACGGCGGCCCGGGCACTTCCTCGAAGCGAGCGATCTGGCCCGCCAGCGAGCCGTATGCGATGTTGCCTCTGGGCTCAAGCGCCGAACGGAACGTCGCCGTGGCGGCGTACCCGCAGGTCGGCGCCATTTCCGGGAAGCATGCCGCAATTCGCGCGTCCATGTAGCCGTCGGTCTGTGGGCGGACGGCAAAAAGTTCGATCACGTTGCAGATCGTCGGGGTGTCGAATTCGCAAAGCTTGGCCAGATACGAAGTCGACAGTTCAGGAGCAGACATGAATGCCATCGTAGTGCATGCGCCGCATCCGGCTTCACCGCAGGTGAACCGGCTGTGTGAATGCGCCGTTCCCGGCAGAGTCCCAGGCCGCGAAGCGGACCCACTTCTTGCCGCTGGAGTCGAACTCCATGCGGAAGGTGGTTCGGCCAAAGGAGCCGCGATCAGTCGTTGGCAGCACTTGCGTGCCCGTCGTCTTCCCGTCGCCCCAGACCAGCTCGACAAACTCCAGCGGGAAGGTCCACTCCACCTCGGCCACCATCGTCTTGCGCTCCTCGAACCCTTCGATGGAGTGCGACGGAATCAGGACCTCCCCGGTCGACACGAAGAAGTCGCCCCGCCTCATCGCCTCGGTAACGGGGCTCCAGTCCTCGTCGAACGCGGGCAACCGGTCAAGCTTCACGTAGTTGACGATCAGCTGGGGATAGATCTCGTCTTCGGGGTACTTCGTGTAGGTGTCGCCCTCGGCGATCATGTACTTCGGCCCGGCCCAGTTGTTCATGTCGTCTAGGAGGCCGAAGCACCGCTCCTGACAGATTCTCGGCTCAGACAGGTCCGCCGGAAGCGTCTGAAAGGCCCCGCCGAGATAGCGGTCGCTGATGAAGTGCGGTTCCTCACGCACCACGTCGGGATAGAACGTCGATCCCTTGGTGCGCGGGTGGGCCTGCCAGAGCAGGCCCTGCTCCATTTCCACCATCGAAAGCATTTCGCCGGCCGAACCGACGCGATAGACCTTGCCGTACATCGGGTGGCTGGACTGGAATTCGGCATCGGGCACACGCACCTTGGACCAGTAGACGGGCCTTGGGAACACAAGCGTGTAGTGACCTCCGAAGTGGACGTTCGGCTCCTCGCCCGGCATCAGCAGAAAGTCCTTGTCCGAGTGACGCCGACAGGCCTCAAAGTACTCCCCGAGCTCCCGGAACCGGATTTCGCCCTCATCGTCCGGGTGGCCGTCGCCGTGGAAGTCCGACATCATTGCGATATTGATGCCCAGCCCCTTGAACGCCGACACCCACGGTGGCCGCGCATCGAGCGATCCCAGGTCGACCAGCTGCTCGGCGAAGTGCGTGTGAAAGTGGCTGACTGCCACCTGATGGCCCGCCAGCGGCTTGTACTTGTCGCCGTTCGTGTAAGCGAGGACCTCATCAAGCGTGGATTCTGTGTCCCGGGGTCCGAGATAGTAGTAGACGGCCATACGCTGCAGAGTCCCGGCCGGAGCGTTGTAGAGCGCGAAATTGCCTTCCGCGAAGCGTCGCGACTGCCGGACGCGCTTCTCCCAGATCTCCTGTGACGCGCCCCACGGGCGGAACATCTCCTCCCTCTCACCTTGGCGAACGCCAACGCCGAACACCCCTTCCGGACCCTGCCGGTACCACACGTAGCCTAGATTCATCTCGATCTCGCGGGCAAAGAAGAACTTGTGCGACGGCGGAAACACGGCGAGCGCACCGCGCTCCTGTTCAAGCAGCAGGATTCGGTTTCGCGCACGCAGGGGAACGGGGCCGTCATTGACGCCTCCCCCGAACTGGTAGCGCTGCCAGTCCCGGGCAATGTCGCGCCAGCGCATGCTCCGGTAGTCCTGGCTCTTCAGCCCGCTGAGCCCGGCCCGGTAGACGTAGGCGACCGATGGCTCGGAGGTTGCCGCGACGGCCTCCTGGCGAACCAGATTCGAGCCCTCGTAGACCGTGAAGCGGAGGCGGCCCGAGAACGATCCCAGCCGCAGGCCGTCGAACGAGATCTCAAGCCGGGCGCCCTCGCTGCGCACCCGGCAGGACTTGACCGCGTACGCGACGTCGCTCCGGGTCACTTCACCCGGCTTTCTGGGCATGCCCGGATTCACATCCTCGAGGCCGGGAACATTCAACGGCGCGTCCCAGAAGACCTTCCATTTCTCCTTTGCCACGACTTCGGGTGTAGCGTCCCGGCCGAGGGCCTCCATCGGCCGGAGTTGCTGATAGGAGATTCTCCGCCTGCCCTCCGCGACATGAAACTCCGGCCGGGCGTCGCGGACAAGAGGAGCCCAGTGTCCGGCTCTGGACAGGACGGCAAGCTGCCGGATCACCGGCTGGCCACTGTCCAGGCCGAATGTCGCACGAAGCTGGCCGGCCTGGGTCCTGTTCGGGCCGACACCGGTGGAACCCACCCATTCAAACGCCACATCACCGTCCAAGGCCTCCGCCCGCAGGCCCTCCGACGGGCGGTAGTCGGTAAAGTCGCATTCCAGCGGTTCGCCTGACGCGATCATGCAAACGAACATCAATGGGGAGACTAGGTACTTCATAAGGGACTCAGGTGCCATCCGGCACGCTGCCCCATGGTAGGGCACCGCGAAAGCAATCGGTCAAACTGTGATTCATCGAGACTCGCTCCAACCGATTCCGAGAATGACATGGATTGCAAACGATGAGCGCTCTTCAACGGGTTGTCTGCTCGGGATGGTGTGGGTTGCCCGAGCGGACTGTGTCCGCAATTGGAGTCGCGGTGGCCATCGGGCAAGAAACTGCGGGCAGACGATGGTCCGGTCTCCCGTGACGCGCGGCACTCGCTGACGGGCGGGCCGCCTGTCCGAACTTCCGATGGACAGGAGAACCTGGCTGCCGAATCATGTTGCCGCAGGCGAGTTCCTTATCCGTGACGGTGAATGCCTGAACTTGGATCCGAAATTGTGAAAATATGGGCGTATGAAGACAACCTTCGAGCTTCCAGATGCCACTTATCGGCAGGCAAAGGCGGCTGCTGCGAGCCGTGGTATGACCTTGAGGCGATTCTTCACAGAAGCAGTCGAGGAGAGGCTACGCCTGTTTGCGAGCGAGCGGAAGGCGCAAAGGATGGCCGGGTTCGGCCGGCTGTCCGACCTTTCCGACGAGAACCGCCGGGTCCTGCAAGCGATTGGCGAGGAGTTCGAGACGCTCTCGCCCGACGATCTCGCATGATCCTTAACACGACTTCGATTCCGAGCAAGGTGACGGCGGAGAAGATGCTTGAGCTGCCTGTGGTGAAGCGCCGAATCGGAATCTGGATCACTCGCGCGGGCGGGAAGCCCGGAGGTGCCGGCGCGCCGCATTGAGCGAGCGCTGAGCGGAGCACCTCCTTGTTATCCACCGCCGGCGTAAACAAGACCTCCTTGTAGAAGCCGTGGTAGCGAACCTCCAACTGCGCCGAGCGGCGAAACTCGGTCTTGTGCGGGAAATAGTCGATCTCCGGATCGAAATCCGCAATGCAGCCCGCCTCAAGGTTCACCGCACCGAGGAGCGCTGGATCAGCCGCCGGCCACTCGGAGGCCGGCCGCACCTCAGTCTGATGGCAGGCCGCACAGGCAAGCGCCGCGATGAGCAGCAGCGCGCGCATGCTCAGTCGATCCTCAGGGCGTGCGCCGGATCCAGCCGCGAGGCCCGAATCGCGGGCCAAACCGACGCCGCCAAGCCCGCCAATACCAAAACCGCCATCACGGCAGCGTAGGTCGACCCATCGTACATAGCCACGTCGACCAGCAGATGTGCGATCAGCCTCGACCCGCCGACCGAAAGCAGGAGCCCTAGCGCCAAGCCCGCGCCCACGAGCACCATGCCTTGGCGGACGACCATCGCTCGCACGCCGGATGGGGCGGCCCCGAGCGCGAGCAGAATGCCGATGTCCCGCCGTCTCTGCGAGACGCTGTAACTCAGCAAGCCGTAAACGCCCACCGCAGCCAGCAGCATCGCCAGACAGGCGAAGGCCGTAAAGAGTACCCCCCAAAGCCGCTGCTGCCAAAGCGCCTCATTGATGCGCTCGCTCATGGTCTTGATCGACACAATGACTCCGTTGGGATCGCTTTCGCGCACCACGGTGCGGATCGATTCCGCTACCGCCGCTCGGTCGAGGCTCGTTCGCAGGGCGTAGTACCCTCCGCTCACCGGCCACTGAGTGTAGGGGTAGTACAGCTCGATCGCGTCCCGCTCCACGCCGCTGTGCCTCACGTCCGCGACTATGCCGACGACTCGACAGTAAGGATTGCTGGGGCCGACGGTATCGCCCCACTGGACCATTCGACCGATCGGGTTCTCGCCGCCGAACAGCGCCTCCGCCCCGACCTCGTTCACGATCACAACTGGCGCCCCGCCGCTGCTGTCCGTCGGCTCGAAGAAACGGCCCGCGAGCAGCGGGATGCCCATTGTCTGGAAGTAGTCCCACGAAACGTCTGCGCCAGCCACGGGCAGGAGAAACTGCGTCTCCTCTTCCGCTCGCCCCTGTACGCGCAACCGCCCGTTGCGCAGATCACGTCCCTCATACGGCAGGCGATTGGTCACGGCCGCGCTGCGCACTCCAGGGATCGCCTGCAATCGGTCGAGGATGCGCTGGTGATAGCTTGCCAGCAGCGCGGCTCGCTCGGCTCTGTCCGCCTTCGAAAACGAGTTGTTGCGCACATTTGCGATGAGAAGGTTTTCGGCCTCGAATCCATGGTCGGCCTGCTGCATCTGCAAGAACGTCTTCATCAGCAATCCGGCACCGAGGAGCAAAAGCAGCGACAGGGCGACCTCGGCGACCACTAACGCCGAACGTCCCCGCGATCCCGCTGAGCTTCCGCGAGCACCTTCTTTCAGGGCATCGGCCAGATTGACGCGTGAGCCGATGATCGCTGGGGCGAACCCGAGCACGATCCCGGCCGCCAGCGTGGCTGCGAAGCAGAACGCGAGCACGTAAAGGTCGACCTCGATGTGCATCCAAGCCGGAAGCGAATCCGGCAAGAGCGTCTGGAAGCCAGTCACCGAAACCCATGCAATCAGCGCTCCGCCAGCGCCTCCGGCTAGGGCCAGCAGAAGGCTCTCGGCCAACAGCCCCTTCGCCAACTCGATGCGTCCGGCGCCCAAGGCCGCCTGGAGGACGTACTGCTTTTCGCGAGCCAGCAGGCGCACCAGCAGCAGGTTGGCCACGTTGAAGATACAGATCAACAAGAGGAGGCCGACGCCTCCCGCGAGAAGGTAAAGATAGGGCTCCACAGCGCCGACTTCGGCATCCCGCAGACGCACCAAGCGCACGTCCACGCCGGCGTTGGTCGAGGGGAACTCGTCGGCCAACTGCCGCGCGACATCCGACATCTCCTGTTGGGCCTGCTCAAGCGTCACATCAGGCGCTAATCGGGCCACCGTCGCATACCATCGCTGGTCGCGCTGCTTGGTGCTGTACCGCTCCAAACCCAGCGCATACCAGCTCTCCATCGTCGCCCACACGGTGGCGCGGTCGGGATAGCCGTAGCCGGCGGGCATGACGCCGATGACCTCGTGCCCACCCGAAGGCAGGTGAATCATGCGTCCGAGCACGTCCCGCGATCCGCCGTAGCGAGCCTGCCAAAGACCGTGGCTCAGCAGCGCCTTGTTGACCGGACCGCCCTTGCGGTCCTCTTCCGCCGTGAACAAGCGTCCCAGCACCGGCCGCACGCCGACGGCGCGGAGCACCTCTTGGTTCAGCCGCGCAACCACCACCGGCTCGGCTCCGCCCTCGCCGGTGATCTGCAAATCGGAGACCACGTAACCTCCCACGTTCTCAACCGTGCGCGAGCGTCGGTTGTACTCCTCGATGTCCAGCAGCGAGCAGTTGCGCTCGGCGCCCTGCTCCTTCTCCGCCACAGTGAACACGCGCACCATTCGGTCTGCATCCGGATATGGAAAGGGTCTCAGCAGCACCGCATAGACCAAGCTGAAGACGGCGGTCGTCGCGCCGATCCCGAGCGCGATCGTCAGTGCCGACGGGACCGTGAACGCCGGTGCCTTCGCCAGGGACCGCCAAGCGCAAGCGAAATGTTGGGCCCAGCTTCGCGACGACGGCGCCGCGGACTGATTTGCCACACGCGACGCTGTCATCACCTCCCCCAATAGCGCAGCCGCACGATCGAGGGCCAATCGCTTCGCTCCGAGGCCCTCTCGCGACCCTCGCGCAGCTCGACGCTGGAAGCCGACTCACCTAGATGCGGGAACGCCAGCAGAACCACCTGTTCAAACTCTCCGGGCTGCTCTCGCTGAGCGATAGGACCACAACCACCACAAATCGGGAGACTTAGTTGGCCTCAGGCTATCAGCGCCTCGCGGCCATCCCAGTGGCGATCTCACAGGCGGGACATCGACACCGCCAAACGGCCTCTCTCAGTCGATGAGCGGTTGCCCGGAAGGTTCTGCTTGGTCCGCAATTGTCTAGCCCGGCGCTCTTCCCTACGTCCCGCCAGCGGGGCCCGGAGCAGGCCGTCCACCAGTGATCCTCGCCGCGCCGTAGGGAAGCTCCTTCAGCGACGTCCATCGGGCGCGACTCGCCGCCCTAGCTCGTGGGTTTGGAGCCCTAATCGTTGGCGCAATACGTCGCGTCCGACGCTGGAGAAGTCCCCCGTAGCTAGTCTTCCCGCACGACGGTCATGGGCTGCACGAAAGAGGCCTGGAGCGCGCCGGCCAGGGCGGCCAGCGCCGAGATAGCGCCCAACGCCGTTCCGGCTCCGGCAAGGGTCCACGGGTCCACAGACGAGACTCCGAAGAGCATGGACTCCAAGAATCTGCCGGCAAGGATGGAAAGCGGCAATCCCACGGCTATGCCAGCTACGGCTACCCGGACCGTTCGCTCCAGTACCCAGGCGAGTATTCTCCTCCGGTCTGCTCCGACAGCCATCCGGACTCCGATGGACCGCCTCTCGTTGCGGACTGTATGAGCTGCGAGCGAGAACATTCCGATTCCGGCAAGGACCAAGGCGATCACGGCAATCGCCGTGGAGACCGTCGCAAGCGCCCTCTCGCGCACACGCGCCCGCTCGGCGCGCATGCGCAGCCTTGTGATCCCAACCGGAACCTCGACCCCCAAGGCTTCGATCCGCTGCGAGACTGGCGCGACCATGTCGCTGTCCAGTCCTTCGGCTCTCACGACGAGGGTCAGGAAGCCTTCCGCCCAAGTCAGTCCGCGCTGATCGCACGGGACGTAGACAGCCGGTACGTCGGACCGTCTAAGCCCCCGATAGCCGCGGTCTTGGATCACGCCGACCACCCGTCGGTCGTGTACACCTGGTTCCAAACCGAACCCGATCCGCTGGCCGAGCGCAGAAGCTCCCCCGAACAGATCCCTGGCAAGCGCTCGGTTGACGATCGCAGCCCCTTCGGAGCCAGTCCGGTCACTGGCTTCGAAAAGCCTCCCGGCCAGCAACGGGGTTCTGAGCACCGGGAACAACCCGGGCGAGACGCACCCAGACGTGGCCGTCACGCCCTCAGCGGCGTTCGGCGAGGCCGCCCCCACTTCGGACGGTGTCGGCCATACCCCCATCGGTGGGTCGCTGGCAAGCGCCGCCGCCACAACACCGGGGATCGCCTCGATTTCCGCCAGAAGCTGCTGGTAATACGCGTTCAGATCCCGATCGCCGTAGCTATCCGCGACTGGTGCCAGAGAAAACGTCACTACTCCTTCCCGGGCGAAATCTCGCGGTTGATCGCGGAGATTGGAAAGCGTTCGGCCAAGAAGCACCGCGACGCTCAATGAGCAAAGCGAGAAAGCGATCTGGGCGCTCAATAGAACCGCTCCGACGCGAGACCGACCTCCGGCCGAGCGATCGTCCGCTGCACGGATCCGAGGATCTGGCGCGGTCGAGGCGGCTCGTAGCGCTGGCACCAATCCGGCGGCCAACGCGGACAGCAGTGCCGCGGACACTATGAATGCGAACAGACGCAAATCGGTTCGGAGATCGAGAGCGATTCGGCCTGGCCCACTATCCCAAAACGCCAGTAACGCACGGCTGGCGGTCAGCGAAAGGCCGAAACCGAGCGTGGCGCCGGCCGCAACCACGAGCAGGCCCTCGAAGGCCGAAATTCGGAGAATCCGGGCGCGCCCGGCACCTATGGCTATCCGAAGTGCTGTCTCGCGCCGCATTGACGCGGCGTGAGCAAGGATCAAACTGGCGATGTTGAACGAGATGATCAGCAGCAAGAGACAGACGCTCATTGCGAGCACGAACAGCGGGTTCGCAAAGGTGCCCTGATAGCGAGACGAACCTCGCGCCGCCGATTGGATCCCGATGGTCTGGGATCGGAACCGCGTCTCGCGATCGCCTCTCGCGTCCAGCGGAATCGACCTCTCGAGAATCCCCGGCCACAGGACCTGCAACTCCGACCGAGCTGCGTCGGTCGAGACGTCCGGGCGAAGCCGGCCATGAATCTCCAGCCATAGCAGCCGACGCGCCCGCCAGTCGACGCTTTGACGTCCAGAGATGTAGCTCTCGAGCGGGATAATTACTTCGCAGGGCACGCCCGGCTGCAGGCATACGAATCTTATGGTCAATCTATTTCCATTCAGGCCGCCTATCCAGTCCTAAAAAACTAATGGTTCTGTATCCGAAAGCCGGTGACATTATGAGGGCAGCGCGAAATGTTCCTAGGTCTGGCGTTGTGGACAACGGCTTATACTGGCATGTTGCAAGCAGCGAGCAGGAAGCTGGCTATCCAATAACACTGTTGAACGCACCTTGCTTGGATCGGGCTTTTCGTGAGTCGAGGGACTGCGGACGCGATTTCGAACTTTACCCCTGGCGCAGGGTTCCCATCCCGCGGTTTGAACCGAAGGATGACCGTCACGAGAGACTTGCAGACCTGTGCTCAGAAGCCGAGTCCACAGCGGGAGAGATTCGCGACCTCTTTCCGAATAGCGGGCAGGTCAAGGTCTCGAAGGAGATCCCCGCAGAGCTTGTCCGGTGCGGAATCGCAGCCAGGATCAACGCTTTGGCCACGCAGCTGCTCCCGGACCAAGCCGAATCGTAGGGTGACACCGGATCGATGCTCCTTCCCTGTCGGGACCTGGTTCGGGAATCGTCGACCCCCGCGAACTGGGGCCTACGTGTCCTCACCATCTCGTTGACCCCGTCGTGGCCCTAGGGATCTCAGCGTTCGGGGCGTCAGGTTTGAGCTGAATGGGCTGATCGAGGAGGAAGCGACAGAACGGTGGCCGCCCTGATCCGGCGGCCGTCAGCCCCATCCCCACTTGCATCGCCATCGCGTCTTGCCTGCACTCGGTGACCTCTGGAAATGCGGCGTCGAACTCCCGGCGTTCGTCCGATCGTGCGGTTTCAGAACCAAGGCCCGCTTTCGTTCCGAAGCGGTGCGGTCAGTCCGATGTGGCCAAGCAAGGTTCCCCGCATGCCATCGAACATTCAGGGAGTCCCCAGCGGGTTCTCAAACCAAACGACGTTCCGGGAATTCTGGCCGGCGACCAGCACATCCGGATCTCCGTCAACATCCATGTCGACCAAACGGATGTCGTAGGCCGCCTGGTCGTCGTGGATTACGTGCTTGCTGAAGCTGCCACGACCGTCGTTCTCGTACCATGCAACGACATAGCTGTCCTTGCCGCACGTGACGCCGTCTGTGTCTCCGTCACCGTCGATGTCTCCGATGTCCAAGTCGTGGGGACCCTCCAGACTCGGGTCGATCTCATGCAGAGCGAAGTGAGGGCCTTCGAACCAGAGGACGCCCTTGCCGTGTCCCCGCGTGGCGAAGATGTCCATCTTGCCGTCGCCGTTCAGGTCAGCCGGCAGAGCGTTCGTTGCGCCCGTCTCATTCACCGCAAGAGTCCTCTTGAGCCAGGGAGTCGACCCGTCCGCAGGCTGCTTCCACCAGGCGAACCAATTCCCTCCCCCGGTCACGGCGTCCTTGCCGGCGGAGACCACATCCTGCTTTCCGTCCCCGTCGAGGTCTCCGACGCCGAGGTAGTGGCTCAAGCCGGGTGCGTCCTGGTCGGCGAACACGTATCGAATCCATTCCTCGGCCGATCGCGGCTTGTCCGGCACGCGCCACCAGACCAGGGAGTTGGGATAGGGATCCTTGGGCTGGGCGCTGTTCCCTGCCAGATCCGTCCTTCCGTCCCCGTCGATGTCCCCCTTGACCAGTCCATGGGTTCCGTTCACCTCGCTGTCGACGATCCGCATCGTCCAGCGGTCCCTGAGTGGGTCGTCCGGCCGCTCGAGCCAGAACACCGGGCCCGGCGAGTAGACCGCACCCACGTAATCCGGATCGCCGTCGCCATCCACATCCATCACTTCGCTGTGGATCGTGTTGCGCTCTCCCGGGCGGAACGGCCACTTTCCGTCGATGACCACCTTGTCCCAGTCTGGGGCGACATACAGGTGAGTCTCGCCGTGGGCATCGGCGATCACGTCGGGCTTGCCGTCTCCTGTGAAGTCCGCAGCCACGGCGGTCTGGCAGACAAAGCCGGTGGCGACCACATGGCGCTTCCAGTCGGCGCCCTGGCAGATCGCCTCCTGTGCCAGCAGCGAACCGGCCAACATCAGTGTGATTGGAAATCTCATAGGTTTGATCCTCCCGCGGCGGTCGACTGGCGACCCACGCATAGTGTCCCACCTGGCCGTTTCCGCCCTGGCTCTCGAGCGGAGAGCCTCTTCCTATACTGGGAGTTGCGTCCCGGCGATCTTGACGAATCAGTGGATGTCATCGTGGTGGGTGCCGGCCCCACAGGCTTGGCCTGTGCCATTGAGGTCCAGAGAGCCGGTCTCAGCGTAACGACGATCGAGAAGGGGTGCGTCGTCAACTCGCTGTACAGGTACCCGACGAACCTGACGTTCTTCACAACTCCCGAACTGCTGGAGATCGGCGACATCCCGATGACGGCGGTGCGGGAAAAGCCGACGCGCGGCGAAGCCCTGAAGTACTACCGTCGGGTGGCGAGCCACTATCGCCTGAACATCCGTCAGTACGAGCACGTTGGCAGCGTCGCCGGCGGCGACGGCGCGTTCGTCGTGTCCACCACGGACCGGACCGGGAGACCGCGCCGCTACCGAGCGAAGAAGGTTGTGCTCGCCACAGGCTTCTACGACATCCCGGTCACGATGGGTGTTCCGGGGGAGGATCTCGACAAGGTCCACCACTACTATCGGGAGGCCCACCCGTTCTACGATTGCGACCTCGCTGTGATCGGCGGGCAGAATTCCGCGGCCATCTGCGCCCTGGAGTGCTTCCGGTCAGGAGCGCGGGTCACGCTGATTCACAGGCGCCCGGAACTGAGCCCGAAGATCAAGTACTGGATCATGCCGGACATCACTAACCGGATCAAGAATAGTGAGATTCGCGCCTTCCTGGGGACTCGCGTCACAAGAATCGAGCCGGAAGCATTGCATCTGGCCACCCCTGATGGCCCGGTCTCCATTCGCAACGATTTTGTGCTCGCAATGACGGGATACCAGCCGGACATCGAGTTTCTGGCGGCGCTCGGCATCGTCTTCGACGAGGTCACCCGGAAGCCTAGGACGAACCCGGACACGCTCGAGAGCGACCGCCCGGGCGTCTACCTCGCAGGAGTGATCGTCGCGGGCATGCACACGAACGAGATCTTCATTGAGAACGGTCGCTTTCACGGTGGTCAGATCGCGGCCGACATCGCGGCCAAGCTGCGGACATGAGCCGAGGCGGCCCCGTGAGGCCGGACACTGCCTACCCGGGGCTGTCCCGACAGGCCCTCCGCCCTCTGCTGTCGCCGGAGGTCCTGTGCGGTTTGCGCACGACGCGCGCCGTGGAAAGCGACGGGGATGAGAGGTGGGACGGGCCTTGTCGATCGGCCTCCCACATATAATGGACAACGAAAGCGGTCCATCCCGGGGCCCCCGGCCGCAGTCGCGGGTTTCCGATCCGGCTGCGCGATTCGCCGCCGTCGGCCAGCCGGGATCGGTGCCTTGCTGACAGCAAGAAGCCATGTCGATCCGGAACCTTCATCCCGCGTTCCCTCCGTCCCCCGCCCAGGCGCCAACAGCCGACGCCCCCCTCGACATGAACGGGGCAAAGAGCGCCGGACCAGACCGTCGCCTCGCACTCTGGGCCGCCCTTCTCTCCGTCCCCTGCTGGTTGGTCGCGGGCATCGGCTCGGCGGAAACTGTGACGCTCGACGGAGCCTGGTCCAACGCCTGGGAACTTGATGCGGGCCAGACGGTCCAGATCCAGGTCGGGATCGAGGCCCCGGAGCAACTTCCGGAGAACGCCCGAATCGAGGCGCGCTGGTCCGGGCCGCCGAGGTCTGATTCGGCCTTCGCCGGCGAGCGCGGGGACCTGGTCGTCGGCATCGAAAACGGCTGGACGAAGGTTCTCCACGCGCTCGACCCCGATGTGTTTCTGCTCTACAAGGCTCCTGTGAGCGGCCGCTATGAACTCGACCTCGAGACCGTGGTCAGCCGCGAGCCAATGAAGCCGCAGTACCACCGGGATACGGGGCTGGCTCCGCTGGCGACTGCGGCCCCTGCCCGCACGCCCTCAGCCGACGGAGCCGATCTCTGGGTCGATGTCGGGCCTGTCCCGTCCACGGCCGGCGCGGACATTGTTCTTGAGGCCGAACCCAACAACGCGCCCGAGCATGCCGTGATCCTTCCCTTCGAGGCCGGCAATGCCGACCAGGTCCTGCGTGTCGTGGGAGGGGCGGACGAGCTGGAGTACTTCGACAACGCCGCCTCGGGCAGCTCCCCGGACGACTGGTATCGCCTTGAGTTCAGAGGTGACCGCGTCAAGCTTCTGACAGCCAACCTGCAGCTGCCTGATCCGGTGGTCAGCGCCCGAATCCGCGTGTACAAGCCTGGCGTCCCGACGCCCGAGGAGCTGAAGCCCCGCGAGGCGGCCAAGAGGGAGGACTTCGGCAACAACAACGCCGTCCCGTACATCCATCCGGACACGGAGGTCATTCCGGGGGCGCAGCCCGTCTACACGTACTACGACGGACGCGACGTGAACGAGAGGCTCCACCAGCAGGACGACAACTTCCGCTCGTTTGTGACGCGCCGGCTGCAGCCGGGCGGAACATACTATCTGCGGGTCGAGGCGAACCAGCCCGGGTACGAGCTGGAGGTCCGCCTGGTGGATCCCGCGCCCTTCGAGACCCCGCAGCAGGCCCTGAAGCAGTCCATCTACTACCACCTTGCCGAGGTCGACGCCTGGTTGATTCACCGTCCCCGCAACATCGCCGTGCACAGGCGCGTTCGAGACGGCTCCAGCCTGTTCGGCGAGAACTGCATGAGCTGCCACACGCAGAGCGGCGTGTGGGGTGTCGCCGACGCGATGCGCCACGGCTACCGCCCGGAAGGCACCATCCAGAACCACCGCCGCCTTGTCAACACGATGTACGAGAGCCTGCGTCCGACGAACGAGCTCGTCGATGCGGCGGTCAACACGTCGCTCGCCCCCAACGACTTGGGCGATGCGCCGGCGGGCAGCCGGGTCGCGGGACGCAACGTCGTGCTGCACGAGCGCACCTTCAGGCCCAAGCGGCTCCATTCCTACCAACAGAGACGAACGGCGAACTACGTTCTCCAGACCGCCGATCCGGGCGGCATCAATGCGGCTGGAAAAGGATCGAACTTCGGCCCGAACGTGGTCTTCAAGTTCGCAGCGGAGATTCTTGAGCGGGCGTGGCGCGACAGCGGCGAGGACCGGTATCTCGATGGGGTCCTGGAGAAGGCCGAGAAGATCGTGGCGACAGGCGACCTCCAGATCAAGGTGGTCGACGACCTGGGGCACCGCATCGAGTTCTTCCACGACCTGCTTCCCAGGACGGAGCTCGGCAACCTGGATCCGCAATCGGAAATGGGCAAGCGCTACGCCGAGCTTCTGCCGAAGTTCGAGCGGCAGGTCGACCGCGACCTCCAGCGGCTGCTGGCGCTGCAGCAGGACGACGGATCGTGGGGCTTCGATCTGGGCGTCCACGACGAGAGCAGGGACATCTGGAACCGGATTGCCGAGGAAGGCGATGCCGCTCCGACAGCCGTGTCGCTGATCGCCCTGCGGGCGGCCGGTTTCGGCACCGACAGCCCACCCGTCGGCCGGGCGGTGGAGTGGCTGCTGGAGAACCAGTTCGAGTACGGGCTGTGGAATCGATCCGCCCAGACCGGGTTTGTCACCAACGCCTACGTGATTCGGGCGCTGAGCCGTCTCTTCCCCGGCGACGCCGAGCCCTTCGAGAGGAGCGACTTCGAACCGCGACCCGACGAGATGCCGATAGAGCGGATCTCGAGGGCAAGGGCGTTGCAGTCCACGGGACGCGACGATTTCGTCGATCTGATGATCGGCGCCACCGAGGACGAGGTTCCGCAGGTCCGCTACTTCGGCTATCTGGGAATCGGGGGGGCACTGGCGCCCGCCGGGATTCCTGCCTTGGTCGCCGGGCTTTCCGATCCCGTCAAGGCGTGTCGCGAGGTGTCGTTCTGGTCAATGCGCCAGCTTCTTCTCGACGACCAAGGCTGGCCGGCCCTGTTCGCCGCCTACAGGGCGGGCGATGCGCGTGCCCGCCAGTCGATCCTGCAGGCGCTCGTGATGCGGGTCGACCTCACGGGTCCGCGCTCCCGCGTGAACCGCAACGAGCTGGCGGACATTCTCCAGCAGGCGATGCACGACCCGTTTCCCGGCGTGCGGGCGTACGCCTTCAAGGCGGCGTGGCACTGGTGGGTCTGGAACCCCCCGCTGCGTCAGCGGATCAGCAAGGCATGGGTCGAGGCTCTGTTGCGAAACGAGTCCAACACCCATGTCGAGAACGCGCTTCGGTACTCGACGGCCTCGATGCTGATCGTGAACGGCCAGATCGCAAACCAGACCGGCACTGGAAACCGTCCGCAGCAGTACCGCGAGCTCGAGGATCTGTACCGCATGCTGTCCTCGGCCCGGAGGGATGCCGGAGACCAGCGCAAGCTCCTCGAGCAGAGGCTCGTTGCGGTTGCGGCGACCCACTTCCAGGAGCGCGGAGGTGACGGCGGTCCCGGACAGCTCGGGTACTCGACGCCCGGAGCGACCGAGCTGCTCGGAGACATCCTGTTGAGCGTCTACCGCGACCGGGAGGACGAGGGCCGGACACCCTGGCGCTCAATCGCCCTGCAGGGCGCGGCGAACGTCAACTACCCTCCCTTGCAGCGGCACCTCCTGGCACTGCTGGGCAGCGACGATCTCGACCAGGTTGCCGCGGCCGCCAAGGCGCTCTCGAACCCGAGCGCCCTGCGACTGCCCGGCGAGCTCGGCACCATCCAGCCCCTGCTTGCGAAACTTGACGAGTTCCTGCGCGCCAACCGCCAGGATGACGCAGAGGCCCTCGTCCGCTTCCTTTCGCGGGTCCGGTGGGTGTTTCCGGAAGAGGACGCGGAGACGGAGCGCCAGTTCTTCGAACTGCTGGTCCCTCGCCCGGAACCGAGGCCGATCGCATCGGCCCCGTTCGCACTCGGGCGCCCTGCCCCGGCGACCGCGGGCGGCCCCCCGATCGACCGCGAACGGGCGGTGCTCCTAGGCAAGATCTTGGGAGCCAATCCCACGCTTCACCGCCGGGCCGCCTTCGACCACGTTGGCGGAGACGCGCTGTTCTGGCTGCCGTCCACCGAGTGGATGCTGCGCTACCAGGAGGGCGGACCCACCATCGAGGAGGCGGTGGAGGGCGCCACCGAGGCCGAGGACCTCAAGGTTCTGGAACTGACCGGGGGCCGAACCACGGAACAGCTCGTGCCGGACGGCCTCACCAGCCGCAACACGATCCTATGGTGGCGCGAAGGCCTTCCCGGCCACCGTCTGACGCTCGAACTCGAGGCCCCGGAGGCAGGCCGATACGAAGTCATCGCGGCGTTTCTCCATGACCGCGAAATGGGCATCGTTCAGCCCTCCCTGAACGGTGAGGCATTCGGTGACCCCCTGGACTTCTACCTGCCTGACCTGACCGCGCCGGGGCCGGTCTCGCTGGGCGTCCATCCCTTCGAGAAGGGCTCAAACCGGTTCACGTTCGTGATGACAGGCGCCAACCCGGACGCCGAGAAGAACTACATCATCGGACTCGACTACGTGAAGCTCGAGCCCGGCGAGACAGCGGGGTCGCTGTTCACCAAGGACGACTTGGGAATCGACGTGATCGACCCGATCGTCGCGGCCAAGGACCGGCTGATCGCGATGTTCACATCGTGGTTCTCTGAAGACACGCCGGAAGACGTGCGCAAGCAGGCTATCGCCCTCGCGAACAAGACCGCCCTGCGGCGAAACCCCGAAGTGCTCAAGGCGCTCGCGGCTTGGTTCGAGCGGGAACCGAGCCCCGTGTACCGCACCCGCATCGAGAACATCCTCAACAGCGACGACAAGATCTACGGCAAGCGTCTGAGGGAGCTCATCCGGCAGGACGCCTCCGTGCAGCAGTCGGGCGACATCCGCCCGCTGGGCGACTCGGACGAGTGGATCGCGGACGTGATCCACTTCCGCGACTACGTCTTCGCAGAAATGAGCCGCATCGACTCCAAGGACAACCGGGCGTGCATCTCGTGCCACGGCGTCCCGGGACGCGTGCCGACCCTGTACATCGAGCCTCCCGACGCAGCCGGATACATCCCGCCGGATGCGCTGCTGGGCAACTACCGCAGAATGCAGCAACGGGTCGATCTCCACGACGTCGAGAAGAGCAAGTTCCTGCAGAAGCCGCTCAACATCCAGTCGGGAGAAGAGGACGGGCATCAAGGGGGCGTTCGATACGAGGCCGACGCCCCCGGCTACCAGGTGATCCGGAATTGGGTCTTCGGCCAGACCGAACTTCAGCGGCAATAGAGCGAAGCACCGACTCGCTCAGACGTCAGGCGGTCTCCACGCTTCCCGCATCCTCGAGGCCCCGCATTTGGATTTCCCGTTCCCTGATGACGAACTTCTGGACCTTGCCGGTCACCGTCATGGGAAAGCTCTCGACGAACCGGATGTAGTCGGGGATCTTGAAGTGGGCGATCCGGCCTTCGCAGAACCGTCTCACGCTCTCTTCCGTCAAGTCGCCGGCCTCGCCGCCGGGCTTGACCCAGGCAAGAACGCGCTCCCCCAGCCGCTCGTCGGGTACGCCCACCACATAGATGTCGGCGATCCCGGGATGCTTGTGCAGGAACTCCTCGATTTGACGCGGGTAGATGTTCTCGCCGCCCCGAATGATCATCTCCTTGGCGCGCCCGGTGATCCTGAAGTTTCCGTCCGGTCGCATCGTCGCCAGATCTCCGGTGTGCAGCCAGCCGTCCCGGTCCACGGCGCGGGCAGTGTTCCCGGGATCCTTGTCGTACCCCTTCATCACCAGGTAGCCGCGCGTCAGCAGCTCGCCCTGGACGCCCGTCTCGACCGCCTCGCCGGTCTCCTGGTCGGCGATCTTCACCTCCGTGCACGGCATCGCCCGGCCCACGGTGGAGGTGCGGACTTCCAGGGAATCGTCGCACATGCTTTGCGTGATGGCGGGTGAGGCCTCGGTCTGGCCGTAGGCGATCGTCATTTCCCGGCAGTGCATCTCGCTCACGACGCGCTTCATCAGCTCGACCGGGCACGGCGAGCCCGCCATGATCCCTGTCCGCAGGGAGGTCGTGTCGGTGGAGGGAAAGTCGGGGTGGTCGAGTGCCGCGATGAACATGGTCGGCACCCCGTAGACCGTGGTACAGCGCTCGCCCTCGATGGCCTGCAGCATGGCCTGCCCGTCGAACTGGGCGGAAGGCAGCACGAGTGTCGCGCCGAACACGAGCGACTGGAGCGAACCCAGCACGCAGCCGAAACAGTGATAGAGGGGCACCGGCAGGCAAAGCCTGTCGCGGGAGGTCCACTGGATTCCCGTGCCCACAAGGTAGGCGTTGTTCACCAGGTTGTGGTGGGTCAGAAGCACGCCCTTGGGACTGCCCGTGGTGCCGGACGTGTACTGGATGTTGACGACGTCGTGCTTGTCCCGCACTCCCGGTTCCGGGCGGACGCCGCCGTCCAGCATCGACTGCCACTGACCGGTGTTGAGAAGCACGGACGCCTCGAGCGCATGTGGGCCCAGGCCGCAGGCCTCGCGGAGAACATCCGCGTAGTTGACCCGTGCGTCACGCTCGTGCAGGAAGATCACCTTCATTCCGGAGCGGTCGAGAATATAGGAAAGGTCGTGCGCCCGATAGGCGGGGTTGACATTCACCAGGATTGCGCCGGTCTTGGCGGTCGCGACCTGCAGGAAGATCCATTCGACACAACTGGACGCCCACATGCCGACGCGGTCTCCGGGCCGCACGCCCAGCCCCCACAGTCCCGCCGCCGTGCGCTCAACGCCCTCCGCAAGTCCGCTGTAGGTCAGGCGAATGCCCTGGTGCCTCGAGACGATTGCCTCCTTGTCAGCGTGGGTGGCGACGGTGTCGTCGAATACCTCGCCGATCGTCCGCTCGATCAGTGGGATCGTGGGTCCTGCGGCGTAGCTCTTCATGGGTCCAGACGGCGATTGTAACCCGCGTGGCAGGCACCTGCGCATCCCGCGCCCTTCAGGGGATCTCTTTGCTATGTTTGTCTACCTGTGCACGTTGTCTCCGAGGACCACGCGATCAATCGCGACCGCCGGGAGCAAGTCAAGTACGTAGGATTCACCGTCTTTGTCGGAGTTCTGCTGCTCCTCAATCTGTTCGGTGTATTCGATTCGGTCGCCGGTGTCGACACTGCGATCTTCCTGGCGATTCTCGCCGGGTACAAGACCTTCTACCGCGCCATTTCCGAGCTTCTGGAGCGGAAGATCTCGGCTGACCTCGCCATTGTGATCGCCGCCACCGCTGCGCTGGCGATCGGCGAGTACCTTGCGGCTGCCGAGGCCATGTTCATCATGCTCCTCGGAGAGGGGCTGGAAGCCTGGGCCGCCGGCCGGACCGAGCGCGCCATCCATCGATTCGTCGACCAGCTGCCTCATCACGCGCGGGTCCTGAGGGACGGCAGCGAGGTCGAGATCCACGTCGAGGATCTGGTGCCTGGCGATCTGATCGTCGTGCGGGCGGGCGAGAGGATCTCGGCGGACGGCGTGGTTAGGAGCGGCGAGTCCTCGGTCGACGAAAGCCCCATCACCGGCGAGTCCGTTCCAAGGGACAAGGCTCCGGGCGAGGAGGTGTTCTCGGGCACCGTCAACGGCCACGGTCTGCTCCACATCCGGGTCACACACGCCGGCGAGGAGTCGACGCTGGCGCGGTTGATCCACCTCGTCGAGGAGGCGCGGGACCACCGCACCGCTCCCGTGGTCCGCGTCGCCGACCGGTATGCGCGGTACTTCCTTCCCGCGATCCTGCTCGCAGCAGGAGCCGTCTACTTCCTGGCGGGCAGCGCCGACACGGCTGAACGTGTCCGGCGCGCCGTGGCAGTCCTCATTGTCGGCTGCCCCTGCGCGTTGATCCTCGCCACGCCTGCGGCGATGGTGGCGGCGATCGGCGGCCTGGCGCGCCGGGGGTTGCTGGCGCGTGGCGGCCAGGTGGTCCAGAAGGCGTCCGAAATCGACACCGTTGTCTTCGACAAGACTGGAACGCTGACCTCCGGCGAGTTCGAGATCGTCGAGGTCCTGGCCGGCCCGGGCCGCAGCGAAGCGCAGGTGCTGGCTTTGGGGGCCACGGCCGAAGCCGGGTCCGACCATCCCCTAGCCAAGGTGATCGTCCGGAGTGCGGCCGACAAGGGGATCGCTGTGGGAACACCCCAGGACGCCCGGATCGTTCCGGGGCGGGGCGCCCAATGCGTCTACGGGGGCCAGGTCGTTCGCGCGGGAAACGAGGCATTTCTCGCAGAGAACGGCATCACGGACTTCCGGGACTCGCTGGAGGCGGCCGACAGGGCTGGTGCGACGCCGGTCCTCATAGCGGAGGGGAGCCGCTTCGCGGGTGCGATCCTCCTTCGGGACACGCCGAAGTCCGGTGCTCACGACGTGGTCCATGAGATCGAGGACCTGGGGATCGCGAACGTCATCCTTCTCACAGGGGACCGCCGGAAGGCGGCGGACGCCATGGCGAGAGTCGTGGGGATTTCCCACGTCGAAGCCGAGCTGCTTCCCGAGCAGAAGCTCGACCGCATCAAGCAGCTGCAGGTCCAGGGCCGCAAGGTGGCCATGATCGGCGACGGCGTGAACGACGCTCCGGCCCTGGCGGCTGCGGACGTTGGGGTGGCGATCTCCGGTTCCGGGGCGGACATTGCCGCAGAGGCGGCGGACGTCGTCGATCTCAATGCCCGGCTCACCAAGCTTCCGAAGCTGTTCGGCGTGTCCCGACGCGCGGTGACGACCGTCTGGCAGAACATTATCCTCTTCGCGGGGGTCGTGAATGTCGTCGCCGTCTACATCGCCGGGAAGGGCTGGATGGGGCCCGCTCTCGCCGCGGGCGTTCACCAGATCTCGTCGATTTTCGTCATGCTCAACTCGGTCCGCCTGCTGCGGGTCGAGCGCCCCGCGGGCCACACCAGCGTGCAGCGGCGCGTTTGGGATTCCCTCGGCATCAAGGAGCTGTGGGCCACAGGCGTCGGGATTCTCAGCCGGATCGATCCGGCCGGCGGGTTTGCCTGGCTGGTGGAGCACCGGCGGCGCCTTGCCAAGCCGGCGGCCGTTGCGGTGCTCGCGGGCTGGATGACCACGTCGTTGTTCACGATCGGCACGGAAGAGGTGGGCGTCATCGAGCGGTTCGGGCGCAAGGTGATGCCTCATCGGGAACCCGGCCTTCATCTCAAGCTTCCCTGGCCCGTGGAACGCCTCACCAGAGTCAGGGCCAGGGAGATCCGGGTGATCGAGATCGGATTCCGCACTTCGGACTCGACCTCCTTCAGCGAACCGCCCGCCTACGAGTGGAACATCCAGCACCGGGACGGGCGGATCCAGTTGCGGGACGACGAGACGCTGATGCTGACCGGGGACCAGAACATGATCGAGATGACGGCGGTCGTGCACTACAACATCGACCGTCCGGACCACTATCTCTTTCAGCAGGTGGACCCCGAGGCCGTGCTCCGCACGGCGTCGGAGGCGGCCCTGCGCTCCGTCGTCAACACCATTCCGCTGGACTCGCTTCTCACCACCGGCCGTCGGGCGGCCGAGCAAAGGGCAGCCGAAGGCCTGAACGGTCTCTTGGCCGGGTATCGCGCGGGCGTGCACGTGCTGAAGATCCACATCCAGGACATGCACCCCTCGGTCGAGGTTGTGGATGCGTTCCGCGAGGTTGCAGGCGCGCTCGAGGAGAAGAACCGCATGATCAACGAGGCGGAAGGCTACGCGAACGAGCAGGTCGCGCTGGCCCGAGGCCAGAGCGAGGCCCTGGTCCAGGAGGCCAAGGGCTACCGGGCGAGCCGCTCGGATCGGGCCGGCGGCGATGCGGCGCGCTTCACACAGATGGAATCCGCCTATCGGGCGGCGCCCGCATCGACCTCCACGCGCCTGTACCTGGAAACGATGGAGGAAATCCTGCCCGGCCGGCGCAAGCTCGTCATTGACTCTGCCGGCGGGCGCCGGACCCTTTGGACAATGGACGAGGGCGTTCTCGCTGCTCCCCCGGGCGTTCAGATGCAGCAGCCTCCCCCGCCTTTCGAAATGCCGGAACTGGGCGAATAAGCCATGCACGACCACAGTCACACGCACCATCATCACGACCATGGTCATTCCCATGACCAAAGCCATTCGCACGATCACCACGCCGACCATTCGCACGATCACGAGCACCGGCACAAGGCGCACGAACCGCTCGACTGGCACGGCTTCCTGCACCGCCGCCGCAGCCGGCTCATGGCTCTCGTCGCCCTAGTGCTCGCGTGGTCTGCTCTGTTCACCGTCCGCGAGACCGAATTCGCGCTCGTGACGCAGTTCGGAAAGCCGGTTCGCACGATCACCGATTCCGGACTCAAGATCAAGGTGCCCCTAGTCCACCAGGTCCGCTTCTACGACCGCCGGCTGCGCGTCTACAATCCGCCGCGCTCCGAGTTTCTGACCAAGGACAAGAAGAACCTGAGCATCGACAGTTACGCGATGTGGCAGATCGCGGATCCGGAAACCTTCGTTCAGGCCGTCGGAAACGAGCGGGCGGCCGAGATGCGACTGCACGACCTGGTGTGGTCGGGCCTGGCTGCGACCATCGCGGGCCTCGACCTCGAGGAGATCGTCTCCGTGTCACCTGGCGTCGTCAAGACCGGAAAGGTGCTCGACAGGCTGGCGAAAGAGAGCGGCACCGAAGCGCTCCAGGAGTACGGCATCCGCGTGGTGGATGTCCGGCTCAAGAGGCTCAACCTGCCCGAACAGAACAAGCAGAGCGTCTACGCCCGCATGCGGGCCGAGCGCGAGCGCATCGCGCGGCAGTACCGGGCGGAAGGCGAGGAGCAGGCTCTTAGGATCCGGGCGGAAGCGGATCGAAAGAGAGAGGAAATCCTGGCTGCCGCCTACAAGGAGGCGGAGACAACGAAGGGCGAGGGGGACGCCGAAGCGGCCCGCATCTATGGGGCCGCATACTCCCGCAATCAGCCCTTCTACAAGCTCACGCGCACCCTCGAGGCTTACCGGAAGGCCCTGGACGAGGAGACGACCGTGATCCTCAGTGCGGATTCCGAACTGCTGCGGCTGATGACTCGGGGCCAATAGCCGACAGATGCACCAGCACGCCTCATCCTCGTCGAGCAGGCAGCCGCCGGTCGTTGGACTGGTCTGGTCTCAGCTCCGTTCGCTGTCGGCTCGTAGCGCCGCCATTGCCGGCGTCATCGTATGGCTGCTCGCCGGCGTCTACGTCGTCCCGACCGAAGAGCAAGCCGTCCTGACCACGTTCGGAGCCCTTGCCAACGACCAGGTGACGCCTGGCGTGGGCTGGCACTTCCCCTGGCCCATCGGCCAAGTCGACAAGCTCAAGGTGCGGGAACTCAAGCGGGCCTTCATCGGGGGTGAGGTTGCAGATGAGGCGAACGCCATCCCGGCCGACCCCGTGCTCTCGCAATTCTTGACCGGCGACCAGAACATACTCAACGTTCGTGCGGTGGTGCAGTACAGCATCGCAAGGCCGGGCACGTACCTCTTCCGCTCGCGAAACGTCGATCAGGCCGTCGCGAACGCGGTCGAGGCGTCCCTGGAGCGCCAGATCTCCTCCCGTGCCGTCGATGATGTCTTGACGACCGAGAAGATCGCGATTCAGGAGGAGGTGCGTCGGGCGGCCCAGGAACTAGTGGACCAGCTGGAACTTGGCGTCATCCTCTCGACAGTGAACATTCGCTCCGTGAGTCCGCCTGCGGAGGCCGCCGATGCCTTTCGGGATGTTGCGTCCGCGCGCGCGGACGCTGCCAGGATCGTGAATGAGGCTGAGGGTTACGGAAACGACATCCTGCCGAGGGCGAGAGGTGAGGCCCAGCAGATGCTGTCCGCCTCGCAGGGGTATCGGGCGAGAAAAGTCCAGCAGGCGCAAGGTGACGCTGCGCGTTTCGAGCGCGTGGCTGCCGAGTACCGCCGCAACCCGGAAGTCACCCGCAGCCGCCTGTTCCTCGAGACGATGGAAGAGGTTCTGCCGCGGCTGCGCAAGACGATCGTTGACGAGAACGGAAACCTCGACCTCACGCTTGTGCGTAGCGGAGCATCGAGTCGGTCGTCGCAACCATGAGCCGCGACGCGAAAGCGCAAGTCCTCACGGTCGCCTTGATTGCGGGCGTTCTCGCGTTCATCGCCTGGAATCAGGGGGCATTCAGCGCATTGTCACGAAGCTCGGGGGGCGATGCGGGGCTGCTCAGCTTCACGAAGCCGAAGAAGGTGGAGCCGAGGGACGTCATATACGCCATGCTCGATGCGGCGCGCGACGGCGTCGTGAACGACTATCTCGACTGCTATTCGGGCCAGATGGAGCGGATGTTGCGCCAGAGCCTTGAGGAGATGGGCTCCGAGCGCTTCTCGGACTTTCTCAGGGAGAGGAACCGGGACATCAAGGGCATCGCGATGAACGCTCCGAAGAAGGCGGGCGAGGAAGCCGAGGTCCGCGTGGAGTACGTCTACGCTGACCGAAACGAGGTCCAGGAGGTCTACCTCAGCAGGATCAGCGGCGACTGGAAGATTGCGCGGGTGAGCGAGATCAGGCGGGTGGAGACGCCGGTCCCATACGGCACTCCGGTCTACTGAGGCTGCAGGCAGCGGCACCATCCTGACGCTTGTGGAAGCGGTATTCCGCCCGGCTGAGCTGAACGGACCAGCCCGGCTGACAGGGGCAACATGCGCCGGTCCACCGGGTCCGACGGAAGCCTTGCACAGTGTGCCGTGTCATTCCCAGGGCCTCGCGTCGCGAGTCGACGCTTCGCGCGGCGATCAGCAGTCCTGCGGCGCGAGGGTCAACCGCAGCCGCAATTCGATGGGCCCCGGATTCCATCTCGATCGTGGCGATCATTCCTATGGGCATTCGGTGGCCGGATGGCCCCGGCAAGGCAGCGCCATAGCCCCAAGGACCGAAGCAGAAGAATGCAGGCGAGCATGGCCGCCCGGACCGGGTCGTGAGGGAACACGGCCAACACCGCCGATTCCGGACAGGCTCGCCACGGCTGCACAGCGCTGTAGAAATCGCCTTCGAACCCAAGGTTCTCCACGCCTGCTCGATTCTCGGTATGCTGGCACCGGTGCCGGAGATTCTTGACGTCCCGGCATGGCGCGGCCGGGACCAGGCCGCTGCAGTCGCGCGGCGTGGAGACTTCAGGCTGTTGCTCCCGTCAAGGAAGGAAGTCGAGATCGTGCGGTTCTCCCCGTCCCCAGACCGGCTTCGGCGCTCCATTGCGTGTGTCACGCTCGCCCTCACGTGGCTTGCATTGCCTCCAGAGCTGGCATCACAGGACCGTCAAACGGCGATCGAGGCCCTGTCTCAAGGTCGGAACGAGGAGGCCCTCGAGATCCTCGCCCAACTTCTCGACCGGGCGCCGCGCGATTATTCTCTGCTCACGCTGCAAGGAATCGCCCTCGCCCGGGCAGGAAGACCGGTTGACGCGCTCGCCTCTTACAGAGGCGCCCTCGGGCAGGCGCCCAACTATCTGGCGGCCCTGCAGGGCGCAGCGGAGATTGAGTTCCAGCAGCGTGATCCGGTTGCCCAGGCCCGGCTGGAGAAGGCGATCTCCATCCAATCGGAGAATCCCACCGCGCACGCAATGCTCGGTGTGCTGGCGTTCGAGCGACAGGATTGCGGGGCGGCGATCCGCCACTTCGCGGAGGCCGAGCCGGCCATGGTCCGCAACACACCGGTCCTCTGGCAGTACGGGCAGTGCCTGTTTCACGAAGGCGAAGCACCTGCGGCGGCACAGGTTTTCAGACAGCTTTCGGACCTGGAACCGGCCGATTCCGCTACGCGATTCAACTTGGCCCTCAGTCTCTTCGAGGCGGGCCGCTATTCGGACGCGATCAAGGTGATCGATCCTCTCGCGACCCTTGAGGCACCGGCATCGGAAGTGCTCAGTCTCTTGGCGGATGCGCAGCTTTCCCTTCAGCGAGTACCCGAAGCGCTCGAAACGCTGAAGCGGGCCGTTGCCCTTCATCCGCGGCAGGTGCGTCACTATGTGGATCTCGCGAATCTCTGCATGGAGCAGGAGGCCCACGATCTGGGACTCGATATCCTGGCAGCCGGCATCATCAACATTCCACGCTCCGCGCGACTGCACGGCATGCGGGGCATCCTTCTGGCCCAGCTCAACAAGTTTGAGGAGGCCGAGGCTGAATTCGAGCGAGCCACAGAACTGGACCCCGGCCAGTCGCCCGGACGCATAGGTCTCAGCATCACGCTGCAGCAAGTGGGCCGCCACGCGGAGTCGATCCCGATCCTGAGGGAGCAGGCAGCGGCAGAGCCCCACAATCCGGTCGTCAACACGATGCTCGGTCGTGCGCTGATCCAGGAGGGCGGGCAGGGAGAAAGCGGATTCGACGAGGCACGCGAAGCGCTGGAGAGGGCGGTCACCGCCGATCCATCGTTCGTCTGGGCCTGGGTGGAGCTCGGCAAACTCTTCATGAAGACCAACCGGATCGAGGAAGCGGTCCCCATTCTTGAACGTGCGGTCAGAAGCGGACCCGACAACCGTCAGGCCGTGTATCAGCTGATGCTCGCGCTCCGCAAGGCCGGCCGGCTTGACGAAACGCGAAGCCTTGCCCAGAAACTGCGCACCATGGTGGTCCGCGACCAGCGCGAGGAAACCCAGCAGGCTAGATTTCGGCTGGTAAGGGAGGCACCACCCGCCAGGTAAGGACGCGGCTGTCAGTCAACTCGACGCGAGGACTCCGCCTCGACTGATCGGCCGCAGAGCGCTCCAGGCCAGCCGCGAGTCGGGACTCCTCACGAGCTGGATCCAACCTCAGCCGAACTTCTTCAGCGACATGCGCCTCGGCCAGTCGGTCGATGCGGCCACCGGCTGGTTCTTCGGCCAAGTCCGCAGTGCGCCAGATGCCGGCATCACACAGGTTGGGCTGAAGCTGCTCCGATAAGCAGGAGGTTGCACGGGAATCCGCCAGGTCTCCGGGACCGCCCTGTCGGCCGACCAGAATTGACATTTGCGGTCGCGCGCTTTCGCTCAAGTCCGCAAGAATGGGAATTGGACACCACAATGAAGAACCTCAGAGCGCGGCTCGTGGCAGCTGCATGGACGTCAGCCATAGGGCTCGCAATTGTGGCCTGCTCGCCCGAGGGCGACTCGGTCGGCCCTTCCGTGAGGAACGTTCTCGTGATCAGTTCGGACGATCACGCCGCCTACGCAATGGGTGCCTATGGCAACGATGCGATCAGGACGCCAAATCTGGACCGTCTCGCGTCCCAGGGGGTGCGATTCGACCGGGCATACGTGAACTGCCCGTTCTGCACGCCGTCCCGCCAGTCGCTGATCACCGGACGGTACCCCCACAGCTGCGGAGTGACGCTGCTGCAGACGCCGCTGGCCGAGGAGCAAGTCACGATCGCCGATCATCTGGGCGCTCTCGGATTCAAGACTGCTGCGATCGGCAAGATGCATTTCAACTCCGATCTGAAGCACGGCTTCGATTTCCGAATCGACTCCAGGGACCACGACGCCCTCTTGACTGAGCAGCCGGCCCGCAAGCCGCCTGCCGACGTGCCCTACAAACCGCTGTGGATGCCCTTCCGCGTCCCGGCGCGGGAGTGGCTCAACGCGGACCGACTGCCAGGCACGGGCTACCCGCGTCCCGGGGATGCCGAGAACCAAGGACTCTACGACGATGATTTTCTCAGCACGTTCTTCGTCCGGCAGGCGATTGACTTCATGCGGGAGAACCGGAACGAGCGAATGTGCGTCTGGCTGAGCTTCTACGAGCCGCACTCTCCGTTCAACTTCCCGATTGAGTTTGCCTCCAAGTACTCTCCGTCGGACATCGACCTGCCTGAGACAAGTCCCGAGGATGCCCGCTGGGTGCCGGCCATCTTCCGCGGTCTCAGCAAAGCGGACAGGCGGGGCATCGTCGCCTCCTACTACAACTCGGTGGAGTACGTGGACAGCAACGTTGGCCGCATGCTGGACGCTCTCGATGAGCTGAGTTTGTCCGAATCGACGCTCGTCGTGTACATCAGCGACCACGGATACCTCCTCGGGCATCACGGGCGGTTCGAGAAGCACATGATGTGGGAGGAGATCGTGAGAGTCCCGATGGTCATCCGCTACCCGGGGCTGGCACCTCGTGCCGAACCGGCGCTTGTCGAAATGGTCGATCTCGCGCCCACGATCCTCGACATCCTAGACGTGGACGCCATGGACGGCCTGGACGGAAGGAGCCTTCTCGGCTTGCTGCTCGGCGAGACGGCGGAGCATAGGGACGTAGTCTTCTCGGAATACCTCCACGACAACAAGGCGATGGTCAGGACGGACCGCTGGAAGTACGTCTTCACCACCGGCAAGACCGACCTCAGCCTGGGCTACGAGACCGGCCACGGCCCTTCCGGGCGGGATCAGCGTCTCTATGACATGGCCGGCGACCCGGGCGAGTTCCGGGATCTCGCCGACGATCCTCAGCATGAGACGCTGATCCGCGACATGCAGTCCAGGATGCTCGACATCTTTTCGCGCACCCATCCGGGAGCCCCGGAGCTTCCCGGCGGGCTGACTGTCGAGGAACAGCTGGAGTGGTTTCTCGAGCCTCCGGAGAATCACCTTACCCCGGCTGACTTCGTGAACGTCCGTTGACGCTCCCGGGCACGGGGCCGGAAATGCATGCCTCCTCCTTGCCAAGGCTCCAGGTCGGCAGACTGTGTGGATCCCGGGGGCGGGCATTCGCCCCCAATCGAGCCGGCCCCGCATCGCGCACCGTGACTCGGCACGGCGCGCCCCGTGGCCGCCTACAGTGGGCACAGGCCACCGTCGCGGCAGTGTCGTACTGACCGTGCCAAGCGTCGCGCAAGTGAATTCGCGTGACACAACTCTCGGCGCGACCAGCACACGTCAAGGTGGGTTGCCCCCAGGATCGAAGTGAGCCCGATGCTCTCAGTGGGAGAGCATGCCACCGGCGATTGGTTGTCCGATCCGGGTTGCTCAACCGCACGCCACGACTTCCTGCCGACCTCTTCTTCCCACCGCCACTGTAATCGGTTGCCGCGTTCGAAGGTGCCGGTCTCGCAGAGACCGGTTTCCTCCGAAACAGCGTTGAGGGTTGCAAATCGCCCATTTCCTGAGCGATAATCGCCCATGCCGTGGGCAGCTTCTGCTATCTCCCCAGGGTCGCGTCAAGACTGCTGGAGCGCGCCCTCCGCGCATCGCCCGTCGTCGTACTGATGGGTGCCCGCCAGACCGGCAAGAGCACGCTGGTCCAATCCGAGCCATTCCTCAGGGATCGCACCTATCTCTCGCTCGACGACCTCGAAACGCACGAACGTGCTCGGATGGCCCCAGACGACCTTTTGCGGACCGCCCCCCGGCTTATTCTGGACGAGGTCCAGCGCGAGCCCGATCTGATGCTGGCGGTCAAGCGCGCGGTCGACGCCGACCGTCCTCGGCGGAACGGCCGATTCGTCCTCACAGGCTCCTCCAATCTGCTGCTCATGCGTCGCGTCTCCGAGTCCCTGGCCGGACGGGCAACCTACGTCAAGCTCTGGCCGCTGACTCGCAGGGAACGGCTGGGACTCGGAGCGCCCGGAATCTGGTCCGTACTCTTCGCAAATCCTGTGCCAGTCTGGCCGGATGTCGTGGATTCCCAGCAGTCGATTCCGATTGAGTGGCAGGACGAAGTGCGCCGGGGCGGCTACCCAGTTCCGTCAGTGGAGCTTTCGAGTGGCGACGCCAGGGCGCTTTGGTTCGACGGATACCTCCGCACGTACCTCGAGCGCGACCTTCAATCCATGGCGGCAATCGGCAATCTCATCGATTTCCGTCGACTGATGCGCGCCGCCTGCCTTCGTCTCGGAACCGTCGTCAATCAGACGGGACTCGGCCGCGACACTCGGATCCCGAGAGCCACCGTGCAGCGCTACCTCAATCTGCTCGAGACCTCCTTTCAGCTAGTCCGACTGTCGCCTTACGCTGTCAATCGCACCAAGCGCCTGGTTAAGAGTCCGAAGCTCTATTGGAGCGATCCAGCGCTTGCGCTATGGCTGAGCGGATCAGGGTCGCCATCGGGGATGCACCTTGAGAGTCTAGTCCTCAGCGACCTGCTGGCATGGCGCGATTGCCAGTTTCCCGCCCCGGAGGTGCTGTTCTGGCGCACGTCGACCGACCTCGAGGTCGATTTCGTCATCGAGAGCGGTGACCGATTGCTGCCCATCGAGGTCAAGGCCGCCACAAGCCCGAGTTATGCCGACACGCGGGGCCTCCGCGCATTCCGGCAGGAATACGCCGACCAGTTCATCGGTGGGCTGCTTCTCCATGGCGGCGTCCAGACGCGGTGGATGTCAGAGCAAATCCTCGCCGTTCCCTGGTGGCGAGTGCTGTGAACGGCTCTCCACCGAGACAGCGTCACCGGCGGAATCAGCGTGGCTCCCGAGAGCATCGAGGTGCGCCCCGCACGCCGTGTTCACAGCGCGCGCCTGATCGCCCCCCGGGTTCCGTGAGAACCGGCCCGCCACCCCATCGCTCCGGAGCCGTCAGCTGCAATTTGTGATCGGCCTCCGTCGGCTGAAGACTTCACATCAGGAAACCCCGATCGGCACGAGCAATCTGTTGAACCGCGGAGACGACCCGACCAGCGCCTGACCCTGGATGGGCGGGACCAGAAGAACTGCCGCCGCGCCTCGTTCGGCACCACCATAGGAGATACAGGGGGTACGGCGGCTCCGCGCTGGAGCGCCAGCGGCCTTGCGGCGGAACTGCGGACCCGAAGCTGGGAACTCACCTAGCGCCGGCAGGTGATCCACCCGAATGCCGGGCGGTCGCCGTGAATGACCGCCGGAACTATGCGCTTGCCCTGCTCTGCCGGGCGCGCCTGCCGCGTCTCCCGAACAGCCCGCGTCGGGTCGCGCCTTCCGGAGCCTTCCACCCCGGGTTTTCCTGCACATTCACCCAGACGTGAACGTGCGGGGATCCACGGAAGTACCAGACCATGGTCGGGCTCTCGAGCTTCCAGACGTCCCACACCCCGTCGTTGCCGAGGTCCTCGTTCTCATAGAAGGCCATGGTCAGGTTGTCCACTCCGCCCGCCTGATCGAGCAGCTTCATTGCCTCGTTCCTGTCCGATTCGCGAAACGGCGACAAGAGGGCTTCCAGCGTTCCGCTGACCAGATCCCGCTGGTCCGGTGACATGTCTCTGACCGGCAGTCCGTCCGGGTTCGGGGAGGGCTCTACGGTGTAGACGCTTCGCTCTCTCGGAGCGCGGGGCTGGAGCGCGAGGCTCCGCTGGCGGCCGTCGAGAGCCTGAAAGACCTTGTTAGCCTTCTTGGCTTGGAACCAGTACACGTTATTGGGGTGCGTTGGCCTCTCGTAGAAACTCTCTCCCTCGTGCCCGTAGAAGATGGGTCCCCCGAACGCCGCACCCTCCACGGAATCCCCGTCGCACCGGGCCGTGCAGTGTCGGCCGGTAATGACGAACTCGAACTTTCCGGAATTCGGCTCCCCAAACAAGGCGACGGAGAGATTGTTTACGCTCCCGAAGTCATCAACGATGTGCCGACCGAGCGATTCGTGGAACTCCGGCGCATGAAGATCGACGAATATGTCGTGGATCAGAGCCTGCTGGTCGCGATTGAAGAAGCGGCCCACTCTCGCATCCGTGATGTGCCAGTTGTTCTCGACCCTGGATCGCAGCGGGCTGTCGAAGGGCAGCACGACGGTCTCGCGCTGCCTGGCACTCAGGCTGTCGTAGAAATGCGAAACCAGCGTTTCCGGGCTCCGCTGCGGTCCCATCGTCGCCGCAGAAGCGGCCAGGGCCGGCGCCCCCAAGGCGGAGGCCACCAGGAATTCTCTTCGATCAAGATCGCGAGCGCCGTCCGTAGTCATCACTTATAACTGACACTCGAATACGGGACTTGGTTACCGTTCCGAGGGACCGGGACGGCCTACCCCAGGCGCACTCGCTAGCGCGTGCGGACCGGATCCGGCGGACGCGTCGGCAAGGGTCTTGGATCCTCCCGAACACGTCGGAAGACCTCTTCGATCGCCCTCTCTAGCTGTGGGTCCCTGCCTTCCAGAAGGGAAGCCGGGTCGTTCTCCACGACGATGTCGGGATCGACTCCATGGCCTTCGATGATCCAGGATCCGTCGATCGCGTTCGTGGCGAACTCGGGAACGCGGACGTCGCCGCCGTCCACAAGCGGGCCATGGGAGGTGATGCCGATCACCCCTCCCCAGGACCGCTTGCCGATCAGCGGGCCGAGGCCGGACTGCTTGAACCGGGCCGCGAAAATATCACCGTCGGAGGCCGAATTCTCGCTCACCAGGCACACGAGGTGTCCGAGAAACACTTCATTCGGATAGGTCCGGAAGTCGGAGTTCGTCCGTGAATAGCGAGTGCCGAGGAGTTTTCGACTCAGGCGCTCGATGAGCATTTGGGACACGTTGCCTCCGCCGTTGCCGCGCACGTCCACCACCAGACCCTCCTTGCGCAACTGCGGGAAGTACCATTTGACGAACTCGCTGATTCCCTTGGAACTCATGTCCGGCACGTGCAGATATCCGACACGCCCGTCCGTCGCGTCCGCCACGGCTCTGCGGTTGCTCTCCACCCAGTCGAGGTATCGCAGGTTGGACTCGTCTGTGATCGGCCTGAACGCGACCTCCCGTGCGCCGTCCGGATCGGGCCGGTCATTCACGAGCAGTTCGACGGGGCGCGAGGCCTTGTGCCTCAGCATCCTGTAGGGGTTGTCGCCGGCCCCCAGGTCTTCCCCGTCGATCGCCAGCACGTAGTCGCCTTCGCGGGCATCCACTCCGATCTCCGTCAGCGGGGCCCTGTACTCCGCTTCCTCGTTGTGGCCCTGGAGAATCCGGGCGATTCGGTAGCGACCGCTTTCCGCGTCAAGCTCGAGGTCGGCGCCCATCAGCGCGACTCTAGGGCGGGACGGCACCGTGTAGTCCCCACCCGAGATATAGGCGTGTCCGACATTGAGTTCCGCGATCATCTCTCCGATCACATAATTGAGGTCCGAGCGGTGCCTGACATGCGCAAGCCACGGCCTGTACTGATCCCGGATCGCCTTCCAGTCGTAACCGTGCATGTTGGCAACGTAGAAGAAGTCGCGATAGCGCCTCCAGACCTCCTCGAAGATCGTTCTCCATTCCTCCGCCGGCACAAGATCGACCTGAACGCCGGACATCGAGAGCGTCTTCGGGTCCTTGGCATCCGCCTTCGCATCAAGGATCCTGAACGATCCCCTCTGCCGCACGAGCAGTTTCTTTCCGTCCTGCGACAAAGCGTAGCCGCGTCCCTGCGTGACGCTCTTGAACTCGCGCTCCTTCAGGTCGAAGATCTTGATCTCGGGCTCGCCATCGGAATCCCGCCCGTAGTAGAACGGCTCGCCCCGCACCAGAAGCAGCGAACCCTCGATCGCTGCCAGGCTGGCATACGGGTAGTTGTCGGCTGCGATGGGCACCCTCGCCGTGCGATCCGCCAGTCCGTCGAAGTCGATGGCGATCGGACCTTTCCCGGAGTCCTTGTCCGCATCGCCGTTGCCGTGCTCGTCGTCCTCCGCATCGCCGCTGTCCTCGTGGCTGTCGCCTTCCGAATCGGTGTCGTCAGCGACCTCGGCCTCGTCGCTTTCCGGAGGGAACGGGTGGGCAACGTCCGGACGCAACGCAAGAGCGAAGATGCCCGTCTGACGATTGGTTGCGAAGTTCCACTCTGTCGTCGATATGAGCGGTGAGAACTCCCGATCGCTCAAATAGTAGAGATAGTCGCCGTCGCGGCCCCAGACGGGAGAATGCTCGTCGAAGAGCTCGCCGCCCACCTGGTGGAGCCTGTTGTCGGAAGCGTCCCAAATGAAGACCGAATTCGTGCGGGCCGACACGCTGATCGTGAACGCCAGGAATCCGCCTCGCGGAGACCACTGGTAATCCGTGATGCGCCCCCGCGGCTCGTCCGCGATCTCCCTGACCTCCTTGCTGCCCACATCGAGGACATAGACCTTGCCCTCCTTGTCGGAAAATGCGATTCGCTTCGAATCGGGAGACCACTCCGGCCGATAGAGCCTCCCCCGCACACCCTCCGTCAGCTGCTCCGACTTACCGCCGGCCTGTGCGACCACATGAACCTGCTCCTCTCCGGACAGGTCGGACACGAACGCGATTCTCGATCCGTCCGGCGACCAGCTCGGCAGGCGGTCGTGAGCGTCAGAGGAGCGCGTCAGATTGCGGACCGGCCCCTTCTCCGCAGGGACGGTGAAGATGTCGCCTCGGGCGGCGAAGACGGCCCGGCGACCCTTGGGACTCAGCGCGTAGCCCTCCACGTTGCTTGCTGCGGAAACCCGCCTGGGTCGCCGGGAGCCTCCGTCGCTGGGCACGTCGATGCTGATCGAGCGTGAGCGTGCCGCCTCGAAGTCGTAGATGCTGAGCTCACCGTTCAGTTCATAGACGATGCGACCGGAGCCATCCGACGACGGCCAGCGCACGTCCCATCTCGTTTCATGCGTCAGTTGCTTGGTCCGCTTCCGTTGCCGGTCGTAGTGGTACAGGTTGAGTGTGCCGTCCCGGTCGGATGCGAAGACGACGTCACTTCCGATCCACATCGGGTCGCGGTCGGTACGGACATGGTCCGTGATCTGCATGGCCGAGCCCTTGGAGCGGTCAAAGATGAACAGGTCCTGGGCCCAGCCGCCCGCGTAGCGCTTCCAGGTCCGAAAGTCCCGGAACAGGGGCGAGTAGGCGACGAGGTCGCCGTCAGGCGATACGGTTCCAGCACCCGACACAGGCATCTCGAGGGGCTGCGGCAAACCGCCCTCGACCGGAACGGTGTAGAGTCTCCCGTCCTTGGCTCCCCAGAACGACCTCGACGACCGGAAGACAACCGCAGAGCTGTCCGGCATCCAGCCGTACACTTGGTGTTCGTACCCCCACCGTGGAGCAAGAGGGCCGCGAGCGGGGTAGAAGGTTAGCTGGACCGGCTCGCCGCCGTCCGCCGGAACCACATACACCTGCTCGTCTCCGTCGTACTGGCCGGTGAAGGCAATCCAGCGGCCGTCGGGCGAGAATTTCGGGAACAGCTCCAGTCCGGGATCCGCAGTCAGACGGACAGCTCGGCCGCCGCGATCCGACGCCTTCCACAAGTCGCCGGCGTACACGAACGCGACACTGTCGCCGTGAATGTCTGGGAATCGAAGAAGCTTTGTCTGTCCAGACGCAATTCCTACCAAGAGAGGCAGTAACAGTGTGCACCAAGTCTTCATTGGCGGATTGTAGCAGTGTCCCGGACCGCCCGGACTGGGTCGGCACGGAATCACATGCACGGTCCCCGCCCTCGCCCATATGTCGAGATCGGGGCTTGCCGCTTGAGGCGGTTCGAAGCGGTCCGTGAGCTCACAGGCCTCGGCCATCGTGGTCAATCGGGTTCAGCCTTCCAGGATCCCCCGTTAGCCAAGCATTGGTGCGTTCTCGCGGTACAGGAAGCAGCCAGGGGATCGCCATGGTCCGCACTGTCAGACGAACGACGCCCAGCGCGTGCTGGCCGCGGCCGGTGGCAAAGTGCCTGAGCACCCGCATTTGGACCTGTGTGAGAAACATCTCCGCCGGCTGCCGGGCCGCCTCGGCCCCGACAGCGTCGTCGCCGCCAGTCGGCAGGTGATGAGCGGCCAGATCTCGGCTGCACGCTCAACGAGTTCCCCCACGTAGTACCGCTCAGGTCCTCAATGGAAGGGAACAGCCAAGCCAGCTTTCGGCCGGTGCGCAGCAACCGGGACTGCTACCTCTGTGTGCTCAGCAACAAGTGGGTCCGCATGCGTCCCGTGCCTGCCATCGCCTGCGGAACGTGGATTCCAGTCGGGATGGGTAATTGCGAAGGCGGCCAGATAGTTCCGCGAGCCTCTCAATGAACAGACTCGGTACGTCGCGGCCACCACCCAGCAGTCAATGCCTTACCCGTGCAATCGCCCGCTCGGGAACGGGCATCTGCGGCGATCCGCGAGTCTCGGGTAGCGGTCGAACTCCGCACCATCCCGGTCTTGTCCGTCACTGCAAGATGCTCTTTCGACCGACGGCCTCGCGTCCCCGATAGACTAGTCGAGGGCAGTAGAGTCGCGTGGCACTAATCGAGAACCTCGAGCGAGATGACTGGAAGCAGTTCTTCAGTGAGATGTTCCGGTACGCCCTGTGGACGCTGCGACACGACCGCTTCGGCCGGGTCGGCAGTTCAGTCGACGACCTGAGAAGCTGGCTAGTCGCTGGCGGAATCCCGCGCATAAGGCACAACATCGATTCCGGCATGGAAATGCGTCGATTCCCGAAGGACCTGGCGACCGAGGTCAGGGACCACGTTGACAAGCTCGTGAGTGACCACCGCAGCGAACTTGTGGCGCTCGTCCAGGATGGGATCATCCCCACCAGCGACGCACCAGATGCACACGGCTTGTCGGTCAAGGACATTGACGATGCGTGTCGGCGCATCGCCCTCGGCGAGCGGCCCTTTGAAGAGTGGATGTATGCCCACGGCCATACCTATCAGGACGTGATCGAGGTTTACAAGGCAATCGACAGGTGGCTCCTGGACAACTCCATCATTTCCGCCATCGGTCCGATGCCCAAGCTCCAGTGAGCGTGTCCCGCATGCCTCGGGCGCAGCATTGCGCCCTTGGAGACGGCCTCTAGCCTCAAAGCACCATTGCAAGGGCACTCCGCAGCACTGTTCGCCACCGCGAGGAAACTCGTGACTCCCGCCATATTTCTAGCGACAATTGGAATTGCCGTGTCAGCCTCGCAGCTGGTGGCTAGTCTCGCTCCCGGAGAGAAAGGGCGAGGATCCGATCACCGACCAACATGGGCGGACCTTACTTCCGCACATGGTGAACCAGCCTGTCGATGGACGCCCCCGAAAGACCCGTGCATTGGCAAGGACTTCCATCCTTGCTTCGGTTGGCGGAACACGACTGGCACCCCTCTGGAGCGGCGAATCCCGGTGTCACCGTGTAGAGCGTCCCAACGCTCCGTCCGCCCACTGATCCGCCGTCTGCTCAGCAGTGTCCGGCCCACTACGGCTCCAGGCAAGACTGCCCCGAAATCGTTACAAGTGATATCGATGTTCGAAATCCTGGGTCTACTCACGACCGAACTGCAAAGGAAGGCACCGCCGACCACAGCGGCATCTATGAGCCGGACCCGCTGACACGCATTGGCACGAGTGGCGAGCTGGTGCTCGAGGCTATGCTCCAGCTGGCCTGACGTTTTGCGCCCGAGGCGGCGGGCGGGCCGCCGCCTCGGTTGGAACCGTCACGCGGGACGGCCGCTCGGGCCACTGGGAGGACCTGCCGCTTATCGCCCTCGTTCTCGCTCGGATTGAAATCGGGCTCGACCGGCTAGCAATCCTTGCGGACTCTCGCCTTGGTGGAGCCTTCTCAGAGACTCCTCCAACGAGACGGCCACAGTCCCGGGCCCATCTGGTCTCGAATACGGATGACCACCTGAAGAACCACGGACTTCTCCATGTCGGCGAGGGCCGATGGGTTCTCGCCCCGGCCTTCGACATCAATCCGCAGCCGTTTCGGCGGCGGCAACTGGAGACGGGCATCAGCGAGCTCAGCGGCAACACGGCCTCCCTCGAGACCGCCGTTGAGGCGAGTCCCTTCTTCGGAATGGCACGGGACGCAGCGGCAAATGAGCTCTCGCTAATGACCTCAATCATCGACGAGCAATGGCGGCCACTATGCCGCGCGGCAGGCATGAGCTCCGAGGAGGTCAAGCTGTACCAGCCCGCCTTCGACCATGAGGAGACCCGTGTCGCCCGCAGGATCAAGGCACGTGCACATCGGCAGACCGAATCGGCATGAGAGCAAATTGCAGGCTGCACGACAATCCTCCGGGGTTGTCGATTCCGGCTCACACTTCCGTCCCCTCGCCGTGGATCGGCGCGAGGAACATGCGCGTCCCAGCCGGACTAATGCGTGCGGTTCGCACGGACCACGTTCCGGGGCGGCCATCCTCGGCCACGCACACTCAGAGTCTCGAAGACGAGCTTGACCGCGATGGGCGAGGCGGGTGCCGGGCACACGACCGCGCCTCCGTTACCACCGGGCGCTCCCGCCGTGAGATATGATTCCTGTAGTCAGTAGTCACGGATCCATGAGGGCTCCGGCCTAAGGAAAGACAGGAAACTGAATGAGTTCACGGAAGAACATCGTTGTTTGTGCGCTGGTCGCATGCCTGGTCGGGTGCTCCTCGCCCGGCGGTCCGGAATCACCAGTCGGAACACAGGCCGCAGGCGGCGAACCCCGCCATGTGAAGGTCTACTTCGAAGAGGGGATGTTCGGTGGGTGGCCCGCCAATCACGGGATCTGGAGCTGGGGCGATGAGATCCTAGTTGGCTTTGGAAAGGGCTGGTACAAGGACCAGGGCCTCAGCCACCACATCGACCGTGAGAAGCCGGAGATCCCAATGCTGGCCAGGAGCCTGGACGGCGGCGAGACCTGGGCGCTTGAGGATCCCGGCGAGAGCGGGTACCTGATCACCGAGGGCGGATACCTGCACGGCGTCACCCGGCCCGGCGTGACGATCCCGCCGATGCGAGAGAGCGAAGGCGGCATCGACTTCACCCATCCCGATCTGGCCCTGACCGTCCGCACCAACAGCATTCATGCCGGAACCGGCAGGGTCTTCTACTCGTACGACCGGGGGAAGACCTGGGACGGCCCGTTCCGCCTGCCGAACTTCGATTCGCCCGGCATCGCGCCTCGGACCGACTACATCGTGGACGGCAAGGATACCTGCACGCTGTTCATCACCGCGGCCAAGACCAACGAGCGCGAGGGCCGGCCCCTCTGCGTGCGAACTACCGACGCCGGAAAGACATGGGAATTCCTGTCCTGGATCGGTCCGGAACCGGAGGAGTTCTCCATCATGCCCGCCTCGGTACGCCTTTCCGAGACGGACATTCTGGTGACGGTCCGCATGCGGGACGAGGTCAGGCGCTGGATCGGAACCTACCTCTCGACGGACAACGGCGCCACCTGGACATACCTGAACGAGGCGGTGCCGGACACCGGCGTCGGCAATCCCCCGGCAATGATCCAGCTCGAAGACGGGAGGATCTGCCTGATCTACGGCTATCGGGCGGAGCCCTTCAGCATCCGCGCCACGCTCAGTAGCGACGGCGGCAGGACCTGGGGCGACCACATCACGCTGCGAGACGATGGAGCAAGCCGAGACATCGGCTACGTCCGCGCCGTCCAGCGTCCCGACGGAAAGGTCGTGGCCGTCTACTACTTCACCGACGAAGCGTCCGGCCCGGAGCGATACATCGGTGCGACGATCTGGAGTCCGCCTCCCGCGTAGCCCCATTTCTGGGACTTCGCCCCCGTCGGCCGCGACTTCCCGCCAACACGGTCGTCACACGGTCGCATCGAAGTAGATGCAGTCCGGATGGTGGAACGCCACAGCGCTGACGCTTGCCTCGGGATCCATCATCGAGCCTTCCGTCAAGGTCACGCCGATGTCTTCCGGGCGCAGCAGCTCGAAGAGCGCTCTCTGGTCGTCGAGGTCAGGGCACGCCGCGTACCCGAAGCTGTACCGCAGGCCCCTGTACCTGGACCGCAGCCGATCCGCCATCGCCATCTCTTCGGGATCGGGAAAGCCCCAGTCTTCCCGAATGCGCCGGTGAAGCCACTCTGCGCAGGCTTCCGCCGTCTCGATGGCCAGGGCCTGGACGGCGTGAGACTTCAAGTACTCCCCCTTCGCCTTGTAGGTCTCGGCTCGATCCCGGATCCCCTCGCCCGCTGTGACGCACATCAGCGCGACCGAGTCCCTGTGAGCCCCGGGGGGCAGGACGTAGTCAGCAAGGCTCAGGCCGTCGGGTCGCGGTTGGCGCGGGAACGTGTACTCATGCAGAATCATGCCTGCGGAGGGTTCATACAGCCTGATTGAGTTCCCTCCGCTCTCGGCTTCGAGAAATCTCCAAACCGCACGAACCTTGAGGTAGGTTTCTGCTTCCGCCATGATGTCCTGCATGGCCGTCTTGAGGGCAAGCGCCTTGCTGTCCTGCTCCGCCAGCGCCCTTCTGAAGTTGCCCCGGAATCCAAGGTGGCGCGAGTACAGCATCGCCGGGTTGATGTAGCGCCAGAGGTCTCGCAGCTGCGGCACATCGGCAAGTACGCGGTCGAAATAGGGGCACTGCAGCGGGGCAACGTCGATGCGGGCCCTCGAGCTTCTCTTCGCCGGGCCACTAGGGCCGACTCCGTCGCTGGTTGCCTGGCGCGTCGAGAGCGGAGCGTGCTCCTTGTCGAGGTCCGGCCGCCTCGACGGATCCATGATGCGTTCGAGGAGCGAGAGCCCGGTCATGGCGTCCTTGGCGTAGCAGGTCAGCTTGCCGTACGACGGGGCGATCCTCTTGCGGGTGAAGTTCGCACTCAGGGCGGCGCCTCCGACCAGCAGGGGCACACCCACACCCGCAGCCCTTAGGTCCTGCGCAGTCACCACCATCTGCTGCGCGCTCTTGACAAGGAGCCCGGAAAGACCGAGCACGTCGGGTGTGTTCTCGCGGCTCGCCCGGATCAACTCCTCCGGCGGAACCTTGATGCCGAGGTTGAGCACCTCGTAGCCGTTGTTGGTGAAGATGATGTCGACCAGGTTCTTGCCGATGTCATGCACGTCGCCCTTGACGGTCGCAAGAATCACCTTGCCCTTGTTCGAGTCCTCCAACCTGTCCATGTGAGGCTCGAGGTGGTCGACCGCCGCCTTCATCGACTCGGCCGACTGCAGCACTTCCGCCACGATGAGCTCGTTGTCGTTGAACAGCCGGCCGACCTCCTTCATGCCGGCCATCAGCGGGCCGTTGACGATGTCCAAGGGAGGTACGCCCTCCGCCAGCTTTCGATCCAGATCGGCGAACAGGCCTTCCTTGGTCCCTTCGACGATGCAGTTCGCCAAGCGCTCGTCGATCGGCAGATCGGCTGCATCGGAGCGGCGCCTGCGGACCACGCCCCGAAAGTGTTTCGTGACCCGAGCGATGTGCCGCTTGTTGAGCGCAACACGCTGCTCCGCGGTCTGCGCCCTGTGGTCCCTGGGCGCTTCAAGGCCGTCGATCGGGTAGTTGTAGAGCAGACCCTCGGCCAGGTCCCTTTCTTCTGCCGACAGGGCCGCGTACCGCCGCAGATTCTGGGTGTTGACAATCGCCAGATCCAGTCCCGCTTTCGTCGCATGGTGCAGAAAGACGGCGTTCACAACCTCCCGGGCCGCCGGCGGCAGACCGAAACTGACGTTGCTGACGCCAAGCAGCGTCTTGACTCGGGGCATGCGGTCCTTGATGAGTCGCAGAGATTCGATGGTCTCCACGGCGCTGCCGACATAGTTGGCGTCACCCGTGCCGCACGGGAAAACCAGCGGGTCGAAGATGATGTTTTCCTCGGGATAGCGCCACTTGCCCGTCAACAGGGCGAGCGCCCGCTGGGAGATCGCGAGCTTGCGCTCCCTTGTGATGGCCTGCGCCTGCTCGGGATCCTCGTCGATCGCGCCCACGATCACGGCCGCGCCGTAGCGCCACAGCAACGGCGCCACGCGCTCGAACTTCTCCTCGCCGTCCTCGAAGTTGATCGAGTTGACGATCGCCTTCCCCTGGCTGTAGGTCAAGGCTCGTTCCACCGCGACCGGATCGGTGGAGTCGATCATGATCGGCGCCTTCACCTTGCGGATCAGCAGCGGGTAGAAGGCGTCGATGTCCGAGACCTCGTCGCGGTCGGGATTCTCAAGATTGACGTCCAGGATCTGGGCGCCCCCCTTCATCTGGGCCCGCCCGATCTCCGAAGCCTGTTCATGCTTTTCCGTCGCGATCAGGCGCTTGAAGCGACGGGAGCCGACGACATTCGTCCGCTCGCCCACCAGGAGCGGGCGGTTGTCCTCGGCCGCTTCAACGACGTCGATGCCGCTGAATCTCGTGCGTCGGGCAGGCACGTGCCGGCGGGGGCTGTAGGAGTCGGCCATCTGGGCGATGGCGCGGATATGATCCGGCGTCGTTCCGCAACATCCGCCGACGATGTTCAGCCAACCGTTGCGAGCGAATCTTTCCAGGATCGCGGCGAGGGAGTCCGGAGTCTCGCCGTAGTTGCCGTCCTCGTCGGGGAGTCCCGCGTTGGGATAGCACGACACGAGCGCCGCAGACGTCTCGTGGATTGTCCGCAGATGGTCGGTCATGTATTCGGGGCCGGTCGCGCAATTGAGCCCGATTCCCAGCGCCTCGACATGCTCAAGCGACACGGCCAAGGCCTCAGCGTTCTGGCCGGCGAGCATGGTCCCCATGGGCTCGATGGTGCCGGAGACGACGACCGGCAGCCGGAGACCGAACTCCCGCAGCGCGTGTCCCACGCCGATCAGGGCGGCCTTGACGTTGCGCGTGTCCTGGCACGTCTCGAGCAGCAGCAGGTCCGAATGCTCCGCCAGCGCGAGGGTCTGCTCCCGGTAGGTGGAGATCAGCTGTTCGAAGGTGATGCCGCCGGTGACGCTGATCGACTTCGTGGACGGCCCCATCGCACCAGCGACGAATACAGGGCGTCCCGGTCTCGAGTGTGCGTCGGCCGCCTCCCGCGCGAGCCGTCCCGCCTCAAGATTGATCCTTGCGACCTGATCCTCCAGCCCGTATTCGGCCAGCACGATGTCCATCGCGCCGAACGTGTTGGTCTCGATGATGTCAGCGCCTGCCTCGCAGTAACGGGCATGGATTGCGCTCACGACGTCGGGCCGGGTGAGCACCAGGTTCTCGTTGCAGCCCTCCAGCGCGGCTCCGCCAAAATCCTCGGCAGTCAGTCGCGCGTCCTGCAGCTGGGTGCCCATCGCGCCGTCCAGCACGAGAATGCGTTCCGAGAGCGCCTCGTTCAAGAGGCGAATGCGATCCAACCGTGCCTGCATACGCGCCGCGCGGAGCCCGGCGAGACCCGGGAAGTCATGAATCCATTATGCGAGAGTTGCGTTTGGAAAGCAGCACGAGCCCCGGTTCACAGTCCTGCCAACGAATCCTTGACGCTGCGGAACGGTTTAGCATCGGTGAAGACCTAGACTTGGACGGGATGTTGGCGCCCCCCAGAGCAACTCCCGTGAGGTGGACTTTGGCGCCGCAGCCTGTCCCCCACCTTCCATGCCGGATGGGCGCTCGTAGACCGGCATCGGTACCCGGACATGGTCGCCAGGCATCGGCTGCCGGTCTAGCAACAGATGGACGACCGCGTACTCGGACATGACTCCGTCCGATCATGTTTCGGGGGAGCGGTCCGAGTGGCCTTCACTCTCCGGGGCTCTTCACGCCGGCCCCGGGAACAACATCCCATTCAGCCTTGCCCGCCACTCGTCCTCGTCAACGACCTCGAAGCTCATCACCTTGTTCTGCATGCCGGGTACAAACTCGGCCCATTCGGCGCAGCGGGCGTGCTTGCCGCAGATATCGAAGACGGACCGCTTGTACTTCGGCATGCTCCTACGCCTTGAGGGGAACGCCCTTGGTCTCGACCCCGGATTGTGCTTTCGCGCCCCCTCGTCTTCGGCCCGCCGTCCCGCCGACTCGGCGACAGAGCTTCGGACCATCGCGGGCGCCCGCTTCTGCTGTTCCTTCAGGACCATCGTTCCGGCCTCTCGATCGCTTCGACGATCCGAATGGGAAGCTCCTGGAAGTCGATCCGGTACCGGTTGGTGGAATCCGCGATCCAGTCAGTTCGCGGGCGCAAAGACGAACCTGTCGCTCAACCTGCTTGGAAGGGCGCGGGACTCGGAGAGCGAGAGACTTGAGCCTGTCGAATCGGGCTCGCGGAACGGGCCGACGGCCAAGGACGCCGTGCGTCCGACGAACCCAGTTTCCGACTTCGTCTCGGCGGCGGTAGCGCCGGAGTCAGCGAAGGAACCAAGTAGGTCCAGGGGGCTGCCCATCGAGCTGTCGGCCACTCGGGTACTTGAGGCAGCGAACACCCTTGTTGCAAGGGTTTCGCGCAGAGAGGTCACTTGGCTACCGAGGTCCCTGGGGAAAGTGATTGGGATTCCCGTGCCGCTGGTCGGTCTCCGTCGTGCTCGGAAGCAGCTTTCTCTTGAGCAGCTCCGGTCCCGCTGCCACGCCACATCGAAGCCGCGGTATTGCGAAGGGCACTTCGCACCGCCCTTGGACAGGCACACGTTCTATCGGGTGGCACCCGGGCACCTACGGGAGTCCAGGGGATCGATGGAGTACCTTCAGGATGGCGCCCCTATCGCGGGGCTCCAGGTGTTTGAACGCCTCGGAATCGTCTTCGCCGGACAGGATTTGCTCGAATCGGATCCTGATGTAGCGACGCACCCTCTTAGGAAGCGCAGCGTACGCCGGCGTCCGGATCAGGTAGCTGCACGGCACGCGAAGAAGTCTGGACTCCAGATCGAGTTCACGCAGTGGGTCCTTCCAGCCCGAACTGGCACTGCGCTCCCGGAACTCCTCGGTGAAGCCGGATTCACCACGCACCGCACCGGGGAGACGCGCCTCTCCGACGAGGAGCAGATCCCGGACAAGCTGTTCGGCCGGCCGCTCAATCCTACGCTTGACGGATGCGACCAGAGACTCCGACGGCTCGCCGAACAGGCGTTCCATCTCACGCTGATAGGAAATCGCTTTGCCGGCTTCGATGCCCGCCCTGGCTATCGAGTTGTGGACCCTCGTCTGGTGGGCGAGGACCAAGTGAGCCACGACGTCGCTGAACGGCGTCAGATATCTCCCGGGATCGAAGAGAGCGCCGTACGGTGTTGTCAGGGATCCTGCTCTGAACTGCTCGAATGCATCCTCGGGACCCACGGCATTCCCACGGTGTCGGAGCGCGACACGACCGCTCACGAACCACCCTCCCCATCGACGACTGATCGGTGTGGAGTGATCCACGTTGATCGTTCCGTGACCAAAATGCGGCAGACCGTCTCCAGCGGGATAGACCGACCGGGTCAGGTGGCCGGGCACGCCAAGGGTGCGCGCGCTCTCGTGGCACTGAAGGCAGGAACCGCTGTCCTTTGCCAGTCGGGGCGACCGCGACCGACGCTGGCTCAGTGTGTAGAAGGCGGCTCCGCCTCCCGGGACCGCAGTGGAGATCTCCAGAGACGGGCCGCCCGGCACCCATCCCACGTAGGTGTCGTCATTGAAGTAGATCGCCCGAGGATTGCCGGGTCCGATCCAGCGGAACTGGGCACTGGTCTTCGAGAAGACCAGCAGCTGCGACGATCGGGGAATGTCGAGCTCCTCGAGCTGCGACGGCAGGTAGCCGTGCACGGGGTCGAAATGCAACGCCGAGTCGCCGGTCGCAAGTCGGCGGTCAAGTGCGGCCACTGGATCGGGTGGCACGTCCCCAGCGGCCACACCCACGAGGAATGCGGGCAAAGCGTGGCGCACGACTCGCCAGATCCGGGCGGCGATGGACTTTCGGGCGGCGAGCGCAACCGCCCTCCGAGGTTCGGGCCTTTCCATTCGTTGCATTCGGCGAGCGCTTACCGGATCCGCCCTCCTAGCCACTGGATCCTCGGCACATCACAGGGAGCGCACTGCTGACGCAGCAACCATTGTGAAGTTCGTCAGCTTGCGATGTCGTGGCTCGCGAATCGGCGTGTCCGGCGACACACCGTCCGCTTTCCGGAGTGCCGGAACTCTTGCGGCGAGCGGATCACCGTTCGGCGTCTGAACGCCGCTCCACGGCTTCGGCCCGCGTGACGTTCCCCACGCCGTCAGCGTAGCGAGCGGCACCATGATTCGTTGTCTCGTGGCTACTGCGTAGATTCCGACGCCTTCGTGCCTTTGTTGAGAATGATCCGAATGGCCCCGCGGTCCGCTCCTCTGGCAACCCGCCAGAGGGTCCACGGAACTGCAATCATGGATCCGAAGATCAGCATTACAGGTCCGGCATTGGTACAGAGTTCGTCACCGTCCGGACCGCCCGCGATCAGGCACAGAATCCAGCTGGCGAAAGACGAGCCGCATGCAATCGGTGCCGACAACACGGCGATCATGCGACGGTTGCCGCGGTTGTGGGTCTTGCTCGGAAAGACCTTGATCGAATGGACATCGGCGCTTTCCAAGGAGGTCGCGGTCTTCGGTTTCAGAACCACCAGTCCCGTCGTCGTAATCCCGCCTAGTCTTCCCTTGTGCCGTTGCCTCCCGTCAGCACCGGTCCAGACCCGTGTCTTGGAACGGGGCTCTATGTGGTCGATCACCGTCCGGTCGTCGTTCCAGTCGAGGGTAATCGCCAGCTCCCGGGCGCTGGCCTGCGACATAGCGAGCAGGCATGTGGTCAGCAACACGAATCTGATGCGCGTCAGTTGCACGCCGGATCGCTCAGCCGATCGCACTACCGGTCGGAGTTGTCGCTGCACTGCGCTCAGGCGACCTGAACTCCCGCCCGGGCGGAGACTGTCCGCAAACCGCTGATAGTCGAACTTCTGAACGCCCCGCTGCGCCCTCCCGGACATCAATTCCACCCGCTGTAGACTCCCGAGGCTGGCGCGGGGAAGGTGGGGAACCGCAGGGTCGGGACGTTTTCATGTTCGTCGAGCAGCCGTCCGCGTGACGGGCATGGCGGCAGAGCGGCTCAGGTCTTCCTTCGGCTACCCCCCGTTAGGGGCTGGATTCCGAATGCACCGCACAAGGCGACGCCAGTCTCGCGCAATGCAGTCAGCAGATTGTAGATCAGCGCGTAGACCACCTGCTCCGTAAGGCCCCGCTTTCCGGGAAGGCGGAATTCTGCCGGAAGTTCGGTCGCCACAGAGATGCTCACGCGGTCGCGGGCAAGCTTGCCGTCGGTAAAGCAGTTGGAAACAACGAGGGGCGTCTGCAGGACAACTCCGGAAACGGAGTCGACGTAGAACTGGCACCGGGAAAACCATCCCAGATTCGACGGATCGCTGGCATCGAACAGCAGCAGCGGCCCGCCTCCTTCGAGCACGGTCACTTCCAGCTTGACCCGTCTGCGGTCCGGGAAGATCTTGCACGAATACCCCGCCTGGTGCACGAGCTGCCGAAGCGTGTTGTTGTCAGGGTCGAGTGCGACCAGTTGCTGCTCGCCTGCTTGCAGGTACCGCATCGAATCCTCCTAACATTATCATCGCAGCACGTTGTTGGCGGCGGAATGGGCGCACAGAGCCTGCACCAGTCCATCCGTGGTGAATGTGGACGCCTCGACCGAAACGGTCAGCCCGAGCTCACGCGCCGCACCGGATGTGACGGGCCCGATCGATGCGACTCTGGAGCGACGAAGCCGGTCCGCCGGGACCATGCTTGCCAAATGGCGAACAGTGGAGGAGCTCGTCGCGGTCACCCAGTCCGGCGGGTTGTCGGATTCCCAGATCGCCCTGGCCAGTGCCCTCGACCCGGGGGGCGGGACGGTCCGGTAGACGGCAACGACGTCAACCTGCACGCCCATTGCGGCAAGCTGCACGGGAAGAACGTCCCGTGCCTCCTGGGCCCTTGGCAGCAGCATCCGCGCACCGTGCAGATCGCGGCTCCGGAAGGCCTCGACGACGGACTCGGCGACGAAGTCGTTCGGGACCATCGTCACGGCCACGTGCAGAGAGCGCACGCGGTCCGCCGTGGCAGGCCCGATCGCGCAGATCTTTCGAGGCAGGTCGCGCAGGTCCCGGGAAGAGGCGTCCAGGCGCGCGACGAAGCGGTCCACGCCGTTCACGCTTGTGAATACCAGCCAGTCGTACGACGGGAGACTGCAGATCGCGCGGTCGACCGGCCCCCAGTCCTCGGGGTCCTCGAACTCAATCACCGGAATGGGGTGGACTTCGGCACCGAGACGCCGCAGCTTCTGACAGAACGGCGCGGCCTGTGCGGCGGCGCGGGTGACGGCCACGGACTGCCCGCGCAACGGAAGTTTCGCGAACCAGTCGATCTCGTCTCTCAGCCGGACGATCTCGCCGATCACCACCAATGCTGGAGGCCTCAACCCCTCCCGGCGGACGGCCGACGGCAATTCGGCGAGAGTCGAGGTGACGACTTCCTGGTCCCCGCGGGTCACCCACCGCACCGCGGCCGCGGGCGTCCCAGGGTCGCGTCCCGCATGCTGCAGACGCCTAGCGATTTCGGCGATCGACGTGAGGCCCATGAACACGACAAGGGTCTGGCGGCCCGCCATGGACTTCCAGTCGATCTGGTCCACGTCGTGGCCGGTCAGCATCGTCACCGACTGCGTGTAGTCCCGATGCGTCAACGGCATTCCGGCGTACGCTGCGGCTCCGAGTGCCGAAGTCACCCCGGGAACCACCTCGAACGGAACGCCGGCCCGAACCAGCTCCTGGGCCTCCTCGCCGCCCCGCCCGAACACATACGGGTCGCCGCCCTTGAGCCGTACGACCACCTTCCCCTTCCTTGCAGCCGCAATCATGAGGGCGTTGATCTCGGCTTGGGTGAAGGCGTGTTCGGCCCGCTTCTTTCCGACGTACCGACGTTCCGCCCCTTGGGGAGCGAATGCAACAATGTCGGAAGACGTAAGGTTGTCGAACAGGACCAGGTCCGACCGAAGGAGGAGATCGTGCGCTCGAAGAGTGAGCAGATCCGGATCACCGGGTCCCGCACCAACCAGGTAGACGGTGCCGGGACTCGCCTCGGCGGGCTGGCGGAATTCCGGCAACGCAACTCAGTATAAAACGCCGTCTGGCGGCCCGGGAATGGGAGAATCAGGCTTGCCGCGGAGCGATCGGAGGGTTCGGTCCCGATGCCGGATCTCGGGCCGAATCCGTGTCGGAATCTGGGATGGCCCGTCCCAGCCGAATCCTGATCAACACGGATCGATCTGAGGAATCTGTGCTGACGAGTCTCTCATTCCAGGCGAGTCTTGGTGTCGGCGGCTTGCTCTGGCGGAGCCGGGGATCGTTGGCTGAGAGTCCCAGAGATGGCTGGACTGGACTCTCGTTGCCGGCCATCGCGCGGGCGGAGCCGCGTTCGACTCAAGCCCGGCCCGAGAGCGGAGCCTGTCAGTCCCTGCCTCCCCGACTGCCGAGTCTGCCACGCTGTGGCAGGTTGTCCCCGCCCGACTGCCGCATTCCGGCCCGGGCATCAGGCTGGCCTGGTCCGTGCGGCCGACGGCCCGAAATCCCACGAATTGCGCCAGTCCGATGTGTATGACTCCTGGAGAATCGAGACCGAGCCTCTCGGTCGTGATCCCCGTGTACAACGAGGCCAGCACGCTGCGCGAGATCGTTGAACGCGTTCAGCGTGTTGCAGTCGACAAGGAGATCCTGATCATCGACGACGCTTCGACTGACGGCTCCGGTGAGCTCGCGGTCGAGATTGCCGCCGGTGCGGACAACGTGACGGTGTTCCGCCACCAACGGAACCGCGGCAAGGGACACGCTCTCCGGACGGGCTTCGCCCATGCGAGAGGCGACTACGTGATCGTTCAGGACGCCGACCTGGAATACGATCCAGCGGACTATCCGAGATTGCTCAATCCCCTCCGCCAGGGCAACGCCGATGTCGTCTACGGATCCCGATTCCTCACAACGAGCGAACACCGGGTTCTGTATTTCCGGCACTATCTCGGAAACAAGCTCCTGACGCTGCTCTCAAACCTCACCACCGATCTCAACCTCAGCGACATGGAGTCGTGCTACAAGGTCTTCCGGCGGGACCTCCTGCAATCCCTTGTTCTGGAAGAGGACCGCTTCGGGTTCGAGCCCGAAATCACGTCGAAGATCGCCAAGGCGGGCGCCCGGGTATACGAGGTCGGGATCGCCTATCACGGCCGGACCTACGAGCAGGGCAAGAAGGTCGGCGCCCGCGACGGTCTCTGGGCCCTGTGGTGCATCGTGAAGTACGCCATCAAGCCGTTGCGAAGGCAGTGAGCCGCGCTGTGACCGGTCCACTCTGAAATGGAAGCATCCGTCACCGAAGCTCTCGACGACCTGCTCGGGGTCCTTGCAGGAGGCGCCTTCACGGTGCTCACGGCGTCGCTCATCGGCCGCACCGCTCTGGCGCGCCTGCGCCCATTGAGGGGCATGATGACCGAGGCGGAGGGCTGGATCCTGTCCTACGCGATCGGGTCCGCTCTCCTCAGCAGCGCCATGTTCGCGCTGTGCGCCGCCGGATGGGTCACCGACGCATCGGTGGTGCTGCTTGGGGCGGCCGCGACCGCGTGCTGGCTTCGGTGGGGGCGCTGGACCTGGCCGCCGAAGCAGGGCCAACGGCGGTCTCCGGACTGGCCGCTCCTGCTGGCCGTCATTCTGCCCGCGTCCATCTACGGCGTGCTCTACATCGTGCACACACTGGCGCCGGAGACGCGATCCGATGCGATGGGATACCACCTTGGCCTCGTGCAGCGGTACTACCGTGCGAGCGGCTTCGTCCCGCTGACCACGAATGTCTACGCACAGATATCCCAAGGCGCCGAGATGCTGTACCTCTTCGCCTACGCGATAGGTCGCGAGTCGGCGGCCAAGATCGTCCATTTTTCGTTCCTGGTCGCAACCGTCGGCGCGATTCTCTGCCTCGCTCGGAGAGTTCGATGCGATCTTGCCGGAGTCTTCGCTTCGGTGGTCTACTTCACGTGCCCGGTGGTGATTCCAGCCGCGACCTCGGCCTACAACGACTGTGCCCTTGCATTCTCGCTCTGGATGGTGTTCTACGTTCTCGTGCTCTGGTGGCGCGACCCGAGACTCGAATGGCTCGCGCTAATGGGTCTGGTCATCGGCTACGCGTTCGCGATCAAGTACACGGGTGTGGTCTCGGTCGCCGGCGGGTTCGCGGCAGCGGTCGCGGTGCTGCTCAGAGAGAGGGACTGGCGGCCTGCGCTCAAATGCCTTGCGGTTGCGGGCGGGGCGGCCGCAGCCGTAGGACTGCCGTGGCTCGTAAAGAGCGCCGTCTACACCGGAAACCCGCTCGCACCATTCTTCAACAACGTGTTCCGCAACCCCTACGTCAGCGTCGAATGGGAATCGGCGTACCGGTTCGCGATGCAGTCGTATCAGTACGGTCCCTTCGATCGCGTCGAGCAGTTCATGGGAGCACCGTTTGAACTCGTCTTCGGAGAGCGCTATGCAGGGTCTGTCGGATGGATGCTAATTCTCCTCCCTGCCGCCCTGCTGACACTGCGGCGTCCCCTGGGCCGCGCCTTGCTTGCGGCGGCAGCTGTGTGCGCCCTGCCCTGGCTCTTGAATGCGGGCGCCAGGTTTCTCATTCCCAGCGTGATCTTCGGCGCGTTCGCGCTGGGCCTGATCGTCCAGTCTCTCCCGAAGAGGGTTCGGCTCCCCGCCGCCGCTCTTGTGTTGGCAGCGCAGTGCCTCACCTCCTGGCCGGCGCTGCGGGGATTGTGGTACTACGCGGACCTATGGACCGTCGAGGGTTTCCCCTGGCGAGCGGCCCTCCGACTGGAACCGCAGAAGTGGCACCTAGCCCGCAATGTGGAGTTCTTCCTGCTGGCCGACCGGCTGGACCAGATCGCCGACAGCAACACCCGAGTCTTGAGCTTCTTCAATCTGCCCGAGGCGTACTTCCAAGCGGAACTGCTGGTTTACTACCAAGGACTCGAGAACCAGGATCTCGGCGACGCCCTCCTGGCCTCCGTCGACACTGCGAGGCATCCCGACCGCGTGTGGAGGGCCGTGTGGCCGCAGCGGCCAATGCAGGGCGTCAGGATCCGGCAGATGCGGCCAAATGGTGCAAGAGCCTGGACCGTGTCCGAAATGCGGCTGCTGCGAGACGGAAGCGTGATCAAACCGCCGGGCCGGCTGAAGATTTCCGCGTTCCCCCACCCTTGGCACGCACGGCGCCTCGTTGACGGCAGGGCGCTTCCGCTATGGAACTCGCGGGAGCCTCCGTTCCCCGGCATGTCGATCGAAGCTCGGTTCGCCAGCAATGTCGCGCTGACGGGCGTGGAGCTGGCGTTTCCCCGTGCGTCCGGTCGCGCTCACTCCGGCATCGCCCTGTCCGCTCTGGAATCGGATTCGGAGTGGGTAGACCTGAGGCCCGATGCGGTGGATGTGCTTCGCAGCCCCGTTGACTCCTTGGAGACCCGGCGGGATGCAGTGGCAATGCTCAGAGAGCATCGGATCGCCTATGTGGTTCTGAGTCTGGATTCCCGGAAGCCATTCATTGACCAGTCCAGAATCATCGCCACCAACCCTTCCAACTGGGCGCTGCGACGGGTGTTCATGGACCGTGCGGCTGTGCTCTTCGAAGTGCTGCCGGACGGCCCCTGACGCCGACGGGGCTCCTGCCGCTCCGCTAGTGATGTCCACGCGAACCATTGTTTCCCATCCACCTTCCGGCGACTAGTTTATTGATGGTTGTCAACTGACCGGCCAGCAGAGCCCTGCAATACTCCCTCGATTGCAGTTGGTTCGATCGAGTGCCAAGGTCAACAGTAGGCTGCATTTGACTTGATTCTTGCCTCCAGACCCGGCAATCCCAGCCATGAGTTACGATATGTCGCCTTAACGCAGCGCTAAGTTCATGCTCTAGTCGCATTAGTCGATTCGCATATACCGCAGAGTTCTATCAGGTCATACAATGCACACAGAGAACGCGAAGATGGAGTCTCGGGCTGAAGACAGGCTGGCACCCTGTCTGATCGAGCGGGCAACGCCGCGTCAGAGAGATGGCCGATGAGAAAAATCCGCTACAACTGCGCGATGAGCCTTGATGGATATATTGCAGGGCCGGACGACGAATTCGACTGGATCGTCATGGATCCTCAATTTGATTTCAAAGCACTGTCGGAGCAATTCGACACCTACCTGCTCGGGCGGCGAACGTTCGAGGTCACCGAAGGTGAGGGCCTGCCTTCATCCCCGGGTGTCCGAACGTACGTGTTCTCGCGCACACTGGCTCAGGAGGAATTCGGGAATGTCACGGTGGTCGGCGAGGACTGGAAAGAAACTGTCCGATCGCTCCGCGCTGAACCCGGAAAGGACATTTGGCTGTTCGGGGGAGGCTCCCTCTTCCGCAGCCTGGCGGAGGAGGGGCTTGTCGACACGGTTGAGGTCGCGGTCGTGCCGGTGATTCTGGGCCAAGGCGTGCCACTTGTCGCCAAGCCTGCGCCGAGAATCACGCTGACCCTCAGGGAGCAAAAGGTCTATCCGAAAACAGGGACGGTCACTCTCGTGTACGAGGTGAATCATGCCTCGACCCGAAATGCAACCCTGTAGTCGCGGCGCCCGCCGATCGCTTCTATTGTTCACTCCCGCTGCCGGCCGCCGAGCGGCGGCGCAAGCGCTTCCTGCTGCTCGACCTGACCGAGACCGACACGCACAAGCTGGTAGCCGGCTATGCCGACGGGGGCTACGAGCGGGACGTGGTCCGTCGGCGTCCGGGAGGGCGGGTGCGGGCACCCCTGCCGATCTGCATTTCCGCGCATTACGTGAAGTGGCACATGCGGGAACGGCTGGCGCCCTTCCTATTTCGTGGGAGAGATGAAGCAGACAGGGGCAGCAGGGCCGGTGGGGCCGGCGGGGCGGTGGCAGGCAGGCAACCGCAAGGACACGTCGCGGAGGACGTTCGAGGGGGATCATCCGCCGAACAGTTTCGAGGACCTGCTGGAGAGCTTGGAGGGGGTGATAGTGGCCGAACCGCGGACGGATGCGTCGGCAGAGCACCGGGAGTTGGTGGTGAGCACGCTGAGCCCGTGGCGGGAGCGGGTGTTACGCTTGCTGGGAATCAAGCCGCCCCCGGCACCTCCACCGGAAACGCTGGCGGCGGAATCTGGGCCCCCCCGGAGGTAGCGGCATGTTTCTTGCGGACCGGAATGTCACTCAATCGGCTGCCGCGGCCAACGCCGACAAAACCCAAGTCCCGCATTGTCTGTCCCTCATTGGTCTCCCGCGGCGTTTGGACAAGTGTCTCAATCCAATAATCACTCCATGAGAGTTCGGTTCTCAGGTTCAGGAAACCCGTCCGGAGGGCCGGCTCCGGGCTCCCGGCGCAATTGATCGGTGGATCCCGACTCCCAGGACTGCGGCTGCCGTCAACGTGCGCGAAGATCGAAGCAAAGCAGGCGGGGGCCCGCCGGCGGATCAATGGATCTCGAGTTCTGGCTGACGTACAGCAGTCCCCTGCTCACCACCGGGGGACTCCAGGTTTCCCTTGCGAGAAAGAGTCTGGTTCGGTCAAGAATTTCGGGGCCGGACGGCTTGAGGTCAAGCCAGAGCAAGTGGCCGTGCTCCCCCAGGGCGAGGTATCTCCCGTCCATCTTGAGCAGGTTGCCCCGGTACGGGGTTCCGTAGACCGTGCGGGTCCCGTCTCGCAGACGCACCGTCTCCTGCCACTCGAGAACCTCGCTCCAGACGGTCGCGCCGTCACTGGCTCGAACGCACGTCAGCTTTGCGTCAGGCTCATTGCGCCCCGAGAACGCGTAGTAGTGGCCGTCCTCGTAGACGGCAGTCGTCCAGTGCAGGTCGAAGTCCGGGTTCTCCCAGCGCTTCTCGTAGCCGCCATCGGGCTGGACCTCGACCAGCGCCGCCCCGGTGCGATAGGTCGCTGAGACGAGCACCGTGTTGCCAACGACGACGGGACATGACGCATTGACCGACTCATAGCTGCGGCTTCGCCAGGGAAACCGGAAGACAAGGCTGCCGCGGCGCGGATCGATGGAGAGCAGGCCACCGGTCGGGGGCCTGCTTTCCCCTCCTCCCAGAACAAACAGCCGGGCACTGTTCCGGACCGTCGCGAGGACAGGCGTCGCATAGCTCGCTCCCCACTGGTCCCCTACGCCCCAGAGCATCCGCCCGGTGCACTTGTCGAACGCCGCCACTTCGGGCCCCCCGGGCGCGCCGATGTTCAGGATCAGGTTGTCGCCGTCCACCAGCGGCGTCGTCGCCGTGCCGAAGAAGTCCTGAGGCACCTTGAATTCTGCGGCGATGTCGCGCCTCCACACGACCTGGCCGGTATTCAGCAGCAGACAGTGGAGCCGGCCCTGCGGGCCGTACACGAAGACGTAGTCTCCGTCGATGACGGGACTCGACCGAGGGCCGTTGTTGTACCCGTAGCGATCCTCGAAATCCGTCCGGTATCTAAAGTCCCAGTACTGCTCGCCGGTCTCGGGATGCATGCACTCCACCACGACCTCCGAGCCGGAACGGTGGAGGTAGACGAGGTAGTCCCCCCGGATGGACGGCGAACTGTAGCCGGTTCCCTTGGCGAGCTCCCAGACGAGCGCTGGCCCGGACTCGCCGAACTCCTTCAGCAAGAGGGTCTCGTTTGAGACGGGCATTCCGTGCGCGCCGAGGAATGCCGGCCAGTCCTCGGTCACGGCTCCTTGCGGGAGCGGCGCCGGCGCACCGTGGAACGTGACATCGGGATGCGGGCGGAGGCTGACGGGAGGTCGCGCGTCCAGCCTGGCTGGAGAGGGAGGATTTGGATCTTCGAAGGAAGTGGCTGCTGCCAGGCAGCACGTTGCCACAAGAACTGCGAGGCCGGCCTGTCTCAAGCAGCGATTCTCGCACAGCAAGCGATCTTCGCCGCTGCGAGCGTCACACCGTGGGAGTCGACAGGAGAGGATGCCGGTCCGGAGCAATCTGAACGCGGGAGCGTTTCAGCCGCGTCCGACGAGAGGCATCCTGGTCGCCATCACAGTCATCGTGAGCACGTTCGCGCTGAGGGGCAGATTGGCCATGTAGAGGACGGCTCGGGCCACATGGTCGGCGTCGATCCGAGGCTCGGGCGCCAAGGTGAGGTCGGCCTGAAGCACACCTTCCGCCATCCTCTCAGTCATCGGTGTGGCGGCGTTGCCGATATCGATCTGGCCGCATGCCACGTTCGATTCCCGGCCATCCAGCGCGACCTGCTTGGTCAGGCCGGTGACCGCATGCTTCGTAGACGTGTAGGGGGCCGAGAACGGTCGGGGCATTTGCGCCGACACGGATCCGTTGTTGATGATCCGTCCGCCCTTCGGCCGCTGGCGCTTCATGATCCGAATCGCCTCTCTGGTGCAGAGGAAGACTCCCGTGAGGTTGACATCGACGACGCCCTGCCACTGTTCGAGCGTCAGGTCCTCAATCCGTGTGGCGGGCACATTTCCGCCCGCGTTGTTGAACAGCACGTCCAGGCGACCGAATGCCGCGACGAGCTCGCCGAATGCAGCACCGATGGCCGTCTCGCTGGTCACATCGGTCGGCAGGACCAGGCACCTGTCGCCGGCCCCTGACAGGGATACGGTCTCTTCCAGCGCCGCCCGGCGACGGCCCAGGAGCGCGACACGGTAGCCGTCGTCAAGCAGGGCCAGGGTGCTTTGCCGCCCCACGCCGCTCCCCGCGCCTGTCACAGCCGCAATCCGTCGGGTTTCAGAACTCATTCTTGTGGCACCTCCAAACCACAGAGCATAGCCCGGATGGCGAGGGGATTTCGCTCTGCCACCGCTCTGGGCCTCCGGCGCCGTTGATCGGACCGCAGTCCGACGACAAGAGGCCCTGACTGGATCCGCAGCTCCGGCGTGGGCGGCCATCCTTTGCCAGTCGGGGCTCGACAGGACAGCCGATCCAGGATCGACCATGCTCCCGGGCAGCGCATCCGCCACGACCAGGCCCAGCGTTCGGATCCGGGAGTCCAAGGGGCCGGTTCGGAAAACCGGCGGACAGGTGTACATCAGGGCGAACAGGCCTGAGCCGCGCCGCCGACTGTAGAATCACTGGCAGCCGCACCGGCGCACGCGCCCGAGATGCCCGTTCCGGAACCCACTCGCAACCGCAGACTTTTCGTTGGGACATCCCCGTCTGTCGTTGGCGCAAACGACCGAATCGGCGTGGGCGTGATTGGCTGCGGAGTGCGGGGACGGGGCGTCGGAGCCTATGCCGCCTCGGCCGGCGGAGTCGAGATTCGCGGCGTGGCCGACGTGTATCGGCCCCACCGCAGTCTCGCCGCCGAGGCATTCGGGGAGGAGGCCGAGTCCGTTTCCGACTACCGCAGAGTTCTGGACTGCAAGGACGTCGACGCGGTGATCGTCGCCACGCCTGACCACCTGCACGCCCCCGTGACGCTGGCGGCAATCGATGCAGGCAAGGACGTGTACCTCGAGAAGCCGGTCACTCACCGCCTGGAAGAGGGCAGCGCCCTCATCCGGGCCGCCGAGAGATCCGGGCGGGTGATTGCCACCGGGACGCAGCAGCGAAGCTGGCATCACTTCATGGAAGCCAAGCGAATCATCGACCGCGGGATCCTGGGGAGAGTCACCTTCGTGCGCTGTTTCTGGAATCAGGACTATTCGGCCCTGCGTTCCGCTCCAGCGCCACGGATCGATCCCGCGCAGCTTGACTGGGACGGGTGGCTCGGCCCGGCGCGGAGCCAGCCGTTTGACGCAACCAGATTCCGGTTCTGGCGATTCTTCTGGGACTTCGGCGGCGGCAGCGTCACGGACCTCATGACCCACTGGATCGATGTCGTCCAGTGGTTCCTTGACTGCCGCCGCGCCGCCGGTGTGCGCGCCACCGGCGCCACCTACGTGCATGACTGGCTCGAGGCGCCCGACACCGTTGTCGCGACCATTGCGTATCCCGAGGAGCTGATGGTCGTGTACGAGGGCAACATGACCTTCGGCCTACTCGGCTGCGGCATCGAATTCCGGGGGGACAGGGCCATGATGGTGATCGACCGCACCGGCTATGCCGTCTACGAAGAGGGAACGAAGCCGCTGGAGTCCGTCACGCTTCCGGAGCCCGTACATCGCTTCGCCCGCTCCGACGACACCTCGCGGGCAGAGCGGGTCGACGGCACCGGCACCATGGACAACGTGCGAAACTGGCTCGACTGCGTCCGAACCCGCCGGACCCCCAATGCGGACCTTCGCTCCGGGGTCGAGTCAGCCGCAACGGCCCACCTGGTGAATCAGTCGATTCGTGAGCGCAGGACGGTCAGCCTGCCCTCATAGCCGTGTCAGTAGAAGCCCACACTTCGGCCCCCCTCTGTCGGGAGACGGCCGGCCCGGAGACTCTCCAGCGGCCGAGACCGCCGACCAAGGGACGGCAATCGGGTTCGCTCGCCGACTCCAAGGGAGCAAGAGCGGGATCGCAACGGGGCGGACCGTCGGCCCGCCCCTGAATTCAAGATCAGAACGCAATCCGCAGGCCGGCGCGGAACACGCGCTGATCGTTGCCTTCCCGGCCCGTGTTGGCCATGTTGTTCACGATCCCGAACCCGCTGCTGTTGACGTTGGAGTTGGGGTTCCTGAAATGGGGCGTGTTGGAGAGGTTGAAGATCTCGCCGCGGAACTGGACGCTGACCCTTTCCGTCGCCTGGAACTTCCGGAAGATCCCGAGATCGGCGTTGATCAGTCCGGGGCCGCGCAGAACGTTGGCTCCGCATGTCCCGAACCTCGGAGCTCCGCCCGCCACTCGGGGGTCGGCAAGTGTAGAGATGTCCCACCACCCGTCCGGGTTGCCGAGCTTGCGCGGGGCGGCCAGGCAGTCGGCGAACTGTCCGGAGCCCGCGGCGTTGAGTGAGGCGCCCGAGGCGGTCGGCGTCGAGGGCCTGCCGGTATAGAGGGACGCCAGGACATTGAGCTGCCATCCGCCAAGAAGAAGGGCGCCCGCTCCGCTGGAGGCGAATCGCTTGCCCTTGCCGAACGGAAGTGCGTAGGAATTGCTGATGACGAGGTTGTGCCGGATGTCGTTGCTGAGCGGGCCCCGGTTCTTCCAGTAGTACTGCGGATGCTTGACGCGGGGCTGGGCCGTTGACGATTCGGATGTGTACCCTCGCCCGTGGGCCCACGTATAGGCCAGGTTGAACGAGTGACCCGCCCTTGACCGGCGGGTCAGTCTGACCTGGAGCGAATCGTACATCGGAGTTCCGATGGTTCCCCAGAACAGGGTCGCGGCGGTCCTTCCGTAGCGCTGGCGCAACAGCCGGCCCCGATTCCCTTGACCGAGCTCGCCCCAGTTCGCCTCGATCCGGGAACTTTGCCGAGTCGACCGGGTCGCCACGTACGACGCAGTTCCGATCCAGCTTCCAAACTGCTTCTCGAGCGTGAAGTTCCACGACTGAATGTAGCCGCGCTTGTAGTTCTCGTCCGCAGTGGCAACATTGGCCCGAAGAGGCATCTCGAGTCGCTCGTCCGTCGGGATGGGAGGAATCGGCGGAAGTCCGATGTCCAGGGTCGTTGCAGGTGAGAACGCGTTCGGATTCGGAACCCGGTCGGAGAACTGCGTGGGAAGGTTGCCCCGAAGATCGCGTCCCAGGTTGAACGGATCGTACGTCAGCCCGTATCCGAGGCGGACGACGAAGGTGTCGGTCGCTCGCCACGCTATTCCGACGCGCGGAGCGAACTGCGTCTTGCTCTGCGGCAGGCCGCAGTTCCTCGGAATGGACCCGAGCCCGCACACGAGCATGATGTTCTCGTCGATGTCGAACCGTTCCAGCCCCCTGTTGGGCCGAACGGGAAACGGAAAGTACTCCCACCGCGTCCCGTAGGACAGAGTTAGGTTGGGACGGACTTGCCAGCGGTCGCGAATGTAGACCGAGTACTGGCTCGAACGTGTCTGCAGATTCTTGCCGTTCAGGAAGTTGCGTGCGGCATCACGGGGCATGCCGAGCATGAATGAGGCGATCACGTTGTAGTCGTTGACCCTCGTGTCCGGATGGCCGGTGACGTCATCGCGAAAATAAAACCCACCGGCCGGTGCGTCGCCCCCGGGGAAATTGGCCACTTCCTGGTTGATGTGCGTCAGGAAGGTGTCCGTCCCGAACCGCACTTCGTGCGTGCCTTTGGTCCAGTTGCCGTTGGCCACGATCTGGTAGAGATAGTCGTGCCCGATGAACGGGGAGGTCGCCCGGTACCCGAGATTCCCGAAGCCCGCATCGAACCGCATGCGCGGCATACCTCCATAGAAGCTGCCGGCCTCAACCGGCAGGCCGTCGCCGTTCGTTCCGGGAATCCCCAGTTCGTCCAGCCCGATCCGCTGGTCAAGGTTGGCTCCGAACGCGTTGCTGTCCACGAGCGTCGTCCCGAAGTAGGCATCGAAGATCAGGCTCGGCGTCGCGACGTAGGTCGTGGAGATCGTGCCGCTGTAGGTCGGCCCGAATCCGTTGTCGGTCCGGAAGTTCGTGGGATGCAGATGAATGCCCGAGAGCCGGCCGAAGGCGGCCGGGTTCCACTGCTTGTAGTAGAAGAAGCTCAGGCGGGCAAACATGGTCCACTTGTCCGACAGGTTGAAGTTCACCTTGCTGTCGATCTGGTCTCTGTCGAACTGGTATCTCTTGCTGGCAAGCTTGTTGCGGTTCAGGCCCAGGGCTCCCACGCCCTCGCGGTCGGGAATGCTCCATTCGGGGTCATCGGCCAGGATCCTGCTTGCCCGCGCAATCCTGGATCCGGGGATCATGTTGTTCGGGAACGCGGTTCGGTCGGCCTCGCTCCCCACCGGCGCCGAAATCGGATCGAAGATCGGAAGGGGGGAGCCCGAGAAATCGCCGGCCCGCATCGCCACGGTCGGCACCTTGATGAACTTGGTGGCGTTGGAATACTCGGAAGTGTGCTCGTAGCTGACGAAGAAGAACGCCCTGTTCTTCTTGATCGGCCCGCCGATCGTGCCTCCCTCCTGGTTGGAAATGAACTTGGGCTTCGCGGTGGAGCGGTCGCTGAAGTACGGATAGGCCTGCATGTGCTGGTTGTTGTGGTACCAGAACCCGGAGCCGTGGAAGTCGTTGGTGCCGCTCTTGATCTGGAGGTTGATGGCGGCGCCTCCGGCCAGCCCCTGCTCGGCGTCGTACGAACCCGTCACCACGTTCACGACCTCGATCGACTCGAGGGACGGGTTGATCCCGGACATGTGTGTCAGGTTCGGGTTGTAGCTCGATGCGCCGTCAATGCGGACGTTGTTGGACTTGTCGGTGGTGCCGTTGACCGTGTAGCGCACTGCCCTGGTCGGGTTCGCCGGAACCGAGTGGGCGTTCGCCGGAGGCGAGAAGCCCGGCAGAGTCTGAAGCAGCATCTGGTAGTTGCGCCCGAGCGGCACCGGGACGTTCTGCATGTCCTCCTTGTCCACTTCGGCGCGAACCTCGGCGCGGTCCGTCTGCAGGCGGACGGCGGATGCACTGACCTCCACGATCTCTGTGACCTCGCCGATCTGCAGATCGACGTCCACGCGGGTGACGTCGTTCACCGCCACTTCGACCCCGGTCGTCGTGCTGGTGCTGAAACCGTCGGACCGCACCTCGATCCGATACAGTCCGGTCGCGACGGTCGGGAAGCTGTAGGCCCCGGCCGCGTTGGCCTCGCCGGCCCTTGTCGCTCCCGTGCCCTCGTTCGTGATCGTCACCGAGGCGCCGGGTATGACGGCACCCGTGCTGTCCGTGACGTTGCCCACCAGCGTGCCGTACAAAATCTGGGCGGACAGGGGCTGCATCACGAAGCCGGCAATGAGCGCCACCGTCGCGAATGCAGCCAGACCGCCCGTTAAGAACTTCCTTGATTGCATACTAAACTCCTCCGTTCCATCAGCAGCGCCGACGGCTAACCCTCGAATGTGGCGAAAGTTGCGACGGCGAGATGGGGCGTCCTGGAAACCATTCCCATGCATTCGCCATCGCCAATCCCCCCGCTGAGAGTATAGCGGACAGGTCCGGGAACCGGGTGGCTTATGGGGGCCGTCAACGGCGTGTGAGGAACGGGACGAGCCCATTCCCGAGTGCGGTCCGCCCCGGCCTCTTCCGCACGTTTCCCCATCGATCCGGAGCGAGGCTGGGGTATTCTGATGGAATGCAACTGAGTCGAAGGAGTCTTCTGCTCCTCGCATTGGCCGGATCGGCTGCACAAGTTCGGCGGAGCCGTGCGGACGCAGCCGTCATCAGCTTCCGCGATGTAGAGGCCCAGTCGCGCCAGTTCATGCGGTGGTACGCCGAGATCCGGCTCAGCCCTGCCCAGGAAGCGGTCAAGAAGGCCGCCCTCGGGCCGATACCCGCACCGTGCTGTTCGGACAACAGCGCCTACACCTGCTGCTGCACCTGCAATATCTCCCGAACCATCTGGGGCCTGAGCCAGTACATGATCGCCAGGCAGGGCGCAAACGCCCAGCAGGTTCGTGCCAAGGTCCGCGAGTGGATCGCCTTCATCAACCCGAAGGGCTTCAGCGGCTCGGCCTGCTATCGGGGCGGCTGCCCCCGGCCCTTCAGCGAGGGGGGCTGCGGAGGCATGGACGGAGGCAACCTGGTCCTCTAGGCGGGTTCGGCCTGCGGCCGCGCCGCCAGTAGGATACATTCTGTTACTGCCATGAAGCTCCCGACACTCACACGCACGCAGTGGCTGATCTGCTTTGTCGCAGCCCTCGGCTTCGCCTTTGACATCTACGAGCTGCTGATGCTTCCGCTGATCGTGCGGCCCGCCCTGCTGGAGCTCGCGGACGTGCGACCGGGAACGCCGGAATTCAACTTCTGGATCGGCCTGCTGTTCTTCGTGCCCGCGGTCTTCGGCGGCGTGTTCGGCCTGCTTGGCGGCTGGCTCACCGACCGCCTCGGTCGGCGCTCGGTCCTGGTGTGGAGCATCCTGCTGTACGGTTTTTCGGCCTTCGCGGCCGGTTTCGCCACCAACCTGGTCCAGCTGCTGATTTTCCGCTGCACGACGTTCATCGGCGTGGCGGTCGAGTTCGTGGCGGCGATCGCATGGCTTGCCGAGCTGTTTCCGGAGCCGAAGAAGCGGGAGGCCGTCATCGGATGGACGCAGGCGTTCAGTTCGATTGGAGGCCTGCTGGTCACCGGCGCCTACTTCCTGGCCAATGCCTACGGCGATCTTCTGCCCGAGATCTACGGAGCGCATGCGGCTTGGCGCTACACCCTGATCTCCGGCCTGATCCCCGCGATCCCGCTCATGATCATCCGGCCGTTCCTGCCCGAATCCCCCATGTGGGCGAGCAAGAAGGCTGCCGGCGAGCTGCAGCGTCCGCGCGTTCGCGAGATCTTTCGGCCGGAACTGATGCGAACGACAGTCGTCACGACGATCATCATGGCGTGCAGCTACGGCGCGGCGTTCGGCGCCATTCAGCACGTGCCGCGCATCGTGCCCGGACTGGTGGCCGACCTCGACCGCGGCCTCCAGGAGCAGACGGTCGCCCTGGTGCAGGGCGTCCAGGAGGTGGGCGGCGTCCTCGGACGCGTCCTGCTGGCCGTTCTCGTGGTGATTCTGGCCGCACGGCGAAACCTTCTCAGGGTGTTTCAGGTGGGCGGACTCATCGTGTTCCCGCTCGTCTTCTTCTATGCGGCCACGAGCGACCTCAGGATGCTCCAGGTGGGAATTCTCCTCGCGGGGCTGTTCACGGTGGCTCAGTTCAGTTTCTGGGGGAACTATCTTCCCCGCGTGTACCCTACCCGCCTTCGCGGAACCGGCGAGTCCTTCGCAGCCAACATCGGCGGCAGGATGCTCGGAACGTTCGCCGCAATGGTCACCACAACCCTCGCGAGCTATGTTCCCGGCGACACCGAGTTCGCCAAGCTCGCGCTGGCGGCGGGCGTGGTCGGAACGGCCGCGTACGCAATCGGGCTCGTGGCAAGCTTCTGGCTCCCCGAGCCCGGCGAGGCCCAGCTCCCCGAGTGAGTCGGCTCGTGCCGTGGAGCGGCGCGGGCTACCCTGATTCGGTCTTCCTCTTGACCATCGGTGCGGCGCGTCCGGCCCATTCGTCCAGGTGCGTGCTTTCCGACAAGGGAGTGTTCGAGCGGTAGACCGCGCGTCCGATCGCATGGGCGCCCACCGGCGCCGTCGCGAGCAGGAAAACGATCGTGAGCACGGCAAGCGAAACGGTCGCGGCATCCCCGAAGCGCACAGCGACCGCCATGAAGACCAGGCCCGCCCCAAGAGTGCCCGCCTTCGTCGAGGCGTGAATGCGGATCAGCACGTCGGGCAGGCGCAGGATGCCGAGCCCCGCAACGAACAGAAAGAACCCCCCGGTGACCAGCATGGCAGCTACGATCCAGTCGCTGGCCGATATGTTCTCCGTCATCGCCCTTCTCCCGGAGGATTGTCGATCTCGTCCCGGTACATTTTCGGCGTGCGCTGGTCCATGTACCAGGCGAACGCCACTGTCGCGAGGAAGGTGACCAGGGCAAGCGCGATCGCCACGTCAATGAAGGCCCGCCGGTTGCTCGCCACGGCGAGCACGCCCGCAAGGGCCACGGAGAGCACCGAAATCGCATCCGCTGACACCACGCGGTCCCCGAGCGACGGACCCCTGGCCAGCCGCACGAATGCAAACACGGCTCCCAGCAGGACCAGTCCCGCAGTGATGTTGATCGCCCAGCCGACGACCAGCGAATGTTCGCCCAGCCCGATCATCCCATGGCCTCCCGCACCCTCCGCTCGAAACCGGTCTTGATTCTCCGGCGCACGTCGTCCGGGTCGGCAACGTACATGATGTGAACGTACAGGGTCTTCTCGTCCGGGCTCGAATCGAGCGTCAGGGAGCCCGGCGTGAGTGAGATCAGGTTCGCAAGCAAGAGGATCTGAAGGGGATCCGTAATGTCGAGCGGCACGGCGACGATCGCCGGACTCGACTTGTGACCGGGAGTGATCACGTCCCACGCAACCTGGGCACTTGAAATGCTGAGCTCCCACACGAAGTACGCGGCCAGGTTGGCAATGCGGATGACCTGCCCCGAGTATCCCGTGGATCCGAAGATGGGACTGGCCACGCTCAGGGCAGCAAACCCGACGAGAAATCCCGCGACGAAATTCAGGGAGGTGAACGCTCCCCAGAGTGCGCACCAGCCCATGGCGAGAAGGAGGTTCAGGCGGAAGAGGTTCGTCAATTTCCAGACCCTCCGGGACCTGCGGGCGACGGGCCGGCGCCGCTGACCGCATCCTCGCCGAGGACCGCCCCGACATACTCCGCCGGGTGCATCAGTTCCTGCGCCGCGCGCTCGGCCAGCTCGTAGAACGGCTGCACGTAGAGGCCGATCGCAAGCGTGATGGCCGCGAGTCCGACCACGGGCGCCAGCAGGAAGAACCCCTCGGATCGCGAAGGCGGTCTGGTCGGCATCGCGTCCTCCGGGCGACCCTTCCAGAAGGCGTTCAGCCAGATCTTGGTCATCGAGTACGCCGTGAGCAATCCGACGGCCAGTGCGGTCGCTGCAATTGCATACTCGTGCACGTCCATTGAGGCGCGGATCAGCAGGAACTTCGCCCAGAACCCCGACAGCGGAGGAAATCCCGCCAGCGAGAACGCAGGAATGAAGAACAGAGCGGCAAGCAGCGGCGCATCCCGGTAGAGACCTCCGAGCCGGGCAAGTCGCGACGAGCCGCCGAAGCGGCGAATCGCACCGGCGACGAAGAACAGGTTCGCCTTCACAATGATGTGGTGAACAGTGTAGAAGATGCCGCCCAGCAGGCCGAGCGGCGTGTAGAGCGCCAGCCCCATGATCATGTACCCGATCTGGCTGACGATGTGAAACGAGAGGATCCGGCGAAGATCGTTTCGTGAGGCCGCTCCAAGCACCCCTGTCACCATCGTGAATCCCGCCACCCAGAGAAGGATCTCGTGTGTGTAGCCGATGTCGTTCGTGAAGATCAGTGTGAACACGCGCATCAGGGCGTACACGCCCACCTTGGTCAGCAGGCCGGAGAAGACCGCGGAAACCGTGACCTTCGGGGTGTGATAGCTGGCGGGCAGCCAGAAGAACAGAGGGAACACGGCGGACTTGATGCCGAACGCGACGATGAAGATGACGGCGATGACGGTGAGCAGACCCTCGTTTTCCACCTCCTGCACCCGCAGGTGGAGGTCGGCCATGTTGAGTGTCCCAGTGAGGCCGTAGAGCAGCCCGATGCCTGTGAGCAGCAAGGTCGTCGCGATTAGGCTCAGCGCCGCGTACCGGACGGAGGCGTCCAGCTGCGCCCGTGTGCCCCCTACGACCAGCAACCCGATCGAGGCGATCAGCATGACCTCGAACCAGACGTACAGATTGAAGATGTCGCCTGCCAGGAACGCCCCGCAGACGCCGGCCATGAGGGCGTGCAGGAGCGGGTGCAGAACCGTTGCCAGGCCCCGGCGCTCAATGTCCTCAAACGAATAGACGATCGCAGCGAGTGCGATGATCGCGGTGATCAGCACCAGCACGGCGCTCAGGTGGTCCGCCACGAGGGTGATCCCGAACGGCGAAGGCCAGTTGCCGATCTGCGCCGCGGTCACACCCTCGTTCCAGACGTTGGTGAGCAGGGCGACGGCGGTTCCGAACAGGGCGATTCCGGAGCAGAGGCTGACCAGTCGCTGGATCCCTCCGTACCCCATCAGGAAGCCCGTGACCACTGCCGCGCTGAGCGGCACCACGATCGGTCCGGCCACCAGCCACGTCATGACGGCCGCCCGCTTGGATCGGTCCGGCCGGGATGCCCGGACGGTTCAGGCTCCGCGGCACGCATTGCGTCAGTGTCGACGGTCTCGAGGGTCTCGTAGGTGCGGAAGGCCAGGACGAGCGCAAACGTGAACAGGCTGAACGAGATCACGATTGCCGTCAGGATGAGGGCCTGGGCCAGGGAATCCGATTCCGCGGTCGCGCCGTCCGCCGCGCGCGAGGTGATCGAGCTGGTGATGCCGCCGCCGGTGAAGATCAGCAGATTGGCAGCATGGGAAAGCAGAGCCAGTCCGAGCACGAACCGCACCAGGTTGCGGCTGAGCATCAGGTACACGCTCGAAGCCATGAGCACGCCGACGAGGGCCGCGTTGATCAGCTCCATTTCCAGGTCTCCGTGAGTTCGGTCAGCCGCTCGCCGACACCTACCCCTGCTCCTTGATTCCGAGGATGAACGTCAGCATGGCACCGACAACTACGAGGTAGACCCCTACGTCGAAGACCAGGGGCGTTCCCACCTTCACTCCCCCTACCGAGGTCCATGCGGATGTAAGGAATGGCGTGCCGGACGCGTACGGGCCTACGAGACCCGAGATGATCGCAACGCCGAGACCAACGGCGGCAATCCATCGCGGATCGGTCCGGAGCATGCGGCGGAGCGCTTCCGCGCCCGAGACGAACACATGGAGGGAGAAGCCGATCGAGGCGATCAGTCCTCCGACGAATCCCCCGCCGGGCTGGTTGTGGCCGCGCAGCAGCATGAAGATCGAAGAGACCAGGATCAGCGGAAGGAGGATCCGCGTCGCCACCCGGAGCACGAGCGTGTTCATGACAGCGTCTCCGGCTTGGCTGCGCCCTCCGCTTCCGGGAACGCCTTGGAACGGGCGGCCGCCCGAGCGGATCGCCTGGGACGCCAGTTGATCAGTGTGTACGCGGAGACCGCGGCGAGGGCGAGGACCGAGATCTCGCCCAGTGTGTCGAGCCCGCGGAAGTCCACGAGGATGACGTTGACGACGTTCGCGCCGAAACCCTCGGGCACCGCGGTCTTCTGAAAGTACTCCGTGAGGCGACGGTGCGACGGCTCAGCGGTCACGGCGAGCAAGACGAGGGTCGTGGTCAGGCCGACAACGCAGGACACGATCGCGTCGCGCCACCGGCCGAGTCCGGTCTGGCGGACCTCCCGGCGGAAGCCGGGAAGCTTGAGCAGCACCATTGCGACGATCACAACGACCAGCGTCTCGACCATCAGCTGCGTCATCGCGACGTCCGAGGCTCCGTGCAGGAGGAAGATCAGGGCGATTCCGGTCCCCACCACCCCGAGGGCCACGATCGCCATCAGGCGCGAGTGCGACCTGATCGTGACGAGGGCCGAGGCGGCAATCAGGATTGCCAGCAGCCATTCGACGAACGAGACGTCCGGGATGCGTGCCGGCCAGGCGATGACGCCCTTCACGACCAGCGTCGTCAGAACGCTCGCTCCCAGCGTGGCGAACACAATCAGGAGATAGCGGCGCTGGATGCCGCACTGCACGATTCTCGTGTGCACGACCGAGACACGCGCAATGCCGTTCATCAGCCAGTCGTAGGCACTGTCGCCGGTCACCGGAAGTCGTGCAAGGGCGCTGCCCAAGGCGCCAGTCAGGCGATTGCGCTGCCAATACGCCAACGCCCCGGCCGAGAGCGTGACGACGGAAAGAGCGAAGGGAAGGTTGAATCCGTGCCACAGCGAGGCCTCGAAATGAGGCTGGCGACCGGCAACCGCCCCGGCCGCGGGCAGCAGGAGCCACTCGAAGGCAAGCCGTGGGAACAGGCCCGCGCCGAGAGCGGCGACGCCGAGAACGAGCGAGCCGATCCACATTGGCCAACGGCCTTCGTGCGGCGTCGGCCGCGTGGCTGGGCTTTGTCCGAGAAACGGCACGGCGACCACCAGGAGCGCCGCTGAGACGATCATTGCGTTCGCGGTCACGATGGCCGCTGTCGCCGCGACGCCGTATGTGGAGCCGATTGCGCTCGAATACAGAATCTCCTTCCCAACGAATCCGGCGAACGGAGGAACCCCTGACATCGACAGGGCGGCCAGCGCCGCCGCCAGGAGACTCCAAGGCATCGCCTTGCGCAGGCCGCCCAGCGAGCGAATGTCACGGGTGCCGGCGGAGTGGTCGATCGTGCCCGCCACCATGAACAGGGGCGCCTTGTACAGAGCATGCACAAAGACGAAAGCCACCGCCGCAACAGCGCCGAGGGGAACCTCATCGGCACCGCGGCTCTGCGGCAGGCCGATGAACATTACGCAGACCCCGAGAGCCATCAAGGTGGTGTATGCAAGGATCTGCTTGAGGTCGGTGCGGGTGAGCGCCACCGCTGCCGAATAGACCGCGGTAAACGCACCGAACCCCGTCAGCGTCATCCCCCACTCGTCCGTGCCGCCGAGCACGGGGTTCAGACGGGCGAGCAGGAAGACTCCGGCCTTCACCATGGTGGCGGAGTGGAGATAGGCCGAGACCGGCGTCGGCGCCGCCATGGCATTCGGAAGCCAGAAGTGGAACGGAAACTGGGCGGACTTGGTGAAGGCTCCGGCAAGCACGAGGACCAGCATGGCGACGTAGGCGGGATGGCCGGCCAGATCGGAATCTCCAGCGAGCATCTCTCGCAGGCTGTACGAGCCGGCCGCGTTGCCGAGCAGCACGAAGCCCGCCAACATGGCGAGCGCCCCGGCTCCGGTGACGATCAGGCTCTGGAGCGCTGCCCGCCGGGCCGCCGAGTCCCCGTGAGAGTACCCGATGAGCAGGAACGAAGTGAGCGTTGTGAGCTCCCAGAAGACGAACAGAACGATAAGGTTGTCGGACAGCACGACCCCGAGCATCGAGAGCATGAACGCAACGAGGAACGCGGTGAATCGTCCGACTTGGGGGTGGCCCCGCATGTACTCACTGGCGTAGAGCAGGATGAATGTGCCGACGCCCGTGATCAGCAGGGCAAACAGGAGTCCAAGTCCATCGACATGGAAGGCCAGATCGACACCGAGTTGGGGAAGCCAGCCGATGCTCGCAAACTGCGCCTCGCCGCCCGCGACCGACGGAACCATGGAGGCGAACCAAACGAAGAGGCCGGCCGGCAGCGCGACGACGAGGCGTGAGTACAGAGGGACCCTTGCGCTTGCCTTTTCCATAGTCGCTGCCCACTCCCGTTCTCCATCGTTCCGTGACGACGCGGGGACAGTTCAGAACATTATCGCTAACATTTCTGCTGCCGGGGAGAGTCGGACCGCAGTCACGCAAACACAGTTGGCAAGGTGATCGGCGAGGGGCATACCGAGATCAAATGCGCATCGGCCTGGGATTGCTGAAGCAGGAGAGCGTGAATCGGCTGCGTTAGGCGCTGGCGGCAGGGGAACTGTCGCGCAACGGGCTGGCCCGGAGCCTGTGCCTCGCGGACGGCTAGCTGAATCCCAAGCACCAGCCCTGCGTGGTCTGGGCGGCCAAGGCCCTGCCGCAGCCTGCCTCCGGGCCGGGCCCGCCCCCGGCCCATGCTGGAGGAGCATCACCCCCAGTGTGCGGCTCGGGCTCCGGGCTGCCGGCTGAGCCGGCTGCTGGAATCGGAGGTCTTCGGCACGCTGGGCGGCATGCAGAAACTTTTCGGAACCGTGCCCGCGGCCCCATTCCAGGCTGTCGACCACTGGATCCCGAGAGTGGCTGTAGCGGGCGAGGGCGTAGGCGCTCTGTTCGGGAAAAATCGGCGCGACTTCAACCACGCGTCTCTCGCCAACGTGGGAGGCCGGGAATCCGCGCGCCGCTTCCAGCCACCTGCCGCCAAGACGGCGAGCGGGTGGAAATGCGACTGTCTTGATTCTGGTACCGGACCCTCGTGCGGGACGGCTGCGAGAGGCGGTGGGATTGGGTCGCGCACGAGTCCTCTGGGCGGAAACGCGGCGCGCTCGTGTCGCTTGGGCCGGTCCCGGCGTCCGGAACCCGCACCCCCGAAAAGAGCCCGTCAATGCACAAGCCGGCCCGGAAGACAGCGCCGACCCCGCGCTGGTCCGCCCTGGGATTCGGCGGGAACTTGACACCCGGGCCGGAAGCGGGGAAGAATCAGGATTCGCGTCGAGCGGTCCGGCAACGCTGCCTTGAGCCTGAAGACGGCGCGGAAGGTGCCACAGGGAAATGCTCATTGCCGGGGACGAACTCTTCGGGCCGGCCGTGGGCCTGATCCGCTTCGAGTCCGTGGACAAGGCCATCGCTGCCGCGAACGACACCAGCTACGGCCTGTCGGCGGCGGTGTTCACGGAAAACCCGGATAAGGCGAAACGGTTCGCTCAGGAGGTGGATTCCGGCAACATCCACATCAACCGGGGTGCCCAGTGGCGGCCAGAACTGATGCCGTACGGAGGCCTCAAAGAGAGCGGCTTCGGGAAGGAGGGCCCGCGCTTGGCAGTGCAGGAGATGACCGAGACCCAGATGGTTGTCATGCACCTTTCCTGAAGGGAAGGCCCGGAGCACAGGCGCCCCCTCCGGAACCGCGCCGCTCGAGTCGCGGCTGGGACCCCGCCAGGCGGTGACCAAGCCCGCGCGAGGCCGTACGGCGGACAATGGAGGGTCGGCAGTGACAAGCCAACCGGGCCCGGCGGGCTGGAGAAGAAGATATCGTGTCCGGTAGAGCACGCCAGGAATTACCGCTTCTCGATCGGCTGTCCGCAGCAGTGTGGCCCGGTCGGCTTGTGGCATTGTCCGCGGTCGCTGCCCTCGGCTGGTGGCTGATCGCCGAAATCAGCGGCGGGGGCCACGAGGAGGATGCGACTGTCTTCCTGCTGGCAATCTCGATCATCCTCGTCGCAGCCAAAGTCGGTGGCGAAGTCTTCGAGCGGTTCAACCAGCCGCCTGTCCTAGGCGAGCTGCTGTGCGGAGTCGTTCTCGGCAACCTGAGCCTTGCGGGAATCCACCTGTTCGATGTTCTGGAGGAGGCACCGTTTCTGGCTGTCGCCGCAGAGGTCGGGGTCATCCTCCTGCTCTTCGAGGTCGGCCTTGAGTCCGATCTGGAGGAGCTGCTTGAAGTTGGGCCCTCGGCGCTCGCCGTCGCATCACTCGGGGTCGTCGCCCCCATCTTGCTCGGCACTGCCGCGTCGTGGGCGTTCTTGCCCGAGGACGCCGAGTGGTTCGTGCATCTGTTCGTCGGTGCCACCCTCTGCGCTACGAGCGTGGGAATCACCGCCCGCGTGCTTCAGGACATGGGGAAGACGAAGTCGCCGGAGTCGAAGGTGATCTTGGGAGCCGCGGTCGTGGACGACATCCTCGGCCTGATCGTGCTGGCCTTCGTGCTCGGGTTGGTGGAATCCGCCGATTCCGGCGCAGGGACGGGAGTCTCGCTCTTTCCGATCCTCTTGATCCTCGTAAAGGCAATTGGATTTCTCGCGGGATCGCTGCTGATGAGCCGCACGGTGATTGTCCCCTTGATGGGCATCGTCCAAAGGTTCCAATCCAAGACGATCCCGCTCGTGCTGTCGGTGGCCTATTGCTTCGCCATGGCGGCGCTAGCCGACTTGATCGGACTCGCGGATATCGTCGGCGCCTTTGTCGCAGGGCTCGTCATCGATCGCGCGATCACGCTACATTTCGGGGAGCAGGCGCCGACGCGCCGGATCGACAGCGCCATTCAGCCGATCGGAGCGATCTTCGTCCCTGTCTTTTTCGTATTCATGGGGCTGCGTGTGGATCTTCACTCATTCGCGTTCGCTGAGGTGCTGGTGTTCGCGGCGGTACTGACCCTGGTGGCGATCGCCAGCAAGCAAGTCTGCTCCGCGGGCGTCCTGGAAAAGCGTGTCAACCGCTGGGCCGTCGGGGTCGGCATGATCCCACGAGGAGAGGTCGGGCTGATTTTCGCGGGGGTCGGCTCCACGGTAATGGTCGCGGGGGCACCGGTATTCAGCCCCGAGACCTTTTCGGCCGTCGTTGCGATGGTCATGCTGACGACCCTCGCCACACCCCCACTACTCAAGGCGGTGCTGGCCCCGACGGCTCCGGATTCGCTTTCCGCTCAATCGGAGCTGCTCTCCGAGCTCGGCGAGCGCCGAAGGAATCCCGCGTCTGCCATCCCGCGGAAGCCGCGCAACGAAAGCCGAGATCATTGAGGCCCGAGTCGGGCTCGGCCTGCATTCGAGCGGCGGCGCGGTAACCCTGCTGTCGCAGGACCACGGTTGAGAGAGTGAGAAAGGTCGGAGTCCGTGGTCGTGGTGAATTGCCTTGGCATAGCCCTCTGGCAGGCGGCGAAACGGCGATGGGGCAGTGCCGACAGGTTTAGGCATGCTGTGGCAGGGCCCTGGCCGCCGAGGCCACGCAGGGCTCGTGGTTGGGATTCAGCCAGCAGTCCCCGAGGCCCAGGTCCCGGGCCAGCCCGCTGCGCGACAGTTTCCCTGCCACCAGCGCCTGACACATCCAATTCACGCCCTCCTGCTTCAGCAATCCCAGGCCGATGCGCGTCTGATATTGGTATGCACCTCGCCGATCACTTTGCCAGCTGTGTCCGTGTGACAGTGTGGATCGAGTCCACAATGAGAGCCGGAGGCCAACGGGGGCGTCTCCAGCCGCATGCCGGCGCCCGTGCCTGGCGCGGTGCTCGGACCGGCGTCAGAGCCCACACTTGGGCGGCCGGAGACTCCTATAATGTCTGACGTGAAGGCGGGTGCTGCAGCCGGTTGCGCCACCATGGTGGCGTGCATCATCGCGGCTCTCGTCCCGGCCGCAGCCCTTGCCGCTGAGGCGTCGAATCCGGCCGGGTCCTACTGGGCATTCCAGAGCCCCTCGCCAACTTCCGAGGCGCCGACGACTACGAAGTGGACGAGAACGGTGATCGACTCCCATGTGTGGCAGGGCCTGCAGGCAAAGGCGCTGACGCCTTCTCCGGGTGCATCGAGAGAGCGCCTGCTGAGGCGCGTCTGCATCGACCTGATGGGACTGCCGCCGACCCCGGAACAGGCTGAGACGTTCCTGGAAGACGAATCGCCGGGTGCGTACGAACGGCTTGTGGATTCCCTGCTGGCGTCGCCGCACTACGGTGAGCGCTGGGCGCAGAAGTGGCTTGACGTGGTCAGATTCGCCGACACGGACGGTTTCGAGCGCGACGGATACCGGGAGCACGGCTGGCGGTACCGCGACTATGTGGTGCGGTCCTTCAACGAGGACAAGCCGTACGACAGGTTCGTTCGTGAACAGGTGGCCGGCGACGAGCTGTACCCCGGCGACGAGGACGCGCTGATCGCAACCGGCTTCCATGGAGCGGGCCCGCGACATATCGTCGGCGGCAACCAGGACAAGGAAGAGGCACGTCAGGAAGTCGTCACCGAGATGGCTCTCGGCGTCGGCCAGGCGCTCCTGGGCCTGACGGTTCAGTGCGCCCGGTGCCATGACCACAAGTTCGACCCGATCAGCCAGGCGGACTACTACCGGCTGGAAGCCTTCTTCGGTGCTACGGACATTAAGGACATCCTGACCGCGAACGACGTCGAGACCGGTTCCCACGACCAGGCGGTTGCCCTCCATGAGGCGGCCGTCAAGCCGCTCAAGGACCGGCTGGCGGAAATCGAGGCTCCGTACGCGAAGACCGTTCTTGAACGGAAACGCCTGGATCTGGCCCGGCAATTCCTAGAGGCTCTTGCGGTTCCGGAGGACCAGCGCGACGAGGAGCAGGTCAGGCTGGCCAAGGAGGCCGGGTCCCAGATCAAGCCCGTCTGGTACGAGATCCTGCCCCTGATGCCCGAGGAAGTGAAGGAGCGCAGGTCCGCGCTCCGCCAACGGCTTCACCGCCTGGAGCTGCACAAGCCGGATCCTCCCCCGGCGGCGTTCGCCGTCGAGAACCTCGAGGATCCGCCCGGCACGTTCGTCCTCCACGGCGGCGACTACAGGCGGCGGGGTGATCCCGTTAGTCCCGGATTTCCAGCAGTCCTCGGGGCGCTTGGATTCCAAGCCCCCGCAGGGCGCGAAGGCCGCAGGGCTGCTTTGGCGAAGTGGCTGACAAGCCCGAGGAACCCTCTGACGGCTCGGGTCATGGTGAATCGGATATGGGAATTCAGGATGGGCCGCGGTCTCATGGCCGACCCCAACAACTTCGGCCTGTTGGGAGGGATGCCTTCCCATCCGGACCTGCTCGACGCGCTCGCGCTGCGGTTCGCCGGTGAACGTTGGAGCGTCAAGGCGATGGACCGGCTGATCGTGCTGTCGAGCGCCTACCGCCAGTCAGCCGACATCGAGGAGGCAAAGGCGGCTGTGGATCCAGGAAACGCCCTGTTCTGGCGCGCCCACCGCCGACGGCTTTCGGGAGAGGCGATTCGGGACAGCGCGCTTGCCGCATCCGGACGGCTCAATCGATCGCTTTCTGGCAAGCCGGTCCGGCTGCCCATCGAACAGGAGGTCTACGACCTCATCTTCACCGAGGCCGAGCCCGACAATCTCTGGCCCGTGACGCCCGATCTCTCCCAGCACGACCGGCGCAGCCTGTACCTGCTGAACAAGCGGACCGTCCGTCTTCCCTTCCTCGCAAACTTCGACCAGCCTGACACCATGACATCGTGCTCGGTACGACAGACGTCCACGCACGCGCTCCAGTCTCTCAGCCTTCTCAACAGCGGCTTCATGCAGGACCAGTCCCGTGCTCTTGCAGACCGGCTGCGACGCGAGTGCGCCGAAGAAGGCACCGGCTGTGTTGTGGAGCGGGCGTTCCAGCTCACCCTGGCGCGCAAGCCGTCCGAGTACGAGGACCAGCTCGCACAGGCGTTTCTCGCATCAGGCCCCGAGGCACTCCGCGATTTTTCGCTGGCCCTGCTGAACCGCAATGAATTCGTGTACAGACCGTAGCGCACGCAAGACCCTTCGAGGTCTGACCCGCCGCACCATCCTCTGCCGCGCCGCGAACGGCTTCGGTGCGATCGCCCTACAGCACCTGCTGGCCGGCAGGTCCGCGGCGGCGCGAATCGAGAATCCTCTGCGGTCCAGGCCGCCCCATTTCGAATCGAGGGCGGACGCGGTGATCTTCATCTTCAACGTCGGCGCGCCAAGCTCCATGGACACGTTCGACCCGAAGCCGCTGCTCAACAAGCGCGAAGGCCAGCCCCTCCCCGAGAGCTTCGGCAAGGTCGGGGGCCAGTTCACGGACGGCACCAATCCGATTCTCGGCACCCCGTGGAACTTTCGGCGGTACGGCGAGAGCGGACTGCCGGTGTCGGACCTCTTCCCGAACGTTGCTCGGCATGTCGACGACATCTGCTTCGTGCGGTCGTTCGTCACACGGAGCGTGGTCCATGCGCCCGCAATGTACGAGGTGCACAACGGCCGGCTCTTCGCGACGCATCCGAGCATCGGGTCGTGGGTTACGTACGGTCTGGGCTCGGAAACTGAGAATCTGCCGGCCTATGTGGTCATGCCCCAGCCGGAAGGCACGCCTGAGGGGGGCACTTCCTGCTGGAGCCAGGGCTTCCTGCCCTCCGTCTACCAAGGCACGCTGCTGCGTCCCGGCCCGAACCCGATCCTTCACCTGCGACGCCCCGAGGGAATGAGCTCGAGCCGACAGCGGGCGATGCTGGACCTCCTGCAGAACATGAACGAACTGGACGCCGGCGACTTCGACAGCGAGATGCAGGCCCGCATCGCGGCGTACGAGCTGGCGTTCCGCATGCAGTCGCATGCTCCGGAGGCAGTGGACCTGTCCAGGGAATCCGACGCGACCAAGGCTGCCTACGGTCTGAATGAGGACAGGACCAGGGAGTTCGGAACGCGGCTCCTTCTCGCAAGGCGGCTCGTTGAACGCGGCGTCCGGTTCGTCCAGATCTATTCGGGCGGCGGCCCCCTGAGCATGCAGTGGGATGCGCACAAGCATCTGAAGGCGAACCACGAAAAGATGGCGGGGCACAGCGACCGACCTGTGGCGGCCCTGCTGGAAGACCTCAAGCAGCGCGGACTCCTGCAGCGGACGCTGGTCATCTGGGGAGCGGAGTTCGGCCGCCTGCCGACATCGGAGAGCGGCAACGGCCGCGACCACAACCCGCACGGATACACGATGTGGTTCGCGGGAGGCGGAGTGCTAGGAGGCCAGTCGATCGGCGAGACCGACGAGTTCGGTCTTCACGCAACCGAGAAGCCCTACGGCATGCGCGACTTCCACGCGACGATTCTGCACGCGCTCGGACTTGACCAGAACCGCCTCTGGTATCTGCACAACGGCCGGCACGAGAAACTCACTGACTTCGGCGGGAAAGTCATCGAATCGATTTTCTCCTGATGCGGGCGGCTCACACAGCGCTGCTCCTGGCGGCGCTGACCGGTTGCCCCGACGGGACGGAGCGGCCCCCGAACTTCATCGTCATCCTGTGCGACAACCTCGGCTACGGGGACACGGAGCCGTTCGGATCGACACTGCACAGGACGCCGCACCTCAGCCGAATGGCCCGCGAAGGCCGCAAGCTGACTCACTTCTATGCCAGCGCCGGAGTCTGCACGCCGTCGAGGGCGAGCCTGCTGACAGGGTGCTATGCGCAGCGCGTCGGGCTGCACGTCACACCGCGTGACGGGCACGTGCTGAGACCCGTTTCCCCGTACGGCATCAACCCCGACGAGGAGACTGTCGCAGAGATCCTGCGGGAGCGCGGCTACGCGACCGCGCTCGTCGGAAAATGGCACCTCGGGGACCAGCCGGAGTTCCTCCCGACGCGGCACGGGTTCGACTCGTACTTCGGAATCCCATACAGCGACGACATGACACGGGAACGGGGCCAGGGCCTGGAGCGCTTCCAGGGCCACCGCTGGCCCCCTCTGCCGCTCATGGAGAACGAGACGGTGATCGAGGCGCCGGTCGACCGGAACCTGTTGACAGGGCGGTACACGGAACGATCGCTCGAGTTCATCGAGGCCAACCGGGACCGGCCCTTCTTCCTCCTGCTGTCGCATGCGATGCCCGGAAGCGAGCGGGTGCCGTTTGCCAGCGAGACGTTTCGGGGCCGGAGCCTGAACGGCGCCTGGGGAGATGCGGTGGAAGAGCTTGACTGGTCCACCGGACAGGTTCTCGACAAGCTGGTCGCGACCGGTCTGGATGCGCGCACTCTCGTTTTCTGGACCTCGGACAACGGGGCTCCGCTGGCCGCGGACCCTTCCAGCCCGGCACGGGGCAGCAACCTGCCACTGCACGGGAGGGGCTACACGACTGCGGAAGGCGCATTTCGGGTGCCCGCGATCGCCTGGTGGCCGGGGACCGTACCGGCGGGCTCGGAAACCGCCGCACTGACGAGCATGCTGGACCTTCTCCCCACACTCTTGTCGATCAGCGGGCAGTCGGTCTCGACCGATCGGGCTATCGACGGGATGGACATCCGCGATGCGCTGCTGGGTCACGGAGAGGCCCGCTCGCCACGCCAGAACCTCTACTACTACTTCGAGGATCGGCTGCAGGCAGTGCGGTCCGGTCCATGGAAGCTGTTCGTGGCACTGGAGGAGCCCGGACCCCGGCATCCGCACTTCGAACGCGGCGGTCCTGACGGACCCGCGCTGTTCAACGTAGTGGACGATCCCGGATGCCTGAGGGACTTCGCGGCGGACCGGCCCGACGTCGTCGCGCAACTCAACGCGATTGCCGACGAAGCAAGATCTGAACTGGGAGACCAAGGGCATCCGGGCAGCGGTCAACGTCCGCCCGGGACCGTGGACTCGCCCACGCCCGTGATCCTGCAGCCCTGAGCGTACAGGCGGACGCTAATTCGCCGTGTTGCCGTTCTGTGAGCGTTGGTATTGACCATCCGCAACCACTGTAGATACGGACCGACGGTTGCCGGGGTCTCGCGACGACCGTCTGCCCGGCACTTCATCGCATCCCCGCAGACCACGCGTTAGCCCGGCCTCGCCGGATGCCGGGAGCGGAAGCCAGCGACCCCGCAGCGGAAGCGATGGGCCGGAACCCGGTGGGGAGTTTCTGTAGAGCGAGGACATATGGAGGAACTGATTGGCGTGGTGGCAGCTGTTTGGCCTCTGCCGGTTTCGATCACAGTTCTGATCGTGAGCATCTGGGCGAGCCAACAAGTCAATCCCAAGCGGGATTCTGATATCTCCCAGAGAGCAAACCGTCGCGAGGCCGCCACGCGCGAGGAGCAGTTCGAGAGGGAGAGGGTCGCGCACGAAGCGACGATCCAGGCGCTCATCGACCGCAGCGGCAGAAGATTCGAAGCGCTGCTGGTGCGCAGCGACGAACTGGCACGCAGTTGGCGGAGGTTGGCGCGCGGGCAGCGCACAACGATACCCGCTTGAGAGTGATGGAGGCGGCGAGATCCCACACGTAAGCCGATCCTTCGGCTCCCGCGCCGGGAGGGACCGAGGCGGTGGCAGCACACGCCGTTCCTGGCGAACGGCGTCCCAAGTGACAGCGGGCTCGCTCCCCGTGCATGTCGAGTGCGACGTAGCGATGCGGGCCTTGAGGATAGGGCGACTGCTCCCATCGGCCCGTAAGAAGGGTCCGGAGCCGGCGTGCAGTTGCCGCGACTAAGCGGGGGACCTTGCGGTCGCCGATGAGAGTGGTCTCCATTTCGGTCCCGAAGCTCGGTCCGTTCCACGCACCGTGAGTTGCGGCGAACCTAGCCGGGTCACCTTCACGCAACGCGGTCGGAGCTCCGACTGTCACCATTCCAGAACACGAAATAGCGACCTTGCTTCGGCCACAACCCTGAGGCGGACGTGTCGCTCAATCCGGCGGACATTGGGAAGGCATCTCTCGGGAGACTCGATTCGCTCCCGCACCGCAAGCCTTCTCCACGTGCATCGTCTGCCCGGGATCGTGAATCCCTCGGAGTCGCGTTCCCGGTCTGCGAATCGCTATCGTAGAGTCGATCGAGCAGCCTCCGAGACGCACATGCAGGGCAAGACCAGCCACAGCATCCAGACAGCAAGCGCGTCCCGCTCGCCATCGGACGTTCTCGCCGGAATCTCTCTTGCGGTCGCACTCGCCGCAGCCCCGGCCTGCACCTCAATCGAGAAGGAGGACCCGGAACGTCCACCCAACATCATCCTCGTCCTCGCCGACGACCTTGGATACGGCGACCTGTCGATCCAGGGACATCCCCTGATCCACACGCCGCACATAGACGCTCTTGCCAGGGAAGGCCAGCGCTGGACCTCGTTCTATGCCTCGGCCCCATTGTGCAACCCGAGCCGCGTGGCGCTTGTGACGGGACGAATGCCGATCAGGATTCACGGCGACGGCAGGAACGCGTGGGCCAACATGCCCGATTCGGAAGTGACCATGGCGGAGATGCTGAAGGAACTGGGGTACGCCACGGCGTACGTCGGCAAGTGGGGTCTCAGCGGCCGATTCGACTATCAGGGCTCACATCCCAACGACCAAGGCTTCGACCACTTCTACGGCCTGGTTGGAAGCAACGACGCGCCGCTGCGCGAGGGATTCGAGCGCACATACGAGAACATCAGGAACTCCACTAGCGCCGACTTCCCGATTTCCCTCTACCACCAGAAGGAGGCGATCGAGACGCCGGCATACCAGCCGACGCTTACCAAGCGGTACACCGAGGAGTCGGTTCGATGGATCCGAGAGCAGGGCGATCGTCCGTTCCTCCTGTTCCTCGGCCACAGCATGCCCCATGTGCCGATCTTCCGCTCGCCGGAGTTTGAGGGGCACAGCGACGCGGGACTGTACGGAGACGTCATTGAGGAGATCGACTGGTCGGTTGGCCAGCTCGTCAATGCGCTTGCCGAGACGGGAGCCGCCAGCGACACGCTGGTCTGGTTCAGCAGTGACAACGGCCCTTGGCGCACCTACTTCGACCTCGGCGGTTCCCCGGGACACCTGCGGGACGGCAAGATCACATCCTGGGAAGGCGGATTCCGCGTTCCGGGCGTTTTCTGGTGGCCAGGCACCATCGATCCGGGTGTGATCGACGGGATCGGTGTGAATGTCGACCTGATGGCCACTGTCGCGTCCTTGACAGGCGCGTCGCTGCCGGCCGGCCGGGTCTCGGATTCCATCGATCTGTCGGCGACGCTGCTCCGAGGCGATCCGAGCCCGCGCACGGAGTGGTTCTTCTACGGCCAGCCCGGAAACCTGTGGGCGGCACGAGTCGGCAATCACAAGCTGGTTCTTGAGTCCTGGGAGTCTCTCGGCACCGAAAGGCAGATCGGCTGGCGGGGCTATGCCAACCACCGGAAGCACGATCCGCCCATGCTTTTCGATCTGAGCACGGACGCTTCCGAACAATGGGACATCGCCGACCGCAATCCGGAAGTCGTGGCCTCGATCCGGGAGGCGATCAAGCGTCATCAGGCCTTCATCGGGCGCAAGGAGAGCCCGTAGGGCAGGCAGGCCTCGCCGGCATCGCCGGTTCCGCGACAGCGCCCTCCGCAGTCAGGAACGGTTCGGCCCAGAGCATCGCGGGCGGTCATGCGCCAACTTGGAGGGCTCCGCTCGGACAGGCCGGTTAGCGCTCGATTCCGAACGCGTACAGGTATCCGTCGAACGTCCCGATATACACCCGTCCGTTGGCGATCGAGATGCCTCCCCAGTGGTTCCAGCTGGCAATCTGGTCACCGCTCGACCACAGTTCCCTGCCGGTGCGCGCGTCCAGGGCGTACAGGACCGCGTTAGTCGAGCCCGCAATCCGCTCCTCTGCGGTGTTGGTCAGGCCGACGTCGGGCATGGCCTGGTGCGTGTCCTCGCCGTTCCCGTACGCAAACACGATCCCGTTGGCGATGACCGGCGGTTCCGCCCGATTCATGTCGCGGGAAATCCAGGCCGGTTCGAGCCAGAGGCTCCCGTCCTCTGTTTCCGCAACCGTGAAGGCCACGATCGCCCCCTCCGTCACCTCCCCGTGTTCAATGGCCGCGTGGAAGCGGGAGTGCTTCGGCCCCCAGATCGGTGCCAGGACCCACACCGTGCCGTCCGTGTCGGTCCAGCTCGCCATCGCTCCCCAGACGCCGGCCGATGCGAAATTGACCTCCTCGTTGCACACCAGCGGCGAGCGATAAAGCGGCGTGCGGTGGTCGTCGCCACCGATCGACTCCAGGTCCATCAGGTAGATGACGCACTCCTTGCCGGCATCCACCATCAGCTCGCGTCCCTTGTACTCGAAGACTGCGGGAGTGACCTGCATGTCCAGATCGCGCTTGAAGAGCCATTCCGCATTCGAAGGCCCGTAGTAGTCGTACAGCTCGAGCGAGCCGGTCTCGGGATCCATCTGGAGGCCGATGATGCCGTTGCCGAAGACGCCGTTCTCGGGATCCCAGATCCCGTCTCCGGTCCCGGTGTACATCACCTTTTGGGAGCTGACGGCAGGACCGGTCCGGCCCCACATGCCTCCGCCGGCTGGTCCCCAGCTGCCGACCCTCTCGGTCTCCAGGTCATAGACGTAGCCCATGTTGGGATTGCCGCCGCACCGCTGCGCGGAATGGGTGTAGATCACGCCGTCCACGAGGTTCAGCGCGTAGGGCTTTCCGTTGGGCGGCATGAACTTCGCGGGCGGCGCCAGGTCCTCGCCGTCGCCCAGGTTGAGGCGGCGGAGCCGGCCGTCCCAGGATGCAACGTACACGACGTAGTCGCCCTCCCGTCCTCCAGGCCCGATCACCGGCGTTGCCGTGAGCCCACCCGGGCAGAGCAGGTACGGGGGGCGCTGACCTTCGACCGGCTCCCAGTCCCGGTCAAAATGACGGGACCAGAGGAGCGATCCCTCCTCGGCATCGATCGCAAAGAGCCTGTCGGAGACGCCCGCAACCAGGACGACCTCCTTCCGCTCCGGCGACTGGCCTCCGGTCCTCACGTTCTCCGCGATCAGGGCGGGCAGCAAGTTGTGCATCTGGCGCGGCTCGCTGTCAAGCTTGATCTTCCAGAGAAGCTTGGTCTGGTGGACGTTGTCAGTGGTGAAGAACGTCTCGTCCTTCTGCCACGCCGTCCGCTCGGGATTCCCCCCATCCGTGAGCCAGTCCGCTCCGTGAGCGGCTGCAAATCCAAGGAGCATGGCAATGACAAGGCGTTCAGTTCTCATGGCACTCGGTCCGTTGGACCATTCTAGTAACCAGCGATATGATTGAGCGAATGCGAAGCGGTCCGACGCTTCGCACAAGACGCAAGACAACATGCTTCGACCCACGCGCAGCCCGGCTTCTCTTTCTGCAGGACTTCTGCTGATCGCGTCCGTCGCCCTGGCCGACGACTGGACGTCGGTCGGATTCGACGCGCAACGGTCCTCCTGGGTGCGGTTCGACGCGAAGACGTCGCCTTCCTCGGTCCGGGGTCCGGACTTCCGGTTCCTGTGGAGGATCGAAGTCCCCAACACGGCGCGAAGCGGGAACACGTTGACGGCTCCCGCGTTGCTCGACTTCCTGATCAGCCACCGCGGGTTTCGCTCGCTCGCCTTTGTGGGGGGCAGTTCCGGCGGCGTCTACGCCATGGATACGGACCTTGCCCGGATGGAGTGGGAGAGGCACTTCCTTCCCGGCCCAAGCGCGAGCTCTCCCGACTGCCCAGGCGGAATGACGGCCAATCTCACGCGTCCCACCGCGGCCGCGATGCCGTCATCGCTTGGGTTTCCGGGACGCGGACGACGCTCGCCGGCCAAGAGCGGCGTAGGGCAGCCGGGCGAAGGTGCAGTGACCCTCGCGGAGGTCGCGCGGCCACCCACGCGGGCGGCAAGCCGGCCGGCGTCAACCCGCACGCGGCCACCTGCGCAGAGAGCCTTGCGGGGCGTGACGCTCGTGTATGCGCTCTCGGCGGACGGGATGCTGCACTCGCTGTACGTCTCGAACGGACGGGACCACGCACCTCCGATTCCGTTCCTGCCGGCCAACGCAAATGCGCGCGGGCTGATCGTCGTCGACGGCGTCGCGTACGTGTCGACCAGCAACGGCTGCAGCGGTGTGAAGGACGGCGTCTGGGCACTCGATCTGGAGTCGGGATCCGTGACTGGCTGGGAATCCGATGGCGGATCGGTCGTGGGCCCGTCCGGAGTCGCGTTCGGTCCGGACGGCACGGTCTTCGCCACCACGAGCAACGGTCCGCTCGTGGCTCTGGAAGCGCGGACGCTCGCACCGCAGCGAGCGACGGCGTCCACGGGATTCCGCTCCGCTCCGGTCATCATCGACCTTGGCGGCGAGGACCATGTCGCCGCGATTGCCGGCGACGGAGCACTGAGGGTCTACGACGCCGCCACGCTTGAGGAGCGTGCCGGCACAGGAACAGGCAGCGGCTCCACCCGGTCCGATTCGTCGCTGGCGGCATGGCGGGACGGCTCCGGTACGCATTGGATTCTCTTGCCGGGCTCGGACGCGCTGACCGCCTGGAAGCTCCACGCCGACGGCCAGAGCGTCACGCTCGAGGAAGGCTGGAAATCGCCGAGAATGGACGCGCCCCTGACCCCGATCGTGGTGAACGGCGTTGTGTTCGCCCCGGACGGCGGCGCTCCCACCGGCAGGGCCAAGCTGTACGCAATCGACGGCGCCACCGGAAGAGGGTTGTGGGACAGTGGCGACTCGATTTCGGCAACAGCCCGTGGGCATGTGCTTTCGTCCGGGCCGGGCCACGTGTTTCTTGCCGCGTCGGACAGCGCGGTGTACGCCTTCGGGTTCCCGATGGAGCACTGAATGCGAGTCGCCGGCACAGTCTGCATCCTGCTCTCAGCGATTGCGGCGACACAGGCATCGACCCTGCCCGAAGGGCACGGCAGGCTAGAGACCGAGAAGCTCTGCCAGGGCTGCCACGACATTGCACAGTCCGTTTCGCTCCGACAGGACAGGAACGGCTGGGCGGCGACGCTGACCAAGATGGTGGGCTTGGGAGTCAAGGCGACCGACGCGGAGCTCCTGACGCTTGTCGAGTACCTGGCGAAGCACTATCCGGCCGAGGAGCTGCCGCCCGTCGACGTCAATTCGGCGAGGGCGATTGAGCTGGAGAGCCGGCTGTCGCTGCGGCGGTCGGAGGCGGCTGCGATTCTGCGCTACCGCAAGGAGCACGGAGCCTTCCGGTCCCTTGCGGAACTGCTGGCCGTTCCGGGGATCGACGCCGCCAAGATCGAAGCCAGGAGGCACAGGCTCGTCTTCAGGTAGGCGGGTCGGTCTGCAGAGTGTCCTGTCCGGGCTCAGCCCGCGAGTTTGCAGGTCTCGTGCACGTAGTCCCGGTAGCGTTCCCTGAGGTCGTTGATGAATCCGTAGAAGACCGAGTCCGAGGCGGAGGCATCAACGTGCTCGGACAGGCGGATGGGCGGGAAGATCTTTGCAGCGAGACGGGTTCTGGCGATCTGCTTGTCGAAGTTCGCCACTGCGATTGGAACCAGCAGCGGTTCCGGGTTCGCGTCGCGGACGATCCGAAATGCGCCCGCACGAAAAGCCATCGGCGAAGACCGCGTCTTCGTGGATCCGCCCTCCGGACAAATCACCAGATTGCGCCCCGCCGCCAGCTCGTTCCGCGCATCTCGCAGGAACTGCTCGCGCGCGCCCCGCAGCTGCCGTTCGACTTCCTCGGCGGGCCCTCGAGGGCGGCTGGAAGTGACGGTGATGTATCCGAAACGATTGAAGTACCTCCGATGACCGGCCTCATCCGGCTCCGCCTGCCGCACGACGCGGACCGGGGGCTCGCCGTAGCGCTCGAACAGGATCATGGCGCTGACGAAGTGGGTGTCCAGTGTCAGCTGAAACCGGTTCGGCAGGGTGTTTTCGACATGGTTCGACAGATGGTTCATCAGGATGACGTTTCCCGGTCCGTCAGGGAGGTTCTCCCATCCCCCGATGCGGTAGCTGGTTAGCGCGTAGAGCTTCTGGAACGCGCGGCAGCAGATTCTACGGATCTCGTGCGGGCTGGCCGACCCCGGTGCCTGGGCGACGGTGTCGTAGATCCGTTGCAGTTGCCGGTACACGCGCGCTTCGCGCTCCGCACTTGCAATCAGCCGCCGGCACTCAACGGCAAGGTCGCTCTCGAGCGGATTCGGCGAGAGGGCAACCTCGTCGAGGGTGTCATAGGCGTCGGCGGCGGTGAGCCGGTTCTCGAGATAGATGGGCAGCTTGTACAGCGGCGAGTTCACGCCGAGCCTCTCGCCCCGCCGTGCGAGCAGCTCGCGGACGCGCTGGGCCTCGCGCGAATAGCGACGGGTGGCGAGCTGGGCGCGGCTCGTTCCGATGCGGTCCCCCAGAGCCCATAGAATTCGCTTCATGAACTCCAGACCGAACCTCGGCCGCCTCTGACAGTAGGCCTCCACGAATTCCCGATCGAAGGCGACCATGCGCGTGGACTCGAGCGCCGTTGCCGTGGCCCGGCAAAGATATGGTTCCACCATCGCCGACCACCCGATCAGAGAGCCGGGCTCATTGACCGCATGGATCACGATGCTGTGCCGCGGATCGACGACCTGCGGATCCATTTCGTTGGGCTCGGAAGGGGCTCGGAAGGAGAGCTGGACCGTACCCGATACCAGGATGCAGAGCCGCTCCGCGGGTCGTCCCTCCTCAACAATGCGATCACCCTTGCTGAAGCTCAGTCGCACCGCGCCCCGCGAAAAAGCAAGAAGATCAGCGTCGGCGAAGCCGGCAAAGAACCGGGACTCTCGGAGCAATTCAAACGGAGCCCTCACAGCACCTCCATGGTGGGTCAGGAGTGCGGCGAGACGGACCGGGCGGCTCCCTCGCCGACCGATCAAGATGCTAGCATTGCAGGGTTACCTATCCTAATCCTTATCGTGCAGTTCCAATAAATTTGTCGGGCCGCGGTCTCGCCGCTGCCGTGCCGTGGAGGACCGGACGTTCGGGCTCGCTCCCTATTCGTGGACATGTTCAGTTCAGCCCGCCCCATGCTCACCGCTCGGAGCGACTTCCGTGCGTTCTGGCGTGACACCCTGGGGGAACTCGACGAGACGCCGATCAATCTCGATTCGCAACGGCTCGGGCGCGCGCCGTACGCGGGGCTTAGCGCCTCTAGGCTGGCTTTCACATCCCTCGGCAATGTGCGGCTGCAGGGTTACTCGATCCGCTGGTCGGACGACCGGCCGCGCCCGGTGGTGGTTCACGCGCACGGCTACGGGGGAAGGGCCGCGATGCAGTGGCTCTGGGCGCGGAGCGGCCTGAACGTCGTCGGCTTCGATGTCAGGGGGCACGGAGAGTCGTTTCGGGCCGTGCCGGACCAGTCTCCCTGGGGCTACATGCTGACCGGAATCGAGGATCCGGACGGTCATGTGCTGCAGGGCGCCGTCAGCGACTACGCGAGAGCGAGTCAGGTCGCTGCAGTGCTGTTTGAGGGCCGCGTCAGGCGAACAGTGTTCCACGGGTACAGTTTTTCGGCCGCGCTGGCTTTGATGACGGAGGCGACCAGGCCGGCGGCCGACCTTCTCGTGCTCGGGGTGCCGACGTTCGGGTGGCATGAGGGGCGCCACCGTCTCGTACGGAGCGGGAGCGCCGTGGAGACGCGCGCCTACATCAACGCCAGGCCTGACCGCACGGAGGCCGTGATGCGCACTCTCAGCTACTTCGACTCCATGAACTTCGCTCCTCTGATCCGGTGTCCGGTGATCGCCGGATTCGGGCGGAGGGACGAAGTCGTGCCGCCGGAAACGGTTCTCGCAGTTCTGGGGCATCTCCGGTGTCCCAGCGAGACCATGTCGTTTCCCGTCAGTCACACCGATGAGCCGGAAGAAGCGGCTTGGGAACACTTCGACGCGATCTGGATCGATGCGGCCTTGTACGGATTGCCTCCCGACTTCGGGGATGCTGCCGAGATTCAGCGCATCGAGTTTGACCGACACCGATAGCCCCGCCGTTCCGCGTCCGACCCGGCCGGCCGGGAGCTCCAGGCGCCATCTCAGGACATCGCGACAATCGCCCGCCAGCGGCGATCCGGCGATGTCGGCCTAATTGAGAAAGCTGAGCTCGTTCGCGCTGAGAAGGGTGTGGGCGTATTCGTCCCAGGGCTCCCGGCCGATCTGCGCCTCCCGTTCATCCAGGTATGCCTTCGCAAGGGCGATGTCCCCGTCCGTCGGATCGCGACCCAGCGCCCTCCGGTACAGGGCCTCAATCCGCGCGTCGCGATCCGAAAGCGCGGCCACGGAGTCGGACAGGCTGCGCCCCCTCGCCTGCATCCAGCCGCTGTTCAGGACAAAGAGCTGCTGGAGCGGGGTCGTGGTGACCTGGCGAACCGGACTGTGCTGCGTTGCGACCGGGAAGTCGTAGAGCTGCAGGATGGGATGCAGCCGCCCGCGGCTGATCTTGGAATACACGGTCCGTCTGGCCGGATCGTCGCTGTCGACTTCGGCCGACGGTCCGCCCATCGCGAGATTCAGCTCCCCCGAGGCCTGGAGAATCGAGTCGCGCCATGCCTCAACGTCGAGACGTCTTGGGTTCATCCGCCAAATCCACAGGTTCGTCGGGTCCGCGGACTGGTAGGCCTCGTTCGCGCGGCTGCTTTGGCGATAGGCGGCAGAGAGCATGATCTCGCGGTGCAGCCACTTCAGAGACCAGCCGTTCTGCACGAATCGCGCTGCGAGATCCTCCAGCAGCTCCGGGTGCGTGGGCATCTGCCCTTGCGTGCCGAAGTCGGACGGCGTCCGGACCAGGTGCCTGCCGAAGTGCCATCCCCATACGCGGTTGACCCACACCCGCGCGGCAAGCGGGCCGGCCTCCCCGACGATCTTTTCCGCGAGCTCCAAGCGCCCGGATCCGTGCTCGAAGGGTGCAGCCCCGCCCGGCTCGAAGACGCTCAGAAAGCGGCGGCGCACGATCTTGCCGGGATTCGCCACATTGCCCCTGACGAAGACCGGCAAGTCGCGCGGCTGACCGGGCCGCAAATCCATCCGCGTGACCGTGGGTGTCGAGCCGTCCACCCAGACGCCCCAGTCGACGACCGCCGGAGTCATGGGCGTCTCGTCCGGGCCAAGCTCGTGCTCGAGAGCCTCGAATTCGGGCTTCATGGCCACAATTCCCGCGTGGAGCTCTTCGGCGACGGTGTCGAGGTCCTGGAGGTTGCCATACACGCCCTTCAGGCGGTAGAGCCTTTCGTGCTGTCTGGTCAGCCATGCGGCTCTCTCGGCGTCAAGCCGGACCACGGGGCGGTTCGCGGGCCAGACACTGGCGAAGACGCCGGCCAGGCCGTAGTAGTCCTCGGTCGTGATCGGGTCGAACTTGTGGTCATGGCAACGGGCGCACGCGACGGTCAGGCCGAGCAGGCCACGGGTGACCGCGTCCACCCGCTCGTCCCAGTCGTCGCTGGCAATCGTCTCGATCACGTCGCGGGACAGCCGGCGGTCCTTGTGGTACACCGGCGAGTTGCCCAGATACCCGAGCGCCCGCATGTCGGACGGCATGAAACCCGGCATCAGGTCGGCTGCAAACTGCATGCGCACGAACCGGTCGAACGGGATGTCCTTGTTGAAGGCCTCGATGACCCAGTCGCGGTACCTCCACGCGAAGGCAAACGGCCGGTTCGTGGCCTCGCTGGTCGGATGGTCCTCGGCCCATCGGGCCACGTCCAGCCAGTAACGTCCCCAGCGCTCCCCGTAGCGGGCTGACCGCAGCAGTCCGTCGATCAGTTGGGGATAGGCGTCGGGGGCGTCGTCGCGAGCGAAGTTCTCGAGCTCTTCATAGGCTGGGGGCAGGCCGGTGAGGTCCAGGTAGGCCCGCCGAGCGAGCGTCCGGCGGTCCGCTCCCGGGGACGGCTGCAATTCGTGGCGATCGAGCCCCGCCAGCACGAACGAGTCAATCTTTCTCAGTGTCCAATCCGGATCGGAAACGACCGGTGCCACTCTCTCCTTGAGCGGCTGAAAAGCCCACCATCGCCGGCCTTCCTCGATCGACGTGCCCGGCCCCGACCCCTCGTCGGCAGCGGGTGCATCGCTGGTGAGGGCCTCCCGCGGGTCGACGGCACCGGCCGATATCCACGTCCGGAAGTCCTCTACCACGCGATCCGGGAGCCTGCCGGTCGGCGGCATCTTCAGGACGGGATCGAGGTAGCCCAGGGCCCTCATGATCAGGCTGGCATCCGGGGAGCCGGGCACGAGGGCAGGGCCGGAAGCCCCGCCGGCCAGCAAGCCGTCGCGGCTGTCCACGACGAGCCCTCCCATGGGCTCCGCCACGCGCGAGGAATGACAGGCCTCGCAGGTTCCCACCAGGATTGGACGAATCCTCCTTTCGAAGAACTCGATTTCTGCAGTCTGCGCCGCAGCGACCGCCGCGGCGGCCACCAGGAGGGCCGGCAGTCTCATGCGATCAGCTCGTTCAGGACCGTTCCGTGCACGTCGGTGAGCCGGAAGTCCCGGCCCGCGTAGCGGTATGTCAGGCGCTCGTGGTCGAAGCCGAGCTGGTTGAGGATCGTGGCGTGCAGGTCGTGGATGCTGACGCGGTCCTCGACCGCCTGGAACCCGAACTCGTCCGTCGAGCCGTACGCGATGCCCCCTCGCATGCCGCCGCCCGCCATCCACATGGTGAATCCGTACGGGTTGTGGTCGCGGCCGTCGCCGGCCTCCGACACGGGCGTCCGCCCGAATTCCCCGCCCCACACCACCAAGGTCTCGTCGAGCAGCCCGCGGCTCTTGAGGTCGCGAATGAGCGCCGCGGAAGCCTGGTCCATGTCCGGACAGCGCTCGCGGAGATTCCTGTTGATTTCCTTGTGGTCGTCCCAGGGCTGGCCCGGGCCGTAGTACACATGCACGTAGCGGACACCTTGCTCGACCAGCCTGCGGGCGAGCAGGCAGCCATTGGCGAACGGCGTCTCGCCGTAGTCCCCGCGCAAGCGCGCCGGCTCCTTGCGCACGTCGAAGACCTCGAGCGCCTCGAACTGCATTCTGTAGGCGGTCTCCATCGCCCGGATGCGGGCATCAAGGTAGGAGTCGCCGCCAACCCGATCCCGGTGGTCGTGGTTGAGCGCCTGAAGAAGGTCGAGCTGCCGCCGCTGATCGCCGGCTCCCAGGACGTCGTTGCGCAGGTACCGGATCATCTGCTCCGGATCCGTCTCCGCGTGGTTGAAGTGCGTCCCCTGGTGCTCGGCCGGCAGAAAGCCCGAGCGCCACAGGTCCCCTCCGCGCGCTCCGGGACTCAGCACGACGAATCCCGGGAGGTTCCGGTTCTCCGTGCCGAGGCCATACGAGATCCAGGCGCCCAGGGACGGTCTCGTCGCCGCGATGTTCCCGGAGTGAATCAGGTTGCGGGCCGGCGTGTGCGTCGGATTGAAGGTGTACATCGAGCGGATGACGCAGAGGTCGTCGACGATTCCGGCCAGGTTCGGCAGGAGCTCGCTGACCTCGATTCCGCTTTGCCCGTGGCGACGGAACTCGAACGGGGACGGTAGCAGCCCGCCCGTCATCCGCTCCGTCCGAAGGTCGACCGACTCGGGCCGCTGCCCTTCGTACCTGAGGAGCGCCGGCTTCGGATCCAGCAGGTCCATGTGGGAAGGACCGCCGGTCATGAACAGGAAGATGACGTGCTTTGCCCGTGGCGCGAAATGCGGCCCGGCGGGCGTGTTTGCGGCGGCCTCTGACCGCTCCTGCAGCATCGCCGCCAAGCCGACGGAGCCCAGTCCGCCACACAGAGATTCCACGAAGCGCCGCCGATTCATGGGACGATCCGCCCGCAGTTCCACGGTTCCGAGTATACCGAAGGATGGCGGCGCTCCTCGCCGATTCCGGACGGCCTCGGCGTCCGCCGGAACTAGTAGCCGATCTCGAAGACGGCGCGGATCTTGCGCTTGACTCCGCGATAGAACACCCCGTAGTGGGGGCTCGCGAGATTCTGCTGCACGTCCTGCGGATTGAAGTTGTTCAGCAGGTTAAAGAGGCGGATCCCGGCGCGGAACCTGCGGTCCTTGCCGCGAAAGGGAATGCTGACCTTCTTGGTGATCTGCAGGTCCACCGCATTGAAGATCGGGAACCGGCCCGCACGATTGCGGGGACCCACGAGGTTGCGGTACTCGTCGAGGTTCGAATGCGGGAATCCGCTTCGCACCTCCCAGACGGGAATCGTCTTCAGTCCCCATGGAAGATTGAATTCCGTCCAAGCGAGCATGCGGTGCGGGACGTCGAACCGCAGGGGAGCGCGCTGGTTCGGCAGGATCAGCGCGGAGGGCGTCGGGCCGTAGATGGATCCCAAGTCGTTCAGGTCTCCCGAGGAGCTGGAGCGCACGTAGGAAGCGGTGATGTGGCCCGTTCCGCTCAGCCTGTAGCGGAGCGATACCTGGAACTCGCGGTAGTAGTCCCGGCCCCCGCTGCTCATGGCAAGGGCGTCGGTGTCGGACCGGTCGTTTCCGGCGTAGACCGGGTTGACGAGAAAATTGCTGAGGGTCCGGCGGTACTGGAATCCTGTACGCAGGAACAGGTTGTCGATGATCTCGCGGTCGAGCTGCAGATTCCAGCCCAGGCTCTTGGCATTGCGGATGGGGCCGTCGAATCGCGACCGCAGGCGTCTCTCCCAAGCGATTCCCCCGTCCGGTAGGAGACCTGTCTCGATCCGGACGGGCAGCTGCTCGAAGGCGGGCACCAGCAAGCTGATGCGATCCACGAACAGGCCGGAGCCGCCCCGCAGAACGGTCCTCGATCCGCCGCCGAAGGCGTACGCGAAGCCTGCCCTGTAGGAGGGGTTCACCCGGGAGGAGATCGAGTCGCGGTCGAGACGCGCGCCGAGGTCCAGCGTCAGGCGGTCGTTGACCGTCCACTTGTTCTGCAGGAACCCCGACATGTCGGTCTTGCTGCTGCTGACCATGGTGGGGTCGGTGTAGCGCAAGTGCATCACGGGCCTGTCGCCCACACCCAGCCAAGTCACGGGATTGAAGATCTGTTCCCCCCGATAGGACTCCCAGCCCCAGTCGAAGCCGGCCTTGAGCTGGTGGCGGCCGAGCGGCCGGAAGTGGTACAGCTCGGACAGCTTGCGCCGGGTCGTCATCCGGGCCTGACGGTTGAAGAAGGAGCCGGCGGCGCGGTCGATGCCGATGATGCTTGGGGCGTCCCCGAGGGGCTTGACCTCGTTGGAGAGCTCCTGGATCGAAAAGTTGGAGAGCAGAACGCCGCCCGAAACGAACTGGTGCGAGTCCTTGATGGTGTAGAGAAACGCCCGCTTCCGCAGGTCGGCGGTCGATTCCTGGGGGGTGAACGCGTTCAGGCCGAAGTAGTTGAACTTCTCCGGGTAGACCAGCGCCGTCAGGGAGACCGTGTTCCTCTCGGACAGGAACGCGTCGAACTGGTTGAAGATGGTGATCATTTCCCGTTCCACGTCCCGCTCGAGCAGAGGCAGGTTGGCATCCTCCTGGTCGGCACGGACATACTGGTACTCGGTGGCGTGGAGCCACGCTACGCGGTTCGAGATCAGCGGCACGTTCACCGTGAGGCGCGGCGTGCTCGACTCGATCCCGCGGAGCTTGCCTGCGCGCCGCCGGATGCGCGGCGTGAAGTTCTGAAGGTCGAACCGGAACTCCGAAGGGTCCGACGCCCTGGTCTCGACCGTCGACATGGCCCCTGCAAAGCCGCCGTACTGGGCGTCGTAGGGACTTGAGAGCACCTCGACGCTCGAGACGACGCTGAGCGGAAGCGTCATCTCGGAAGTGCGCGCAACCGGATCGGTGACGTCGACACTATTCAGCTGCGAGCCGCTCTGTGTCGCACGGACGCCGTTCATGTTGATTTCCCCGGCGCGCCCGCGGAGGACCCCGGGAATCAGCGGCATCACGTCTTCGACGCTGCGATTCGCCTTCGGGGCGTTGTCGAGAGTCGAGACCCCCACGGAACCGGACGACGTGGTCTCGGTGGGGTCGATCGCGATCACAGACGCCGTGACGTTCACCGATTCGACAACTGTGTCGACTTCCAGTTCGACGTCGATCCGCAGGGGGTCCTCCTCCGACGGCACACAGGCGATGTCGCTCTGCCCGCTCATGCCCGGCGACGTTCCGATCAGGTAGTAGCACCCCTCGGCCAAGCCGTCGAATCGGAACAGTCCGAGTTCGTTGGTCTCAGCAACGGCCGGGCCCTGGGAGTCGGGCGAGGAAGGCTCGGGCTCAACCTCCGAGAGCGAATGGAGCTCGACCGCGGCCCCTGCGACTCCGAAGTGTTCGCCGTCGCTTCCGGACAGGTACGCCTGTCCAAGAACCGAGTACGTCTCCGTCTGGGCGAAGGCGGCCGGCGACCATGCGACCTGGCTCAAGCACGCAAGAATCGCCGCAATGGCCGTGGACCGCAGCCGGCCAATGGGCGGATTGCGCCACATCGCAATTCTCAGATTACCAGCCACTTCGCGTATCCGGGGATGATCGGCCAGCCATGTGCGTTTCCAACTCCGGCTGGATCGGGGGGAGAGCATTTCGCCAGTTCGCGGAGCCGCGAGATCCCGATGACCGGTGCGTTCTGGTCGGGACTAGACACGCGCAACACTGCACCCTTCACTAATGTGACGATCCGATGACAGCCCGAGGGTACAATTCACCGCGGCCATGTCGTGACGGCGCCACGCATCGAGCGGGTCCACCGGTGCTCTCGGTTCTGATCACGAGGTTTGTTTCCGCGGGCTTCTGGTGTTGAGACGGAACTCCCGACAAGTCCCCGGCGGGTCGGCGTGGCCGCTGACGGCGCTCGGATCGCTTCCCGGGGGAAGGCCATGGACATCCGGCAAGGCGGACGGCCCGGCCCCGTACACGTCGCTGCGCTGGCGAGGACTGAGAGCGCGGTCCGGGGCCATTCCGGGAATCGGACTTGCCTTCGGGCCAGGCTGCGGGCTCTGTGCGGACACGAAGGCGGGCTCCGGCGGGCAGGAGGTCGAACTCCCCGCTGTCCGCTACTTCACCAGCTCCCTGATGAGCTCCCCGCCGGTCTGGCTCAGCTGCTTGTCGCGGCCCTGCGCGAAATACGTGAGTCTTGCGTCATCGAGACCGAGCAGGTGCAGCAGTGTCACATGCATGTTCTGAATGGGATGCACGACCTCGACGGCTGACCGGCCGGTCTCTTCAGTCGCGCCGACGATTCGTCCGCGGTGGGCGTTGCCGCCGGCCATCCAGAACGGCATGGCCGGAGCGTTGTGATCGCGCCCCCACGCCGTGCCTCCACCCCGGATGCCGTTGTCCGGCGAGCGCCCGAACTCGCCTGCCCATACGACCAGCGTCTCATCGAGCAGCCCGGTCCGCTTGAGATCCTTGAGGAGTCCGGCCATGGGCCGGTCGATCGCGTCGAGACGCGAACCGTGCGCCTTCTCGATGTAGTCGTGGGAATCCCATCCCGAGACGATCACCTGGACGAAGCGGACGCCCCTCTCGACCAGACGACGGGCGAGCAGGCAGCGGCGACCGATCGAATCCACCTCGGAATCGTTCGAGCCGACGCCATAGAGGTCCCTGGTGGACTGAGGCTCCGAATCGATGTCGATCGCCTCGGGCATCTCGGCCTGCATGCGGAATGCCAGCTCGTAGCTCGCAATGCGGGCTGAAAGCTCGTCGTGGCGCGGATGACGCCGCATGTGACTGCGGTTCAGCTGGCCGAGGAGGTCCAGCGTCTCGCGCTGCTGCGTCTCGGTGACGTAGCCGGGAGGGCTCATGTCCAGCACGGGCGAGCCCTGCGACCTGAGCGGCGTGCCCTGATAGTGCGCCGGCAGGAAGCCGTTCGACCAGTTGCCTGCCCCGCCCTGCGGGTACGCGAGATCCGGGAGGACCACGAATCCCGGCAGGTTCTCGTTCTCGGTCCCGAGCCCGTAGGTCACCCAGGAGCCCATCGCCGGGTCGCCCCCGAATCGGTTCCCGGTGTTGAGATGGTAAAGGGCGGTGGGATGATTCACCGAAGTCGCCTGCAGGCCCCGATAGAAGCAGACATCGTCGACGCAGTCTGCGAAATTGCGCAGCTTGGCGTTGATCTCGATGCCCAGCTGGCCGGCGCGCCGGAACGCGAAGGGGCTGCGTACGAAATACCGCTTCCCGGTGTTCATGCTCGCCTCGAACCTGTTCCGCTCCTTGACGAACTCCGTCAGGTGCAGGTCCGCAAGCTTGGGCTTCGGATCGAACGTGTCAATGTGGCTCGGCCCCCCTTCCATGAGCAGGAAGATGCAGCTCCTGGCCTTGGCGGCGTGGTGGCGGCGCTTCGGCGCGAGGGGGCTGGCCGAAGCGCGGTCGCCCTGCAGCAGCGCCGAGAGGGCAATGGCCCCGAGCCCCATGCCCGAGTGGTAGAGGAACTCCCTTCGGGAGGGCGTCGCTGTGACTACTTGGCGTTTCATGCTCAATACACGTACACGAATTCATTGGAGTTGAGCAGAGCCAAGGCCAGGTCCGCCAGGGCGCGCGTCTCGGGCGCGGCCTCGCTTGGGTGCGGGTTGTCCTCGTAGGGACCTGAGTAGGCGGGCTGGACGAACTCGAAACGTTCGCCGGTCAGCTCGCTCGTGATGTGATGCACGATGTCATCGGGGGGCTGGCGGGGACGGGCCGGGTTCCGCCGGTGGTGCGCCGTCATGCGCTCGAGGAATCCAGTCGACCATCCGCGCTCCTCGGCCGACGGATGCCGGGCGTAGGCGAGACGGAACGCCCCCCCGACCACGTCGGAGGCAGACTCCCCGGCGATGCGGTGAGCCATGATCATGGCCATGTCGCGGGACTGCTCCGAGTTCAGCAGCGCGAAGGCCTGGGTCGGAACCGTGGACGACTCGCGACGTTCGCAGGTCAGGTCTGGATTCGCACCGTTGAAGACCTCCACCATCGGGTCCAGGAGGCTCCGCTGCTGGAAGCTGTAGACCGAGCGCCGGTTTCGGCGCCTTCTGACGGGCTCGGCCTCATAGACCGGTCGCAGCGTTCCCATGGCGTGCCGGGGTTGACGGGCCACGTCCGAATTGATCTGGGGATAGGTGCCCGGGCCGCCGGCCAGATCGCTGAGCTCGCCCGCGACCGCGATCATGCTGTCCCGCAGCTCCTCCGCCTCCAGGCGGCGTGGCGAGAAGCGGGCGAGCAGGGAGTTCCGGGGATCCTTGTTGTCGAGCGTGTCGCGGTCAGGGTGCTCGGCGGCGCGCCGGTATGCCTCCGAAAACAGGATCACGCGATGGACCGCCTTCACGCTCCAGCCCTGCTCGACAAAGAACGCGGCAAGCCAGTCCAGCAGCTCCGGGTGGGTGGGCTTCTTTCCCGTCTTTCCGAAATTGTTCGGGTTCGCGGCCAGCCCCTGGCCGAAGTGATACTGCCAGATCCGATTCACCATGACCCGCGCGGTCAGTGGATTGCGAGGGTCCGCAATCCACTTCGCGAGAGCCGACCGCCTGGCTTCCGACGTGGCCGGAACCGGACGGGAAGCCAGGTCCGAGTAGCGTTCCACGGCCTCCAGCGTGCCGGGGAAGACCTCGTCGGACGGGGCCTGGATGTCGCCGCCCACGAGCACGAACGTCCTGGCGGTGTCGTAGTCGCTGGCCTTGAGGTAGCTGTTGCGCGAGGCGACGACATCCCAGTCGGGATCGAGCCCGTTCGAGACGGTCATGGCCAGCGGTTCGAAGCGCAGCTTCGAGAGCTTGTGCATCGAGGCGCGCTTGCGCAGCAGCTTCAGGAGTTCCGCCTGCTCCTTGTCCATGTGCCGCTGCAGAATGTTGCTTGCGGCGCCGGCGGCGTACTCCGCTCCCTTGGCCTCGGCCAGACGCTGCCGGGCCGCTTCGTGCAGGTCGTGCATGCGCCGCTCGAGTTCGACGATCCGGGCGTCGAATGGCTTGCGGCCCAAGTCGAAGCCTTCGGTCGATTCGGACGGCAGGAACGGCAGGGGCCGCCTCGCGAACGCCGTGCGTGCGAACACGGCCTGCATGCGGTAGTAGTCCCTGGTCGGAATCGGGTCAAACTTGTGGTCGTGGCAGCGGGCGCAGCCCAGCGTCAGTCCGAGAAACGACTGCCCGACGTGATGCGTCACGTCATCGAGGAACAGCTGTCTGGTCACCCCCGCCACAGCCATGCCAGTGTGCTCCCACGGACCTGTGCGGAGAAAGCCGGTCGCGATGATCGCGTCGGGATCCTCGGGGAAGAGTTCGTCCCCGGCAATCTGTTCCAGCACGAACTGGTCGTACGGCTTGTCCCGGTTGAAGCTGCGGATCACGTAGTCCCGATAGCGCCACGCGTTCGGCAGTTCGAAGTCGTTCGAGTACCCCGCCGTGTCGGCGTAGCGCGTGACGTCGAGCCAGTGGCGGCCCCACCGTTCGCCGTACCGGGGCGACTCCAGCAGGCGCTCGACGAGCACCTTGTAGGCGCTGTCGGAATCGTCGGCCAGGAACGCGTCGACTTCCTCGGGCGTCGGCGGCAAACCGGTCAGGTCAAACGTGAGGCGTCGAATCAGCGTGCGCCTGTCCGCCCGCGGCGCCGCCTCAATGCCGTTCTCCGCGAGCTTGGCGAGGATGAAGTTGTCGACGGGCGTGCGGACCGAGTGCAGGTTCACCCCGTTCCGTGGGGGATCGATCGTGCGGACCGGACGGAATGCCCACAGATCGGCCTCATCGAAGTCCCATTTCGCGGCAGAGCTGCCGGCCGCATACGGCGCTCCTTCCGCGATCCAGTCGCGAAACGCCCCGCGAACGGTCTCAGGCAGCCGGTTCTCTTCCCCGCCCGGGGGCATCTGCAGTTCGCCGACGTGGTCGATCGCCTGCATCAGCAGGCTCGCGCCGGGGTCGCCGCTTACGATTGCCGGCCCTCGCTGGCCGCCTTGGAGGGCCGAACCACGGGAGCGGAGGTCGAGCTTGCCAAAGGTGTTGCCTTCACCATGACACCCAAGACACTTCTGCTTGAGAGTCGGCTGGACGGTGTTCAGGAAGAGTTGCTCTCCGCTCGGCGCCGCCGGAGACACGGAGGCCAGAGCGAGTACGAAGACGGCTGCACGCAAGAGCCCAGACACGGATGAGTCCCCGATCGTATCGGCGCTCCAGACAGCTTCAACGCGACCTCCGGAGACACATGTGTGTCACTCGATGCACGACGGCACCGGATCGGACCACGACAACTTGTCCAGAACTGAATCCATATCCAATATAGACCAGTTTCTTGATCGATTGGAATGCACGGGCGCCGGTGCTGCCAGCGACTAGGTCGCTTTGTGGGGTACAAAAAGTACGTTCTGAGGCGTGGTCCCGCATCCTCAGATCAGGGACGGGCTCGGCCAGTGCGGTTCGCAGAAGGAGCACCAATCCGAGCGGAACATCTGGATCTGCCCCGTAAGTCTCATCGGGTGCGACGTTCGAACTGCAGCACTCTGCCCGACAATCCAGCCTGGTCGCAGGCCATTTTCCTGTGAGGGCACCGGCGGGAGCGGACCGCGAAACCGCTGGGCGTGCGTGGTCAGACTCGGAATCAGCAAGGCCTTCCGGAGGGCCGGAGCCCTCACTGGCGGCCAAGTCGGACCAAGACGGGGGGACGCGACCACAATGACCTCCCATAGCACAAGAACGTCCTTGGCTGGTTGCTCAGAGGAGCAGCGGAGTCCGCCTTGATCTCGGAGGCCGCTTGTCTCGGGAACCGGAACCACCCCACGCGAGGCCGTCCGGGAGTCGAAATTCTTCGGTGTTGGCAACGCTGGGATCCGTCCGTCGGGTCCACCAGTCTGCCGGCCTCTGGACGGTGGGATGACTCCGGGGAATTCCCACGCCGCCGAGTTCCCGGACGTGTAACATACGGACGGAATCCAAGTTCGCTTCAGAAGAGGCACCTTTCCTAGTGCAGTCAAGTGGACGTGGTTCCGCCTGAAATGCTGCAGGAAGCGAAGCAACCCCCTCCAAGGGATGCGAAAACCGCCAACGTCGCCGCCGCGGCGAGCCTGATTCGGGGTGTGCGGCTGTGCCTGCCCGTCGTGCTTTTGGTGTCCGCATCGCTCGCTTCGACGAGCCTGCGAGACATCGACGGTCACATCCACACCGTGCCGTTGAAGCCGGGCTTCAAAGCCACCGTGCTGTACTTCGTCACACATGACTGCCCGATCTCGAACAGGTACGCTCCGGAAATCCGAAGAATCTGCCATGACTACGAGCCTAGGGGTGTGAGATGCCTGGTCGCCTACGTGGATCCCACGGTCGGCACCGAAGAGATCCGGGAGCACCTGCGTCAGTACGGCGGATCCCAACCGGCGATCCACGATGTCGACCATGAGCTGGTCCGCTTGGCAGATGCCACTGTCACCCCGGAATCGGCGCTCTTCAATGAGACCGGCGAGCTGGTCTATCTGGGGAGAATCGACAATCTGTACGCCGCACTTGGGACGCCCCGGCGAAGGGCAACGGTGAGCGATCTGCGGGACGCGCTGGACGAAGTCCTGTCCGCCAAGCAAGTCTCCCGGCCGCGTGCGAAGGCCGTCGGCTGCTATATCCCGTCGCTGGACGTGATCCAGCGAGGAGGGTTGAATTGAGAATCCCGGTTTCCCTCTTCAACGCCTTCTGGGGTGCCCTGATCCTGATTGCAGGCATTGCGCTGGAGGCTGCAGAGCGGTCGGCAGGCGGAAGCATCACCTTCAACACACACGTTGCGCGCATCCTTCACGAGCGATGCGCCTCATGTCACCGGCCCGGCCAAGCCGCTCCGTTCTCGCTCCTGACGTACGAGGATGTCGCCAAGCGCGCCCAGCTGATCGGCGCAGTGACCCAGTCCCGATACATGCCTCCCTGGCACGCCGAACCCGGATACGGTTCATTCAAGGGCGAGCGCCACATGAGCGACTCGGAAATCGCTCAGATCGCAATCTGGGTCGAAGCCGGGGCGCCCGAGGGAAGAGGGGCCTCCCCGGAACCCCCGGAGTTTTCCTCGGACTGGATCCTGGGCGAGCCCGATGTGGTCGTCAAGATGGAGGAGCCGTACACGATTCCGGCGGACGGCCCGGACATCTATCGGAACTTCCCGGCACGGATCCCGACGGCGGAGGACAGGTGGCTCCGGGCGTACCAGTTCAGGCCCCTTGTGCGAAGCGTGGTGCATCACAGCCTCTTCAAGGCAGATCCCACAGGCCGTGCGCGCCGGCTGGATGCCGAGGACGAGGAGCCGGGCTACGGAGGCATGGGAAGCGGCGCGGTCCCGGGCCGGATCGCCCTCGGCGGATGGGCCGTCGGCGGCAGTACGCGCGTCATGCCGCCCGGATGCCAGATCCTTGTGCCGGCCGGCAGCGACTTCCTGTTCGAGTCACACTTCCACCCATCGGGAAAGGAAGAGACCGAGGTCTCGGAAATAGCCTTGTACTTCACGGACGAGCCTGCCTCCCGCACGAGGGTGGTCTTCCAGCTGCCCCCCAGGTACGGATTGGGCGCGGGCATCGACATCCAGCCGGGAGACGACCAGTTCACGATCGGGGAGTCATTCACACTGCCTGCAGACATGGAACTCTTCGGCGTGACACCCCACGCCCACTACATTGCGAAGGAATTCAAGGCCTGGGCAGAGGCGCCCGGCGGAGCGGAGATCCCGCTCATCTGGATCAAGGACTGGGATTTCGCATGGCAGGACATGTATGTCTATGAGGAGCCTGTGGCCCTTCCCGCGGGAGCAACCATCCACGCCCGCATTCGGTACGACAACTCGGCCGAGAATCCACGGAATCCGACCGCGCCTCCGAAGCGGGTCCTCTGGGGCCGCGGGTCCACGGACGAAATGGGTTCCGTGATCTTTACGGCAATGCCGGTGAACGAGTCGGATGTGCCCGCCATTAGCGAAGAGCTGGCCAAGCTCCGAAGGAAACATAACGGACTGATACGGCAGTATCTGAGTTCGGTTCCGACTCGGCGCAGGGTTCGGCCGGGCCGATAGGATTTCCCCGCGGCCCGTCGCGAGCGGTCCGCTGCACCCTCGGCCGCGGAAGCCGAGCCGAGCAGGCTCCAGGCGGTCCAGGTGCGGTGTTCGGCCCGGAGTGCGCCTCCGCGTCATTGATCCTCGGTGGGATGCGCTGAGCGCGTCCGCGTGATCTTCGCCTCGCGACGGGGACACGAGTCCGGAACTCAATGGTCTGCTGCCGGCGCTACGGGGAAGTCAGTTTCGCCGCCTCGTTACCCGCAACCAGCCGCCGACCACACTGTGGTCAAGTCCGGCCGGCGTCCGCGGCTGCCCGACACAGACCGGCCCCCCAATTGATTCTCGACCGGTGCTCAGTCTGCGCCGCCAAGAGTGCGGGCCCGCGCACCAGAACGCCTGGCCGTTCTCCCTCAGGCCGTTTCGGCCAGCTGGATCCCGAGGCCGAGGATCCGGGCCACGAAGGCACGGGAAGCGGGCCGGCGGCGGCAGGCCGCGCGTCGTGCTTCCTGTTCGAGTCATACTATCACCCATCGAGAATGAAAGATGCCGGGATCTCGGAAGTGGCCCTGCGCTTCACGAACGAGCCTGCCTCCCGTATGAGGATTAGCTTCCGGTTGTCCCCCCAGATGTGGATTGGGCGCGGGCATCGTCATTGCGCCGGGGGACGACGAGTTCACGATCGCGGAGTCATTGCCACTGCCCAGGGACATGGAATCACTGGATTCCTTCACATGAGAGAATCTCCTGTCGGTGAACCCGGGAGGGATTGCGGTGGTGTCTCCGATGACGTTTCCCACCGGAGGCAAGCAGGGTGTTGCCGTTCGCGCAGGCAACTCGACGTTCATCTTCGGACTTCGGCAACAGTGGGGCCTCCAAACCTCGGACCCAATCGTCGTGACGGGATCGGACTAGGCACCGCGACTCTGGACCCAAGCGTCGACTGATTGGATTGCGGCGCTGCTCCTTGCGAGGACGGAACGCAATGGCCTGACCGACTGGCTTGGCCTCTGCAACGAAACCACTGGGCCGTGAAAGACTCTGCAATCTTGTCCGGGCCGGCCTCTGCTACGGAATCGATTCGACACCCACTCTTCCCGCACTGAACGTATTCTCTCAATTGCAGCGAGCATCCCGGGGACGGGACCCTGCGACTCGGCACCTCTGAAGGCGGCCGTTTGCCCTTGACGAACTCACTCGTCCCGGCCTTCGGCGATCATCACCAGGGTCGGGAGGATGAAGAGAATGAAGACGCCAGAAAGCACGACGCCGCCCATCATGCTCACGACGAACGGAACGAGGAACATGAGATCGTCGCTGCGTTCGTACAGCAGGGGGGACAACCCGAGCAGCGTGGTCGCGCTCGTCAGAAACACCGCCCGGAAGCGGAGACGAGTCGCCGTCGCCGCCGCGGCAATCGCGGGCATCATCGGAAGCTCGAGGCGGATCGAGTTGTATCGGTCTAGCAGAACCAGAGCATCGTTGACGACGACCCCGAATACAGCGATGATTCCGAACAACGACATCGCCGTCAAGTCCCATCCGAGCACCCAGTGCCCAAGGATCGCGCCGGCGAAGGCGAGCGGAAAACCAGCGACGGCCACCAGGGGCTTCCAGTAACTTCGGAGAAACGCGGCCATGAGTGCGTACATCCCAATCAGCACGACGGGGACCAGGAGGCCAAGCGTCTCCATCATGGCTCGCTCGTCCCGCACCCCGCCCTCGGGTTCGACCTGGAGGTCGGGAAACTGCTCGAGCAGCGCAGGAATGAACTCCTGGTCGACCCTTCGGCGCGCCTGAATGGGCGTGACAACCGCCGAGTCGGCCCGCGCATATACCATTCCGGCAGGCCTTCCGTCGACACGTGTCAACGTGGCTGGCTCGCGCTCCTCGTTGAGGGTCGCCACCGTGTGCAGCGGCACTTCCCCTCCGCCGACGCGGCGAATGCGCTCACCAGCGAGCTCGCCGAGGTTCCGCCGTCGCTCGCGGGGGTACCGGACCATGACCTTGACCTCTTCGTGGCCGCGCTGAATCCGCTGGGCCTCGATGCCGTGAAAGTTGGCGCGCAACTGCAGTCCGATTGCAGCTGGAGTCAGTCCCGCGGCTTCCCCGGCTGGCGTGAGTCCGATCTGGAGATGCCGCTTTCCCGAAGCAAGGCTGTCGGAGATCTGAAAAACACCCGGAACCGTCGCCAGGAACGACTTCATCTCCGACGCAGCCTTCGCCAGGGTCTCCGGATCATCGTGCTTCAACGCATACGCGACAGTGGGCCTGGTCCGGATCACCGCGCTCTGGAACTCGATCCTCTCCAGATGTGACACATCGCCGATCGCCGATCGCCAAGTCCGTTCGATCTCTGCCGGAGCCGCACGACGGGCTGGCCGCTCGTTGAGGTGAGCCCTCACTGAGGCCAAATGGCTGCCTCTCGGGTCGGCTCCGGTGGATCGCGAAGACGCGAGATTTCCGACGAGGATGCTGACCCCATTGATCGACTCCCCTGGCAGTTGTTCGTTCATCGCGTAGGCTGCGTCCACAGCATCCTCCGCCGCGGCCAGGGTGGTCTGGAATGGCGTCCCAACCGGGAGTTGCAGGTTGACTTGAACGCTGTTGGGCACGTTCATCTGCTCGTCGAGCAAGATGACGCGAACCATCTCCGTTCGCACCAACAGGAGGGAGAACAGAACCAGCGCCGCTCCGATAATGAGAGTCGTGCCGACATGTCGCACGGACCAGGACACCGCCGGCACCACAGTCCGCTCGCGGACACCGTCGAGCCAGACGCCCACTCCGGCTTGGAGTGTGCGCAACGGTTGCAAACTCCAGCGGCCCTCATACGAGAGATGGGCGGGCAGGATGAGGAAGGCCTCGACGAGCGAAACGGCCAGGACGAACAGCGCCACAAACGGAAAGACATTCACCAGCTGATAGGCAGGCGCGGTAACGAAGAGGAACGGTACGAACGCAAGGATCGTCGTGCATGCGCCGATGGTTATCGGACTCGCTACCGCTCTGACGCCGGCTACGGCCGCATCCAATGCGCTCCTGCCTCTCTCCCGTTCCGCGGCGATGCTCTCTCCGACCACCAAAGCGTCGTCCACGACGAGGCCGACCATGAGGAAGAACGCGATCATCGTCCCGAGGTTCAACGTGAGATTGGCTGGCTCGAAGAAGACCAGGGCGGCGGCGAAGGAAAACGGGATTCCGAGAGTTATCCACACCGCGGCGCGAAGGTCGAACACCAGGAGGAGCAGCACGAAGACCAGGACCGTCCCGATCACTGCGTTCCTCAGAATTCCCGACTGCCTGGCAATGGCCCCCTCCGCCGTGTCGGTCCAGACAGTGACCAACACGTCGCGGGGTGGCTCGTAGGCAGCCAGCCAATTCTTGATGTCTTCCGCCATGTCGACAACCGACTGGCGTTCTGTGGCTTCGACCCGGACGAACACCGCGGGCTTGCCGTTGACTCTCGAGACAACGTCTTCGTCGGCGAAGGCGTCCCGGATTTCGGCCACGTCGCCAAGCGTGACGTTGGTGCCGTCGAGGCGGGTGATGAGCGGAATGCCCTCGAACTCCTTACCTATGCTGCGCTTGCCGACGGTGTGCAGGACGACGCCGCCTGAGTCCGTGCGCAGCTCCCCGAACGTCAGGTTCAGGGAGGCACGCTGGACCGTGTTGGCGATCTGAGAGATAGAGAGATCGTTGCGGCGCAACTCCTCCTCGCTCACCTCTATCGAGATCTCACGATCGCGCGTGCCTGCCAGCTTCACCTGAGAAATCGACGGCAATTCCAGCAGTTCGCTTCGCACGTCTTCGGCTGCGCGCCTCAGCGCATCCTCGCCGGCCAGCGAGGAGGTCACCGCCAATGTCATGACCTCGAGATCCAGCTGGAGGAGATTGACCTCCGGGCGCTCCGCGTTCAACGGCGGAAAGTTCTCGATGCTGTCCACCGCACTCTGGACATCTCGCAGCACCGTACCGGAATCCGCGAACGTGGCCATTTCGATTTCGATCCGGCCCAGATCCTGGGTTGCGGTTGCTACGACGCGCTCGACCCCCGCCAGACCGATCACACTCTCCTCTACGCGCCGGTTGATGTCCTGCTCCACCTCTTGCGCAGACGAGCCCGGTGCACGCACGGTCACGCCAATTAATCGCAGATCGAGGTCGGGATAATTCTGAACTGCGAGCTGAAACCCGGAAACGACGCCTCCGACGATGCAGAGCAGCATGAGCAAATTGGCGGCCACGGGATTGCCCGCGAAGTAGGCGATCAGACCCTTATGTGAGGAATTCTCCGATTGCGCCGTCCGTTCGGCTTCGGTGGTGCCCATGGAAGTGTCCCCTTCAGTCCGTCGCCGTCACTGCCAGCCCATCGCGGGCTCCGGGCAGCGTCCCGACAACCACACCCGAACCCGCGTCGAATTCCCGCACGACCCAACCTTCAGCCGTCGGTCCCAACGTCTCCAGTTCAAGCGACCTCAGCGCGCCTCCCTTGACGACCCAGACTTTGTCGCGTTCCTGGAGGGCGGATTCGGGAAGCACGTAGACGTCCCTGTGCCTGGGCCCATTGATCTCGACATGCACGAATGCCCCCGGTGCCGGCAACGAGCTCGCCCGCACGCTCCCAGAGAACTTCAGGAACACAGACGCCAATCGGCTCCTGGGCGCAACCACCGACGATACGCGTGCAACCCTCGCCCTCCAGGTCCCCAACTCTCCCGAGACTTGCGCCGCACGGCCGATCACCGGGGCGAGGTACTCGAGGTCCCGTGGCTCGATCGGCGCGTCCACCTGTAGCGCCTCCGGCCGGTACACGACGCCCAGACCTGTGCGGCCGACCAGGTCTCTTGGCCCGACCAGTTCGCCGACCTCGACGTCCGAAGTCATCACCCGGCCGTCGTAGGGGAACGAGATGTTCGTGTCCGCCAGCCGCAGCTCCGCCAGCCGGAGCCTGGCTTGCGCCTTGCCGAGCTCTGCCTCCGCCTCCGCAATCTTGGGCAGTCGCCGAGTCCATTCGGACGCCTCGAGTTCCGGACTCTTGAGGGCGAACTGCCGCGCGTTCTCTTCGCCTCGGGCCTTTTCGGCCCATACCCGGGCCTCGGCCTCCTGGACGGCCATTGCCGCCGCCTCCACGGCCAGTTCGAACTTGGCGGGGTCGATCCTGATGAATGTCTCGCCCGCATCGAACGATCCGCCGTTGCTGAACTTCGGCGAGACCCAGACGACTCGGCCCACGACCTCGGACGCTACGGAAGCCTTTTCCTCGAGCGTCACCGAGCCAGTCAGTTTGACCGTCAATCACTAGTGTTGCGTTGAGCGAGCGTTGGACACGTATAACATGTGTATTATCA
>JAPPMB010000151.1 GCA_028819255.1 Bryobacterales bacterium | reverse complement strand
CCCAGTCTCTGTGCAGCCTCGTTCACGCTGACGCCTTCGTAGACACCCTCGACTGCTTCCATGCAGCCGTGGTAGATGTGCCGCCCCGGATGCGACGGGTTGCGGCGCATCCAAGCGTCGTAGGGGACGTTCTCGTTACTATTGCCCATGAGTTCCTCCTAGTGGTAGTCGATCAGGTCGACATCAAACACATCTTCTCGCTGCGCACGGAACACGATGCGCCAAGTGCGGTCTACTCGCACCGACCACTGGCCCCTGCGATCTCCCTTCAGCGGGTGCAGCCGGTAGGTCGGCTCTGCCAGATCCTCCAGCGGGCTTGCATCGTCCAGTGCGTCGAGAATCTGCTTGATCCTCTCGGCGTGGGCCGGATGCAGCCTGCTCGCATTGCCGTGCACGAACCATCTTCTCAAGCCACCGTGCCGAATGCTCCGTATCGCCATAACGAGCTTCGGACGAAGCGCCAAGGCCTGCACTCCGACGCGATTTCCGGTCCGGAGCACCGCCAACGCGCCCGAGGCGGGCCCCGGCCAAAAGGTGTTTCGGCTCTGCGGATCGCAGATAATGCGACGCAAAGTGGCGTGGCCGATCACTGAGGGCTCGGTCGGGCATAACTTTCCCTATTGGGCTGGCGAGAAGCTCGCGACTGGCCGATAGTGGCCGTCTTGGGAGGCGAACTGGGCTGGTGAGCGAGTTTCGCCGATTCCCCTCGGCTTGGCGAAGACGCTTGTCGGAGGCAGGCTGGCAGGAGTTCAGGTCGTAGGCAAGGAGAGGGGGAGTTCGGATTCCGAGTCCGTCTCGCGCGGGTGGATGTCGTAGTTCCACAGGGGCAGGTTCTCGTTGCAGACGAGCTTGAGTCCGGCCATTTGCTGCGTGCTGATCTTGACGCCGGTCTGGTACTGCTGGCGCACGCGGACGGAGCGGACTTGCAGTCCGGTCCGGGTGGTGCTGATGTAGTTGAGGATCGTCTCTCAGCTGTCGAGGGGTTGGCCGGCCCAGTTGCGGCTGATGGCGCTGAAGAGGTGTTGTTCCATGGGGTTTCACTTGTTGGACCAAACCGCTTCGCGGTACTGGTGGCCTAGCGAGAGGGTGGCTGCCCCGGGCGCCCGGGCGCCCCTACATCGCGCCGGTCCCGGTCCCGGGATTGCCGCCAAGCCTCCGTTGCGGAAGGATGGACGCGCTTTCACGTGCAGCACCTCCCATTCGATCCCGACCAGGAGGTCCCATGACACCCATTCGCCGCCGCATGGCGGAAGACATGCAGGTCCGCAACCTGTCCCCCTGCACGCAGGACACCTACATCCGCCAGGTCTCGCTGTTTGCCCGCCACTTCGGCAAGTCCCCGGAGCTGCTCGGACCTGAGCAGCTCCGCGAATGCCAGGTCCATCCCGCCACCGAGAAGCGTCTCGCTCCCGGCTCGATCGGCGTGGCCGTCGCCGCGCTGCGCTTCCTGTACGGCGTCACGCTGCACAAGAACTGGAACATCCCCGAGGTCCTGCCCACACCGAAGCAGCCCACCAAGCTGCCCATGGTCCCCAGCCCCGAGGAGGTAGTCTCCTTTCGGGATGCGGTCCCCGTCCTCCGCAACCGCGTCGTCCTCACCGTCCGCTACGCGGAGGGACTGCGCATCTCCGAGGCGGTCAGGCTGCGCCCAACCGACATCGACAGCCGGCGCATGGTCGTCCGCTTCGAGCAGGGCAAGGGCGGCAAGGACCGCTGCGTCCTGCTCTCCCCGCGCCTGCTGGAGACTCTGCGCGACTACTGGCGGCGCACGCGGCCCGCAGGCGAGTGGCTGTTCCCCGGCATGATCCCCAGCCGCCACCTCACCCGCAACGCTCCCGCACGGGCCTGCCGCCAAGCCGGCCTCGCCACGCGCATCACCCCGCACTCGCTGAGGCATGATGCCGAGTCCCGGATCATTCCGAGTTGCCTGCCAAGGATGGGCGGGGCACGTGCTTTGAGGGACATCGGACTCGGAATAATCACAGGGCGTTGAGGAATGCCGGAACCTCGTCTTCGGGGCCGTATCGCTCCGGAGGCATATCCCCGGGGGCGGTTCGAGCCATCGCCTTTTCTTTGAGCGCGAGGTCGGCGTGCCGGTGGATGCAGGTGGTCTCGACCGACTCGCGACCGAGCCGCAACGCGATTACGGAGCGGTCGACACCGTTCTGCAGCAACTCCATCGCCGCAGTGTGACGCAGCACATGGGGCGTGAGATGCTTCTTCCGCAGCGACGGACAGGCGGTCCGCGACACGGCCGGATGCCTAGCCGCCACATAGGCGAGCCCGTCGTGGCTGAGCGCGCCGCCGCGCTGGCTGCGGAAGCTGCAGCAGTACGGCTTCCTAGACCAGCCGGCCGCTCCGGAGGCGGCCGTCGCGTGAAGCCGAGAACTCTCCGGATTCCTCGAGGAGCTGTCGGCCATGGAGCGGGGCTGGCCGCAGCGCTAGGCGAATCCGGACCAAGAGGGCTCGCACAGGAATCTGCCGGCCGGGCCCTGTTGCTCTCGGCGTCGCACCCGTGCGTCTCGGCGACTGAGATGTTTCACCATGAGCAGCTAATCAGGAACCTTGGCTTGAACTTCGCCGACACGGCGGACACGAACTTGTGGACGCGGGATTGGCATTCGTCTCCGAAACCGACACGGATCGACGAGGAAGTGAGAGTCCATCGAAGCACCATGGAGCGGTGCCTGCTGGGACTCGAGGAGAAGGAACTGGCCAATCGCCGAGGACCGCGCGAGAACGATTCCGGGAGCATCGTGCGGCCGATTGGCCTCGCTCCTCTCGCCGCCTCCTTGGAGCAGCTTGCCGGGATCCTGTCCGGAATGGCACAGGAAGACGCATCATGACCATTCGCTCGTTCAAACACGGCGGATTGAAACGCTTGTCCGAGCGCGAAGACGAACGACGGATCCACCCATCGTTCCGCAAGCGGGTCAAGGCGATCCTTGAGGTGGTCCGGGAATTTCGGACAGTAAGTTAAGGTGGACTTCGCCAGGGCTGAAAGGAGTCAACATGGCGAAGCGACGGACGTTCACAGCGGCCTTCAAGGCACGGGTGGCGAAGGAGGCGCTGCGCGGGGACAAGACAGTGCGGCAGATTGCAACGAAGCACCGGGTGCATCCGAACCAGGTGAGCCAGTGGAAGCGCAAGGCGAGCGAGGGGCTGGTGCAGCTGTTCGAGCGGGGTGCCAAGACCGGGCGGGATGAGCAGGAGGCGGAGATCCGCAAGCTGCACGAGAAGATCGGGCAGCTGGTGATCGAGCGGGATTTTTTGAAGAGCGCGTGGGAACGCTGAGCCGGTCCACGCGCCGGAACCTGGTCCAGCCCGGGCACCCGCAGGCGAGCCTGAGCCTGCGGTGCCGGCTGCTGGGGCTGTGCCGTTCGACACTGTACTACCGCCCGCAGGCACCGGATCCGGACGAGCTGGCTCTGATGCGGCGCCTGGACGAGCTCTACACGGCGCATCCGTTCTACGGCAGCCGGCAGATGAGCCGGCACCTGGTGCGAGAGGGCTACGCGGCGGGCCGGCACCGCGTGCGGCGCCTGATGCGCACGATGGGCCTGGAGGCGATGAAGTGCCTGCGTTTTCGTGGCCACTTGAACCGTGCGCCATGGCGGTCTTGGCCCGCTTGTACCCGCGCCGCCGCACACCAAACAGTCCACCGAACTGTAGGCACCTCAGTTTGAAGTGCCTGCGTTTTGGCGGACACTTGTCGAGCTGTGCCTGCTTGACCCATCGCCGCACTGAATCCACCGAAATCTCGAACTCCTCGGCGATCTCACGGGCCGGCGTCCGCACGACAAGGCCAGCTTCACGACTTGCTCCCGGAACTCCTTGGGACATGCCTTGACATGTCGTTTGCTCATCGCTGGGGCCCTCCTGAGACCCCGCCCCTAGAGTGCTGCACCCCCCGCCACGACGCACGTTTCAAGTGTCCACGAAAACGCAGGCACTTCACTTAGGACAGGCTGGAGAGCCTGGACCGCCAGCCGGCTCAGCTTCCGGTCGAGCGCGAGCGCGAGCGGCATGGCTTCGCTCGGACTGACATCTCAAGCGGGCCACCGCCGACCGTCGATGAGATCCCAGAGCGGCACCGGCAGATCCCCGGCCTGTTTGCCGGGAGGGGAGGACGGGGACGGCACGAGGAGCCGCGGTCAGCCCACTGCCTTACGGGCCATCCGCACGGCCTTCACGTACAGTTTGAAGGGCGTTGGAGTTCGTCGATCCGTGTCGCCCATGCGTGTGGCCGATCTTCGCGCCGTACACGAGACGCCGCCCGACCTTCACGGCCAGACGCCGTTCATCGACCGGACCGGGCACTGGGTGGGGCTCGTCGCGCTGCGAACCGAGGTGGCCGAGGAACGACCGCACGGGCTGAGCCGCTCGTCCACTCCACACACTGCGGACGGCACTAGGCGGGTCGGATTCGACAACGCGCACCCGGTGAGGGCGAGGCGGGGCTCCGGTGCGCGGCGACGCAGGGAGAGCGACCATGGGCACCGGACGCGGACGATCCGGCCCCGTGAGTGCGGGGACACGACCACGCCGCCCGGGGATTACCGGAAGGAAGCCGCTGCGGTCCCGCAGGCAAGGGGAGTGAGCCCATGAAGACCTTGCGGCCAGAAGTGCCGGCCACAATCGGATGCGGGCACGCACCATGGCGATCGCCCGCGGGGAGCACCGGCCGGCCGAGGGGGAGCCGACGGTCCGGTTCACGTCCATCGAGAGCATTGCGAGAATGCCCTCCCGACACAATCGCGAGCTGCCGGCCCTGATTCTGAACGAGCATCCGGACTGGCTCACCGGGCCGGCGGCGCTCGGGGGCCGCCAGCAGGTCGAATCCGTCACGGACGCTGAAGACTATGTCGCGCCGCGCGTCGTGGAACGGGAGCGGGGACGGCGCGGCACGCCGGTGCCGCGGGTCCCTCGCAGCCAGCGGGTCTGAACGGTTCACTGACCGCTCCGTCGCGGCCGCCTGGCTGAACCCGCCGGACGATCGCTGCCGACGGCGAGATCCGGTCCAGGTCGGAATCTGCGATTTCGGGGCGGAGGAAGTCCGCGGCAGTGTCTGCAGAATCGTCTGCGGCTGCGTTGGCGAGGGGAAGAACCCGCTGGTCCCTGCGGGTTCGGAGCGCGACCCGTCCGGAGTGACTGCGTTTTCGCGGAGGGCGGGGAGGGGCGGCGGCAGGGGCCGGACCGGGGCCGTCGCAAGGGCGGCGGAAACAGCGTTGCGCAGCCGGGAGGGAAGAGTTCTGCGGGGACCATCGGGATCCTGGTCCCCGGTTGCGAGATGTCCGGCGCCTGCCGCTACCGGGCCCGGGTGTGCGTCGGCGTCCGGGGGCGCAGTGGGCGGATGGTGCGACGGACTTCCGGCCGGAGGGCGGAAAGCCGGGGGCGTCCGGGTGCGGAGCGCTGGGGGAGAGCGACCGCCTTCAGGAGCGGATCGGCGGGGCTTGGCCATACGGATCACTCGGAGAGCATTGATTCCCACATATAGGTCTCCATGCGCACGTGCGTGTGCGCGCGTGCGGTCCGAATCTCCGGCCGGCTCAGCGAGGAGGAGGCGGCGGTGTGGGGAGACCGGCTGCTGTTTCAGCGGGTGGAAGTTCCGCCGGCGGAATGCCCGGCAAGCCGGCACAGCCCTGTCCGGCAGGCGGACGGGGCGACCCGGTGAGAGGGGAGCCCGGAAGCAGGAGCCTCGGCAGGCCGCGCGGCCGCGGGTCGCGGAGGCGTGGTCGGCCTGGGAGGCGGGCAGCCGGGAGGGTTGCGGCGCAAGCAGGCGGAACGGGCGTCGGAGCCTCTCGCCGCACGAATCCGATCGTGGAGCAGAGTGCAGAGAACCGGATTATTCGGAGAAGCTTTTCCCAGATTAATTCGCCGGTAGGCAAAGGTCTTTTCTCGGTATATTCGGACTTCCCGGAGGATCTGGACAGGTGCGGTCCTGCCGCCGCCCGGCGCCGGACTCCGGAGTCCGGGGCCGGATCCCTGCAGAGGAACCCTTCACAGTCCTATTGTCAACAGGCAAGCTACTTTGCGAATTGCTGCGCAGAGTCAAGCGTGTCGAGTCGCTAGAGTATGGAGTTGATTCCTTTGCTAGCATACTAGCGTGTGGCAGTTCGGACTACAGGGCCTAGGATACTCTCCTCCATAGTCCCCGCCGGATTCGTCGTCGCGATGCTCGGCTTGTCCGTCGGGCAGGGTCAGTCCCTGCCCATGGATTACCGCATACTGGCGGCGGAGGAGCAACATGCGCGGACCGAGCACGAGCGCATGCGGCAACTCGAAGGCTCATACGAGGCTCGGAGAGCCCGCGCTCATGCCCGCTTGGGCAGTGCCGCAAATTCCGTCGACCCGCAAGCGAATTGTCCGGCATTCGTCGTTCCGGCTCGAACAGCGAACGCGAAGGGCAAGAGAGTCATCCGGCCATTCCTTCCACACTCCGTCCTCCGACCTGCGAGGCCGAGGTGGAGCGATGTGGCCCCGGCCTCCGAGTCGCCTTCGAGCCTGTTTGCGGATTACATCTCCGCCCAGGTGGTGCAGGCGAAGTGCATTGATTGCCACGTCGAAGGGGGTGTCTCGGGCCACACGCGGCTGGTGCTGACACCGTCCTCGGTCGAGGGGCACGAGTCGCTGAATCTTGCGGTCTTCCAGAACCTTGTCGAGACTGTGGAAGACGCGGCGGACCTGATCCTCAACAAGATCCAGGGGGTGGGTCACGGGGGCGGGATCCAGGTACCGGCCGGGTCAGCGGAATTCGCGAACATGGAGCGCTTGCTGCGCTCGCTCAGCGGCGAGACTTCCTCTGGGGGCACGCTTTCGCCAGAAACGTTGTTCAACGGCGTCACGATGGCACCGCCGGCGAAGACGCTGCGCCGGGCGGCTCTGATCTTTGCGGGCAGGCTGCCGACACAAGCAGAGCTGAGTGCCGTCAGCGACGGTCGGATTTCCAGCCTTCGCAGGACGATCCGGACCCTCATGACCGGGCCTGGATTCCACGAATTCCTGATCCGCGCCAGCAACGACCGGCTACTCACCGATCGGCATCTGTTTGACGCCATCGAAGCGCGACGGGGATTGTTCGTGGACCTGGCCAATAGTCACTGGGAGAAGGCCAAGGCCGCCATTGACCAGGGGTACAAGGAGCTTTGGAGGGACCGGGATTTTCGAGAATGGCGATGGGGATTCCAATTCGGTGTCTCGCGCGCCCCCTTGGAACTGATCGCGCACGTCGTGGAGAACGACTTGCCCTACACCGAAATCCTGACCGCCGACTACATCATGGCGAATCCATTCGCAGCTCGAGCCTACGGCGCGGATACGCAGTTCGACAATCCCGACGACCCGTACGAATTCAGACCCTCGAGGATCGTCAGCTACTACCGCGACGACGATTCCAAGGTCCGCATCGAAACTGACCCCGAGTTGGGGCCGTGGATCGCCAACCCCGGCAATCTCAAGACGGAGTACCCGCATGCGGGCATCCTCAATACGACGGTGTTTCTGCTGCGCTATCCGACAACAGCCACCAACCGGAACCGTGCCCGGTCCCGCTGGACCTACTACCACTTCCTGGGCCTGGACATAGAGAAGTCGGCCGCCCGCACGACCGATCCGGAAGCGCTGGCGGACATCGACAACCCGACGATGAAGAATCCTGCCTGCACGGTCTGCCATAGTGTCATGGATCCGGTGGCCGGGGCCTTTCAGAAGGGAATTACTGACCTGAGTGCCCAATCTGAATAAATCGACATCTTATCTCCGG
>JAPPMB010000006.1 GCA_028819255.1 Bryobacterales bacterium | reverse complement strand
AGAAACAGTGACATCGCTAAAATGATCGATGTTCGGAAATCAGAGGCTGCTGGCCAGATACCTCCAGGAGGCGCAAGCCTCGCCGGAACCCACAATACGTTTCGAGCACATGGACGTGACCGGTCCGGCCGGACCCTTGCCGCGGCAGGCCGAGTTTCTTGGGAACCGGCCCCCCAGTCTGGACCGGGCCTATCTGGAATCCATTCTGCTCCCGCTGGCCGAGAGAGCCTTTCGCCGTCCGCTGACAGAACGAGAGCGCCAAGTCCTGCTTGACAGCTCGATCGCCCACGGCGATTCGGCTCCGGCTCCGGAGTACGCCGTTCACTACGGCGTGCGCAGGCTTCTCCTCTCACCCCACTTTCTCTATCTGGAACTCGGCGACAGGGAGATGGATGACTTCGGCCTGGCCAGCCGGCTGTCGTACTTCCTGTGGAGCACCATGCCGGACGAGGAGCTGTTCTCACTCGCCAGGGACGGGAGCCTTTCCGAGCCCGGCACGCTGCGCGACCAGGTGAGGCGCATGGTCCGGCACCCGAGGGCACAGCAGTTTGTGAGGAGCTTCTCCGGCCAGTGGCTCGGCGGCCGCAAGGCGTCATCGGTCATGGTCTGCGACGTGCGGCACGTGTGGAGCGAGCTCATTCGATACGGAATCGTCCGCTCGACAGAGATGTTCTTTGACGAGATCCTGCAGAAGAACCTCCCGATTCGCACGTTCATCGACTCGGACTTCACCTACGCCAACGAGCCGATGCGAATCGCCTGGGGCATCCCCGGCAGCGAGGTTGACCTGCATCGACTCGAGGCGGACCAGCGGCAGAGCCTCCTATGGCCGGAGCCGGAGCGTCTGAGCCTGGCCTCGCTCGGCCCAGAGGTGCCGAGCCACGTGGCGAGTCGGGGTGGTGTCCTGGGGCTCACCTCGGTCTTTGCCGCCACAGGTGACGGAGTGGAGTCGTCCCCGATCCTGCGAGGCGTCTGGGTTCTGGAAAACCTCTTCGGCAGGCCCCTTCCGCCACCGCCCGCCGACGTGCCGGCCCTGGTGGCTGACATCTCGGAGGCCAGGACCGTTCGCGAGGTTCTCTCAGCACATCAGCAGGTGAGGAAATGCGCGATGTGCCACTCTAGGATCGACCCGATCGGGCTCGCTCTCGAACACTACGACGCGGTCGGTGGATGGAGGGACGAGTATTTCCGGGATGATCCGGAGAACGGCACTGCGAAACCTGTTACGGCCACGGCCACCATGACGGATGGGACCAGCCTGGAGGGCGCCCAGGGACTCAAGGACTACCTCGCGGAGCGCCCTGGGCAATTCACCAGAGCCCTTGCCGGGCTGTTGCTTCAGTACGGAACCGGTCGCGAGCCCACATCCCATGACAAGAGGGTCTTGAGGGACATCGTCGCGGCGGAGCCGGAGGAGGGATACGGACTGCTTGAACTGGTCACCAGCTTGGTCGGAAGCAGCGCTTTCGCCAGCCGATAGGCGCGCCGGTGGCGAACGCGACGGATCCGGGGCCCCGGAGCCAATCCGCGAATGGGGGTTGTAGACCGCGCGTGGTCCGGCTGCTCGCCGACGCCGGTGCGTGTGGCCATGATCTGGTTGTCGGGCGGGCTTGCTGCGTTCCGGGCATCCAACGCAGGTCCTTCTTGGAGTTGTGATGATGTTGCGCGTTCGACCGAGCCCGTGGTTCCGACGAGGGCTTTGAGCGGGCAGGCTGAAGCGGCCTGCGGTCGGGCCGCGGCTGTCGCAACCGTCGCGAGGAGAGGCACGCATGGTTTCGCGGCTTTCCGGCACCGTTGCTCTTGAGTCCGGTGACGAGTAAGTTCGGAAGGCCCAGTGGGGATCGACAAACTTCGGTGGACGCCTCCGCCTCGGGGCTGGACAGATACCGCCTCTGGCCGCAGTGCCTGGCGCTTGAACCGCGTGCGAAGGCCACCCACCTGGCCCGGGAGCGTGCGGGGGCTGGAACGCGTCCGGAGCAACTGTAAGGTAGAAAACGAGCCATGGCTAGGCGCCTCCTGCCGATCGGCATCCACACTTTTCGCAAGCTCCGCGAAAGCAACTGCTACTACGTGGACAAGACCGGTTACGCCGTGCGGCTCGTCGAGGAGGGCACCCATTACTTCCTGTCGCGCCCTCGGCGCTTCGGCAAGAGCCTGTTCCTCGACACGCTGAAGGAACTGTTCGAAGGCAGCAGGGAACTGTTCGAGGGGCTGCAGGCCTGGGACCGCTGGGACTGGTCCGTGTGCTATCCGGTAGTCCACCTGAGCTTCGGCGGGGGGCACTTCGGCGAGCGGGGCTACCTCCACACAAACCTGATGGCGGAGTTCGATGCCATCGAAAGGGATGCCGAGGTGGAGCGGCGCTACGACACCGGGCCCGAGCGATTGAAGCACCTTCTCCGAACCCTGCATCGCCGAAGCGGGCGTCGTGTCGTCGTTCTGGTCGACGAATACGACAAGCCGATCCTGGACGCTCTCGATCAGCCGGACATAGCAGCGGCGAACCGCGAGTATCTGCGGGGGCTCTACTCCGTGATCAAGCACTGCGACGCCAATGTTCGGTTCTGCTTCCTGACCGGAGTGAGCAAGTTCTCCAAGGTCAGCCTGTTCTCGGGCCTCAACAATCTCATCGACATTACGCTGGAACCGCCCTATTCGGACGTCTGCGGCTACACGGAGGGGGATCTCGATGCAGTGTTCGCGCCGGAACTCGGGGACCTTGACCGGAATCGGATCCGCGACTGGTACAACGGCTACAGCTGGGGCGGCGAGGAGAAGGTCTACAACCCCTTTGACGCGCTGCTGCTGTTCCGCACGCACCAGTTCAAGGCGTGGTGGTTCGAGACCGGCACGCCGACGTTCCTGGTCGAGACGCTGGTCGAGCGCGGCGTTCCTTCCCCGCAGTTGGACGGAATGGTTGCCAGCGACGACCTACTGTCGACCTTCGACATAGGCGACATCGCGACCGAGGCGCTGCTGTTCCAGACCGGCTATCTGACGATCCTGGGCCGAGAGGACCGCGGGGGGAATCTGTTCTACCGGTTGGGCTATCCCAATCGCGAGGTGCGCCTGAGCCTGAACACAAGCCTGCTGCGGCACCTGGTGAAGGACCGGTCGCGCCAGACGGCGAACAGCATCCGCCTGTACGATCTGCTGCAAGCTGCTGATTTCGGAGGGCTCGAGCGATTGTTCCACGCCTTCTTTGCGAGTATCCCGTACGAGTGGCACACACGCAACGAGATCGCACGATACGAGGGGTACTACGCGAGCATATTCTACTCGTACTTCGCAGGGCTGGGCTTGGATGTGACGGTGGAGGAGAGCGGGAGCGGCGGGCGGCTGGACATGGCAGTGAGGGCGGGGAGCCGAGTCTATCTGTTGGAATTCAAGGTGCTCGAGCGCACAGGGCCGGGAGCCGCGATGGGGCAGCTGAAGGAACGGGGCTACGCGGACAAGTACCGTCACCTGGGCGAGCCGATCCACCTGGTGGCGGTGGAGTTCAGCGCGGAGACGCGGAATGTGGAGGGGTTTACGGTCGAGTTCGCCTGACCGGCGTCGCTCGGCTCGACACTGGCTCGAAAACGCTGTGGGGCTGGTTCGGCATCGTGCCGCTGGCGACGGAGACCCGCCTTGGAAGGCTGAGCATCTCCCCGACTCGGACCTCACCCCGCATGACATTTTGCTCTTGCAAAGATCTTGGCCGCCCAGTCAAGTGCCACCTGTGGTCAGCCCCTTCACGGGGCGATCCTTGCCCGTCGCCTCTTCTCCAGGGCAGTGGTTCGCCCCACTCCCAACGGCCTCTCGGCCCTTTCATCACGCTTGCCGAGCAAGTGCCTGCCCAGAGGCTACCTGGGTAGTTACATTTGACGAATCCGTTACCACACTGGCCGCCTCTCCCCCTCTCCCCGCCCGCTTGACAATTCGGGAAAGCTCGCGTACTCTGATTCAACTCTATGATGGTGAGCATCGCAGTTTCGCCTGACCGCGAGCCAATTGAGAGAATTTAGTCTAATGGACGTCAAGGAAGCCGCACGGATCGCAACGGCAACCGTTGCCTCACTGTTCAAAGACCAACAAATTTCCAACATTATGCTTGAAGAAGTTGATTTCGAAGAACTCCCGGACACTTGGAGCATAACGGTAGGATTCTTTCGGCAGGCTGAAATGGACTCCCAATCTATCGCTGGGTCGATTTCCAAGCTGATAGGAAGGCAGCGCTCATTCAAGGTCGTGCGTATCCGGGATAGTGATGGGAAAATCCTCTCTGTCAAGCACCGGTCGGTGATCGGCGTCGATTGATTCCATGGCTGCCTCCGGCATATTTGTGGATGCCAACCTCTTAGTCCTGCTTGTGGTAGGCCTGACGGACAAGAATCTGATTTCCAAGCACAAGAGAGTAAGACAGAGATTTGATGCTGGCGACTTCGAACTCCTATATCGTATTGTGAACCAATATCCTCGCGTGCTAGTTACACCCAACACCTTGACCGAAGCCTCGAACCTGCTCGCTCAGCACGGTGAGCCGCAAAAATTCCGGATTCTAGACAAGCTTGCGGAACTTATTACAGGCAGCAATGAAATCTATGTGGAGAGCGGTGTTGCCAGTCGGAACAATACGTTCAATCGATTGGGATTGACAGATGCAGCCCTGCTAGAGGAGATTTCGGCTGACAAGCCTCTCCTTACGGTTGACGTGAATCTCTACTACGCCGGTCTACTGAAGGATTTCAATGCTTCTATCAATTTCGAGCATCTGCGTTTTGCCTGACACTTGTCAGTACCTGAGACAAAAAATCGTATCTCTTGATAATCAAGTGTTTATTCATGGTGTGTCCACTGCACAGCCAGGGCACGAGGCGGGTCTCGATGCGGACGACTGAAGTTAGTTTGGATTCCGGGGACGCTGAGCGACGCTCCGCACCGACCCGGTACGCGTTACGATCTTGGCCCCGCTTCCGCCGACCCTATTCTGGCACAGAGGCCGGACGCGACGACGGCACGGATCTCGTCATGCCCTGCGGCAGTTCGGATGCGAGACGTTTCATGCAAGTGGGGTGGCCGAACTGCCGATCATGAGGGTTAGGGCATTTCTAGTACGATCGGGGCTTGCAGTCCACCTCCGGAGTGCCTGCGGACGGCATGTTGTCAGGAACCGGAAGACGGTGGCGTGTGTGATGTCCGCCGCCAGGCCGTGGTCGGAAGCCGCCCTCCGGATCCGGCTCGCGGTAGATGTCGCGGCAGGCGTTGCAGATGGCCGGAAAGACTGTGGAGCAGCCCCACGGTGGCTGCGGTGCCGACGGCAACCATGGACATCACCCTGTCAGGATCGTCCATCGCGCCCACGGCGGCTCGGACGAATGCCATGCCGTCGTCCCAATTGTGCTGCCGCCAAGAGGTAATTGTGGTGGCAAGCTGCTCGCGGGCGAGACGCACACTCGCCGCAGGCTAGTCGCCCGCGTCGCCGCGGCGAAGCTCGCGCCGACGGTCTCCATGGTACCGGCCAGGTAATCAGCCCTATCGATGGGGTATGGCTTCGGACCGCCCTCCGCTTGAAGGCCGATGCCGACCGGCATCGTTTCCGCAGCGACCACCACCAGCATCAGTATGACTCGCGACGCACCGCAGCTCCTGTGCATGACACTCCGAATGCTTCGCTTCGGATGATCCTCTCCGAAATGCTGGTGGAGACCGCCAGCGCCTCAGAAGCTGAGCCGCAGTGCGAACTGGACCTGTCGCGGTGTGTTCCTCTGGCGCCCAATCACTCCGAACGCACCCGTACCGAATCGTGTATTCGGCGCATTGAAGTTTGGCGTGTTTGTCAGGTTGAAGAACTCCGCGCGAAACTGAAGATTGGTTCGCTCTGTGATCGGAAAGTCCTTGAAAATGGAAGAATCAAATTGGCCGACTCCCGGTGTGCGAGTGTCAGGCAGTGTGCGTGCAGTGCTGCCGAATGTGAACGGCTCCGGCTGGCTGAACGTCGAGGTGTCGAAGTATTCCCCGAGTCGGTCCGCGACGGATCCGCTTCTCCGCGGGCTGCTTCCGTTGTTGTTCGGCCGCTGCGTTCCCGGTTCAGCCAGGCCGGCAAAGTTGAGTGCTCCCGAATTGTCCTGAGCGTTGACGACAATCAGCGGCGTTCCCGTCGCAAGAGTCCAAATCCCGTTGATCTGCCACCCTCCCACCAAAAAGTTCGCCAGACGGCCCATATTCGTACCGAAGGATCTGCCTTGGCCCCAAGGCAATTCGTACAAGAAGCTGAGTACGAAGCGTTGGGAGACATCAGTCACCGATAGTGAGCGCTCCGCGGCCCGGTTATGCCATTGCTGAATAAACGCGAACGGTGGTAGCAAACCCGTCCCGGAGGTCGAGGAATCATCAATGAGCTTCCCCGCCGTGTACGAAGTCAGAAGTGTCAGCCCATTCGAGAATCGTCGGTCAAGCCGCACCTGAGCTGCATGATAGATCGAGCTGGCGAAGGAGCCCTTCTCAAGGGAGATGTTCCCGAATTGCGGGAAGGGACGAAGTAGTTGATTGCGGGTCACTGTGCGGCGGCTCAACGGTGAGGCAGGACTCGTAATGACCCCGAAAAAGGGGTTGTCCACTCGCTGCAGAAGAGCGTTTCCAATCGCCAGTTGCTCGGCAGCCAACATGTTCGGCGAGCCGAAGACCACAGATAGATTGGTGCCCTTCGCACCTGTGTATCCCACTTCCAACAGCAGATTGGGGGCCAATTCATGTTGAATGTTGAGATTCCACTGTTGCACGTAGGGACTGCGATCCGAGATTCTGTTGCTCTGGAAGTTCAGCCCGGCGAACGAAAGTAGTCCCTGCGACGAGCCCGGGGGCAATGTGAAGCCGTTGGGGTACGGGTTGGAGATAAAGTCGTTGGGTGTCAGCCCCCCGTCTAGCGATGCGACGAACGGGGTCTGTGAACTGAAGCCCGCCACGCCCCCGCCTCCCAATGTGCCGGCAGCCGTGACGGCTGGGGGCGGATAGAAAATGGCGTAGCCCCCTCGGATCACTGTCTCACCGAAAGTGCGCCAGGCAAACCCGAACCGGGGAGACAAATTGTTTCTGTCGAGATCGAACTGAGCGTCACGATCGATGCCGACGAACTCCAGACCACCACGCAAATCCGAGAATCCCGGCACCGCTAAAGGTGAGTTGACCTCCGGATTAAACACACTCAGCCGGTTGTACCGTTCGCTGCGCGGCCAATCCACGCTGTAGCGTAAACCCAAGTTCAAAGTGAATTTCGAAGTGACTTTGACGTCATTTTGCATAAACCAAGCGGCATAGGGGCTCTGGGTTGAAACAGCTTCGTCGTGCGAAACAAAGCCTCGATCCGCGACTCCCAGCAAGAGAGATGCAATCGAGTGCCCCGCGACACGCGTCCCACGATTGGGATCCGGACCCTGCGTGAAGCGTGGTGAGAAGCGAAACTGCCCGGCCGGATCAAGTCCTTGGAAAAAGTGTGTGCGGTTGACCCGGTATTCTGTCCCAAACTTGTAGGTTTGCTTGCCTCGAATCCAAGTCATCTTGTATTGAAGTCCGTACGACTGCAGCCGAAACCGGGCAAGGAAAGATTCCCCGATCCTGCCGAATCCGGCAATGAATAAACGCGTGTATCCTCGGTCTTCGGCAATGTTTGCGAAGTCTTGTGGCATCCCGAGATCTTCGGCGATGTTGCGGCCGAAAGAGTGTGAGCGTCGGACCGTCCAAAGATCCGAATAACTAACTCCCAACTCGGAGAAAAGGCTCGGACTCAAGCTTTGAGAATGACGAAGTACGGCACTGCGGCCAGGTCTCGGGATCGCGGCCGGACCAGGCTGTCCCGGCGTGCCGTAGAAGTTCGGTCGAGCCTGCCGGAAGTCACGGTAGCTGACCCTGCCGAAGATCGACTGGCTGCTCGAGAGCTGATGGTCGACACGGACGTCAAGATTGTCATCGTCGGTGGCCGCACTGCCGGCTGCAATGAAGTTGTTTACGTTCGCAGCCCCCCGGCCTGCGGTGTTCGACTGAGGGTAAAGGCTGAGCACCTTCCGAGCGACCGTATCGATCCGATGCGCTGGAATCACATTGCCTTGGAAGGAATCTCGAATCTTGCCGCTACCGGATGGGTCGTCACTTGTCGTGAGCGGATCGTAGATCGTGATCGAGTTGCCTCCGGCATTCAGTGTGGATGAGAAATCGCCCCCAAGCTGAGCCGCCGTCGGAACCGTGACCGCGCTGGTCGCTTGGCGACGTTCCCTCAGTCCTTCATATCCTCCGAAAAAGAATGTCCGGTTTCGGACGATTGGTCCTCCGACAGTAAACCCGAACTGGTTCCTCTGGAAGACTCCTAGTTCGCGCCCTGCACGATTCAAGAAGAAATTATTTGCGTCCAGTTTACTGTTTCGGATGTATTGGAAAGCCAACCCATGGAAATCATTCGAACCGGACTTCACCACGACGTTGATGATGCCGCCGGCAGTGCGTCCGAATTCAGAAGAGAACGAGTTCGTTTGAACCTTGAATTCCTGAATGCGATCCACCGAGGGCATGATTGCTGTTGCGTAAGTGCCAGGGCTGTTCTCCGGTACAGTCACAGGCGATCCGTCGACAAGGATTTCGGTTGCTCCTCCCCGTCCGCCGTTGATTCCAAGATTGGAAAGCAGTAGCGGATTGCTCCCGAAATTCTGCCCAGGAGCAACTCCCGGAGTCAACGCCGCCAGCGCGAAGGGGTTACGGCCATTGAGCGGCAGTTCACGAATCTTCCTTTCTTCCACAACTTGTCCCATCTCACCGCCCTCGGTTTGGAGCAGTGGCGCAGCTCCGGTCACCTCGATAGTCTCGGTTATCTCGCCGATCTGAAGCTGCGTGGTTAAGGTAACCGACTCAGCCACATGCACAATGACGCCGGACTGTGCATGTTGCCGGAAGCCTTGGGAGCTGACATTGACGGTATACGTGCTGGGTTTGATGGAAGTGAAGCGAGCAATGCCTTGTTCGATGGATTCTCTCGAAGTCTGTATCTCAGTCGCTTCGTCTGTCAAGGTTACGCGTGCTCCGGGGATTGCCAGACCGACGGGATCGACGACGTTGACTACCACAGTTCCCGTCGAAGATTGCCCCAACAACGTTGTTGTGCCGAGACTGGCTAGAAACACGGCTGCACAGGTGGCGCTGATCATACGTGGCATCTGCATGTGATTCCTCCTTCTTCAGGGGTTGGGAACTCGCGTATGCAACGTTATATGAGAAATATCCATATGTCAAGCGAGGGGAGGCGTTGGCGGCGCATGGCGTTTTCTCGAGGAGGAGGGGCTTTTCTTGGTGGGCGGAGCGCGCGTGGGCGGGTAGGAAGGTGGCCGAGACTGCTGAGGAATTGGAGATCTCGGAGCACTCCGCGCGGGGTGGGTGAAGCCGGCGGGTCCGGGCGCCGTGCGGTGCAGCAGCGGCCTCAGCAGGAGCGAGCGAAGAGAGACAGGCGCGGTTGGGGAGACAGGTCTTTTGCCTGAGTCTGGAGAGGGAGATTGTGGCATGAGCCGCGGTCTGGGCTTGCCCAGTGCGCAACGGAATGAGCCGCAGCGCGCTGGCGGAAGTGTTCCCGGGCAGGCGGCCCCGACGTGCTAGTGAGCGCAGTTCGCAGCTGCAGATTGTACGCGGAGCCGGTCGAGCACCAGTGACCGGCACCTATGCAGCGTTCGGGAGCAGTCGCTGGGAACGAGGGTGAAGACCCATCTGCCCAGGATTACGGCCCACATCCGGCCCGCAGCCCCCCGTAGGGGGCTGCCGGGCCTTGGCTCAGGACTGAGTCCACCCGGCCCAGGCCGCTTTGCAGGGACCCGACGGCGACGATCCGCGGTCTTCGCGCAGCGGTGCGACGACCAGCAGCAGCTCTCGCATGATTCCGGCCGAGGCCACCTTGGGTGGCTCTCCGGCACGGCCAAGCCGCTTGGAGAAAACGGCCACGTCGGCACTGCAACGCGATGCCGCCATGGTCGGCATGTACCGCAGCCGCCGCCCATGGAACAGTCCACCGAACGGGAGGCACTGCAGTTCGCCGGCCGTCACACCCTGCGCGAGGACCACACCATCGACATGATGCGCGCCGTCGTGCTGGGCATGGATGGGAAGCGGCTCAAGTTCACGGACGTGATCCGGAACAACGGGCGGGATTCCGGAGCCCGCGGACAAGCGTCGTGGACCGGGACATGCGCGACCGTGGCGACTGCCTTGACCGGATGCGTCTGCGGAACGATCAGTGGGTCGAACGGATCGCCCCCGACGGACGGCTCTGGCCACCAGAAACGCAGAACCACGACGATCGTCGATGAAGGATTCCGAGCCACCGAAGCCAGTGATCAGACTCGATCTGCACCGAGTGGAACTGGTGGATTCGACCTGCGAGCCAAACAGGGCCGAGTTGGAGGCGTCGATCGCGGTACCGCAGATGTCAATGGAGGAGGCTGCCCGCAGACTCATGGAACCGATGGAGAATTACTACATCGACAAGCCCCCGTGCGAGAGCTGAACTGGATGCTATTGAGCGCCGTCCCTCAAGTTCGCCACTTCAAACGAGCCTCAGACGAGCCTCAAACGAGCGCATTCTGGACACGGTCCGGTCTGGACAATCTCAGGAGCAACGTGTTGGCATTGGGCGGCTGCTGTCTTGCCTAGAGCATGGATCGACTGGTGCATTCGCGTCTCCTGGAATCGTCAGGTCCGCGACGCTCCACATGGTAGGCTGGATCCTCTCCTTTGCCACCCATCCGGATGCCGGTCCGGGGAGAGCCTCGCAGCCTATGCGATTCGAGCTTGCAGCAGTCAAGGAATTGACATGATTGGCATCCGCCTTTCCGCGATCATCGCCACGGTCAGTGCAGCCCTCCTTGCCTCAGCCTGCCTGGAGACATCCGACCGGCATCCCAACATTGTCGTCATCCTCGCGGACGACTTCGGGGTTGGCGACATACAGGCCCACTATCCTCAGAACAAGATCCCAACGCCATACCTGGACAGGCTTGCAAGCGAAGGCATGAGCTTCACGGATGCCCATAGCCCCTCGGCCGTATGCACGCCGACCCGCTACGGCCTCCTAACCGGCCGGTACTCCTGGCGGACCAGACTCCAGGAGTGGGTGCTCGCAGCGCATGAACCGCCCCTGATCGCTCCGGACCGCCCGACCCTGCCCGGAGTGCTGCGTGACCATGGTTACGACACGGCGCTGATCGGAAAGTGGCACCTCGGCTGGGAGTGGGCGGGTCCGCAGCCGAGCAGGATGACCAAGGTCCGCAACGGCCAGAAGACACTGGAGTGGGACTTCACCGAGCCAGTGAGCGAAGGCCCGACTTCGCGGGGATTCGACTACTACTTCGGAGTGGACCTCCCCAACATGCCGCCGTTCTCCTATATCGAGAACGAGACCGTCGATCCGCTGCCGACCGCTCGCTACGTCTACGACAGCACGGAGGGTGTCGTGATGCCCAGAGGGTTCGAAGGGAGCCCCATGGCTCCCGGCTGGCGATTCCGCGAGATCGTTCCCGAGCTCACGAAGCGGGCGGTGCGGCAGGTTCGTGACCGCGCAAAGGCGGGCAGGCCATTCTTCCTCTTCTACTCGATGACCTCGCCCCACGAGCCGGTTTCCCCGTCGCACCGGTTCATGAGTCGGAGCGGAATAGCACCGATCGCCGACTTCGTGATGGAGACCGACTGGTCGGCCGGTCAGGTCGTTGAAGCCGTCGACGAGTCCGGCATCGCTGACGACACGATCGTCATCTTCACAGCGGACAACGGGCATTCCCACTACACCGGCTGGGACGAACTGGTCGAAGCCGGCCACATGCCGAGCGGTCCGTATCGCGGCCACAAGGGAGACATCTGGGAGGGTGGACACCGCGTGCCGCTCCTAGTGCGCTGGCCCGGACGCGTCGAGCCGAACTCGAGCAGCGATCGGCTCGTCAGTCTCACGGACATCTTTGCCACAAGCCTGGAGGTCATCGGCGCGGATCTTCCCGATGCCGGGGCCGAGGACAGCATGAGCTTTCTCGGTGCGATGACCGGCCAGGACGGGGCCGGCGGTCGGACTTCGCTGGTCAGTCATTCGAATCACGGCGAGTTCGCGTACCGGCACGGTCCTTGGAAGCTGGTATTCCGTCGGGGCGGTCCGAATCTGGAGGAGTCCCGTGGTCAGCCGACGATTACCGAGCTCTACGACCTTCGGTCGGACATTGCAGAGGAACGCGACCTTGCGGCCGATCACCCGGACAAGGTGGCCGGGCTTCAAAGGCGGTTTGATGAGCTGATCGAAAGAGGCGCCAGTCGACCTGGGATCGAGTCTGCGAACGATGCGGAAATCCGTTATGACATCACCCAAACCGAGCGATGGGCGCCGCCAGCAGGAGAGCGCCCGTAATTCACAGGGAATCGATCGCGGCGTTCGGCTGCGAGAGAGGCCGGCGCGTTGCTCGATCAGCGGCGCGACGAGCGCCGTCGTATCCCGCCGGGAGCTCTTGGGAAGCGCTTCCGCAGCCGGAGCATCGGCGCTGTTCGGTTGCTCTGCGCCCGACTCGATCGCGGTACTGACCTTTGATGATGCGGTGACGTCTCACAGGCGATTCGTTGCGCCATACTTGGCGGATCTGGGCTTTTCCGGGACATTCTTCGTCACCCATCGATGGATGGACGACCGCGAGAATTTCATGTCGTGGGACGAGATCGCCGAGATCGCCGGAATGGGGTTCGAGATCGGAAACCACTCCTGGTCGCATGCCGACTTCTCCGTTCCCAAGCACGCTGCGCGGCTGGAGGGCGAGCTGGCGCTGGTCGAGAACGAGCTCGCCAAGGTCGGGGTCGAGAAGCCGGTCAGCTTCGCTTGGTGCGGGAATCGCTTCGGCCCCGAGGCACTGAAGAAGCTGCGCGGACTCGGCTACCGGCTGGCGCGTCGTGGCCTCTCGCCCGAACTCGACAACCGCGCCCTCGATGCGGGCCTCGCCTTTGACCCGGCCCGCCACGATGCATTGCTGATTCCTTCGACCGGAAACTCCGTGCCCGGATGGTCGCTCGACCTTTTCCGACGCATCCTGGACCGTCGCAGAGAGGGGGTCGTCGTCCTGCAGTTTCACGGGGTGCCGGACGTCGCGCACGCCTGGGTCCATACCCCGCCTGCGCTTTTTCGCGAGTGCATGCAGGAATTGCGGCGCCAAGGGTTCAGAGTCCTTGCCCTGAGGGACTTGGAAGACATGCTGCCGGCGTCAAGCGTGAATGACCCGACCGAGCATCTCCGGAATCCTCCGGTTCTGGACAGTGACCTCGATCAGCCCATCGAACTGGTCCAGACTCGCGCAGACCTGTCCCGCTGGATGGGGATCATGGCGAGACATCGCTATACGTCGGACGAGGCTGTCGCCGTGGCGAGCCTGACGGAACCGGAGGTGTCCGAGTACGAACAGAAGGCCGCCGCGGAGAGCGCCCGCAGTCCCGGAGCGGTGGAGATCATGCCCTATCCGGGCGGGCGCCACCCTCGCATCGGGTTTCTCGAAGGGGCAATCGACCCCCTGCGCGGTACGAAAGCGAGCGTGTTCCTGCCATGGGATCCGGACAGCTACGTCGTCATCGACCTGCCGGAACTCATCACGTCGGACATGGGCCACCTGTTCTTGGCGCATACCCACGTGCCAACGATCTGGAACGATCGGAACGTGTGGCTGGACAACGTCGACTTCCGAGAGGTTCCCGGAGGCGGACTTGACCTCGAATGGACGCTTCCAAACGGAGTGGCCTTTGGATCGTCGCTGCGGCCCGGTCCCGATGCTGTGGAGCTGGGTCTTTGGCTCCGCAACGGTCTGGATCGGACACTCGCCGGCTTGAGGACGCAGCTCTGTGTGATGCTCAAGGGCGCGGCTGGATTCACTGCTCAGACTGTGGGGAACAAGGTCTTCGATCCTCCCGTCGCGGCGGTCCGTTCCGACGACGGAGGCCGATGGATTCTGACTGCATGGGAACGCTCCGGCCGATGCTGGGGAAACGACCGCTGCCCATGCCTGCATTCGGATCCGGTCTTTCCCGACTGCGCCCCAGCAGAGACGGTGCGTCTTCGGGGACGTCTCTGGTTTCAGGAAGGGGACTCGATCACCGACGCGATCGACCGGGCCAGGGAAGAATTCAGGCCGCTGCGAAACCCGATGCCGACTGCCTGACCACAACCGGTTCCTGCCACGATTCGTCACTCGATCGTGTTCACGGGTTTCGCGGAATGTCTGGCTTGCAGGATGCCGGCGCAGCCGATTCCATGGTTGGTCGTGCTCGGAGGATTCCGATGAACCCGGTTTTCCGTCGTTGCGAAGTCCCTGCTGCTGCCGCGGCAGCAGCAGCTCTGTCACTTCCGCATCGGCTATCCAGCGAACGACGCAGTCAACATCGTATGCATTGGATCGGGAAATCGCCGTCGCCGGCCGACGCAGAGCCTCGCGGGTGTGCTCGCCCCAAGGATCGGTGCCGTCTGCGACACATGAAACGGGCCTTGGAGAAGGCCAGAGCGACGCGGCGCGAGAGAGGATGGCAAGAATGCTCCCCGTCGCTCGCGCCGAGTTCGCGGGCGAAGCTGCGGGGTCTCTTCACGTTGCTCCAGAAGTCGTCCGTATCACCCGCCAGCCGGGATTCCCTTAGCTTGGCTCGACCGCCTAAGCCGTCCGAGCCCGCCAGAACGGCGTTGCGTAGGTTCGACACGTGCACCAGTCGGAACCGCCGGACCTGATTCGACTTGGCGGTCGCCCGAGCGTCCTCCTCCACCTCCTTCACCTCGGCCAAGGCGCGCTCGGGAATCTGTCCCCTTGTTGGGTGGACCTTCTGCAGCCGCTTCACCGCGTTGAGGGCATAGTCCGGATGGCCGGCACCCTGATCCGCACCTTCGAGAACGCAGAACCTCTAAGGCTTGAGCGTGCGTCTGACCGCGGCGAGCAGGATCGCTCGCCTATTCCGCCGACCGGTGCACACACCCCGCATCGACCGGCGACCACGCCCAGCCTGCAGCGATCAGCTTCTCGTTCGATCTGGTCATCGGGCCTTCCCGAGAGTTGTGTCCAACGCGGAGCATGTTCCGGCAACTTCGGGAGGCGACACGACGGACGGGTTCGGAGCATCCGCGTGGCAGGGCCGAAACCGGAGGCGGCAAACCCCCGCCAATGTCCGCGATTGCCTACGAGAGTGCTAGGAACGCCGCCTCCGGATCGGCCCCAAACGCCAGAATCACGTCTCGGTTGGATCGCACTAACGCCCCGATGTCCGCCGTCGTACAGTTGCCCCGCCGAATCCAAATGACTTTGGGAGGCGGACCCCACACGAAGCTCATCTGGTGGAAATCCGAGTCCTTCGAAATGATGGTTAGGCCGTGGTCCCCGGCGTAGGCCCAGATCGCGGCATCCGTCGCTCGCGCCAGCCCCACATGCCGCACGTGGACGGACCCCTCGAACATGTCTGCCAAGCCGCCGCCGAGACGCGGGGACAGGTTCTCGTCAAGGAGGAGCTTCACACGGGCGGGATTGAAACGAGCCTGCGCTCGCGCTCCGCAGCGAACGCCAGCGCAGCCCGGATGTCTTCGCGCTCAAGGTCCGGGAAATCCGCTAGGATCTCCGCTTCCGCCATCCCGGACGCCAGATAGTCAAGGACATCGTACACGGTGATCCTGAGCCCGCGAAGGCAAGGCCTTCCCCCTCTCTTTTCCGGATCCACGGTGATGCGATCCATTCGGTTCAAGTCTCAGAATACCCGCAGGCCGGATAAGGGGTCAATTCTTGCCGCGGCCGCTCCCGGAGCCAGCGATCCTTCGCAGGAAGGCAGTTGCGCACCGCCTAGGGCCGCACCACACCGTGGGGGCGTGGTTCACGTATCCGGAAACGGCGGGCTCCAACTTTGCGTGCTGGAACTCTTGGGAATTCTTCGGATGTTCGAGGCGGCAGCCGCGCGAAGTGCCTACTCAGTTTCTGCTCCGGCCTCGAGCCAGTCCAGCTAGTCCGCCCAGACTTGGATCATGTGCTTCCACTCAGACAGGAACTTCGTACGGCCTTAGGCCCGGTCGTTGGGGTCCCGGGCCCGGTGGGCAAGCTAGTGCTCAATGAAGTCGGGCCGGAGATCCAGCACCTCGTCCGGAATTGTGTGGGCCAAGGTTCGGCTGAACTTCATTCCCGACTACCTGCCGCAAGGGCCGACGCCTCACCCGATCGCGCCTACATCGAGTCGCACATCTCCAAGGACAGTCTCGTGCTCAGCGTGCCTGTGTCGTTCAGCGCGGTCGTGCTGGTGGATCGATCCGGCGTGGCCCGCCTCCACCACCACGGCGCCATGGGCGAGGCAGACCTTGCCCGGCGCATCGAGGCGCTTCTCTGAGGCGCGTCGCAGCCGGCGGGCGGCTCGCGGAGTCCCCTCTTCAGATGCGCACTTGGTGCAGCAGCGGCTTGCGATCGAGCCCGCGCCGCAGATTCTTCATCGAGATCTCTGCCATCCTGCGGTGCGTCTCGGTGGTCGCGGTCCCGAGATGGGGCAGGATGGTGACATTGGGAAGATCCAGCAGCGGATGGTCCCGGGGCAGGGGCTCGGGATCGGTCACGTCCAGCCCGGCGCTCCCGATGACGCCGCTGCGCAGCGCCTCGTACAGGGCCTGCGTGTCGACGATCGGCCCTCTGGCAATGTTCACGAGCGTCGCCGTACGCTTCATCTTGCGCAGCGCCGAGGCATCGATCAGGTGCTCTGTCTCGTCAGTCAGAGGACAGGTAAGGACCACGAAGTCGGACCGGCGCAGCAAGTCGTCCAAGGTCGCGTACTCGACGCCGAGTTCCGATTCCGCGTCGAAGTTCCGGTTCCGGTTCCTGTAGAGCACCCGCATGTCGAACCCTAGGGCCCTGCGAGCGACCTGGCGGCCGATGTTGCCCAGACCGACGATGCCGAGGGTGGTGGAGTGTACTTCCCGGCCGAGCATGAAGCCGGGGTCGTAGTGCAGGAATTCCGGCGAGCGGGCGTAGCGGTCCCCTTCGACGATCCGCCGGGCAGCTGCAAGCAGCAGCGCGAAGCCGGCGTCAGCAGTGGCTCCGTCCAGAACGTTGGGCGTGTTGCCGACGGGGATGCCCCGTGATTCGGCGTCCGGCACGTTGATGTGATCGACGCCGACCCCGTAGTTGCTGATGATTCTGACGCCGGCGATCCCGTCAAGCATCGCACCGTCCAAGCGGGGATGGCCGTACGTGTATATTCCGTCGACGGGCTCGGAGGTGCCGTTGACGGCCACATCCCACGGCAGGAACTCGATTGACGGACCCGCGAAACCGAGCACGATGTCATCGAGGGGGCCGTCGGCGATGACTCTGAACCCAGGCATTGGAATCGACTATCGTAGACACCCGGCCAGCCGCAGTCACCTCCGCTTCCAGTGCGTGGTCCCATCGGACGAGACCCACTCGACTGGCCGGCGGATGGCCATGTAGTGCAGGTGCGACAGCGCTCTGGCTGTCGCGAATCGATGGTCCACCAAGCTCATGTCATCGCCCCACACGGCGTCCGCGATCTCGTAGGCGCCGACAGGAGCTTCGGGCATCGACTCGAGGATGGTTCCGCAGCGCCGCTCATGATGACGACGCGTGCTGGCGTTCCACTCGCGATCGCCTTGGAAAGGCTTCCCATGCGAGGGCCCGAGCGTGTCGACTTCCAGTGTCGACCTCCAGCCCCTCCAGAACAGACAGGGTCTCGAAGTAATCCCCGAGGGGATCGTCCAGGGTAATCCCCGAGGGGATCGTCCAGGTGGTACCAGTGCGTGCCGATCTTCGGCGTGACCCGGGGAAGGATGGCGTCGGTCGAGAACAGGACGCGTTGATCGGGGCCGTGGAGGCACACCTGGCGGGCGAGTGGCCCGCCGCCGGCACGGCTTCCTGCGTACTCCCTTGGAATTCGATCGTCTCGCCCATGCCGATGCTCCCGTCGACCACGAGCCGCTCGGACGCGCCCTACCCAGCCTTGGCTCGTTCGCGCACGGTCGCTACCCGGTCCTTGGCATCCCGTGCTCGACTAGGAATTCCGTCGCCTCGCCAAGGAACTTCCGTTTCGGCCCCGGCGGTCTCACCAGTTCCGCCTCGCGACAGGGCATGCGTACCGGGGTGCCGGATCGCCTGCGGATCTCGGCCGCAGCGCCGAGATGGTCGGGATGGAAGTGGCTGAAGAGAATCTCCCTGATCGAGGGCCAAGAGACTCCAAGGCTCTCCAGCGACGTCTGGAGCCCCATGAGGCAGTCTCCGCTCCAAATGGCTGTGTCGACCAGTTCGTACCCGTTCCGGTCGCGGACCACGAACACGTTGACGCCGGCCTGAACCGAAGGAAGCGGGAGGCGGACTTGCCACGCGCTCTCGGCGACCTGCCACACCCGAGGGGTCGGCACTTGGGAGGGCAGGGATTCGAGACACCTATCTCCGCCGCGAGGGATTCACATCCTGCCAGTGGCATCCGGATGCTCCGGTTGCCGACCCCTATTCGTGCGATCGCGCGTGGCGCTTGTGGCCCAGTCCCGCCGACTACCGGGCGGCTAGGCGGTCTAACGGCGGTCTTGAGTCCCGATTGGTGACCAGCCTCCGCTATTCTGCGGACTGTTTTAATAAGTTCCGTAAACCATTCGATATAAACGAGTTATGAATCTTCTGTCACCTCTCTCCCCACTATTCTTTCCACCGGGATGATACGGATGTCCTTGGCCCTTCGTGACCGTGAATGGACGTGACCGCTCGGTCCAGCCGTGGACTTCATGGACGAGTTTCGAGCCTCAACTCAAGACCAAGCCGCCTAGCGTGGGGGTCGGTTAAGCGCCACCGGTGAATGCCCAGGTAGCATCTCGCTCGCCCTCAGTGGTGAGTGGCAAACAGAGGAGAATCACTGCGAGCCACGAACGAGACAGATTAGTTCCGATCGCGGAAGCCGTGGCCGATCTGCCTGCCCCAGTCCAGTGTGGTTCGTGCTCTTGGGTTGTGGGAGAATAGATTCCAAGGGCATGAGCGGAGAGCCCATGTCGATGGTGGCGGTGAGTGAAACGCGAGCAGGATTGATTCTCACGAATTTACGCGGGACTGAGCCGGAGCAGGCCAGACGGATCACCGGAGGGGCACTGAATGCAGAAAATCAAGTTATGGTCAGTGGAGTCGTCGGGTGGCACTCGTAAAGCTACCGCTGTTACGGACATCGATACCGCCGAAACGGAACAACAACTTGAGGATCTACTGGTCAGCTCGCCGGACCTCCTGATGGACAATCTCACCCTCGTCGGACGTCAATTGCCAACCGAGGGCGGCCCACTGGATCTTCTGGGCGTAGACGCCGACGGACGTCTGGTTGTGTTTGAGTTGAAGCGCGGTACGCTCACTCGTGATGCAGTCGCCCAGGCGCTCGATTACGCTTCCGATCTTGCCGTGCATGGAGAGGACAAGTTTGCGCGATTGGTCGACGAGCATTCTGGTCAGAATGGCATTGAGTCGCGAGAGGACTTCGCGGATTGGTATCAGCAAGAATTTCCGAATGAAACTGGTTTTCTGATCAATCCGCCGAAGATCGTGCTTGTCGGCTTGGGAGCGGATGAACGCGCTCATCGCATCGTGGACTTCCTAGCCCAGAGCGGGGTCGAGATCCAGCTTCTAACATTCCATGGTTTCACGCACGAAGGGAAGCTTCTCTTGGCACGCCAAGCCAAGAGCATTGCGCCCACCCCCACTAGGAACCGCTCAACGAAAGTGAGCAATCAAGCGGGTCTACACGAAGCGGCCGAGCGTCTCGGCGTTAAGAACTTTCTTGAGGAGACGGCAAGCTTCATAGAGACTCGAATGCCCAGCAGCTACCGGTGGCCCGGTAAGACATCCTACTCCTTTAGCCTACAGGAAAAGACAAGTGAGGGCAGGCCGACGCTGCGTTCGTACGCTACCCTTTACCTCGACACACAAAAGCCCGGCTCTTTGCTTCTCACTCTGAGCCCGAGGGCAGAAAAAGTTGCCGGTGATGCCGTAAACCAATTCTGTGTAGATGTGCCAGCAGCTGTCAGGAACCAGAAAAGCTACAGTGCCTTAGATGTCGGTATGTCCAGAGACGTATGGACAACGATGGCCCCGCCTCTTGAGGACCTGCTTTCAGCGATAGTCGATGGTTGGAAACGAAGTGCTACTGACGACAAGGAAAATTCACCCTCTAATCAGGAAGCGATGACAGACTAGAAGAGGTTAGACTCGCCCAAGTTACGCTCGATTCCGAGCGAGGCCATGGGGTTCGAAGCTGGTGATGAATGACGTGCGCGGGCTCCTGATCCGGGAATCGGAATGATCCGTGGAACTCCGAGTATCAAATGATGATGGAGGGTGCGATTTTCGGTTCGGTACTCACCTTCTGTTCTAGTTGAATTCTGGTCGGAAGGAACGGTTTCGGTTCGCATGTTCCTCGCCATCCCAGTTTACCACCGCAAGAAGGAGAAAGGGATGAGCCTGCTGTTGATCGTATTTCTATCCTTGTTTTCGAGCCTAAATGTCCGTGGCGCGGTGTTTCCGCACATTGCATTGGGCGGGGTAAGAACGGACTTGGAGTATCAAGTCCAAGTCCAGATCACCAACGGGGACAAAGCTTATGTGCCGCTGTGGGCCGGTGATGTTGTACTCTACCCTACGCGGGGAGGCGCTCGATGGGAAGGCACATTGAGTATCAACGGGAGACGGTATAGCAAGGGCCTTGCTGCTCCTCTACATTCCATACCGTCTTTTCCATCGAAGGGAACAAGGACGCTCATTCTCCGAGGCGATGAAGAAATCCGAACTGGCTTCTTGGTCATCACTAGGCACACTCCAGACTATGGGCTAGGAGAAAGTCAAATCGCAGCGTCGATGTTGTTCCGTATCGTCCGTGATGTACGGATTATGGACTCGGTCGGTGTTTCTTACGATGACGGAGTCTCCAATCTTGGTCACATTTTCGAGCTTCCCGTGAGCTACAAGGCGGGAGAACACAATACCGGACTTGCTTGGACACTTCGTGGTCGGCGCGACTTCCCCATAGGAACCTTTGTGTCCATGGAGCTATACGATGATTCTGGCCATTGTGCGATAAGCAATGCAGTCCCAGTGTATCAGTTCGATGCATCCATCAAACCATTTTCAGAACACTTCCACAACGCGAGGTTCATTACAGAATTCTTTCACGAAGCGTCGGATGAGATCGGTGAGGAATTTGTGGGATCGGTTCACGTCCGTGGAGAAAACGGCAGACTCTCCGTTACTGGGCTAAGCCTGGAATATGTTGAGGGAGGGTCAGTGCAGTTGACGAGTGTCCCAGCCGCAAGAGGAAGTCATTGATCTTTGGAGTTCAACTGCTACGAAGGACAGTGGCTTTGGATTGACGGTGGATTCACGATCGTGCATGCGAAACCGTGGACAGAAGGGTATTCGCACCCACATGGGGACGGGGAACTACCTTTCGCTCCGTCCCTGGTGCGATGTCCAGGGGGCGGTTTGGTCTGTAGCCTCCCCCCTTGGACTTGACGGCGAAGGAGGAGTGTTGTGGGAGAAGAGATCAAGCTTGAGACGAACAGTTCTCTCGATCCAATCTACATAGATGCAGGTCCGGGATGGCAGAGGGATTCAGTGTGCGTCCGCATTGGGGGACACGGACGGGGAGAAGGTCGATACTGTCTGATGAGTCCAGGCCAAGCGAAAATTGTCGGCCATACTCTACCCTTGGAGGCAGAGCGACTGGATCAGAGACTTCGACGGAAACGAAGAAAGCAAGCTAGGAGGACCAATGACACGTAGCATGCTCGGGCCTAGTGACTCAGATGTCGGCGGTGAGATGCTGTTAGGTCAACCGCTTGCCGTCCATCCCTCTCTGGATGGCAGGGGAGAGTTCCCACAGACTGGCGAAAGAGCATGAAGCGGAAGAACTAGGCCCAGCTAGTGAAGGTCGAGGACTTCTACCGGCGCTGCCTCCAAGGAACAACGCCCTGGTTGGGTCACGTCGCCTCCAAGGACAAGTCGCGCGCCCAGGCCGCCTCGGGCATGCGGAGGCTTCGCAGCGCGACTCCCCGGGACAGACTGCAGAAGCCGGTAGTCTCGAAGGACATTCGCGGCCGGCTCACGCGAGCAGGCCCCGGACCACCTCGCCGTGTACGTCGGTCAACCGAAAGTCCCGGCCGGCGTGCCGGAATGTCAGTCTGGTGTGGTCCAGGCCGAGCATATGCAGGATTGTCGCATGCAGGTCGTGAAAATGGACCTTGTCCTCGATGCTGTAGTAGCCGTATTCGTCGGTTCGGCCGTAGGTGATTCCGGGCTTGATGCCACCGCCCGCCAGCCACATTGTGAAGCCGTGCGGGTTGTGATCACGGCCGTCCGCATTCTCTGCTGTGGGCGTGCGCCCGAACTCGCCGCCCCAAATGACCAGCGTCTCATCGAGCAGGCCCCGTCCGCGGAGGTCCCTGATCAGGCCCGCAATCGGCTTGTCGACTTGCGCGCACATTTTCCGGAGCAGATTCGTCAAGTCGAAGTGGTGGTCCCAGCCATTGCTGTTGCACTGGACGAAACGCACTCCGCTCTCGCTGAATCGCCGTGCCATGAGGCATTGCCGACCAAAGTCCTCGGTCACCGCGTCGTCCAGACCGTAGAGCCGGCGGGTTGCCTCGCTCTCCCCGTCGATGCGCTGGATCTCCGGCGCCTCGGTCTGCATCCGGAAAGCCAGTTCAAACGTCGCGATGCGGCTCTCCAGTTCGCTGTCCGGACCCGACCGGTCAATTTGCCGCCGCGAGACTTCCGACAGCATGTCCAGCTCGAGCCTCTGGAGACGTGTTCGATCCACGTCGCCAATGAACGGGAACTGGGCGTCGCTTGCCTTGACGTTGCCGTAGCCGAGGGGCGTTCCCTGGTGTGCGGCGGGCAGAAATGCGGACCCGAAGTTGTTGGCCCCGCCTTCGGCCAGCGCCTGGCAGATCGTGATGTAGCCCGGCACGTTCTGGTTCTCCGAGCCTAGGCCGTAGGTGAGCCACGAGCCCATCGCCGGCCGGATGAAGGTGTCGCTGCCCGTGTGCCACTCGAGGACCGCGCCCCCGTGACGCGGATTGGTGCAGTGCATCGACCTCACGATGGCGAGCTCGTCGGCGACCCCGGCCACATGCGGAAACAGTTCGCTGACCTCGGCGCCGCTCTCGCCGTGCCGCTTGAACTCGAACGGGGAGCCGATCAGGTCGCCGCCGCGGCGCGGGAACGAGATGATCCGCGGCTTGGCGAACGGAAGCGGCTTGCCGCTGTCGCGATTCAGGATGGGCTTGGGATCGAAAGTGTCGATGTGCGACGGTCCGCCGAACATGAAGAGCATGATCACGCGCTTGGCACGGGGGGCAAAGTGCGGCTCCCGAACGGCGAGCGGCCCCTTCGCAACCGCCTCATCGGCGAGCAGCGCGGACATCGCAAGACCGCCGAACCCTGCGCCCATCTGCTTCAACGCCTCGCGGCGTGACCATCGGCGCCAAGACTGTGGCATCGTGCGCATCCCCGGCCCTATTGTACGTAGAGGAACTCGCTCGAGGACAGCAGGATCCTGCAAAGGCCCTGCCATGCCGCGGCACGGTTTCCCGCCATCGATTCGTAGCGGTCCAGGAAGTCTGTCCAGGACGAGACCTCGTCATCAGCCGCGGGTCGCGCGTAGGCGATCTCGTGGGCCAGCTGGATGCGCCCGGAGTCCCCGCCGGATCCTTCGTGCTGGATGCGCAGGGCGAACATGCGGGATGCGTCCTCGATCAGGCCCGAGTTCATCATGAAGAGGGCCTGCGGGGCCACCATCGTGCTTCCGCGCATCCCGTTGGAAGTGGATGGGTTTGCGAAGTCGAATGCCTGCAGCACCTCGTAGAGTGCGCTCCTCAGGACTGGAAGGTACACGCTGCGTCGCCGGGACTCGTACAGGCTCGGATCGCGCGAGAGCGCGTTGGCGTTGAGATTGGTGAAGTTCCTGTGCCGCATGGTCTTGCCGCCCATTGCCGGGTCCAGCTGTCCTGACACGGCCAGGAGGCTGTCACGAATCGCCTCCGCCTCCATTCGGCGCCGGTTCGCGCGCCAGAGCAGCCGGTTCTCCGGATCGATTCCAGCGGCCCCGGCATCCTGGGAGTAGGAGCGCTGATAGGCGCCTGAAAGCATGATCCTGCGGTGCAGCGACTTGACCGACCAGCCGTCCTCTACAAACCGCATCGCGAGCCAGTCGAGCAGCTCGGGATGGTCGGGGCGGTCCCCGAGCACACCGAAGTTGTCGGTCGTGCGGACGATCCCGTGTCCGAGGTGCCACTTCCAGATCCGGTTCGCCATGACGCGAGCGGTCAGGGGATGGTCGGCCCGCGTCAGCCAGTCCGCCAGCTCGCGGCGGCCGCTGCCTTTTCTGATCGGAGTCTGGCTTTCGCCCGCCAGGATCGCAGGAAACTGACGGGGGGCCGGCGGGCCCGGCGTCAGATGGTTGCCGCGGATCATTACGGTGAGATCCGCGATGGCTCCCTCGGCAACCGCCATTGCCTTGGGAATCTCGAAGTACTCCTCGAGCGCGTCCTGCAGGGCCTCCTGCTGCGCGTCAACAACCCGCTGGGGGGTTGTGGCGCGGTTGTAGTTCGTCACGAAGTCGCTGTGGTAGTCGAATCTGCGCTCGATCTCCGACAGGCGGCGGTCTTCTTGGGGACCCGACAGCGCCGTGGCGTTGAGCTTCGAGGTAACCCGGTAGGTCAGGACCGTCTTGGTGCTGGTGAACATGCCTAGCAGCGAGTAGTAGTCCGAGGACCGGATCGGGTCGAACTTGTGGTCGTGGCAGCGGGCGCAATCGACCGACAGGGCCAGGATCGCCTTCGAGGTCGTCGCGAGCTGCTCGTCGGCAAAGTCGAGCTTCTGCTTGACCGGATCGTCCTCCCCGACCATCTTGGGGCCGAGCATCAGGAAGCCTGTCGCGACCAGGCCCTCCTCACGGTTCGCGTCGCCCCATGCGGTGATCACGTCGCCGGCCAGCTGCTCGAGGACGAACCGGCTGTAGGGCTTGTCCTCGTTGAACGCCCGAATCACATAGTCGCGGTAGCGCCACGCATCGCCGTGGACGATGTTGTCGTCCATGCCGTTGCTGTCCGCGTAGCGGGCCACATCCAGCCAATGGCGTCCCCAGCGTTCCCCGTAGCGCGGCGACGCGAGCAGCCTGTCGACCACGCGCTCGAATGCCGCTTCGGACTCGTCCGCGACAAAGTCGCGGATCTCGTCAGGGGAGGGAAGCAAGCCATGCAGGTCCATCGTCGCCCGGCGGATCAGGGTCCGCTTGTCCGCTGCCGGGACCGGTTCGAGGCCCTTCGCCCGCAGCCGGTTCCGAATAAACGCGTCGATGGGGCTTTCGCCGCCAGGAGGGGGCTGTGGATCTCGCATGGGCTGGAAGGCCCAGTGAGCCCGCTCCTCTGCAGTGAATCCGCCTTGCTCCTCCCGTGAACCTGAGGCGCGAGCGTTCGGCGAGGGCGCGTTCGGCCAGGCGGCACCTTCGTCGACCCAGCGGGTCAGTGCGGCGACCTCGTCGATGGAGAGCTTCGCCTTCGGCGGCATCTGCAGCGACGTGTCGTGGTTGACGGCGTGGATCAGCAGACTCTGGCCGGCCCGCCGGGGAACAATGGCCGGTCCCGAGCGGCCGCCCCGCAGCATCCCGTCCAGCGTGTCAAGCCTCAATCCCGCCTGTCCTTCGCCTGCGTGCGGGCCGTGACAGGCAAAGCAGCGATTCGCTAGGATCGGGCGAACCCGCTTCTCGAAGAAGCCCGAATCCGGCTCCGCACCGGGAATCGGAATGGCAAGCGACAAAGCCGCCGCAAGCCCCAGTGCCACCCGGAACACCATGAATTCAGGTCCAGCCTAACATGGATCCCCTCGATTGGACGATCGTCCTGACCCTCAACGGAGGGATCATCCTGTACGGCCTGCTGCGCGGCCGCGACACCAGATCGAGTGCCGACTGGTTCCTGGCGGGCAGGACCCTTCCTTGGTGGATGATCGGGCTCTCGCTGTACGCCACGGTCATCGATGCCAGCGATCTGGTTGCCGATTCGGGCGGCACGTACGCGGTTGGAGTGAGCTATCTGGTGACCAACTGGGTCGGCGTCACGGGAGGCTGGGCTCTGCTGGCCAACTGGATCGCCGTTCCCATGTACAGGGCCGGCATGTATACGAATGCCGAGTATCTCGAGGCGCGGTTCGACCTTTCGACCCGTGTCGTGTCGGCGCTGGTTCAGGCGCTCTATCGCACGCTCGTGCTGGGCATCATTGCCACAACCCTTTACCTTGTCCTGTCCATCGTAGGCGGCTGGGGAGTGTCCGCGTGGTGGGGAGTGGTCGCGATTGCGGCCCTTGCGACCGCGTACACCGCCTTCGGCGGCCTGCGCTCCGTCGCGGTGACGGACGCCCTGCAGAGCCTCATCATGATCGCGTCATCGATCGCGCTCTTTCTCGCGGCGTGGGCGGCGGTTGGGGGCTGGAGCGGCATGGACGCCAAGCTCGACGCCCACCGTCACGGTCTCGGCGAAGAGCTGCTCCGGGTCGGGAGCGACGACGTTTCGAGGCAGTCCGTCGCCGGCGAGTCCCCGGACGCCATCGACCGCAGGCTGCTTCTGGGAGGAACTCATGACCCCGAGTCCGCCGAGATCTTCAGCGTGACTCCCAGCTGGCTGGCGGCCCTCGCCTGGATCATCATCGGCCTGGGCTACGCCGTCGTGAACCACACGCAGTCGATGCGGCTGTTCGGTGCCCGCTCGGAGTGGGACATGAGGATGGCAGTGGTGGTCTCGGGCCTCATCCTGCTTGGGGTGAACTTCACGAACCTCGTGATCGGGATCATGGGACGCGCCTTGTACCCGGAGCCGGGCCTGATGCCGTTGTCCGCAGCTCTTCAGGTCCGGGACTCGGTGTTTCCGCTGCTCGTCTCGGAGCTGACCACCACAGGCGTGCGCGGCCTTGTGGTGGCGGGCGTCGTCGCGGCGTCGTTCTCGACGTTCGACTCGATCGGCTCGACGGTGCCCTCACTGCTGGTGCGGGACATTTTCGCCAGGATCTTCGTTCCATACCGCGACGATCGGTACTACGTTGCTACGAGCCGGATCCTCACGCCGCTGGTGATCTTCGGGGCATTCGCGTTCGTGCCTCTGCTGCTCCAGGAGCGGGGAATGCTGATGGTCTTGGTCGACTGGATCGGAGCATTCGTCGTGCCGCTGCTGGCAGTGTACCTGATGGGAGCGTTTACGCGGGTCCATAGGTCGAGTGCGGTCTGGGGCCTATTGGCGGGAATTCTCTACGGCACGCTCAAGCTGCTCGCTCCCTTCTTCGCGACCGCGCATGGAGTTGCGATTCTCCCGCCGCTCTTCCTGAACAACTATGCGAGCACGGTGATCAGCCTGCTGCTGACCGCCGGAGTCATGGTGGCGGTGACTGCGGTGCGAGGCGCGGAGGCGACCCGCGAGCCTCGGGCGCTCAAAGAGAAAGGCTGGCTGGCAAGCAGCAAGCTCGGGGCGTGGGCCAATCAGCCGGCTTCGCCCAAAGGCCTGGGACTTCCTGTTGCTCTGGGCGCGGCGACATTCCTGGTCGGAGCATTCCTGAGCTTTGTGGTGTTCTGGTAGGCTGACCAATCCCAGTCGGGCACCCCATTCCCGGCGTCCAAATCTGTCGCATGCGAATCCGGGACATCACCGTCACAAATCTGCAGTTCGAATATCCGCCGGAACGTCGCTTCCGCTACGCAGGAGGTGTGTGCACGGGCAGGCTGACCAGCCTGGTCAAGGTCCGCACGGATGAGGGCCTGACGGGGCTGGGTTCCGTCTACTCGCACCCGGACCTGACGCGCACGGTCGTCGAGAACCATCTCGGGCCGGCCCTTGCGGGACGGAACCCACTCGATGTCGAAGGCATCTGGGATCTCTGCTACAGGCTGACGCGCTGGTACGGAAGGAAGGGTGTCGCCATGTCCGCCTTGGGCGGCATCGACATCGCGCTCTGGGATCTGAGAGGCAAGGCCGAGGGCAAGTCCATCTCGGAGCTTGCAGGGGCCACCTGCGACGCCGTGCCGGCATATGCGAGCGGGCTGCTCTGGAAGGCCCACACGCGCGAGCTCGCCGAAGAGGCGGAGCGGCACCTCGCGCACGGATTCGAGGCCATGAAGATGCGGCTCGGGCGGAGCAGAGACTACGACAGTTCCGCCCTGATCGCTGTTCGCGATGCCATTGGCTGCGAGCGCCGCCTGATGATCGACGGCAATGCCCGGTATACGCTGCGGGAAGCGCAGGCGATGATGCCGCGTTTCGAGGACGCCGGCATCTTCTGGCTTGAGGAACCGTTCGCACCGGAAGACCTCGGGCTGTTCGTCGCGCTGCGTCCGGCAACGCGCGGGATTCCGGTTGCCGCTGGCGAGAACGAATTCGGCATGCAGGGCTTTCGCGAGCTGATGGACTCGGGAGCGGTGCAGGTTGTCCAGCCGGACTGCTGCCGCTGCGGGGGATTCACCGAAGCCCGGCGGATCGGCCAGCAAGCGGGAACCCTCGGCCTCAAGGTCGCTCCCCACACATGGAGCGATGCAGTGGCTCTCACGGCAAACATTCATCTGGTTGCGTCCCTGCCCAACGCCGTGACGGTTGAAGTCGACCAGACGGGCAATCCGCTGATTGACGACCTTCTGACTCGGCCGCTCAATTTGCGGGACGGCGAGATGAGAGTGCCCACGGGACCTGGTCTCGGCGTCGAGTTGAACGAGGACATTGTCGCCCGTTACGAGATTCCGCGCGGGACGCCGATCCCAGCGGGCAACTACTCCGACATGCTGTTCTGGTAGGAGTTCGGGGGAGGCTTGGTCCGGCTACGGCGCAAGAGAGCCCGATCCTCTGACGTCAAACACCTCCGGGCACCGGCTCGAATCCGTGCGAAACAGTGACACGCCGATAATGGGCCGGACCACAGTCTCAGAAGCTTTTCCAGCGCTCCCCCGACCGCGCCCCACAGGTGTGCAACCGAACCTTGAGCCCTTGGCGTGGCGAGATCTTCACGCAATTGGCGCCTATTGGTTTGTGGCCCCAACGCGGCAAGGACTTCGCGCAGTGCCATGGCGCGGCCCGCCCGGTCGATTAACGCAAGGATCTCCCGTTGCCGCTCGGTCAAGCCCGTCACGGACAGGGCGGCAGCTGCGCGTTCGCCGGGGGGGGGCGGAATCGTAGCCGCAGAAGATGGCGCTGGGAGGAAAGGTGGGGAGCCAGTCGATGCAGGCCGTGGAGGCGATCAAGACGGCGGCAGGCGGTGGAGGGGGTGCGGGTGCCCAACCTGGCCTCGCACGTGCTGGGCCAGCCGGGGCGGCGGCCGGCAGGCCGGCTGTCGGGGAGTGGGCGGTGCCTGCCAGAAGCCGCCGCGGTACATGCGCGTGCTCCACTTCCCGGTTTCCCGTAGAGGGCAGCGCCAAGAGAATTCATTGACTATTAACGGCTCATAAACGAGTCCTTAACCTTTGGACGCTAGTGTTGGATCAAGCGAGAGCACCATCGGCAACTGCGGACCGTCGGGCTCGCCGCGTAAGCCGTCCCCTTGACGTTCGCGAACAAGGTCTTCGGAAGCTCGGGCATCCATGACGGGACGATTCTCCCCGACTTCCTCATCGATGGGATTCCGGAGGAAGCGTTGCAAGGGCAGCGCTGCCTGGTTGGAACGCGGCGCCTGGCTTCAAGCCACCCCTCGGGGATAGCGGATTCCGACGCAGGTTTCCGACCTCCCTTTCGGGCCGGCGAGACGAGCCGACACTCTGCGAGGGGTGGAGTGAGCAAGGGAACGCGGCCGGCGGGATTGCGGTTTCCGCCCAGGCGCCAGAACTTCGGATGTCGCGACGAACAAGGAAGTATCCAGAACATGAGTAGAGCCAGAGAAGCGGTTTCCTCACTGGACCCAACGTTGAGTGCAGTGGCACCGACCAGGCCCCGCCCGCCCGGTTCAGGCGGGGCGTCGCACCCTGCGGAGGGACCGACCGCCTGGCGCGGGCGGCGGGCGGGCGCCGCCATTGGCCTGCTGGCCGCTCTTTCCTGGGCCCCTTCGAGCCTGCTAGCGAAGGAGAGCCGAGGAACCGTCCAGGGATTCGTGTACGACGCCACCACGGGCAGCCCGCTGCCGCAGGTCCAGGTTGAGATGACCGGCGAGGTGAAGGTTGCGGCCACGACAACAGCGGCGGGCCGCTTCACGATCGAGGGCGTGCCGGCCGGGACTTACGCCATCAGCTACGTATCGGCCCGCCACCAGCCGGTCCGGGTCCGGGGTCTGGAGGTTGTCGCCGGCGCAGTCGCGGACGCCAACACCGGCATGTCAAGACGGGACCCGCCGGCGCGGACCTCATCCACCCTGGTCCGGGCCACCTCGCCTGCCGAGAGCGTGGCACACTTCCCGGGCGGCCACGGGGGCGATCCCGAGGAGGGCCTGGAGGCGGGCTCCTCCCGCGTCGCAGGGGTGATTGCGCGTGTCACCGGCGTCACCGCGTGGACCAAGGTGAACTCAGCAAGCAAATTCGGCTTCCAGTTGCGGCGCAGCGCTCTCGACTCCGAGGCCGCCGAGGCAGGTGCCAGCGTGGCATTAGCCACTGGCATCGAGCCACGCGTGCACAAGCCGTTGCCGAATCCACCCGCAGACGATCATCAGGGTGTGCAGCAAGCGGTGGATTCTGCCATCGCATCACGCGGCAGTGTTCGAGTCAGTCGCAATGGCTTGCGCCTCGAGAGTCGCGATGGGGCATTCACCTCCGAGATGCATCTCCGCTCCCAGATCCGGTTTTCCTCGCCATTCGCCAGCGTGCCCCGCCAGGAGAAGCACTTCCATCGAGCCGGCGAGAATGACATGAGGTTCCGGAGGGCCCGATTCAAGACCTCCGGCCACATCTTCCGGCCTTGGATTCGCTACGCCACGGAATACGATCTCGTCGGCACTCGAATGCTGGACTCGCGAATCACGGTGCAGAAGTGGGAATGGCTCAAGATCCGATTCGGCCAATGGAAGACGGAATTCGGCCGGGAACGGGTAAGTTCCTCGGGACGCCAGGAGTTCGTGGAGCGCAGCATCGTGAACCGGGAGTTCACGGCTGACCGCCAGAAGGGAGTGATGCTCATGGGCCGTGTAGCCAAGGGCACGCGGGCAGATTCGCAATACTACGCGGGCGTATTCACCGGGAACGGGAGGGGCTACCGCTCGAGCAGCGCGGGAAGCCTCGACAATCGAGACGGCGCCCCCATGTGGGTGTCGCGCTACCAATGGAACTTCCTGAAGGAAGACCCCGGCTTCTCCCAGTCGGATCTCGAGTACCACGAGGCCCCGGTTGCAGCAATCGCGATCGCCGGGCTGAGCAACCGGAGCAGATTCACCCGCTTCTCAGGTAGCGGGGGCGGCAGCCTGGACGGATTCGAAGTGGGCATTCCGGGGCAGTTTGCGGTCAGGCAGGTCGCGGAGGACTTTGTCCTGAAATACCGCGGGCTATTCATTCAGCACGAGTATCACTGGAAGAAGATCCGCGATCGCATCCAGCATCGCATCACCCGCATGAGCGGCGCGTACGTCCAGGGCGGGTACTTTCCGCACCATGCGGCTCCGTGGGTGCCTGAAGCTCTCGAACTGGGCTTGCGCTATGCCATCGTCGACCAGGATCATGCGCGGCAGTACGACAGGATCACGGAGTGGGCTGCTGTAGCCAACTGGTTCATGGAAGGGCACGCCAACAAGCTGACCGTCGATGTCGGGCGCTTTCGACTAGCCCAGACAAACGGATTCGGCCAGACTGCGGTCCAGGTTCGGGTCCAGTGGGACGTGTCATTCTAGCCCGGATGACTCATGAGGTCTCCGCCCACTCCGGATTGACCGCCCAATGGCGAGGGAATCGAACCCGGTTCAGCCGGCTCGCATCGCCCGCGAGCCCTCCACGGGGCATCTAGGTCAGGGGCCGGTTCATGCCCTATGCCGAATCTGTTCGGCACCCCCATTCTGGCCCGGCGCGAATCTGTCCGTAGCGAGAATGCCAGTGTCTCACTTCAGTAGGTTGTCCAGGAATCGAGGAGGGCCGCAGGCAACTTTGGAATCGGTCGGTCCGGGGGAAACTCCGATGTGAGGTAGTCGTAAAGGACCTCGAACTCCTGATCGGTCAATCCCTCGACGCGCTCGCGGTGCTCGATGCCGCTTCGATACCACGCGGCCTCGTCCATGCGGAGGACGAGGATTGGCACCAACACGTGACAGCTCTGACAGTTCTCGAGCACCAGCTCGCGACCGGCCCCTTCAGGGAACACGTCTCGAATGTTGAACGGCTTGGCTCCGGGCGCCCGCTGAGAGGCCGCCTCGGTTTCCGCCTCGGCCACTGTGGGCGGCCTTCCACACGATGCCAGGAGGAGCGCCGCCACCAAGGCGAACACCGGGGCTTGGCCGATTCGACGAAGCCACTCTCGCCTGAAACGATCCTGACGCAGCCGGGGACGATTCATCCTGCCCCTCAGAACGGAGTGCAGCCGCCCTCCAGGAACTGCGGAGGGATGTTCGGCTGCGGCTTCGTGTCGTTGAAATTCGCAGCCAGGTACTCGAAGAGGACCTGGTAGTCCGCGTCGGCCATGTCCGCCACGCGATCCCTGTGGTCAGCCTCCAGTGCGGTCCAGCGCGCCGCTGTGCGTTGTCCGATCGCCGAGCACGCCGCTGCGTGACAGCTCCCACACGAACCGATCACCAATGAGCGTCCAAGACCCTCCGGAAAGATGTCTAGAAGCGACGTGGGAGCAGGTGCCTCCGCGACCGGAGCAGCAGTCGTCGGCGTCTGAACCTCGGCTTCCTGTTCGACTCCGTTCTCGCAGCCCACCGCCATGAGTCCCGCCAGGGCGACGGACAGGGCGACGGGATTCCCGTTAGTCCACATAGACATCCTCCGATATCACAGCCGGCCTCCTGATGCGGCCGTCCAGGGAGAACACGGGCACCGTGATCTTCGCTTTCGCCTCCTCAGGCGGAAAGCCTGCCTCCGCGAGGCGTCGCAACGCGTCGCTCACGGGCCCGTCGTAGCACTGCTCGCTGCAGGCCTGGCACACATGCGCCGGAATGTCCTCCACAATTGCGACACGCTCCCCCTGCCAGATCGCCGTTCGCATTCTCATTGGAACCGTGGCCTTGCCGCAGCGAGGGCAGGGGACGTCGTCCCCATTAGGCGGATTGGCTGGCATCCTCGTAGCATCAGGCGGTCTGCGAACAGGGCCCGCCGGTCCACAAGCATACCGACTTGGGAACAATGACATCCGATCCCGACGACGGGATTCGCCCGAAACCTGGTCGAGGGCGGTCTCCCAATGAATCGCGGGTGGACCGGCGCAGGCAGAAGCGGGATCGACTGCGAATCCGCGGGCGGTTTGGCGTGCTCGGCGTCCGCGCCGGCGTCCGCGGCACTGATGATCTACTTCGACGCGGTCGGCGATACGTCAGCAAGTGCATACGACTTCCCGGCAGCGGTCTCGATCGATCGCACGTCGGCAGAGCCTGCGACCCGCACGCGACACTCGTTCCCGGACCGCGACAGGATCGAAGCCTCCTTCAACCTGCCGTCCGACCACGCCATCGAGACCTCGAATCCGCCTCGGGCCTTGAGCCCTTGGACCTCGCCGCTGCTCCAAGCGGCCGGCAGTGCCGGCAGCAGGTGGAGTTCCCCGCCGTGGGACTGCAGGAGCATTTCCGCAATGGCGGCGGTGCCTCCGAAGTTCCCGTCGATCTGAAACGGCGGATGGGTGTCGAATAGGTTGGTCAGCGTCGATTTGGCAAGCAGCGCGTGGAGGTTCTCGTAGGCCCTCTCCGCATCCTCCAGGCGAGCCCAAAGGTTGATCAGCCAGGCGCGGCTCCAGCCCGTATGACCGCCGCCGTTGGCGAGGCGGTGCTCGATCGACTTGCGAATCGCGCCGGCGAGTGCCGGGGTCCTGCGGAGCGTGAACTGCTCCCCAGGGTGCAGGCCGAAGGCGTGCGAGATGTGTCGATGCCCCGGATTTGCCTCGGCGAATTCCTCCCGCCACTCCATCAGTCGGCCATCGCTTCCGATCTGCGGGCCGGCCAGCCTGCCGAGCTTGTCGCGGACCTCCGCGGTGAATTCGTCGGCGACGCCGAGTCGGCCCGCCGCGGCGAGGACATTGGTGAACAGGTCCCAGACGATCTGCTGGTCCATGGCCGGCCCCATGGTGATCCTTGCGCGCTCCCCTTCCGCGGTGAGGAAGACGTTCTCCGGCGACGTTGACGGGCCGCTTACGAGTTCCCCCGTCCTGGGATCCTCGACGAGCCAGTCCAGGAAGAACTCCGCCGCCTCCTTCATGACCGGAAAGGCCGTTTCGCGGAGGAAGGCTTCGTCCTGGCTGAAGAGGAACGCCTCCCAGAGATGCCGTGTGGTCCATGCCGCCCCTGCCGGCCACATGCCGTACTGCGCGCGCCCGATCGGACTGGTCCACCACCAGGCGTCAGTCGTGTGGTGCGCGACGAAACCGCGGGCGTCGTAATGGTCCCGGGCGGTCTTCCGGCCACGCACGCGGAGGTTGTTGAGAAAGTCCCAGAGAGGCTCCTGCATTTCCGAGAGGTTGGTCACGTCCGCCGGCCAGTAATTCATCTGCACATTGATGTTGATGTGGTAGTCGGAGTTCCAGGGAGGTGCGATCTTGTCGTTCCAGATCCCCTGGAGGTTGGCGGGCATCGTGCCGGGCCGCGACGAGCCCATTAGAAGGTAGCGTCCGAACTGGAAATAGGTCGCCAGGAGGTCCGGATCATGTCCGCCCGCCTGGACGGAGCGCAGGCGCTCGTCAATGGGAAGGCCGCGCTTCTCGGTTCCGCCCAGATCGATCGAGACCCGGTTGAAGATCGCACTGTGATCGCTGACGTGGGCCTCGCGCAGCTGCGCGTATCCCGCTGCCGCGGCGGTCGCCAGCAGCTGTGCAGGCTCATTGCGCTGGTCCTTGCTCCGGTAGTCTGTGGCTGCGGCGAGGATCAGGGTGGCGGAATCGGCTTCCCGGATCTGGAGAGCGTCGCCGTCAGGCTGCACCTCCCCCCGTTCATGGAGGACCTTCAGCCGGGCCTCAAACCGGACCCCGAGCTGCTCGCCGTCATGGCCCGCGCGACCTGCAAGGATCAGCTCGTCCCCCGATGACTTCGTGGTGGCGCCGACCGGCCGATCGAGGCGAACCCGCGTCGTGACCGAGCCGGGACGGTCTCCCTCGAAGTGAACGACGAGGACATCGTGAGTGGCGCTCGAGAAGACCTCGCGGCTGAACCTGACGCCTCCCTGGGTCCACACAGTTCGGGCGATCCCCGATTCCAGATCCAGTTCGCGCCGGTAGCCGGTCAGTTCATCCGGAGACGCTGAGTCAAGCCGGATGTCGCCGAGGGTCTGGTAGCCCTTGGGAAAGATCCGTGGGCCCATGATCGTCTCTTCGATCTTCCGTTCGGCTTCGACGTACTTTCCAGCGAACAGCATTTCCCGGATTTCGGGCAAATGCCGGTATGCGCCTGGGATGTCTCGCTCTTGGGGTGCCCCAGCCCACACGGTGTCCTCATTCAGCTGGATTCGCTCGCTCTCGATGCCGCCGAACACCATGCCTCCGAGTCGCCCGTTCCCGACCGGCAGTGCCGCGACCCACTCCTGGGCGGGGCTCGAGTACCAGAGGACCGGCTCCGCCGAGAGCGGAAGGGTGAGCAGCAGAGGCAGGGTGAGGAGTCTCATGACCGCAGAGGAGAATAGCAAGCAAGTCTGCGCCCGCGAGATGGCCCGGATTGCGGCACAAGGGGTCTGCGGCGACGCCTGGCGCCGAGACTGGGTCATCACCGGAGCCGCGAAACGCGTCCGCATCGGACATGGGGCCGCGTCATGATCAGACTGCCGAGCCCGAGCGCACGCTCCTTTGGAAGCTTCTTGGAGGCATCTCGACCGCTGCGCCACCGGCAACAGTCGTTCATGAAGTGTGGGCGGTCAGATTGGCTCGGCCTGAGACGGGGGATTTTGGTCTGATTGCATTTTCGCGAAATGACTGAAGATGAGTCGGATTCCGAAAACTCCCTTCGGGCAGCGGCGGCCGCCTGCAGGGGCCGCTAGGAGCGAAGGGAGCCCTTCGCAGCCGCGCTGGAGCTTTCGTGCGGCCCAAGCGACACCAACGGCGAACACCCGCCTCCTGCAACCCTGGATCCGCGTTGCCCGTGATCTCCAGCCCATGCTCTGCCTCCTTTCGGCGATAGCAAGTCAAGAACAATCCGGCAATTCCACCCTTTCTCCCGCCGGAGTAATTTGACCGCCACTCGCCTAAATGATGTTGCCGCCTACAGCCGGTCACGATGGAGGCAGCGAAACGGAGTGCGGCGGTTTGGACCGCCGTGGGAGGAACAACGTTGCAGCCAGCGAAAGGCCTGCGACCGCGGCGGCCAACGCAAAGGCTTCGCCGAGGGCACCCGCGAGAGCGTGGGTGAAGTGGTCCGCGACAGCATCCGCCAATCCGGTGCCCGCCGAGGGTCCCGAAACGATGGGTGTGCCCGCACCCATTGCCGACTCGAACCACCCCTCCGGAAGCTGGGCGCCGGATGTCTTGGGCAGGAGGTCGCCGAGTCTCGATCTGGTGCGCTGGGCGACCACGGCTCCCATGATGGCGATGCCCACCGTGCCCCCTACAGCCCTGTGGAACTGCAAGGTCGAGGTGCCCGCGCCGAGATCGCGGCTAGCCACCGTGTTCTGCACCGCCACCGTGAAGATCGACATCACGCCACCGATCCCGACGCCCAGCGTGAAGATGCGGGCGACGGCGGCGGCAAGACCGGTCTCGGGGTTGAGGGTGGAGAGCAGGAACATTCCCGCCGCAGCCAGCGCAGTGCTCCACAGCGCATGCACGTAGTAGCGTCCGCCGGAGCGGGATAGCAGCCGCCCCGAGAGCACGGCGCCGGTCACGATGCCGAAGGTGACTGGAACCAGCAGGGCACCGCTCCGTCCGGCGGAGGTTCCCTGCACCGCCTGAAAGAAGAGAGGGATGAAGAGGATGCTGCCGTAAACAACAAATCCGGTGAGGAAGCTGACCGCCAGCGCAACAACCACCGTCCGGATCCGGTAGATGCCCAGCGGAATGATGGCATGGGAGGACCGGGATTCCACGACGAGAAGGAGGCCGCCCGCAACCGCGCCGAGAGCCAGCAAACCCAGGATCTCCGGGGATCCCCACGGATACAGAACGCCTGCCGCCGAGAGTGCGAGAAGCGAAGATATGGTGGCCACGACCAGCAGGGCGATGCCCGGATAGTCGACTCGGAGCCGCTCCTCTCCCTGCCCCGACGGATGCGGATAGCCGCCCGCGAGCATGATCCACACCACCATCCCCAACGGCAGATTAATCAGAAATGCCCAGCGCCAATGAAAGTGATCGATGATGAATCCGCCGACGAGCGGACCCGCCAACGCGGCGAGGCTGAACACCGCGCCGACGATTCCGTGATACCTCCCCCGCTCCTCGGGAGGCGCGAGGTCGCCCGCTGCCGCTATGCTGGTCACCATGATCGCGCCCCCCCCAATCCCTTGGATGGCGCGAAACAGGATGAGTTGGTCCATGCTCTGACTCAGCGCGACCGGCAGCGAACTGATCGTGATCGCGGCGACGCCGAACAGGAAGACCGGTCTGCGCCCGTACAGATCGCCCAGCTTCCCCGCGATCGGCAGGGCGGTCGTTGACGTGACCATGTACGCGGTCGAGGGCCAGGCGTAGAGCTCGAAGCCTCCCAGGTCGGCGATGATCGTGGGCAGGAGGGTGGCCACAATGGTGTTCCCGAACGCCGCGAGAAAAAGTGCGGCCATCGTCCCTCCGAGCACCCGTTGCGGCTGCCCGTGACTCATCCTCCCGCTGGTCATGGCACGGTACGGGTCTCGGATGGCGACGAGCCGTAGTTCCACTCATCGACCGCGAATTTCCAGTGCGCATCGACCTGCTCGCGCACGCGGGGATCGGGCTCGTACCGGTTCTGCTTGTACGACGAGAGCGTGGCCGCGTATTCCGCGATCGGGGGCTCGGCTCTCTCCCAGTTGAGGCCAAAGCTTCGGTAAATCCGCCCGATCTCCCCAATCGGCTCCCCGCGCAAATCCTCGAAGCGAATCTCGATGAAACGGTCGGACGGAATAGATGATCGGTCCCTCAGGTAGTTCCGCATGATTCTCTGGTACATGCGGACGGCCCCGGCCTCCAACTCGGCCGGATCATACTCCTCCATGGCATACGACCTGGTCAGCGTGGACAGCATGTGCATGTACGACGGATAAAGATCGTAGGGATTGCGAACGATGTGTATGTAGTAAGCCCCCGGAAACATTTCCATGATCCGGGGGAGTCGTCCGAGATTCGGAGTGGCCTTCTGAACCACTCGCTTGCCGCCGTGCATGTAGGTTGCCTTTCTTACGACCTTCATGTATCCCCTGCGCCATGCGCGAACCTCGGCGTCGCTGGCCTCCATGAGTACGTACTTCCGGTGCAGTTCTTCCCTCAGCGAGGGGAAGGTGAACCCGTGCGCGACCGAACGATGCGAATGCATCGCGAGCGCGAAGACCTCTTCCTGGGGCAGATCCAAATCGGCAGCCACGTTGTCTATGCCCCGATTCTCGGGCACCCGGGACGCCAGCTTCTTCTTCAAGCGCTCCCCGCCAACCAGACAGAATGGAATCGCGGCCTGATAGTTGGAGCAATAGCCCAAGTTGGGATCGTGCGCCAGGAGATTATGGAGGAAAGTCGTGCCCGAGCGCGGAAAGCCGAGGATGATAATAGGGGGCTTGGTGATTCGGGTACGCGCGACTGGCAGGCCGTACAAAGCCCATTCCAGCCAGCGCGGAATGGTCGTGATCAGACTGGTGATGAGTGCCTGCCTGAGTCTGGCTCGGTAGGGATGCTTCACGCCGCCCGCCTTGGCGAGAAGCCGCAGCCAAACACGCAGAGGGGCCATCGACATCGGATTGAATTCTTCTCGCTGAGCCCGAGTCATAGTAGTGAATTCCCAAATGCAATGTGATCGACTAACGCGAACCGACGCTTCGTCGGCCCGGCCCGGCCTGTGTGCGCCCTCCGGCCGAGCTTCGCGTCGCCACGTGATGCGCCAGCCGGGTGACGGCCCAGCCCATGGCCGAGCTCCGCCCGGCGGAAGCGATGTGCGCCCAGCCGTCGACGCCGTCGATCGCGTGGAGCGTGCGTCTCAGACAGGTCCGGGCCAACCGATGCGCCCGTTCGTGGTCGAGGTTCGCCGAGCCCGCCACGATCACCTGCCGGACGAGACAGGCGAGCACCGACGCGCGGTAAAGCACCCGGCACTCCTCGATACTGAAATCGCGGACGCCCAGCGCGCGGAGCCGGCCGTGATACTCCTCCAGCAGCTCCCCCTCGATCCTCGGCCGCGAGGCGCGTCTCACGCTGGTGCATGCGAAGTAGGCCAGATCGTAGAGGCCGCACCCGGTGGCGGCAGCCTGCCAGTCGACGATCGCGAAACGCCCGTCTTCGCGCGGAGAGAAGAACATGTTGTCAAGCCGGTAGTCACCGTGAATGAAGGTCTTCGGGCCGGAGGACGCGGCGGCAAGCTGAGCCGCCACGAGCGGACCGAACGCAGAGGCGAGCTCGCGGTGACGGGAGCCGAAGGCTTCGGGAAACCGGGCGTGGGCAACAGGGAGGCTCTTCACGTATACGAACTGAAGAGCCCATCTGACGAGAGGGCGAAAGATCTCCCTGAACCCCGACAGGGTGTGCTCGGATGATGCTTGCGCGACCCGCGACTCCGATCCGCCCCCGTAGCGCCGCACGATGGTCCGGTCCGTCCGGTCCCAGAAGGGTGCGTGAATGTCGGCGGCCGCGCGGGCGGCCAGCCGCGCCTCGCTTGCGTCGGCTCCTTGGAGCTGGTCTCTTCCGCGGGCCTGGCCGTCCCACCAGTTCGCCACATCGTCCAGCACGAGTACGAAGCGATGTGTGCGCATGTCGAATGCACCGAAAAGCAGGCTCGGCGTCTCCACTCCGAGTGCGGGAGTCACGCGCCGGTAGGCGAGGAACTCGCGCCGATAAAGCGACATCCGCCGACACATGCGGAAGGCCTGCGGATCGTCGCTGGGCAACTTGACCACCACGCTGGCCGGAAAGTCCTCCCCCCCGCTGATTTCGACCCGGAATATGCGACTGAGTTGCCCGACTCCCGTGCCTATCTCCCGCGCATGGACCGATTCAATGCCTCCCCGGCTCCGCCGCCGAGCAGGGCCTTGGGGAACGATCGCCTCGGCAAGCCACCGGGGGGTGATGGCCTCGGGGCCGTCGATCATGACTGGGCCTCCGGTTCGGTCGAGCCACGCGTCCGGACCTCGTTTCTGCGGCGGACGAGACGGAATCCGACCTGGCGGTGCGGACGATACGAAGGATAGCCCGTGGCTCGGATCACGCCGTCCTCGGGCGCGGGGTCGCGCTCGAACTCCCCATAGCGCAGCATCGTGGCGATGACCGTGGCCATTTGCACTTGAGCGAACGCGCCGCCCAAGCAGGTGTGCGGCCCGATGCCGAACGGAGCAAACGCACCCCTCTGCTTTGATTCCTTGCGGGGGGGAAGGTGCCGTTCGATCTCAAAACGGTCGGGATCCGGGTAGTGCTCGGGATCCCTGTGAACCACCGTGGTCGCGACCATGAGCGAGGTTCCGGCGGGAACCCAATGCCCTTGGAACTCAAAGCCGTTGCAAACGGTGCGCATCATCACCGGCACGGTCGGATAACAGCGAAGCGCCTCAGTTACGAAGGCATGGGTGTTGGCCAATGCGCGAACGTCCCTGGCGTTGGGCATGCCGTTTGCGAACAGCGCGTCCGCCTCGGCCCTGAGCATCTCCAAGTACCCGGGTTCGGAGAAAAGCCTCAGCACAGCGAAGCTCAGCGTCCCGGCCACGGTATCCATGGCTGCAATATACGGCCCGACCATGGCGGACATGAGGTCTGTTTCGGGCAGGAATTGCGGATCTTTGCGGTGCAACTCCAAGAAGGCGTCGACGACGTCATGCGGGCATCCCTTCCGGAGGTCGGGATGGTGCAACTCGACCACCTTCGCGCAGAGCTCCCGGATCCTGCCCCTCACCCGGGGCATGCGATGCGCGTACATGAACCGGGGACGGTCGCGCCGGACGGTAAAAACCAACGAATCGAAGAAGTACTTGAGATCTTCGAAGTATTCGCGAGGCAGCAGGCCCGTTGCCAGAACGCCCACCTGCTCGGTTACGATCCGCTGTATGGTCTCAAATGCCCGCAACCGTGGTCCCACGGACCAGGAGGACACATGGTGCCGGGCTATCTTGATCGCCTGGTCTATGTCACGCTCGATGACCGCCCGCGAGTAACCCGCCTGAGCCACGCGCCTGAGCCTCACGTGATCCGCACCGTCCATCGATATCATGGCGCGATCGGTCTCCATGGCCCGGCAGAATCCGCTGAACTCGCGGTTTGAGCGCAAGTGCGTGCGGGCGTGCCGAAGCACAAAGGAATTCGCCTCCCGGCCGGCCAAGACGACGATGCGACGTCCCGGCAACCGAATGCGAAAGATGGGCCCGTGTCGACGATAACGCTTGGTAAAGAAAGCGTTCAGGTCGCCGGTCATGCCTAGGGCGTTCCCCAGTAACGGCAACCCCGGCGCCTTGGGAATCGGCTTGTACCGTTGCTGTGGGGCGATCCGGCTCGCCTCCAAGTCCTCGTCGATTGCGATGCGGCCTGCTCGGCACAGGAGATTCAGCGACTCAACCTCTTCGACCCGCGCGTCCACGCAGTCGAGTTCCCGTGGGCTCAGCACCTTCTCGAATACGCGGCAGGCGGAGGCGAGACCGATCAGGTCGGCCTCCCACGGATGGGGGATCTCCTCGCGGAAGAGAATCCGCATGACGCGCACCTTGACCTCTTCCGCGCTGTCCCCCTCCACGCCGGGATAGCGCTTCGCGTGCGCCACGACGGGGCTCAGAAAGAAGTTGTCGCCGGGATCCCGTTCCAGAATGCCCCGCTCGCACAGGCGGTTTAGGGCCGCGTCGAGTATCTGCGAGCCCAACTGCAACCCTATGCGACGGATCCAGATTCCTGGGTTAAGGGTCTCCGAGTTTCCCGCGATCAGGGCCAAGGCGGGATCAGCGATGGGGTCGTCCAGGGGCGTCGGATCGACGAGCAGAAGATTGTCGAGATCGGTGTCTATGCGATCATGATGAGCCAGCTCCAGCAACGTCGCGGTGGCAAGGCCGAAGTCCAAGGTCCGCCCCTCGAGCGGATAGAGGTCACCCGAGGCGTTATCCTGCAAGAGCAGGCAGAGGTCTTCGGCGAAGGTAAGAGCTTTCGTCATGTCAACCCGGTTCGTTGATGCTGCGCTTCCTCCAAGGGAATCAAATGCCTCGTTAACCCTTGGCTCCCCAGCGTCGCGGACCTCTCGCATCTTGCGCCCGCCGTCGAGGTCCCTTCGGATCGGGTTTCGCGAGCGGCTTGCGAAACAGGGTTCTGGCCAAGCGCTCGGGGTCGTTCGCCACGGGCGGACTGATCAGTTTCACGGCGTGCCTAGCATAGCAAGGAAGCCATGAACCTGAATCCGACAGATGATAGAGACAGAAACGGGACTAACTCCAGACGCAGCAATTACTTTGGGAATTACTGACTACCGCGTCAGAATTCGGTTAGGCACTGCTAAGTTGTTGATATAGATATAGTTAGACACACCCAAGTTTGGCATACTCTGCCATTTTCGTGCGGCTGGATCGTCGGCAGCCCTCGATTCTGGGCTGTTTCCCTTCCATGGACGCTCGTTTCCGCCCTTGGAATGTCATGGTATACCGGATTTGTTCGGTATTTGGCATACTCGGATATCATGGTCGCCCGATCCCCGATTACGTGCGCTTCCTATGTGGCACGCTGGACCAACTTCTCACGCCTTCGCCAAACTTGACCGCCGGAAACCCTTCAATCCGCTGCCCTTGTGGCGCAAGAGACGCGATGCAGAACTGCGGTGGCGAAACCGGGCATGGGCCAAGGACTGGGGGCAGTGTCCGCCGATGACACCGCAAACCACACCCGAAATCCGCCCCGCACCACAGGAGCTAACCGAATTCTGACGCGGTAGATAATCAGCGAATGAAGTTCAGCTTAAACACAATCGGGGTCGGCGGCAGGTACCGAGGAGCGAAGCGCGAATGGCCCGCCCTCATCGCTCTTGGAACACTGTTCGGTCGTCAAGCGCCCGGGCTTGCGGTCATTGCCGGAGCTAGGAACTGGAGACACGCTCGGCAACGGTAGTGGCACCATCCCTCTGCCACGGCCGTCCGGACCGCCCGATGGCGGGGAATCCCGAGCGACCGCCTGCGTCTCAGGACCTCACCAACTGGATCGCCGCGTCCACGATCTTCGGCGTGTCGGGCCGAAGCCACGTCATCATCCCGGCGGCGCCCGGTCCCGGCACGTCCGGAAACGCGAGTCGGCGCGTCCTGACTCCCGGCACCAGCTGCGCGACTTCTGCAACGACATGGGCGCCGAAACCAGCCGTGTAGTGGCCGTGCTCGACGACCAGCAGCCTCCGCGTCTTGCGGGCCGAGGCCACAATCGTGTCCGTGTCGAGCGGCTTCAGCGACCTCGGATCGATGAACTCCACGCTGATCCCCGCCTTGGCGAGTTCCGCCACGGCTCTGGCGGCATCGACCGTTGCCGGCGACCAGGCGACGAGCGTGACCTGGCTGCCTCGCTGACGAACCACAGCCTCGCCCAGCGGGATCTCGTAGGCCTCGTCCGGGACATCGGGCTGCCGACCGGACTTGACCTCCGGGTAGTCGATGTAGACGACAGGGTCGGGATCCCTGATGGCCGAGATGAGCAGGCCCTTGGCGTCGTAGGCGTTGCTGGGAGCCACGACCTTGATGCCGGGAAGATTCGCAAAGAGGCACTCCGCCCCGACATCGGTGTGCTGTCCCGCACTGCCTCTGCGCCGGCCGGCACCGTCCACCCACAGGACGAACGGCATGCTGGCCTGCCCGCCCGTCATGGAGCGGAGTTTGCCGGCCTGGTTGTAGACGAACTCGATCGCAAAGATCTGCGCCATCGAGGGCAGCCTGGCGATCGCCTTGGAACCGGCGGCGGCGGCCCCGATCGCGACGCCGGCGATCCACGACTCGTCAATCGGCCAGCCCCGGCCGGACGTGCGCAGGTCGCCGAATTCGCCCACCAGGTCGAACACCTCCCCGGTGGGCCCGATCGTGGTGGGTTTCTGGTACTCGTAGTAATAGACCATCTCCGGATCGGCCCGCATCTCCTGGGCGACGGCCTCGAGCTGTGCGTAGTAGTAGGACTTGTTGGCCATGGTGGATTCTCCTGCTCTAGCTCGCGACCGTGCCCTTGCGGTTGTAGAACTGGCTCGCGAGCACCGCGCCGTCAGCATGCGTGTTGAGGACGCCGGCGGCCGGATCGGGATCGCGCCCCTCGCGGGCGAACGTCACGGAGTCGTCGACCGCCGCCTGCGCCTCGGCCTCGATCTGCGCCAGCTCCTCTTCGCCGGCCAGACCCTTCGAGACCAGCCAGCGCCTGTACCGCGGGATCGGGTCCCTGGTCATCCAGGCTTGGACTTCGGCGTCGGTGCGGTACGGGAGCCCGCTTGCCCCGTCCGTGTCGGCCCGGGCTCCGGCGAATCCGCTGTGGTCGTACCAGCGGTAGGTCAGGCCCTCGATCACGCTGGGCCCGTTGCCCGCCCGCGCCCAGTCGACGGCCTGCTTCGTGGCGTGGTAGACCGCCGCGATGTCATTCCCGTCGACCAGATGGTGCGGCAGGTCCAGACCCTTGGTGTAGTCCGATATGTACTTGGTCGGCACCGTGTCGGCGACGGGGATCGCCATGTACTGGAAGTTGTTCTCGTTGACGAAAATGACGGGGATGTTGAGATTCCTGCAGCTTCGCACCGCGCTGAAGTAGTACGGCGAGGCTGCTGCTCCGTCGCCGAAGAACGCCACCGCGACCTGCTTCGTGCCGCGGATCATGCCTCGCAGAGCCGCCCCGGCCGCCATGTAGAAGCTGGCCCCGACGATCCCGTTCATGCCCATGATGCCCTTGGACATGTCCGTGATGTGCATCGAGCCGCCGTAGCCCTTGTTGTAGCCGGACTCCTTGAAGAAGATCTCCGCCGACATGCGGTTCAGATCGCCCCCCTTGGCGATCAGGTGCCCGTGCCCGCGATGCGTGCTGGCAATGTAGTCGTCTTCGGCCAGCGCCCCGATCACGCCGACCGCGACCGCCTCCTCGCCGACATACGTGTGGAACGCGCCGTAGAGCCCGTCCTTGCCGGCAAGGAAGAGATCCTTCATGGTCGTCTCCCACTTGCGGCTCGTGCTCATCAGCCGGTAGAAGTCGAGAAGCCTCTCCTTCGGCTCGCCGGCGAGCGTCCTGGACGCCGCACCTCCGGCGGGCATGTCTTCCGGCGGCAGAAACTCCAAGGCATAGCCCGGCCTCCAGTCCTTGCGGCCGCCCGGACCCTCGGTGCCAAGCCTTACCGTCTTGTTGAAGGCGCCGCCGGCGATTCCCGGCGGGCTGGCCCCGCTGTCGCCGCAGGCGGACATCACTGTCGCGGTCGCGCCCGCCGCGCTCATTGTCTTCAGCAGGGTGCGCCGGTCGACCCTGCCGCGTCGATCCTCCATCAGTCTTGTCCTCCCTCTGGCCTCGCTGGGCGACTGGTCCGGTCCAGTTGGCGGGGTTGCCGTTTGCCGGACCGCCCGTAGTCTATCGACCGGCCAGGATTCTTACAACGGCAAATCGCCCCCAATTCGGGAGGTTTCGGCCCGAATCCGGATGAGACTCGGGAACTTGGACGCAGAGCGGCGGTTCCCGCCTCGTTCCGTCCGGTGGGCGGCAGGGCTGATCCTGCGCTATCGAAACGTGACGAGGTCCGGTTTCCGAGACAGATGAGGCAATTCGTTGAAGCCGTCGAGCGAGATGCGCGTGCCGCTGAAGAGGAACGTGGTCAGGGACGTGTTGCGGACTCGCCAGTTGAGTTCCAGCGCCGTTGTCGGCGGACTCTTCAGGCAGGTCTGGACGGCGACGCCGATGGGCCCGCCGGAAGTGAACGCGACCACCCGCCTGCCGCCCTTGTTCGCCTCTCTGATCAGGAGGAGGGCACTCAGGACTCTTGAGCGGAACTCGTCCCAGGGTTCCAGCGAGGGCTCGCCCAGCCGGCCCCTGACCCAGCGCGTCGCGATCGCCTCAAACATGAGCTGGAACCGACGGTTGCGGCCCGCGCTGTCGGGGTTTGTCTGCCAGTCATGCCACAGCGGCGCGAATTCCGGGTCGCGGCCCGCGACCCTCGGCGCAATGCTGGTGAGCAGATCCTGGGTTGCGTACTCGTTCAGACCCGGACGGATCTCCGGTTGCGGAAACGGCACGGAGGCCTTCCGGAACTCGTTCGCCACGGCCTCGCAGGATTCCCGCTGTCTCCGCAGCGTTCCGTGGTAGGCCGCATCGAACCTGGTTCCGGCCTCGATCCAGTGTCGGCCAAGAGCCCGGGCCTGCTCCCGGCCGGTCGGGCTCAGCCGGTCCGGAGAGTCGGAGAAGGCGCAAGCCTGCCCGTGACGGACAAGTGTGAGTGTGCTCATGGAAGTTTCGCTCGGAGCCGCGCGGCCTCCCGCCGGGAAGCGAATGCCCTCTCCGGTGCTCCAGAGCCCGGGGCGCCGAGTCTATGCGAGGAGCTTGTGGATGACGTTTCCGCCGACATCCGTCAGCCGGAAGTCCCGGCCGCGGAAGCGGAACGTCAGCTTCGTGTGGTCGATGCCCAGCAGGTGCAGGATGGTCGCCTGGATGTCGTGGACGTGCACGGGATCCTTGACCGCGGAGAACCCGATCTCGTCCGTCTCGCCGACACTCTGTCCCGGTCTGGTCCCGCCGCCGGCGAACCACATCGTGAAGGCATCGATGTGGTGGTTCCGGCCGACGGTGTCGCGCACCTCCCCCATCGGCGTCCTGCCGAATTCGCCGCCCCAGACCACCAGCGTCTCGTCCAGCATCCCCCGCTGCTTGAGGTCCCTGATCAGCGCCTTGCAGGCCTGGTCCGCCGAGAGGCAGACTTCGTCCAGATCCTTGTCGAGTGTCTCGCCCGGGCCTCCGTGGTGATCCCAGCTCGAGTGGTACAGCTGCACGAAGCGAACGCCGCGCTCCACGAGGCGCCGGGCCAGAAGGCAGTTGTTGGCGAACGACCGCTCGCCCGGCTTGGCGCCGTAGAGATCCAGCGTGGACTGGTTTTCCGCGGAGAAGTCGATCAGCTCGGGACCGCTGGTCTGCATTCGGTGCGCCATTTCGTAGGCCGCGATCCGCGTGGCGATCTCGGGATCTCCGGCCTTCTGCATGTTCATCCGGTTGAGGTCGAGGATCGCGTCCACGGTCTCGGCCTGGCGCCCGCCCTCGTAGCCGGCGGGACTGGTCATGTTCAGGATCGGGGCGCCGCCTCCGAGGAACGGCACGCCCTGGTGGGCCGTGGGAAGGAACCCGCTCGTCCAGTTCATGGCCCCGCCCCGCGGGCCGCGCGGGCCGGACTGAAGGACGACGAAGTTCGGCAGGTCCTTCGCCTCGCTGCCGATGCCGTAGCTCACCCAGGAGCCCATACTCGGCCGGCCGAAGAACGGCGTGCCGGTGTTCATGAAGATCTTTGCCGGCGCGTGGTTGAAGTTCTCCGTGTGAACGGTGCGGACGAACGCCAGGTCGTCCACGATCTGCGAGGTGTGGGGCAGACACTCGGAGACCCACTGGCCGGACTCGCCGTGGCGGGCGAACTTGCGCTGCGTTCCCAGCAGCTTCGGGGGCTTCCTGGCGAACGACTCCATGAAGGCGAAGCGCTTGCCCTCCATCAGGGACGGCGGAAGGGGCTGGCCGTTGAGTTTCTGCAGTTCCCTCTTCGGCTCGAACAGCTCGAACTGGCTCGGAGCCCCGGCCATGAACAGATAGATGATGCTCTTGGCCCGCGGCGGGTGATGAGTGCCGCGGGCGTTTCCGGACCGCTCTCCGAAGAGCGAGTCCCCTACGAACAGCGAAGTCAGGGCCAGCTTGCCGACGCCGATGCCGCAGTCTTCGAAGAGCTGGCGCCGCGTGCGCCGGGCGAGGATCGGACGGTTGGGATGCATGGCTGTCTCCGTGGCGGACTATTGTCTGGTGATGAATTCGTCTAGGTTGATCATGACCCGCGCGGCGGCGGTCCACACGGCGGCATCCGCAGAGTCCGCGCCGGATTTCTCCCACGCGTCCGGTTCCGTCGCGAACGTGTCGGCCATCGTTCCCACGAACTGTGCGAGCCGGTCGCGCTCGGAATCCCGTGGAGGCCGGGCCAGGCAGATCTCGAAGGCGTACCGGATCCGATCGTCGCGGCCACCGGGGTGGTCGAGGATGCGTCGGCCCAGCGCGGCGGCGAATTCCGTCTGGGACTCGTCGTTGAGAAGGGTGAGGGCCTGAAGCGGCGTGTTCGAGCGGTTCCTTCTGGTCACGCTCTCCTGCGCGATCGGAGCGTCGAACAGCACCAGCCCCGGGTGGGCCGCCGACCGGATGAAGTAGGTGTACATGCCCCGGCGATAGCGGTCCGGACCCTCGTCCGCCTTCCACTTTCGGTCGACCTGGGTGAACTGGCCCGCTCCGGCCGGCTGGGTCGGGTACACGCTCGGGCCGCCGATTTCATCCGAGAGCAGACCTGACGCGGACAAGGCTGCGTCGCGGATGGCCTCGGCTTCCAGACGGATGCGATTCTGTCTGGCCAGGAGCCGGTTGCCCGGATCGACCGCGGCGGCATCGGTGCGGTAGGCGGAAGCCTGCCTGTAGGTGGCTGAGTTCAGGATCAGCCGGTGCATGGCCTTGAGATCCCAGTCCCGCCGAACGAATTCCGACGCGAGCCAGTCGAGCAGCTCCGGGTGGCTCGGCTGGGAGCCTTGGGTTCCAAAGTCGTTCTCGGTCTCGACGATTCCCAGGCCGAAGTACCGCTGCCACACGCGGTTCATGGTGACGCGGGGCGTCAGCGGGTTGTCGTCCGAGACCAGCCAGCGCGCCAGGCCGAGCCGGTTCCGCGGGGCGCCGGACGGCAGGGGCGGCAGCACCGAGGGGGTCCCGGGCTCCACGGCGTCGCCGCGCCGGGTAAAGTCTCCCTGAACATGGACGTATGAGTCGCGAGGCTCGGGAAGATCGCGCATGACCATCGTCCAGTCGACTGTGGGCAGGCTCCTTTGCAGTTCCCCGATCTCGTCGCCGATTGCCTTGTACTCCTCGACTTGGGTCGAGAAGACGCGCTCCAGGACGCCGTCCTGAACCGATGACCGCTCCGCAGCAGGGGTTGCGATGATCTCTCTGGCCCTCTCGATGCTCGGCTCGTCGCCGGGAGGGAATCGCTCGTTCCACTCGGATTCCAAGGTGGTCCGGAGGGCCTTCGCCCTGTCCTTGAGCGCGCCGATCTCGCGGTTGATCGCGTCGCGCTTTGCGAGCGTCTCCGGATCGCCGAACTCCAGGATCGGCTCCATCATGCGCGAGCGGCCGAGCCGCTCTTCGAGATTGCCTCCGAGCTCATCGACGTTGTTGAAGAACGAGAAAATCTGGAAGAACTCGCGCTGGGAGATCGGGTCGAACTTGTGATCGTGGCAGCGGGCGCATGCCAGCGTGAGGCCGAGGAACGCGGCGCCCGTCGTGCGAACCCGGTCGACGACCGCCTCGACACGGTACTGCTCGAAGTCGATGCCGCCCTCCTGGTTGATCATCGTGTTGCGATGAAAGCCCGTGGCGGTCAGCTGCTCCCGCGTGGGCCTCGGCAGGAGGTCGCCCGCGACCTGTTCGATCACGAACTGGTCGAACGGCATGTTGTCGTTGAGCGCCTTGATCACCCAGTCGCGGTAGCGCCAGATCGAACGCGGTCCGTCGATCGAGTATCCGTTCGTGTCCGCGTAGCGGGCGATGTCGAGCCAGTGGCGCCCCCACCGCTCCCCGTAGTGGGGCGAGTCGAGCAGTCTGTCCACAAGCCTTGCGTACGCCCCGGGCGCCGTGTCGTCGACGAACGCCTGGACATCCTCGGGGGAAGGGAGGAGGCCTGTCAGGTCGAGGCTTGCCCTTCGAATCAACGTTCGCCGGTCGGCTGCGGGCGAGGGCGCCAGCCCGGCCTGCTCCAGTCCGGCGACGACAAACCGGTCGATGCTGTTTCGCGCGTGCCCCGGATCGCGAATGGCTGGCGCCTCGCTCCGCTGCACGGGACGGAGCGACCAAAGGGATTCGGGGGCGACAGGTTCGCCGGCCTCGTGCCCCCAGACGGCGCCCGCCCGGATCCAGGATCTGAATGCCTCCACCTCGTCATTCGCAAGAGGTCCCGTCGGCGGCATCTTGAGATCCCCGGACCGCTCGATCGCGGTGAGCAGAATGCTCTCGTCGGGGCTTCCCGGAACGATTGCGGACCCACGGGCGCCGCCGTGGAGCGCAGCCTCCCGGCTGGCCAGGGAGAGTCCGCTGGTCTTGACCTGCTCGCCGTGGCAACTCAGGCAGCGGGTAGCGAGGATCGGACGAATCTCATTCTCGAAGAATCGGGTCGTGTCCGCCTCCGCACCCAAGGCCGGAAGAGCGAGGAGGATGCCGAGATGCGCCAGCAAACGAGGCATTGTTCACAATATACCCGCAACAACCCGCGATCCGGTTAGGGAATGCGCCGTCGAAAGCCGCCATTCCGCACCGGCGCAAGGCTCCGAGCTAGGCGATTGCCTCGGGCCAGGCACCGTGCTTTCCGGTTCGCCGACGGCCGCTCTCCGCAACACGGCAGAGGCCTCTGCGCGACGGGCCGACCAGGCCGCCGCCCCTTTCATCCGACGGCTAGTTCAGATATCCCGCGATCACGCGCCCCGCCTGGTCCGCGTCCTCCTGATCGAGTCCGGTGATTCCGACCACGTACTTCTGCTTCGGGAAGATGAATGTCGGGGTCTCTCCGTCCATGCCGAAGTACCCGCCGAAATGCGGGATGAACTTCGCGTCGGACAGGATCGCCTTGTAGTCCATCGCTAGGAACGTCGCTACCTCGGCATTCCGGCGGACAGTGAAGAACACCTGGTACTTCTTTCCGTCCTTCTCGTATTCGGCGAAGTTGCCGCCGGGCATGAAGTCCTTGCCTGCGAGGTTGTTGGGGACGACCTTGGCTTCCACGAGTCCCTCCTTGCGAAACCGATGCGTCTCGTCTCGGATTTGCTCGACAGGCGCCGCGGCCTGTTCGGGTTCCGGCGGGGACGCCTGCTCTGGGGCGCCGCAGCCTGCGGCGACGACTACGGCGGTCAAGGCGATTGCTCGAAGCATGATGTTCCTGTTCACCCGCAAGGGCCGCCCGCATTGTAGCGGGTTCTTCCGCGAACCTCCGAGGGACCAGCCTTCGGCTTGCGGCCCGGCGGGGAACCCGTCCGGTTCGATTGAAGGCCCTCACGCGCGTGGGGCGATGGACGAAATGCTGCCCTGGAGGCCCGGGAAGAGGTTCTGGCTGACGGCCGGTTCGGCGAATCCGGAGCGGCAGATCGAAACTGTGCAAGCCCGCGGCTTCCCAACCATGATCGGGATATCTGTTTAAATGGGCTGCACCCTCGCCCATAGCCGGTTCGGCATGGCGAACGCGGCCGGGTGACGGGACGGTTATGGCGGATCCACTGCAGCTGCGACGCTTGAGGCGGGACCCGGAGGCCTGGAATCTCTGGCGCCAGGAGAACCCGACTGTGAGAGTGGATCTGCGGAAGGCGGATCTTGCCCACATGGACCTGCGCCTGGCGAACTTGAGGGACGCAGACCTTCGCGAGGCGAACTTCATCATGGCGGATCTCTGTGGAGCGGATCTGCGCGGGGCCGACCTCCGCAACGCGAACCTGGTTGGCGCAAGGATGATCGGCATCGACATCGCCGACACCGACCTGCGCGGCGCGGACATCCGGACCGCCGAGGACCTGACACCGGAGCAGCTGGCGGAAACCCGTGGCGACGGGGCCACGGTCCTGCCGGACCTCCTCGGCCCTCCGGAGCACTGGCTGGACTGAGCCCGCCGGACTAGAGCTTCCCGATCACGGCGTCAGTCATTTCCAAGCCCGTCACCCCTCCTCCGATGTCCGCCGTCCGGCAGGCGGGATCTCTCAGGGCGCCCTCGACCGCATCGCGGATCGCGTGGCCCGCTGCCCCGTGGTCCAGCCAGTCGAGCATCATCGCCGCCGAGAGGATTGTGGCCAGCGGGTTAGCGATGCCCTTGCCCGCGATGTCGGGGGCGGTGCCGTGGGCCGGCTGGAACACCGCGTATGTGTCGCCGATGTCGGCTGACGGCGCCATGCCCATGCCGCCGACGATGCCCGCGGCGAGGTCCGAGAGGATGTCGCCGAACATGTTCTCCGTGACGAGCACGTCGAACCGCTCCGGCTGCTGCACGAGGTAGAGCGCGGTCGCGTCCACGTACAGCCGCTCCGTCTCGACTTGGGGATAGCTTTCGGCGACCTCGTCGAACACCGCCCTGAAGAACGCCATGGCGGGCAGCACGTTGGCCTTGTCGACCAGGCTGACCTTCCGGCGCCGCCGCAGGGCAGCCTCGAATGCCGCTCTGACGATCCGCTCGGTGCCGTGTCGCGTGACGCGCATCGCGTTCTCCACCGCATCTGCTCGGGGATCGTGACTGCACTTGCGCTCCCAGAACAGGCCCTCGGTGTTCTCGCGGAACAGGACGAAGTCGATGTCGTCCGGCTGCCGACCCTTCAGGGGCGTCAGGGACGGACGGTAGAGGCGCACGGGCCGGATGCCCTGGTAGAGGTCCAGCACCTCCCTGATCTCGACTTGGGGCGCCATCTCCGTTCCGTTCGGCCAGCGCACATGCGGCAGGCCCATTGCGCCCAGGAGGATGGCGTCGCACGCGCGCATCCGGTCGAGCGCCTGTGCCGGAAGCGGGTTTCCTGACTTCAGGTACTCTCCGGCCCCGACCGAGATGTGCTCGAAGTCGAAGTCCAGATCGTCCGACAGCGCTTCGACGGCCTTCAGGACCCGCACGGCCGACGCAGTGACCTCGGGCCCGATCCCGTCCCCCTCCAGAACGGCAATGTGCAGATGGCTCAACTCACTCCCTCGCGAAACCGTTATCCTAGCGGCATGTGTTCCGGCGTCCCTGACGTGGAGACGGCCGTCGAGGAACTCTGCAACGGGCAGGGGTACCTGCTGCTGGAGGACTTCTTTCCACGAGAACTCGTCGCGGAGGCTCGCGAGCGGATCTACCGCCGTGTTGAGGAGGAGCCCGCGCGGACCTCGCACTTCTACGGCGACGAGGTCAATGCGGCCCAGGCCCGCGTCTGGAATCTCCCCGCCAAGGGTCAGGTCTTCCGCGATCTCTGTGCCGACGAGCGGATGCTGGCGCTGATGCGCCCGATTTTGGGCGACGACCTGATGCTGAGCTCCTTCGCGGCCAACGTCCTGCATCCCGGTGCACAGGCGCAGGAGCCCCATGTCGACTATCCCTACTGGGACCTGCACGCGAGGAAGCGCTGGCCGCGCGCCCTCAATGCGAGCTACCATCTGGCGGTCGAGTCCGTGATACCTCTGGACGAGTTCACGGTGGATAACGGGGCCACGGCGATCGTGCCCGGCAGCCAGAAGCTTGCCTGCTGGCCCGACCCAGCCGAGTTCGCAGCACGCCAGATCCGGGCGATCATGCGTCCCGGCGCCCTTCTCCTGTTTCCCGCGCTGCTCTGGCACGCAGGCCAGACCAACCGGTCCGGCGCGTCAAGGGCGACACTGCTCGGCTCCTACACGATCAAGTCCATCAAACCGATCGAGGACTGGAGCCGCTGCATCCGCAGGGATGAGGCCCTCGGCTACGACGAAACGATGCAGGGCCTGCTGGGCGTGAACTATCCGTACCCGGCGGTCATGGATGCGCTGCCGGGCCGAAGTTCGGAAGGGGCACGAAGCAGGGAGTCGATCCTGTCGGAGGGGGAGGCCGGAAACGGCGCAAACTAGGGCGATGGACCGGTTCAGCCGAAGGGAACTGCTGACCGCCTCGGTCGCGATGTGCGGGATCGCCTGTGCAGACCGGCCGGAGAGCCGCCGACCCAACATCCTTCTTGCCTACTCCGACGACCAGTCGTATCCCCATGCCTCGGCACTGGGAGATCCGGTCGTAGAGACGCCTGCGTTCGACCGGATTGCCCGAGAGGGGGTGGTGCTCGCGCATTCCTACACGGCGTGCCCTTCCTGCACGCCTTCGCGGTCCGCCCTTCTCACCGGCCGGCCGATCTGGAGGATCGGCGAAGGTGGAGTGCTGTACGGCACGCTGCATCCGGAGCACCCGCTCTTTACGCATGTTCTCGAGGACGCCGGCTATCACACTGGTTTCGTGGGCAAGCCGTGGGCGCCCGGAGACTGGCGGGCCGGCGGGCTGACGCGACACCCGTTCGGAAGGGAGTACGCGGAGCGGCTGGAGCCGGCTCCGCCGCACGGGATTGATACGAGAGACTACGCCGCGAACTTCGAGGATTTTCTGGCGGACCGGCCCGAAGGTGCCCCGTTCTTCTTCTTTCTCGGAGCAACCGAGCCGCACCGCGACTACGAGCCGGGGATCGGCGAGCGGAGCGGGCTGGACCCGGCCAGCGTCGAGGTCCCGCCTTACTTGCCGGATGCGCCGGAGGTTCGCTCGGAGATCCTCGACTACTACTACGAGATCCAGCACTTCGACAGGCATCTTGGACGGATGCTGGATGCGCTCGAGCGGATCGGCGAACTCGACAACACTCTCGTGGTGGTGACGTCGGACAACGGGATGCCGTTCAGCCGCACGAAGGCGACGCTCTACGACAGCGGCACTCGCATGCCGACGGCAGTTCGGTGGGGCGAGCGCGTGCCCGGAGGCCGGCGCATCGAGGACTTCGTCAGCCATATCGACCTCGCCCCGACGTTTCTCGACGCGGCCGGCCTGCCGCCGGTCGAGGCCCACGACGGCCACAGCATCCTGCCGCTGCTCGAGAGTTCCGCGCAAGGGCGCATCGATCCGGGCCGGGATCACATCGTGACCGCCATCGAGCGTCACACATGGTGCCGTCCCGATGGGGCCACGTACCCGATGCGGGCGATCCGCACGCATGACCATCTATACATCCGGAACTTCGAGCCGGACCGGTGGCCTACGGGCGGACCGGAGTTCATCTCTTCGAACAAGGCCCCTCATGGCGACCTTGACGACGGCCCGTTCAAGGACTTCCTGCTCCTCCCCGAGACCCGCAGCAGGTATCCCGGCGAAGTCGAGGCGGGCCTGGGCAAGCGTCCGCTGGAGGAACTGTACGACTGCCGAGCCGATCCTCACCAGATGCGCAACCTTGCAGCCGACCCCGACCACGCCGACGTGCGTGAGCGTCTCTGGACAAGGCTCGAGTCCCTGCTTCGGAAGGGAGAGGACCCACGGGTGTTCGGGCGGGACCCCTGGCAGGGTTACGCCTATCGGCAGACCGACGGTTTTGGGGCCACGTACAACCGCACTCTGAGCGAGGAAGAGCGACTTGCCGCCAGGGAGCGAGGCAAGCATGCCGTCGGGCACGCGAAGCGTCAGGAATAGGGAGCCGAAGTGGTCCCGGTAGTTCCGACAGGTCCGTTCGGGCCGTTCTCAACGGCGACTCGGAGCCTCTGATGCGATGCGAGGAAGAGGATGCTTGGCGCTATCGCCGCCAATTCTGTGAAGTGCTCTTCTTGGCGATGGGGCCTGGCCTTCCGGTATCGAGTAGATCGAGAAGATGAGACACCTGCACTACCTAATAGTCCGCAACTTCAAGGGGTTTGGCGACAGCACTCACATCGAACTCGACCATCCCGCTGTCCTGGTCGGCCCCAACAACTGCGGCAAGACGACGGTGCTTCAGTCGATAGCGCTTTGGTCTCAGGCGGTGCGGACATGGTTCCACCGTAAGGGCGGGGCTCCTCCCAGGAAGCGCACCGCGACCGGCCTCAGCCGACTAGCCGTCGTTGCGGTTCCGGTCCGAAGCGCGCGCGACTACTGGCACAACATGGTCGTCAGAACCGGTCCCAAGAACACACCGCTCGAAATCACGCTCGGCGTCCTTCACGACAATCGTGTCAAACCCGTAACCATGCGGTTTCGCTGTTCCGGGGATGAGGCGGTGTACTGCACGCCCGACGAAGCGACTCTGGAAACCCCCGAGTTCATTGAGGCGGCAGCGAGGCTGGATGTCCGGCTGCTTTACCCGATGTCCGGCATCGAGACCGAGGAGCCGATCATTCAACCCGGCCGAATCGATGTTCTGCTTGGGCAGGGTCAGACGGCTCAGGTCCTGCGCAACCTGTGTCTGATGGTGCGCCGGAAGGACCGCGAGGCTTGGTCACAAATAGGGAGGCTGATGAAACGTCTGTTCGCCGTGGACTTGGGAGATCCCAGTGAGACGGGGAGAGGAGCGATCGACCTCTTCTATCGTCAGCCCGAGATTCACAGGCCGGTAGACATCGCCCTTGCGGGTCGGGGCCTTCAGCAGATGCTTCTGATTCTCGCGTACCTGCATTCGCATCCTCGCAGTGTTCTTCTAATCGACGAACCGGATGCGCATCTCGAGATCCTTCGCCAGAGACAGGCCTATGTCCTGCTGCGCGATGAAGCAGCGCGCAACAACTCCCAAGTCGTCCTCATAACCCACTCCGAAGTCATTCTGAACGAGGCGCTTGACCGCAACCTGACGTTGCTCTTCGGCGGAGGGGCCGACCAATTGGCATCCAAGACCGACATCGTCTCTGCGCTGCGGCACTTCGGGGCAGAGCACTACATCCGGGCGAGGCAGCGGGGATACGTGCTCTACGTTGAGGGCGGAACCGACCTTGCCGTGCTGCAGGCACTCGCAACAAGACTGCGCCATCCTGCCGCCGATCTGTGGGACGAGAACGCAAACGTGTACTACGTCCAGGACAACTATCCCGAGCCGGATCAGGATTCCGAACTGGAGCGCGTCGAAGGAGGATTCGGGTTCAGCCCCGACCGACACTTCTTTGCGCTTCGGCCGATGCTGCCGAAGCTGAAGGGGCTGGCGATCCGTGACCGCAACGGACGCCTGCGGGAGGATTCCGAGAACGGAGGCCTGATCACGTCCTATTGGAAACGGTACGAGATCGAGAACTACATCGTCAGCCCCGAGGTTCTCCGGGCATACACGGCTCACGCATACCGAGACACGCCGCTCTTCAAACCGACTCGAGACGAAACCAACGAAGTTCTCGACGAACTGGTGCTGGAGAGGGTGTTCGATGACCGCGAACGTGACTTTCAGACGTGGAAGGGAATGAATCCCGATGCGGCGCGGCTGTTGTGGGAAGCCAGAACCGAACAGCTCAAGCTGAGCGACTTTGCCGAGGAGTTCTTTCGGCGGCTGGCCGACAAGATGGGCCACGCCATGTTGCTGCGGAAGCGCGACCTGCACCGGCTGGTCACCTTCGTAGACGCGGAGGCCGTCGCGGAGGAGGTCTCCGAAAAGCTGGGGCTGCTGGTCGACTTGTTCGGGGGGGCGCGCGGCTCCGGCGAGTCCGTGTGAAGCCTCGTCGCCAATTTCCAGAGCCTGAGATCCGTCGCCATGCTCAGTGTGGCCCCGTCGTTCCAACAAGGCGACCGGCGACTCGGGCAAGATGTCACGGCGGTCCTCGGTTCTCACGCCGGGATCGAGCATCGGGGGAGGCCTTCGAGGCCGCGACGCACGGCAACCGTGCCGGCGCTCGCACATCGCTTCACACCATGTCGGCGAGGTGGGCTTGCTGAGCAACCCGAGCTGGCGCCGACTTCCGAACTGGTGTGTGCGCCGCTTGGGTTCGGTTTCCCATCAGGTGCGCGACGGCGAGCGGACCGAGATTGACACGGCCGGTCGCATTCGGACCGTCCTGACCACGCGCACGAAGATTAGAGCGCAAGCGCCGGGTGCCGCTGTGCGGCCGCCCGGCAGAGATCCTCGACGAGGCGCTGGCTCACTTGTTCACCCTCGTAACCCTTGGGCCGTGCCGGAATAGGTGCAGGCAGGCTTACGATCCTCCAAGAGCACCGTCCCATTTGCCGTTCCTCCAGGGGCCCCAGCTCGTGCTCGCAGGTGCGATCGAATGCCGGTGGGGAGGCCGGGCGGCCTCAGTTCGGTGGCATCGGACGCACTTGGGCTGGAGTAGGATGGGAAGGAAGGCCGCCCGCGCGGCCTCAGGCCCGACATGCCGGCCACGGCCACGATCACGAAGCGATTCCCCTCTGCAGCCACGGATGCCCGGGATGCGGCGCTGCCGGAGCCCGACGGCGTCGAGTACCCGGAGGGGCGCTGGATCGCCCAGAGCGTCTGGCACGGCGACGCGGTCAGCCGGGCCAAGGTGGCGTTGGACAGCCACTTCAGGGGGCGCAAGGACGTGCTCGTGGCCATGGAGCTGGTGGTGTACTACCAGCGCGGCAACAACAGGGCGCGCCTGCAGCCGGACCTGCAGGTGGTGTTCGGCGTCGGCCGCGGCGGGGACCGCAGCTCGTTCAGGGTCTGGGAGGACGGCAAGGCGCCGGACTTCGTGCTGGAGGTGGCGTCACCGTCGACGGCGGAGAACGACGCCCGGCACAAGGCGACGGAGTACGCCCGGATCGGGGTGCGCGAGTACTGGCGGCTGGATCCACAAGGGTCCCTGATGGGGAGGCCACTGGAGGGCTACGCGGCGAGCGGGGGGCGGTTCGGCCCGGTGGAAGCCGTGGAGCGCGAGGGCAGGGGCATCTGGCTACGGAGCGAAGTGCTGGCGTTGGATCTGCGCAGCCTCAGGCAGGACGGGGCGACGGTGGTGGTATTCCGGGACCCGGACACAGGGAACGAGTTCACCGGCGACCTGAAGGAAGCCGAGCGACGGTTGCGGATCGCGGAGGAGCGGATACGGGCACTGGAGGAGCGACTGCGGAGCGTCACGGCTCGTGCCACTTGGACGGGCCACGAATCCTAAGGGCGAGTCTCTCCATCGCAAGGCGCAGTGGCCCGTCAGCCAAGGGGCTGAGCCATGCGCTGACTCCCAGCTGCGCCTCGATCGGTTGATTTGACGTTCCGTCGCGACCGGACAGCCGGTTCCGGCCCGGCCTCAAAACGGTATCTCCTTCGCGCGTTGCGAGTTCCCCAGGTCACCGGGATTCCCCGAGCTACTGGCCGCTTCCAAGAGCTTCCGGATGGGCGCGCCAGGATGTGGAACGCCCGGTAAGTGCGAGCGTGGGCGTATCCGGCCCGATGCGACTTCGCATGCCCAGTCTGCGTCGGAGAATGCGCCTGGGCCAGCCACGGGATCGATGTCCTCTGGGAACCGCTGCGTCCGGCAGCCAGATTCAATGTTCGGTTTGCGCAAGGGCAGACACCTGTTCTGTCCACCCCTCCGTCTTGCTCCCTTGTCAACCGGAAGTCGCTACCGAACATCGTAGAGCGCTGACTGGCCGCGAACCCAAACCGGGCGGCCGGGACTCGGTGTGTGTTCCTACAGCAGCTTCGTCGAGTCCAACAGGATTGTGACCGGCCCCTCGTTCGCAAGGGCGACCCGCATCATTGCACGGAACACGCCGGTCTTGACCGTCAGGTTCTCCGCCCGCAGTCGATCGAGATACTCGTCGTAGAGTCGCTTCGCCGCAGCCGGGGGTGCCGCGCCGTCGAAGCTGGGGCGCAGGCCCCGCCTCACGTCTCCGTAGAGCGTGAACTGCGGGACGGCGAGGATCTCGCCCCCGACATCGCGGACCGACTTCGTCATCCTGCCGTTGTCCCCTTCAAAAATCCGCAAGCCCGCAGTCTTGGCCGCGAGATAGGCGGCGTCCTTGGACGTGTCGTTGCCCCCAACGCCCACCAGCGCCAGGAGACCGTCCTCTATCCGGGCCTCCGACCTACCGTCGATCACGACCTCCGCATAGCTGACACGCTGGATCACCGCCCGCACAACAGCGCCATTGTAGTGGTGTCCGGTGGAAGCGGGTGCCTCGCTGCGGTTGGCTATGCTATTTCGATGCGTTTCTGGATTCTTGCGGTCTTGGCCGCGACCGGCCTTGGAGCCCAGGTGGACCAGCGCCGCCTGGAGCAGGCGGCTTCCGAACCGCACAACTGGCTGACCTACAACGGGACCTACTTCAGCCAGCACCACAGCGGCCTCAAGGGAGTGCACCTCACCAACGTCGCCGATCTCGAACTGGAATGGGTCTATCAGGCCGCCTCCACCGACAAGTTCCAGACCACGCCGCTGGTGGTGGACGGCGTGATGTATCTGACCGAGCCGCCCAACAAGCTGGTCGCGCTCGACCCCCGGACCGGACGTGAATTCTGGGTGTTCGAGCACGAGCTGCCGACGCGGATCTATCCGTGCTGCGGCCGCGTCAACCGCGGGCCAGCCATCCTCGGCGAGACTCTCTACTGGGGCACCCTCGATGCGAAACTCATCGCGGTCGATGCCAAGACGGGGAACAAGGTCTGGCAGACCACGGTTGTCGAAGACTACGAGAAGGGCTACGCGCTCACGGTGGCGCCGCTGATCATCAACGGAAAGGTCATCGTGGGCACGGCCGGCGGGGAGTTCGGCATCCGCGGCTATCTTGCTGCCTACGATGCCGAGACCGGCGAGGAGGAGTGGCGTTTCTACACGATTCCCGGCCCCGGCGAACCAGGACACGAGACCTGGGAGAACGACGCTTGGAAGACCGGGGGCGGCTCGATCTGGCTCACGGGATCCTACGACCCGGACCTCAACCTCACCTATTGGGGCGTCGGGAACCCCGCGCCCGACTGGAACCCGGACGTGCGGCCGGGCGACAACCTCTACACGGACTCCGTAATCGCTCTCGATCCGGACACCGGAAAGCTGCGCTGGCACTTCCAGTTCACGCCGCACGACGAATGGGACTGGGACGCGGTGCAGATCCCGGTCCTGGTCGACATGGACTGGGAGGGTAGTCCCCGCAAGCTGATGCTGTGGGGGAATCGAAACGGGTTCTACTACGTGCTGGACCGGGAGACCGGGGAGTTTCTGCTCGGCAAGGCGTTCGTGAAGCAGACCTGGGCGGCGGGCCTGGACGAGGATGGACGCCCGGTGAAGATTCCTGGGCAGGGACCCAGCAGCGAGGGAACCAAGACCTGGCCGGGAGTGCAGGGCGCGACGAACTGGTACGCTCCGTCGTTCAGCCCGGTCACGGAGCTGTTCTACCTTCCCGTGTGGGAGGGGTACTACTCGGTTTACTTCAAGTGGGAGCAGGAGTACGAGCCCGGCACCCGCTATCTCGGCGGGTCGCCCCGGAGTCCTGTTTCGGCGACATCGCGCCGTCGCTTCATGAACTACACCGAGGATGACGGGTATGGTGCGATTCGAGCACTGAACCCGCTCACCGGCGAGATGGTCTGGGAGTTTTCCATGACCGATGTCACCGACTCGGGTCTGCTGACGACCGCCAGCAATGTCCTGTTCTCGGGCAGCAGGGAGGGGTACTTCTACGCCATTGACGCCACCAGCGGAGAGATGCTGTGGGAGCGTTATCTAGGCGGACAGATCGCAGCGTCCCCCATCACATACGAGGCTGACGGCAAGCAGTATGTGACTGTCGCGTCAGGTCACGCCGTATTCACTTTTGCCCTGCCGGAATGACGTCACGATTCGTGTGACTTCCGTCATGTCAGGCCATCTGGCGTACTCGGCGACCGCTGTCATGTTGCCCGCGGATCTTGTGTTCGCGGGCCACCCCGGGGACGATGAGGCCGCGCGATTGCGGGTGTACCGTGGCAGAGCTGACAGCCAGAAGCCTGTCCGCGACATCGACGGTGCAGCGGGAAGCCCGGTCGGGTTCAGGACAGTTGCCGGAATTCGCCACTCGATTCAATACGGAGACGAAAGACGAGAGGGGTCTTATCTTTCAGAGGTGCCCCACAAGGGGCCCGCCCGTCCGGGCAGCCGGATTGCTCGCTTCCGCATTTGCGATTCTACATCGAATCGCCGCGGGACGTGGTCAGCGACTCAGCATCGCTCAAGTTGGGTCTCGTCAGCGCCGATGGTCGTCTTCGGAGACTGGACCGCGCACACGGTTCAGTCGGGTCTTGCTTCTTGCACGCGGCGGGACCTGATTCGGACTCTCGATTCCCAGTCCCTGGTTCCCTGCTGAACTGGTTCCGCCAAGCCACCGCCAGCCTCCCCAACCTGTGGGCGGGCCTGCGGAGCGGAATCCACTCATGCCTGTACAGCACTATTCACTTGGAATGCTACGACAGGAAGAACTTGTTGTTCCGCAACATTATACACTTGTAAGCATACACAGGGAAGTGCGCTGCATGCCCACACCGAACGAAAAGCTCGCCGCTTCACTGGCCGTCCTCAGAAGGCTTCAGCACGACGGGCGGCGCGTGTTCGAGTCGAAAGAGCTCACCCGCGTCCACCGGGAGCGTCTGATGCGGAACGGCTTCTTGCGGAACGTCATGAAGGGCTGGCTGGTTTCTTCGGACCCGGGCACACGCGCCGGCGACAGCACTCCGTGGTACGCGTCGTTCTGGGAGTTCTGCGCTCGCTACTGCGATGCTCGGTTCCAAGGGAGATGGCGTCTCTCGCCCGAGCAGTCCCTCCTGCTGCATGCCGACAACACGGTCATTCCCGCACTGGTGGTCGTGCATAGTCCGAACGGGGCGAACAACAAGATCGAACTGCCGTTCGGAACGTCGCTCTTCGACCTGAAGGTGAGAGATCAGCCGCGCGCTTCGGACCTCACCGAACGAGACGGTTTGCGCCTGTATTCGCCGTCCGCGGCCCTCGTGCGCATCTCGGAGAGGTTCATTGGTCGCAATCCGGTCGAGACCCGTGTAGTTCTCGCCAATGTCACCGACATCTCGGAAATCTTGCGTTGTCTGCTGGAAGCCGGGCGCTCGGTCGTTGCCGGCCGGCTGGCAGGGGCGTGCCGAAGGATCGGCCGGGAAGACGATGCGGATGAAATCCTGAGCGCCATGAGGGCAGCCGGATACGACGTCCGGGAAAGGGACCCCTTCGCGCCGGACGGGCGGGCCGGCGCATTGACGGTGACCAGACGTGCGCCTCCGATAGCCAGCCGAATCGAGGCCATGTGGGAGACCATGCGGGCGGATGTCCTCAGGTCGTTCCCAGACCCTCCGGGGCTGCCGGACAACCCTGGCACCTATCTGGAGATCATCGATGGCGTCTACCAAAGCGACGCCTATCACTCGTTGTCGATCGAGGGTTATCGCGTGTCGCCGGAATTGATCGCGCGCGTCGCCTCCGGGAACTGGAACTCGGACGACAACGACACAGACCGGGCGGACCGGGACGCATTGGCCGCGCGAGGGTACTGGCAGGCGTTTCAACTCGTTAAGCGAGACATCGCGAGGATCATTGCCGGAGCGGAGCCTGCGGACCTTGTGCAAGGGAGCCACCGCGAATGGCACCGGGAACTCTTCCGGCCATGTGTGGCGGCGGGCTTGATCCCGGCATCCGCTCTCGCGGGCTATCGCAACGACACGGTGTACATTCGCACTTCACGGTATGTGCCGCCCCGCTGGGAAGTGGTCGGCGATGCCATGGCTACGGTGTTCGAATTGCTGAGGAGCGAGCCGGTACCAGGTGTCAGAGCCGTCCTAGGGCATTGGCTCATGGGTTATGTGCATCCTTATCCGGACGGGAACGGACGCATGGCTCGGTTCCTGATGAACACCATGCTGGCCTCCGGGGGCCATCCATGGACAGTCATTCGTGTTGAGGATCGGGCGGAGTACCTGAACGCCCTGGACGGCGCGAGTATTGATCAGGACGTCGGTGCCTTCGCACGATTCGTCGCCGAGCGGGTTCATTGGTCGGGATCACTACAGTCTGGCGCTCACTGACACCTCCAGACTGTGACTGTCGGTGTCCGCTCGGCCAGTCCGGTCCTCGGAACGAAGTTCTCTCGACTGAAGCTGCTGGGCTGGCTCCTTGGGAGGGCTGCAGTCCGCTCCGACAGCCAAGCGGGGCCGTGTCCGAGGTGTCCTCTGGGGGAGCAGCGGCCAGCGTGAAGCTCAACGATCCACTATTTGCACCCGTTTGCGGGTTCCCGCAAGGAAGCCTCATGTCCGTTGGGCGGATGCATTTCCGCGAGCAGCCTTCTCCATTCCGGGGGCAACGCCCGAATCCAATGTCAGGCAGCGACGCCCGCTATGCTTAGGGACCTCGTGCGTGCCGGACGTAGAGAACCCTTCCGCTGACGCGTATTCCCGCCCCAAGACACCGCCGCCCCGACCGCGCACGGATCCGGCTCCGGCACACGCCGAGGACCGCCTTGGGCGCACGGCTGACGCCGCCCCCTTCCGGTCTCGCCCAATCCTCAACGCGACCTGAAGCACGATGGCGCAGCCGCCGGACGCCTGTGACGGAACCGTGCTGCCGGAAGCGGAGAAACTCGCTTCCAGCCCATTAGTCTTGCGGAAGAGGCTCAAATGAAGCGGTTTCGCCGACAGTTCCCGAGAGCGGTCGAATAACGCAAGAGTGATCGCGACACCCTTTCTTGCCAGAACACCGATGCTAGCATTAGGCAAGTGAACGGCAAGGGATTGATCATTGCGGTTGTCTCCGTAGGCGTCGCCCTTGCAGCCCTCACCGCAACTCTTGGCGGATTGATCCTAAGTGGGCAATCGCGCATGAACTCCGACATTCGCGTATTGCAGGAAGATGTCGCCGACCTCCGTGAGCGCATGGCTCGCTTGGAAGGACTCTTCGAAGGGCACTTGAACAGGGACGCCGCCCAGTAAGAGAACGTTTCGGTCTCCTTCCGCGACCACCGTTGGCCCCGCTGGGGGGAATCAGCCCACCGGACACGCTCCAATTGCACTTTGCCGCCGCGCGGGCTAGGGCCGCGCCAGACCGCGGGGACGGAGCAGGTGGGCAGGCTGGCACCTGCATGAACTGGAAGCGCTGCGCCTGTCGGCGGTCGCAGCCTTTGGCCGCTTGGCTCAAGACGGAGAATGGCGGCCGGCCATTGGAGCGCGTTCGCACTTTGCCCTCCAGGCGGTTCCGCTCGTCCACCTTCCTGGCCCGCTCCCGCCGGATCCTGCTGTACGCGAATTCGGGCAGTGGCCAGACCGGTTCAGGATCGCATTGAGTCCCATGTGTCTCACTCCCCGGGGACGCCAATGGCATTCGTATAAGCGTTCGTAAGGGATTTGGAAATTCCGGCCCGTGA